>NZ_JACXZC010000024.1 GCF_020281205.1 Empedobacter stercoris
AATGAGCCCGATACAATATCGAACTCATTTTTATAATTATTAATTTTTAATCTGTCCAAACTTTTGGGTGCAGTCTAGCTTTTGCTCGGCTTTTTTTATTTCATAATTTAAACTATTTTAATGACTACCTTCTGATTCTAATTCATCAATATTGATTCCTTGTTTTGTTAAAAATCCTTTTACCATAATTGCGAACAAAATAAGGTAGGCAAAACAAAATAATGGGATAATATACGAATTATGAATTCCAATAATATCAGATAATTTTCCTTGAATTGGCGGGATAATTCCACCTCCTAAAATCATCATTACTAAAAAAGCAGATCCTTGCGCAGTATATTTTCCTAATCCTACAATTGATAAACTGAAAATTGCTGGCCACATAATAGAACATGCTAATCCTCCTGCTAAGAAAGCATAGATAGCTGTCATACCTGTAGAAAATAATCCAATAATCATTGCTACTGCTCCAAATATTGCGAAAATTAATAATGTACGAGCTGGTTTATCTTTTGATAAAAAGAATGCGACAATTTGTAAAGCAATACATATAATATAATAATACAAATGCGACATATCGAAACCAGCCATTGTATTAACACCAATAATAATTGAATAAGCGATTAATGGAACAATAATTAATAACAATTGTTTTTTTGATTTAGTCAAATTGAAGGCACTAATTGCACCTGCCCAACGACCAATCATCATACTTCCCCAATACATCGTCACGTAAGGTGTAATTTGTGAAGAACTTAGGCTACCAAACTCTTTCAATGTTAATAATTCACCTAAATTAGAGCCAATTGCGACCTCTACTCCAACATAAAGAAAAAGGGCTAACATTCCTAAAATTAATTGAGGATATTTCATCGCTCCCCAGCCTTCTGCCTTTTTTGAAGCGCTGAAATAAGCATACAATAATCCTACAACTACGACTGCTAAAGCACCAAATAACCATGACATACGATACATTTCTAATGGTTCTTTGATTGTTGCAATTTCTGCTTTATATTGATTGACTAATTCTACATTTTGATTAGCTTCAATTAATCTGCTTAATTCTTCAATTTTTAAAGCCTCATCACTTTTATAACTCAAAAATACTGGTACAAACATTACAAACAATAAAATTGTCATTACAATTAATGTTGTTAATGCTTTGTTAGATTTTTCCATTGGTTCGTTATTGATACCATCTGGAACTTTTTTTGAGAAAAAGAAAATTCCTGCTGCAATAACAAACAATAATCCAACACCAATGTATAGATATTCTACTTTTGTAAGTGGTAAACTTTTTATCGCGTCATCCGAAACATGTTCAAAAGTACCAAACAATGCAAAACCAATTACTAACGGACCAATTGTTGTTCCAAAGGAATTGATTCCTCCACCTAAATTTACACGTGAAGTTCCTGTTTTAGGATCTCCCAAAAGAACAGCAAAAGGGTTGGCCGCTGTTTGTTGCAAAGAAAAGCCTAACGCTACAATAAATAACCCCACTAACATTGCTGTATATACATTAATTTGAACCGCAATAATCATTGCGCCAGCTCCTATTGCAGAAAACAAAAGTCCGTAAACAATACTTCTTTTATATCCCCATTGCCCAACAAGATCTTTACCTTTTACAACGCCAAAAATATACAAAAGCAAAGCACCTACATAATACGCAGTATAAAATGCAAAGTCGATTAATTGTGATTGAAATTGATCTAAATTGAAATAATTTTTACAAAAAGGAATAAAAATATTGTTACCTGCGGCAATAAAACCCCAGAAAAAAAAGACGATTATCAGTGTATAGAGCGCTGGATAATTCGTTTTGATTTGGTTATTTTCCATTATTACGTTTCTTTATAAGTGCTAAATTTATAATTATTCTTTAACAAAAAATTAAAAAATAGTCGAAAATGAAAAACATTTAATTGAAGTGTTTATAACAAATTAAAAACCAATAAAAAAGACCGTTTTACAAAAAACGGTCTTTACTATAATTTTTATTCTTAGAAATGTTTATTTATAGGCTACATCAAAAACTTCAGCAAAATGTTTTTTCGTAAACGCTTTTACTTCGTTCATATCTACCTGATGACCGAGCTCTCTTTCTAATGACGCAACGGCTTTATCTTGGATTCCACATGGAACAATATATTCAAAATAACGCATATCTGTATTCACATTAAGAGCAAAACCATGCATCGTAACCCAACGAGAAGCTTTAACTCCCATTGCACAAATTTTGCGCGCATAAGGTCGACCAACGTCTAACCAAACACCTGTTTCTCCTTGAGAACGAACACCTTTTAAACCATATTCTGCAATTGTTTTGATGATTACTTCTTCCAAATTGCGCATATACAAATGAATGTCGGGTTTAAAATTTTCTAAATCCATAATCGGATACCCAACCAATTGTTGCGGTCCATGATACGTAATATCGCCACCACGATTCGTTTTAACAAATGTTGCTTGAATTTCATTTAACTTATCGCTCGACGCCAACATATTTTCTAAATGACCACTTTTCCCAAGTGTATAAACATGCGGATGTTCTACGAAAAGCAAATGATTTTTGGTATTCTTAAAATCAGTTCCTCCCTCCTTTTCTTGTGCTCTGTTGTACTGTTTTGCGGCTATATTTTCGGCTAAAAGACTTTCTTGATAATCCCATATTTCTTGGTAATTTCTGTTCATTCCCAAATCTTGGAACTCGACAATTTGTTTCATTTTACAATGTGTTTCGAAAATCAAATTTACGAAACTATGCGTTTAATAGGTAATTTTGGCTGATTTATTCTTACCCGAAATAATATCATTGAATGTAAAATTTAGTCGAATCGTTTTTTGGTCCAAGGAGAAATTGGCATCTTCAACTGTACTACTTACTATTTTAGTTGGCGCATGAATAATTAATTGATAATTAAACATATTATTATACACCATATTATCTCCCGTTCCAGCATCAAAATTCGGCATTAAGCCACTGACTAAAGTCTTAAAATCTTCTTTATTAAATACAATTTCGGTACTGGTTGAATTTATATTCTTCTGATTGTTTAAATAATTTGTATTGAATGGATTATCAATCGCTATAAACAAATTGAATAAAAACGTATTCAACTCTTCACTTTCTTTACTGATGACAGTTGATACTGAATTTAACTCGGTTGAATACGTTAATTCATTAAAATCAATATATACTTTATGCTGTTTAAATTTTTCATATAGTAATTTATTTTCCTCAAAATAAGCGATTGCATTACTCCTTTTATCATTCAAAAAATCTTCATCTTCAATCATTATTTTATGCAATGATTCAATTGTTAATCCTTTTTTTAAGTTCTCTACCACCTCTTTTTTTTCATTCAAAAGTGAATTGTAACCACCTTCATCTTGAATATATGATTTTAAATCATTGCCATTTAACGAATAATTATAATCAATTTTTCCATCTTCATAAATAACATATTCTTCTTTTATAGTGCACGATTGCAATCCTAAAGCTATTAAACCAACTAACAGTACTCTTTTCATTTATCTACATTTAATGCTCAAAAATATTAAAAATTAATCCTTAAAAACTCACTATTTACAATGGTTTTAAGAAATCAAGTTGGTTTTATGTAAATTTCTTTATCTTTGAAAATCTAAGAAATCGATACAATAAAATAATCAAATAAAAATGAAGAAACTATTCGTTAAAGGGTCTATTTTAATGGCTTTGTTTGCAAGTTTCAATGCGTTTGCACAACAAGGTGGAGGAATGTGGATTCCGACAGAATTGAATGAAAAGGAAATGAAAGACATGGGATTGAAAATCTCATCAAAAGACATTTTCAGTACTGGAGATAAAAGTATCAATAATGCAGTTGCGCATTTTGGTGGTGGTTGTACATCTGAAGTTATTTCTCCAAATGGTTTATTATTAACTAATCATCACTGTGGTTATGGAGAAATTCAAGCGCATTCATCTTTAGAAAATGATTATTTAACAGATGGTTTTTGGGCTAAAGAGTTAAAAGACGAATTACCAAACGAAGGGTTAACAGCGACTTTTATCATTGATATAAAAGATGTAACTACAGCTATTTTAAAAGGTGTGAATGAGAATATGTCTGAAGAAGAACGTAACAAAATCATCAAAAAAAATAGCGAAGATTTTAATGCAAAAAGCAAAAAAGAATCGTACCAAACAGTTTTCATTAAACCTTTCTATAAAGGAAATAAATACTACCAATTTACAACAGAAACGTTCAAAGACGTACGTTTAGTTGGTGCACCACCGTCAGCAATTGGTAAATATGGAAATGATACCGATAACTGGGTTTGGCCACGTCATACTGGAGATTTTGCTATGTTTAGAATCTATGCGGATAAAAACAATAAACCTGCAGAATATTCAGTAGACAATGTACCTTACAAACCAAAACATCACTTACCAATTAATATTTCGGGAATTAACGAAGACGATTTCACGTTTGTTTATGGTTTTCCAGGTGTAACGGACGAATATTTACCAGCTTCTTCTATCAAACAAATCAAAGATGTCATCAATCCGGCACGTATTAATGTTCGTACAATTGCATTATCGCACATCGATAAAAAAATGCGAGAAGACAATGCAACTCGTATTGCGTATGCGTCTAAACAAGCACGTATTTCGAATGCACACAAAAAATGGATTGGTGAAGTTTTAGGGCTTAATCGTTCGAAAGCGGTAGAAAAACGTCAACAATACGAACAAGAATTTATGAATCGTATTGCTAAAAATTCGAAATTAAACGCTCAATATGCGAACATTATTTCTGAATTAAATGACGTGAATAAAGCAAATCAAGATTATAATTTAGCGAACACTATGTTCTCTGAGTCGTTTTTCTCAAATTCAGAAACGTTCAGAATGGCTTTAACGTTGAATAATATTTTGAATGCTGTAGGGCAAAAAAATTATGCTGAAACAAAAGCAAAAGCGTTGAATACGGTAGCGTCTATGCACAAGGATTATAATCCAGAATTAGACAAAACAATTTCTTCTGATTTGGCTGATAATTATTTCAAAGTAGTTCCACAAAAATTATTACCGAATACAACTGCAGCAAACATTAAAACTGCTTTAGGAAACTCGGTGATTAACGGAACGAAAAAAATGAATGGACAATCTCTTTTAGGTAATATCAAAGCTTTAGCTGAAAACGATGCTGAATTTATTAAAGCGCTAAAAGAAGATGCATTGATTAGTCAAGTTCGTATTGTTTTAGAATCGAATCAAACAAATGTAACGCCTACCTATTTAGCGAATCAAGATAAGATCAACAAATTGATGCGTACCTATATGAAAGCGCAAATGGATGTATTTACAGATAAAAAAATCTTCCCAGATGCGAATTCTACTTTACGTGTAACATATGGTAAAGTTGATGGTTATCAACCTCGTGATGCGGTTTATTACGAACCTGTAACACACATGGATGGCGTAATGGAAAAATATGTTCCTGGAGATTACGAATATGATTTACCAAAACAAATGGTTAGTTTATATGACAACAAAGACTATGGTAAATATGCTGATAAAGACGGTAAATTAGCTGTAAACTTTATCGCAACCAATCATACAACAGGAGGAAACTCTGGTTCTCCAGCATTAAATGCAAAAGGAGAATTAATCGGATTGAACTTTGACCGTGTTTGGGAAGGAACTATGTCAGATTTAAATTATGATCCAGAAATTTGTCGTAATATTATGGTTGACGCTCGTTATATTTTATGGGTAGTTGACAAATATGCAAATGCACAACGTTTGATTGATGAAATGACTATTATTGAAGAAAATAAAGAGACGAAGAAAAAATAATCATCTTTCATTATATACTGAAAACCACGTTTTTACAACGTGGTTTTTTTAATGAAATAAACTATACAATCAAATATTATCTAACAAAATAAAACTATATTTATAGAATCAATTTTATAATATTGTCAACATAAAATACTTTACATTATGGAAGTCATTAGAAAATGGCCTTTTTATTTAAAACTAACTTGCACATTATTGTCAATCATTTGTTTAACATATATATCAATAATAGGTAAAGCGATTTTAGTTCCATTAATTTTAGGCTTCTTAATTTCGATATTACTATCGCCTATTTCTACTTTTTTCGAAAGATATTTGTTTCTTCCAAGAGCAATTTCAAGTATCATAACAACTCTATTATTTGCAGCATTTATATTAGGAATTTTCTATTTAATCGCCATACAAATGGCTGATATAGCGAATGAATGGCCTGTTTTTCAGATGCAGATAATTGAAGCTTTTATCGATTTACAGAAATGGATTCATCACACGTTTGGTATTAATTCGCATGCGCAAATGGAATATTTGACAAAAAATGTAAAAACCACTATCGAGACAAGTACAATTGTCATAGAAAAGGTACTTTCAATCGTGTCGTCAATGACTGTAACCGTTTTATTTACTTTTTTATACATCGTTTTCTTGCTTATTTACCGTGGACATTTGGTTAAATTCCTTTATTACGCTTTCAATTCGAATACGCACGATCAAGTATATAATGTGATTACATCTATTCAAAAAATGGTCAAACAATATTTAATTGGCTTATTCTTACAGATGCTAATAGTTTCAATTTTATCATTTATTGCATTTTCGATTCTTGGGCTCAAATATAAATTTGTATTGGCTATTTTAACAGGAGTACTTAACGTTGTTCCGTATGTTGGGATTATTATTTCATTAATCGTAACGCTTATCATCACCTTCGCAACAATGTCTACCTCAAAATTATTTTTTGTATTAATTGCTTTCATTGCAATTCACGCAATTGACGGAAATGTTGTGATGCCAAAAATTGTAGGATCTAAAGTAAAAATAAATTCACTAATTGTCATTATTGGTTTGGTTATTGGCGAAATGACTTGGGGAATTATGGGAATGTTGTTATCTATACCAATCCTTGCGTTGATGAAAATTGTTTTTGATAATGTGACCGAACTAAAACCTTGGGGCTATCTTTTGGGTGATGAAAATTCTACTGAAATTGATGAAGATTTGAATTCATTCTTAGCAAAAAAGAAAGCTCTTCGTTTGAAGAAAAAGCCTAAGAAACTGGACGAAACAATCGAATAGTTTTATTTCTATTTTACATAATTGTATTAATAACTTAATTAAGTTTACTAAAAAAGTCTATAACAATTTGTTATAGACTTTTTTGATATGTATTGATTTAGTCAATTTTATTTTAGATATTCTGCAAATATTTTTTTTCCAAGAAATAATATATTTTTAGGAATATGATAGAGAAAAATACACCGATTAAGGTTCCGAAAAATATATCACCTGTAAAATGTACACCAACATATACTCTACTGTAAGCAACCATTAATGCCCAAACAATTAAAACATACAATAACCATTTGTAATAGCGTCTTAAAATAATTCCCATAAAAATAGCAATCGCCATGTGATTAGAAGCATGAGCAGATGTAAAACCAAAACGACCTCTCCCCTCACAATCTATTGGACGGAATAAGCCTTGAATAGATTCTGTATAACATGGTCTATAACGTTGGAAAGAATTTTTTAGGATATTGGTAAATTGATCAGCACACGTTATCATTAACGCAACACAAATTCCGGCTAATAATGTCTTTTTCCATCCAAGTTTAATGTACAACAAAACAAGAAATATGACATAAAGCGGAATCCACGTTTTTTTATTGGTAACCAATAACCAAAACCAATCCCAACTTTCTATACCTAAATTATTGAAATACAAAAATATTTGTACGTCCCAATCAAAAAAATCTTGTATCATTATCTACTTACTGATCCACCTAATCCTAATGCTTCATCGACAGTTTTTGGTTCCTTGATAATCGTAGGTTCTTCAACAACTGGTTCTACAGGTTCTTCTGCAATTGGTTCAGTTGAAGTTGGAGTTTCTATATCTTGAACTGGATCTACAGGCTTCATTGTTGGTGAATCTGTATCTCTCAAAGCTGTTTCGACAGTATTCTCTTGATGAATGGCATTGTGTAATTCATCAACTGGATTACTTACCTCTTCAAACGATTTTTGGAAATCTTCCATTGGATTAATTTTTTGAAAAGTTTCTTTCACTTCATTCAATGGATTTAATTCATTAATTGTATTTTGAATGTCCTTTGTTGGATCTACTTCCTGAACAGGATTCATAATTTCTTGTTTGATATCTTCTGAAGCTTCTTTCAGTTTTCGTACTGCAGCTCCCAAACCACGTGCAATTTCCGGAATTTTATCTGGTCCAAAAATTACCACGGCAACTACCATAATAATCACGACTTCTTGAAAGTCTAAAAACGCTGGGTATATTACTAAACTATTCACAAAACAAATGTATAAAATCTAAATGGAGTAAAAGAAAAAAAGCCATCAAATTTCTCTGATGGCTTTCTTAAAATTTATTTAAAATTGAATCTTATTTATTCATTTGACCTTTTTTCGTAAAGTCGTACAATAAAGGAGATGCAACGAAAATAGATGAGAAAGTACCAATTACAATACCAATCAATTTCGCAAACATAAATCCTTTGATTGATTCTCCACCAAATGCAAAGATGATTAATACGATTAAGAACGTTGATAAAGACGTATTGATTGTACGAGATAATGTTTCTGATGTAGAAATATTAATAATATTATACAATTTATGGTTTTTCTCAACTGTTAAGTTTTCACGAATACGATCCAAGATAATAATCGAGTCATTCATCGAATAACCAATTACTGTCAAAATCGCAGCAATAAAGGCTTGGTCAATCTCCATATTGAATGGTAAAACACCTTTAAATAAAGAGAAAACACCTAATACAATAATTACGTCATGCGCCAAAGCAATGATAGTTGATAATGAGAATTGCCAACGTTTGAACATGATGATTAAGTAGAAGAAAATTGCTACTAATGCTAAAGAAACTGCAATAAATGAAGCTCTTGTCGTATCATCAGCAATTGTAGGACCTACTTTTGCAGAAGACATTAAACCTATTGTCGCATTATCTTCTGAGAAATCTTTCTCAGACATATTTGCTGGTAAATAAGATTTAAGCCCTGTATATAATTTATCTTTTATTTCGTCATCTACATTAGTTCCATCCTCATCTGCTTTGTATGCAGTTGTAATCTTTACTTGGTTTTGACCACCATATGTTTTTACTTGAGGTTGCATTTTTTCTCCGTCCAAAACAAAGACATCACCTAAACTTTCAGAAATTTGCTGAGGATCTACATGTTTATCAAAACGAACTGTATATGTACGTCCACCTTGAAACTCGATACCCATATCAAATCCTTTTGTGAAAATAGAAATCAATGCTACAGTAGTTAAAACAGCTGAAATCGCATACGAAATCTTTCTTGTTTTTAATAAGTCAACTTTGATATTTTGTAACCAATGCGCTGTAAAAGATGTATAGAAAGGAACTGATTTTCCTTTTGCTAAACGACCTTCTACAAAATAGCGGGTAATAAAAATCGCTGTAAATGTAGAAGTAAAAATACCGATCATAAACGTTGTTGCGAAACCTACAACTGGACCTTTACCAAAGAAGAATAAAATTAAAGCTGTGATAAATGATGTTGAATTCGCATCAATAATTGCAGAGAAAGCACCTTTCCAAGAGTAAGCAAAATCTACTGCTTGTCGTAATGATTTTCCTTTTCTTAATTCTTCTTTTACACGTTCGTAAATTAAGATATTCGCGTCCATTCCTGTTACCAACGTCAAGATAATCCCGGCGATACCTGGTAAAGATAAAGTAGCTTTTAATGAAACTAAGAATCCTAATAAGAATAATAAGTTAACGATTAATGCTATGTTCGCATAGATACCTGCACGGCTGTAGTAGAACAACATCCAGATTAATACCAATGTAAACGCACAACCAAATGCAATCAAAGAACTGTTAATTGCTTCTTGTCCTAATGAAGGTCCTACAACCTCCGCTGAAACAATTTTAGATGAAGCTGGTAAAGAACCTGCTTGTAAAATATTTGCTAAATCTTTTGCTTCTTCTAACGTAAAGTTACCCGAAATTTGAGAGTTACCTCCTGTAATTTGGTTTTTAATATTCGGTGCAGAATACACCATATTATCTAACACAATTGCAACACCTTGACCGTCACGATCAATTGAAGAAGGTTTTAATTCGTCCGTAATACGTGCCCATTCTTGTGCGCCTACTGGATTCATTTGCATCGAAACTACTGGTTCATTTGTAATAGAGCCTGGGTTACGATCTGCAGAAGCTGAAACTACTTTATCACCTTCAATTAATGGCTCTTGAGAACCATTTTTCCCTTTTAAAACATAAAATTCTAATAATTTAGGCGCTGATTTATCATTAGCTTGATTTCCTAAATTCATTGGCTTATTCGCCCAAGAATATTTATATCCTCTGATGTTTGCTGGTAAACCAGGCACAAAACTTTTGTCTTGTAACACACGATTTACAACAGCGGTATCTTTAACATTTACAACAAAACTCGCATTAGAACCTGTTGGTTGCATAACTTCAGCTAACGATTTAATCGTTTGTCCTTTGTCATTTTTTACATTGTACTTTTCTGTATTTACACCAGAAAAATATTGTAAAACTGTTGGATCTTGACGAACAACCTGCCAAAACTCTAATTTTGCTGTAGATTGTAATAATTTTTTTACACGGTCAGTATCAGAAACACCTGGTAATTCTACCAAGATACGTCCATCACCTTTATCTCCTAATCGTTGAACAACTGGTTCTACAACTCCAAATTGGTCGATACGAGACTTAATTACATCATATGCAGTGGCAACTTTAGCTTCGATATCTTTACGAATCACCTCTTTTACCTGATCGTCAGAAGCGTTATAAGCAATTTTATCTGCATTGTTTTTGTTACCAAACAAATCCGCAGCTGCATATTTTGTTCCTCCTTTTATTTTATCAAACTCTTGAAAAAATAATTCTACATAAGGTACGTTACCGTTTGTTTTTTGGGCTTTATCAGTAGCGTCCAAAGCTGCTGCCAACATTGGATTTTGACTTTTCGCTGATAAATTTAGTAATAAATCTCTTTCAGAAACTTGTAAAATTACGTTAATACCACCTTTCAAATCTAATCCTAAATTGATTTCATTGTTTTTAGCATACTCGTAATCGTACTTGATAATTCCTAAATCAAGAGGATGCTGAGCCAAGCTATCTAAAATTCTTGGTTCGTCTTCTGGCTTACTCGCCAAACGCGCAGCCTCATTCTCTACTTTAGTGGTGTACCAAGTATAACTTAGTTGTCTGATACACAAGAGACTTAAAATGATTGCAAATGCTGCAATGAGCCATCTTCCTCGCATAATGTTTAATTGATAAATAAATTTTGACGGACAAATATAATAGTCTTGAAAATACTTTCACAATTTTTTAAGAATAAATCGAAAATCAATGTCCGTATTTTGATCATCGTTATTCTAAAATTTAAAGTTCTTTTTGATATTTGTAGATATAAATCGATGCATTTTTCGAATCATCATCATTATCTTCGCACAAATACAAGGTATAGTTTTTTCGAGATTCTTTGTATAACGCTAATCCTTCGATTTTCTTATCGTCTGATATTTTTTGCCAACGTGTAACCTCCATAATCGCTAAATCCAACTCGCCAATAATAGAGCCTTTTATTTCTCCATTAAACTGAGTTGTACTTTTAGATTCTACCGTTGCCGTAAACAATATTTTACCATCAACCATAATCGCATCAGAAAAAGTTGTGATTTCGTTATTTAATTTTGGTAATGTAATTGGAAAATAGTCAATTGGTTTATTTTTCAAATCATTTAAAGCACCTCCCACTCTATAAATTCCATTTGCAGCAGCAGGTCCATTTCCTCTGTTAAAAAAATAAGTACAATGTCCATCTGTAATGATACCTTCGATGTTAAAATCTTTTTTAGATAATTTCGAAACACTTAAAAACTTTTCAAAAAGATCACGATACGTTTTATTTTCTACTTGCTTCGTTTTAAGATTATATGAAATCAAATCGAAACGATTTTCTTTTGATCCTGAACCTAAAATATATAAATGATCTTTGTATTTCGTAATTGCTTCAAAATCTGGTTTATCTTTTTTATGGCTTCCTTCAGACTTTACTTCAGGATTCAAATTTATTTTTTCAACTTCTTTTTTCTTCTTATCGTAGACAAATAAATGTGGATTATCATCAGAAATAGTATAAACATAGCGTTTATCTACAACCAATCCAGAGGCAGCTCCAAGCCCATTGATGACAATTAAGATCTTTAGAATGAAGTGATAAAATAGCATAGTGATGAGTTTATTTTATTAGTGGTATCAAAAGTAGTCAAAGAATATCAGAAAGCTTGATAAATAAACGAATTTTTGCGAAAAAAGAACTTAACTTTGTACCACTTTTTTAAAGAAAATGAGGAGATGAAAAAAATTCTGAAAATTTACATTGACGCTTATAGTGGATTATCGAAGGAATCTTGGATGTTAGCCATCGTCATGTTGTTAAATCGGATGGGTTCGATGGTTTTACCTTTTTTAGGAATTTATTTGATTTCTGAACTTGATTTTAGTTTAGAACAATCTGGAATTGTTTTAAGTTGTTATGGAATTGGAGCAGTTTTAGGTTCATGGCTTGGCGGATGGATTACTGATAAAATTGGTAACTTCAAAGTACAAGCTTTAAGTTTATTTTTGAGTGCGCCCTTATTTTTAATCTTGCCTTATTTTTCAACGGTCTTATCGTTTTCAATCATCATGCTTATTTTAAGTACAATAAGCGAAATGTTTCGTCCAGCTAACTCGGTTGCCATTACACGTTATGCTAAAAAACAAAACATTACCCGTGCATTTTCTTTAAACCGTATGGCAATTAATTTAGGTTTTTCTATTGGACCATCGATGGGTGGATTCTTATCCAATTATTCGTACGATTTGCTCTTCTATTGTAATGCAGGAGCAGCACTTATCGCAGGAATTGTATTCGTTTCTTTTTTCTATGGTAGAAAAGAACGAAACATGGTAGAAGACGATGTAAAAGAAATCGAACAAAAAGAAGTAAAAGAACGTAATGCATATACCGACATGCCTTTTATTTTATTCAATATTATATGTTTATTATTTTCGGTTGCATTTTTCCAAATTCTAAACACACTTCCGCTTTTCTATAAAGATGTCGTTCAAATGACGCAATCAGAAATTGGACTATTAATGGGATTCAGTGGAATTATCATTGTGGTTTTTGAAATGTTATTGATCCATTATACCGAAAAAAAATACACCATTACTAAACTCTTGGTATTTGGTTCTTTTATAACCGCAATTAGTTATTCTATTTTCAGTTTCAATCATACCATCGGTATGCTATATGTAGCCATTTTTATGATGTCTATTGGTGAAATGTTGGTTTTACCCTTAATGTCTACCGTTACGGCTTTCCGAGCTCAAAGAAATAATCGTGGTGCTTATATGGGCTTAAATGGAATGTCGAATGCAGCTGCATTTATAATCTCTCCATTCCTCGGAACGCATATTGCAACATCGTACGGATTTGATGTTTTATGGATTCTAACATTCGTTGTATTAATTATTGTTGCAGTTGGGTATCACTTTTTAACAAAACCTCTTTTACCTAAAAATTTGCAATAAAATGTTTATCTTCGATAATTATTAGTTAGTTGAAATCACATGAAAGTATATACAAAAACAGGAGACAAAGGAACAACAGGTTTATATGGTGGAACTCGTGTCTCAAAAAATAGTTTAAAAATTGATTCATACGGAACAGTTGATGAATTAAATTCTTATTTAGGGTTAATCCGTTCTTATGAAATCGATCCTGCATTGGAGGAAGAAATTATAATTATCCAAAAAGATTTATTCAATCTTGGTGCAGAATTAGCTACACCAGTCGATAAATTATATTTAGCAAATGGTAAACCTCGTATTCCGAAGACTATTTCCGAAGAAGATATTGTACAATTAGAAGAATGGATTGATGATTTGGAAGGACAATTAGAACAATTGACACATTTTATTCTTCCAGGTGGAAACCAAGCTGCATCACACGCACATGTGGCACGTTGCATTTGTCGTCGCGCAGAACGTTTAACAGTTGGATTAGCTGAAGTAGAAGATATTCGTTCTGAATTACAAAAATATTTAAATCGACTTTCTGATTATCTATTTGTATTAGGTCGTAAAATTGCCGCAGATAATAATCACGAAGAAGTAAAATGGATTCCAGGTGAATAACAAAGCACTTTTATTTCTGAATGGTGAAATTCCAACCATTTTTCCAACTGCTACAGATTATGATCTTATTTTTTGTACAGATGGAGCTTTTCATTATTTACAGCAATTAAATATAACGCCCGATGTTATTTCGGGCGATTTTGATTCAACACAGCAGAATGATTTTCCTGCTGGAATTGAGGTTATATCGACACCAGAACAAAACGACACCGATTTTGCAAAAGCATTGCAAATCATTATTGATAAAGGATTTGAACATGTTGATGTTTTTGGTGCAAGTGGTCGACAACAAGACCATTTTATCGGAAATTTAAATGCTGCTTTTCGTTTTAAAAATCAAATCAATATTTTATTTTACGATAATTATAGCCATTATTTTTTCGCAGAAAAAGAAACAAAATTAGAAGGTTATTTTGGAAGAACAATTTCACTTCTACCCTTTCCTGAATGTAAAAATATAGTCACAAAAGGTTTAGAATATCCATTAAACAACGAAGATTTAAACTTACTTTCTCGTATTGGAACGCGCAATAAAGCTACAGAAGATTTAGTGACTATTGATTATTCTGAAGGAAATTTAGTCATTTTTATTATCAATCAAGATTTTCCTATTTTATTGGCATAACTTCACTATTAGTAGTGAATAATCGTTTTTCATTTTTTCGTATATTTACTGAAAAACATATTATTATGAATAAATTTTCAGTTATTGTCGCTTCTATTTTAGCCGTCGGATTAATTGCCGCAGCTTGTATTTTAGGAAATGCCTATAAATATAAATTCAAAACAACAGAATCCATTAATGTGACAGGAAATGCATTGAAAAACTTTGATGCTGATTTAGTCAAATGGCGAGCTACTTTTAGTCGAAAAGATTTTGATTTGAAAGTTGCTTCGGATCAATTAAAAACTGATCAGGTAATTGTAAAAAACTTTCTCATTTCGCAAGGAATCAAACCAAATGAAATTGTATTTGAAGCGGTGAATATCACAAAAGATTTTCAATATGGAAGCGATTCTAATGGTAATTCTTTCAGTCAATTTACAGGCTACAATTTATCGCAAGACGCCACAATTGAGTCAAAAGAATTGGATAAAATTGAAAAAGCTTCGCGCGAAATCTCAAATTTAATTAGTCAAGGAATTGAATTAAGTTCTTCGAGTCCTAATTATTATTACTCAAAATTAGAAGATTTGAAATTAGAATTAATTGCACAGGCTTCTGAAAATGCGAAACAACGAGCAGAAAATATTGCTACAAAATCTGGATCGAGTTTAGGAAAATTAAAACAAGCCGATTTAGGAATTTTCCAGATTACAGGAAAAAATGACAATGAAGAATATTCGGCAGGTGGATCGTTTAATACAATTTCTCGACAAAAAACAGCTCAGATCACAGTGAGAGCGAGCTACAATTCGAAATAAAAAAAATCAGCAGTAATGGTTATTACTGCTGATTTTATAAGATATTTCACTAAATCATTTATTGATTAAGTAATAATTGTAAATATTATTTCCAAAAATTCAATTATTTCTAATTGAATTTTCAGAAGGTAAGGGCATTCAAATTTAATCATTTGAAAGAAATATCATAAGAAAATATTAACATAAATAAATGTTAACACCATTAAAAACACTCTAATATATTGTTTTTTTTATAACGTTAACACTTATTTAAAATGATTTAAAAATCATATTTTAACTTTTTATTAAGATTTGTCAAATAATTTCATCTCTCCCAATAAAATTGTAAATTTGCAATATGCTAAACAACGATACAATTTGTGCATTGGCAACAGCCAATGGAATGGGCGCTATAGCGGTTATTCGTATTTCTGGACCAGAAGCAATTTCTAAAGTTGCTCAGATTTATCAATCAAAATTTAATGCTACTAAATCTTTGAATGAAGCTTCTTCTCATACTATACATTTGGGTTATGTGATGGACGGCGATACCATTGTTGATGAAGCGCTATTTTCTATTTTCAAAAATCCGCATTCTTATACGGGTGAAGATGTTGTCGAAATTTCGACACATGGCTCAATTTATATCCAACAAAAAGTATTAGAACTATTAAATAAAATTGGCATTCGTAATGCCAATCCAGGAGAATATACATTCCGCGCTTTTTGGAACGGCAAAATGGATTTAACACAAGCAGAAGCTGTAGCCGATTTGATTGCTTCAGACTCGAAAGCATCACACGAAATTGCCATCAAACAAATGCGTGGTGGTTTCTCGAATCAAATCAAAGATTTGAGAGAACAGATGATCAACTTTGCTGCTTTGATGGAATTGGAGTTGGATTTTTCTGAAGAAGACGTCGAATTTGCAGATCGATCGCAATTTTATAATTTATTAAACCAATTACAATCGATTCTTAAACGTTTAGCTGATTCTTTTTCATTTGGAAATGTGATTAAAAATGGAGTTCCTGTTGCTATTGTCGGAGCACCCAATGCAGGTAAATCTACTTTGTTGAATGCTTTATTAAACGAAGAACGTGCCATTGTTTCGGACATTGAAGGAACAACACGAGATACAATCGAGGAAACTATTTATATTGACGGTGTTGGATTTCGTTTCATTGATACCGCAGGGATTCGTGAAGCTGGTGACAGTATCGAACGTATTGGAATAGAAAAAACATTTGAAAAAATTGACAATGCAACAATTATCATTTATTTGTATGACGCGAATATTACAGCAGATAACCAAATTGCCAATCAATTAGATGATTTGCAACGACGTGGTAAAATCTTGTTTAATGTAGCGAATAAAATTGATGTAAACAATAACGAATCATCCATTTCTGATGCTATCAAACAGGAGTTTAAAGATGTTGTACATTTAGAAATATCGGCAAAAGACCACTACAATATCGAGGCTTTAAAAGAAAATTTGATCCATCAAATCAAATTAAAAGGAAGCAATCAAGATGACACGATTGTAACCAATTCGCGTCACTTAGAAGCACTGCAAAATACGCTTTCACAAATCGGCAAAATAAAACAAGGTATGGACATGGGACTTCCTGGCGATTTATTAGCCATGGACATTCGTGAAGCTTTAACTTATTTAGGTCATATTACAGGAGAAATAGATGTTGACCAAGATATTCTTGGGACGATATTTGGCAAGTTTTGTATCGGGAAATAAATCGGATAATAACGGATAATAAAAACCTAACAACTACTTAATATAATGATTGTTAGGTTTTTTGTTTTTATATTTGGTGGTAGTTAAAAGGATGTTGTTATTCCTTTTCTTACACCAATTGTACACCAATTATTTTAATTTTTAAATTTTGATGTACAAATGTACACCATCAAATATAATCGTTATGAAAATCACGCTCAAACAAAGAAAAATTTCAGAAAATAAAATTACGCTTTATCTCGAATATTATAAAGGATCTACAACTACTGTAGAAGGGAAGAGAAAACATCTCCGAGAATTTGAGTATTTAAAACTATATATTAATCCTAATCCAACTAATGCTGATGAAAAGAAAAAAAATAAAGAAAATCTTGAATTAGCAGAAAATATATTAGCCATTCGAAAAACAGAATTTCTACAAGGTAAGTTTGGTATGGTAGATAGAGAAAAAGCGAATATTACACTTTATGAATATTTTGATCTATTAAAAGAACATCGATCATCGTATTTATCGAATTATGGAACTTGGAAATCTGTAAAACGTTACATCGATCAATACTTCCATCCTTCTACTACTCTTTCAGAAATAACCATAGATTCTATAAATGGTTTTAAAAGGTTTTTAGACGTTGATGCAAAAACCAAACATGGTACACCTTTAAAACATGGTTCAAAATATTCTTATTTCAACAGATTTAGAGCGACTATCAAACAAGCTTACGAAGAAGGTTATATCACAAATCATAAACTTTTAAAAATAAAACCTTTCGAAGAAAAAGAATCTCAACGCGAATATTTAACTTTTGAAGAACTTCAAAGTCTAGCTGTTACCGATTGTAAATATGAAGTCGTAAAACGTGCATTTCTTTTTAGCTGTTTAACAGGTTTAAGATGGAGTGATGTTTTCAAACTAACTTGGAATGAAGTGCGTGATGAAAATGATGAACATCGAATCTTTTTTACTCAACAAAAAACTGATGATTTAGAATATATGTACATTAGTAAACAAGCACGAGAACTTCTCGGTGAACGAAACTATGCGAATCTAAGAGTCTTTGTTAATCTAAACTATGGTACAGGAACTAATACTGAAATATTACGTTGGTGCATGAAAGCAGGAATTACAAAACATATTACGTTTCATTGTGCTCGACATACAGCTGCAACCCTATTATTAGAAGCTGGAGCAGATTTATACACCGTTATGAAAGTCTTAGGACATAAAGATATTCGTACAACACAGATTTACGCTAAAATCGTTGACAAAAGATTAAAAGAAGCATCAAACTTATTACCAACTTTAAATTTAGAATTATGATAAAAATTATTCTATTGTCAGTAATTGCTGTTATAATTATTACAACTTTTATTATTTATTATAAATTTATCTTTGATAAAAAAATAAGAAATTTTATAGAAGAAGGTAAATTTCATTTTACTCAAAAAAATGAAAGAATTAAACTATTTCATTTTCTACTTTTTTTAATTACAAATTCTGTATTTATAATATTACTTATAAAGAATACTGGGTTGAATAAATTAGATATAATATTATTTTTGATAGTTAATATCTCATTTCTAATAGTTTCATGGTGGATTAATATTAAATTCCCACTAGAACATAATCAAATTAATATTGATGAAATTGGTAATTCAAAAATATTAAAAGCAACTCAGACAAACATACAACTAGAAAAACATTATAATATTTTAAATACTGAAAATAACGTTAAAACAAATCGGAATAGTAAAACTTCAAATAACTTAAAAGAAAAATGTAAAGTTATTTTTACTGACGAACAATTGAAAAAAATTTACAATTTCTTCGTTGACAATGACCTTTTAGCAGAAAATAATCTAGAATTAAAAGACTTCAAAGATTTATTTTTAAAAAAGCCTATTAGACTAAAAGCAGATGTACCTACATTAAGAGAATTCTACAACAATTTAAAAATCCAAAAAAATGTATCCTTCAATAAAATTAATGATGATTTCTTAATTTATTTCATAAACTCTAATGATAATAATATATATAATTATAAACAGTTTGGAAATCATAAGAATACGATTTCAAAATTAAGTGATGAAATTATTGAACTCTTTAATAAATTTTAATGGTAAACCATTTTTTCCACTTTTTCCACTTTTCGGTTAGTGTAGTTTTGCTGGTATAATCATAAAAACATTATACCAATGGACAATTTAATTTTAGAAAAATTATTAAGTATAGAAACTCTATTACTTGATAAAAAGAAGGTATTAAACCCTGATGAATTAGCAAATTATACAGGCTATTCTAAATCGACAATTTATAAAATGGTTCAAGGAAATATTATTCCTTTTTCCAAACCTAATGGGAAGCATCTATTTTTTGACAAAGAAGAAATAGATGAATGGTTATTATCTAATAAATCGAAAAGTAAACTTCAATTACAAAACGAAGCTTCAAAATATGCAAACAGTAGAAAATAAAAAGTGATTATTCCCCAATAATCACTTCAAATATCATTAACAAAGTTTTTTGCTTTGTCTTTTTAAATCATAGGTCAAAGATAAGCAAAAAACTTATAATTCAGATTATAAATCATTTAGTTTATGAAAAAAGACCAAAAGTCGTTACGTTCTGTATTCGACCAGCTTGAGTCATATCTTAGTCCCAGATATGATATTAGATTTAATAGCATTAGTCTCCTTTATGAATCATCAGTTTATGGAGAATATAATTACAATGAATTGAATCTAGAACGTCTGTATGTTGAAATCGAAAGAAATGATATTCGAGTTTCTTTTGACAAGCTTTTAATCTATTTAAAAGCTACAAGTAATCATTACAATCCTATCAAAAACTACTTCCATAACCTTTTACCTATATGGGATGGGAAAGATTACATTGGAGATTTGGTATCAAAAATTGTAGTAAATGAACATCAAGAGTTTTTTAATCAACAATTCAGAAAGTTTCTTGTTCGCACTATCCTCTGTGCTTGTGAAAAGAAAATAGTTAACAAAAACGCAATAATATTTTACAGTCCCAAACAAAATATTGGTAAGAGTACTTTTATTCGATACTTATGCCCTCCTATTTTGGAAGATTATATAGCAGAGAACATCAGTAACGATAAAGACTCTATTATCAAAATAGCCAAATGCTTGATTATCAATTTAGATGAAATGCAAAATTTTATGTCCAAAGATATAGAATTTACCAAATCACTAATTTCAAAAGATAGCATTAATGAGCGATTACCTTATGGTAGAAAATCGGAAAGAATTGAACGTATTGCTTCTTTTTTAGGCTCTACCAATCAAATTGGGATACTAAAAGATAATAGTAATGTAAGATGGTTGGTTTTTGAGATTGATTTTATTGACTTTTCATATTCTAATATTGACATTAATATGGTTTGGTCACAAGCTTATCATTTAGCCTATAAAGACAATAATTTTGATCCCTTTCTAACAAATGATGAATTAAACTATAATGACGATAAAAACAATAAGTTCAGAGCTTATTCTCGAGAAGAGGAAGAGATTATATCTTTTGTAGATCATAGTGAGAATGAAAATGATTTTTTGACTGTTACTGAACTTTCTTTTGAATTAAGAAAAGTATTTGTAAATAAGCACCCAGTTGTGCTTGGAAAACTTTTAAACAATATAGGATATAAACAACTTAGAATTGGAGAAGAAAGAACAAAAAAATACAAAATAAAATTATCAGAATATTACTACGAATTTATGAAGAATTAAAAAAACTACCCGTTCAACCCGTTCTACTTATTCAAAGCCTCTGTTTAAAGGATTTAATTATGGGTAAGTTATATCATTTTACTTATTCATACTTATTCAAAATATATTTTACGGATAAGTCTGAACGGGTATGAACTAGTAGAAAAAATAGTCTTAAACTTAGTAATAGAAAGGTTTGAACGGGTAGAACGGGTTAATTTAAAAATTAAACTTAGAAAAAATGAACTTAAACGACATAAATAAACTTGATTTAGAACAAATTTTAACAAACAATTATTTGTTAAAATCTATAAAAAAATTAGATAAGTCAATATGGGTAATCTCACCATTTAGACCAAACGAATCAACTCCATCTTTCCATATATCTAAAAATTATAAATATGACATCTGGTTCGACCATGGAAACGGATTAGGAGGAAAAAATGTAGATTTTTTCATTCACTATTTGAAAACTGATATTAAAGGAGTTTTAAAATACTTCAACGAAAATTCTTTTTCTTTTCAACAGCAAAAAATTTCTAATGATATATTACCTCCAAAAAATAATTATAGTGTCTTAGAATTAAAAAAAATTACTTCATTTCCTTTAATTCAATATTTAGAAGAGAGAAAACTCCCTTTAGAAATTGTAAATCGATATTGTAAAGAAATTCATTATAAACTAAATCAGAAAACATATTACGCAATTGCATTTCCGAACAATGAAAATGGATATGAAATTCGAAATAAATATGTCAAAATGTGTTTAGTAAAAAAAGATATTTCATTGATAAAAAATAATCAAGAGCAATTAAAAGTTTTTGAAAGTTGGAGTGATTTTATTAGTTACCTTTTTTTATTTCCGAAGGACGAATTTCTTTACGATTTTTTGATTTTAAATTCAATTGCTTTGCTTCGAAAAAATATAGAATTGATAAATAAATATGATTCTATTCAGACTTATTTTGACCACGATGATGCTGGAAAATCTGCAACAATTTTCTTAGAAACTGAATTAAAAACTAAAGTAAAAGATGATTCATATTTTTATAAAAACTATAAAGATTTAAACGAATTCATAATTTTTGAAAAATAGCCAAAAATTAGAATTTTTAGTAAAATTAGGAAATAGCAAGCAGTAATCGCGGGTAACCGATTTGAATTACATATTTCCTTAATTTTCAGTTTATTATAAAACAAAAGTAGTATTTGCAAATGCTTTAAAATACTACTTTACAATATAACACATTAAATATCAATAGTATTAACAATGTTAACAAAGTAGTAAAATGAAAAATAAGTTAGTTACTTTTAAATTAGATGAATCAATAAGAGACCATGCTATTAAGATGAAAAGGTTATATGATTATCCAACTTATGATGATCTTTTTCAAGATATTTTTAAGTTTTTTATTGACAACGAAACTTCTCCAAGAGATGCAAATATTTCTTTGCACAGACAAATTTTTGAACTCAAAAGAACAATATCAAAAATTCATTGTGAGTTTATAAATAAACGATTAAATCCTACACTTTTTGAAATAAAAACTCAATATATTAACACCAATAAAACGATGATTGAGATGATTAATCAAACCAATTCTAATACACATAAAGTGATAGAAATTGCAGA
Organism: Empedobacter stercoris; assembly: GCF_020281205.1. Taxonomy (GTDB): domain Bacteria; phylum Bacteroidota; class Bacteroidia; order Flavobacteriales; family Weeksellaceae; genus Empedobacter; species Empedobacter stercoris. The sequence goes on from NZ_JACXZC010000024.1 coordinate 22,845, forward strand.
AAGTTTAAGTGTTGTACCGCAAAAAGAAGCTCCTCAAAATAATATTAATTTTGAGGATATAAAATCTAAAATATTTGAATTAGATAAAGCAAAAAAGAGCAAATTTAACGGAGAAAAAAATGTTGTAGAAATTGATTTAGTTGAATATAATCGATTAATGGATCAGCTAAAATTAAAACTAAATAATTTTTAAAATCGTGTTAAAGAAAATTAGAATACTCAACTGATTTATTCAAAAAGTATTCTAATTTTTTATCATATTCTTCTTTATAAATATGATCATTTTCTATGAGAACATCATAAATATCTTGAAAATAAAAGTAGAAAAACATATTAATTCTATAATCTTGTTTATTGTAATTTAAGAAATTTTCAAAGTCTTTAAATGTATAAGCAACCAACGAATCGAAATTTAGAGAATTACGAATTAATAAATATTCTGTAATCGTCATTAATTTAGGAGATTTTACAATCAAATATATAATTGCTGTTTTGATTGAAGTGTTATCAATTAATAAAAATTCATTGATTTTATCAAGTAGATATTGGTTATTAACTCCAATATCATTGGTTTTTTGATACAGTTTTACTTCGTTTACAAAATCAGGATTGAGTTTAATATAATTTAGTTTTTCTAAAGATTGATCTTTTTCTTCAAACAAAATACGATTGAAAATAAGATGAATAACTTGTAAAGGACTTTTACCTTGTTCAGATAATTTTTGTAGATATTCCATAAATAAAGATGGCGTGGAACTATGTACAATCATTAACTGAGGTTTGCGACAACCTAAAAGACCTGAAAGACCTAGCCCACGCCATATATAGACATGGGCGTAAGTCTATCGCTAATCGGTCTTTTTAAATGAAGGTCGCAATTTCAGTTAAAACCATAACGATAGCTTACGCGTACGTAATTACTATTTTAATGATGTAAAGATAGAAAATGATTACCTTTATTCCAAAGTAGATGCTATGTGTTTTCATGTAAAAGTTACCAAAACAAAAGAACAGATTGAAAAGAAATCGAGGTTGAAATTCAAACCTGAGGTAAGATTTACGCCAAATCCTCATTTCAAAGGTTTTGATCATCCGAAATTACCTGTGATAACCAATCAACAAGATTTTATTCATTTGTTGGAATGGGGTTTAGTTCCGCATTGGGCTGGAAATGATTTTAATTCGAATAATACACTAAACGCACGAATTGAAACTATTGATGAAAAACCATCTTTTCGAGATGCTTACACCAATCGTTGTGTGATATTGGTTGATGGTTTTTATGAATGGCGACACGAAGGCAAAGATAAAATCAAATATGATATCGGAATCAACAATAATTTGATGTGTTTAGCAGGATTGTATTCAGATGATACGTTTACGATTGTTACGACTGAAGCTGTCGGCATTATGGATTATATCCACAATACTAAACATCGTATGCCAGTAGTCCTAAATGATGGTGAAAATTTAATGAATTGGCTTAATTGTAAACCTATTGTACCATTTACAGATTTCAGCTATCAACGGGAAGATGGACAAGTGAGTTTATTTGAATAATATTTAACACTTTTCGACGACACCTTGTAGCGCTTTATTTGCTCAACTTTGTAACATTATGTATGCTTTAGTTGACTGCAATAATTTTTACGCTTCGTGCGAACGAGTATTCAATCCGACGTTGAACGGAAAGCCTGTAGTAGTGCTTTCTAACAACGATGGTTGTGTGATTGCGCGTTCTAATGAAGCCAAAGATTTAGGGATCCCAATGGGTGCTCCTGCTTTTGAATACGAGAATAATTTCAGAATAAATAAAATTAATGTATTCTCATCAAACTATGCCTTATATGCGGATATGAGTAATCGCGTGATGATGATTTTAAAATCGTATTGTCCTGATATAGAAATTTATTCGATTGATGAATCTTTTCTTCTTTTCAAAGGCTTTGATAACTATGATTTGGTAAAGTACGCCCAAGAAATTAAACAAAAAATATATACCATTACCAAAATCCCTGTTTGTATTGGTATCGCTCCAACTAAGGCTTTAGCTAAAGTGGCGAATCGAATAGCAAAGAAATTTCCTAAACATCATAACGGAGTTTATATGATTGATTCGAAAGAGAAAATGGTTAAAGCCTTAAAATGGTTAAAATGTGAGGATATCTGGGGAATTGGGCGACGTTTAGCTAAACGTTTAGCTTTTGTTGGTTGTAAAAATGCCTATGATTTTACATTATTGAATGATGAATACATCAAACGAAATTTCTCCATCGTCGAATTGCGTTTGAAAAAGGAATTATTAGGCGAAAGCATCTTAAAATTAGATGAAGTTCAACGCAAAAAATCAATTGCCACTACTCGAAGTTTTGAGAAAACAATCAATGATTATGAAAATCTGAAAGAGCGTGTTTCTACATTTGCTGTTTCTTGTGCCGAAAAGCTTAGAAAAGAACAATCAAAATGCAACATTATTACTGTTTTTGTGATGACCAATCGTTTTGATGAAAAACAATCTTTTGTTTCAAATTCTTTAAGTACAACCTTAGATTTTGATTCGAATTCGAGCATTGTTTTGTCCAAATCTGCTTTATTTTTATTGGATAAATTGGTGCCTACCGAAGGCAAAGTTCCTGATTATAAAAAAGCTGGCGTTATCGTTTCGGCTATTACGCCCGATAATCAAGCACAAATGAATTTATTTCACGAAGATTCTCCAAAACATAAAGCGTTGATGAGTGTAATGGATCAATTGAATGCGAATTATGGCGATCATATGCTTAAATTAGCTTCTCAAGATGTGCGTAGAAAATGGAAAATGAAGCAAGAACGTTTGTCACCTTGCTACACAACAAAATTTACAGATATTTTAAATGTTTATTAAATGGTACATTTTATTCAAGTTCCGAAATTCTCAGAAGAGTTAATCAATATCCCTATCAAAACAGATGGTGAAAAACGATTTGTTCAATTTTTTGGTGATGTTTCGGCTGGTTTCCCCTCTCCTGCTGCTGATTTTGTACAAAATAATATAAGTTTAGATGAAATTTTACTGAATCATCCCGAAGCAACTTATCTTAATCGTGTGGGTGGTGAAAGTATGTATCCTGAATATCTGAAAGGTGATTTACTTATCATTCGATCTGATATCGAACCAAGACATCATGATGATATTGTGGTATCGGTCAACAATTCCGAATATACCTTCAAACGTTATGATGCCATCAACAAACAATTGATTTCTCTAAATCCGAAATACAAAAATTGTATTCAATTACAAGATGAAGATGTGGTCATTATTTTGGGTGTTGTAACTGATTTGGTAAGACATAAGAGGAAATAAATCATTTCTAATGTTTTATTTATAATTTATTACATTTTATCTAACTTTAATAAAATCTCAAAATAATGGAAAGAAATTTTTATATTATAAATATGCATAAAATACTTTATCTGGCAAGAAATTTACATGAAAAAGGTTACAATAATTTGAGAGTTATTCCGTCATTGTCATCGTCAGGAATGTATTGGAGATGTATATTTCTAGTAGATGTTAATGGAAAAAGAAACAATCTTAATATAACAAATTGGATTCAAAAATTTTATGATGTTAATCTTAAAGAAATAGATCTTGATGAATTAACGAGATTATTTATATCAGAAGAAAAAGAATTTCTAAAAAATGCTAAAGGCGAAAATAATCAATATGTTGAATGGTTTAAAAATGTACTTGAAAAAGTAAAAAAAGATGAGTTACCATATGCTTTTTCAGATTTTTATTCATCAACTCATTATTGGAAAACTTCAATCGGAAATAAAATCAAAATTATTCCTAGAGAAGAAAAGTATAATTTTTAAACTAATAAATCAACTTCTAAAAATTCATTGCAACGATAAAATCCAATGATGATTCAGTTTTTCAATAGTATCTGAATCAAAATCAGAACACGTACAAAACGTGACATCAGCATAAACTTGGCACATCAATTTAAGTTTTGATAAATATACTTTTTTCTTTCAAGAGCAATTATCTCTTACTACTATTTCATTACCTTTTTATTATCATCACGTCATATATTGTCGCCATAACTTCCTGTCTTTGAAATAATGATACAAATACGGTTTCACGTAAGGAAATGTCCGTTGTTATTACTTTATTAGCATTTTAACATTTTGTATATTTACACAAACACAAATTATGGACAAACGTAAATTCTCAGAACAAGATATAAGTACAAAATTCATCACTCCAGCTATTGAATCTGCTGGCTGGGATAGAATGAAGCAATATGTTGAACAAAAGACTTTTACTGATGGAAGAATTCATATACGTGGTAACTTAACTACTAGAGGTAAAAAGAAAAGAGCAGATTATATACTTTATTATAAACCAAACATACCAATTGGTATAATTGAAGTGAAGGAAAACAACCATTCAGTTGGTGCAGGAATGCAACAAGGTTTGGAATATGCTGAAATTTTAAATTTACCATTTATCTTTTCTACAAATGGTGATCGGTTTTTATTTCATGACAAAACTAATCTAAATCAAATTGAAACTGAATTAGAATTAAACGAATTTCCATCTCCTGAAGAATTATGGAGTAAATACCTAAAATATAAAGGAATTGAAACAGAATCCGCAAAAGAAATTGTAGAACAAGATTATTTTTTTGATGGTTCAGGAAAAACTCCTCGTTATTACCAACAGAATGCTATAAATAGTACACTTGAAGCAATTGCTAGAGGGCAAAATCGTATTCTTTTAGTTATGGCAACAGGAACAGGAAAAACGTACACAGCCTTTCAAATTGCACATCGTTTATGGAAATCTAAAGCCAAAAAAAGAATTTTATTTTTAGCAGATAGAAATTCCTTAATCGATCAAACTAAACGTGGCGATTTTAAACATTTCAAAGATAAAATGACTATAGTTCAGAAAAGACAAGTCGATAAATCATATGAAGTTTATTTAGCAATTTATCAAGGATTAACTGGAAATGAAGAAGAAAAAAACATCTTCAAACAATTCAGTCCCGAATTTTTTGATTTAATCATTATTGATGAGTGTCATCGTGGAAGTGCAAAGGAAGAATCTGCATGGAGAGAAGTATTAACATATTTTGGTTCTGCAACTCAAATTGGTTTAACTGCTACACCAAAAGAAACAGAAGAAGTCAGCAATGAAGAATATTTCGGAGAGCCTATATATACTTATTCATTAAAACAAGGTATTTCGGATGGTTTTTTAGCGCCTTATCAAGTCATTAGAATAAGTTTAGATATTGATTTAGAAGGTTGGAGACCTAACGATGGAAAAACGGATAAGGAAGGTAATATCATAGAAGATAGAATCTACAACCGTAAAGATTTTGATCGTACAATGGTAGTAGATGAACGTACTGAAATTGTCGCTCAAAAAGTAACCGAATTCTTAAAAAATACAAATCGTTATAACAAAACCATCATTTTTTGCCGAGATATAGATCATGCTGAACGAATGAGAACTGCAATTGCAAATCTAAATACTGATTTAGTTGCTAAAAATCACAAATACGTAATGCGAATTACGGGTGATAATGATGAAGGAAAACGTGAATTAGACAACTTCATAGATCCTGAACAAACTTATCCTGTAATTGCTACAACTTCAGAATTGATGACTACTGGTGTTGATGCACAAACTTGTAAAGTAATTGTCTTAGATACTGAAATAGGTTCTATGACAAAGTTTAAACAAATTGTTGGTCGTGGAACTCGGGTTAATGAAGAATTTGGAAAATTGTACTTTACTATTTTAGACTTCAGAAATGCAACGGATTTATTTGCTGACCCAGCATTTGATGGTGATCCCGTACGTATAAAAGTTGTAGGAGATGACGAACCTATTGATGACACTTTTGGAGACGATGACAATCCTGACATTTCTAATCCTGATAACTCAATTAATGATCCACAACCACCATATATTCATCAACCTTTTACAGAAAAAAAGGAAAAACCTAAAAAAATCTATATCAATGGTGTAGATGTAAGTGTATTAAATCAACGTGAATTGTATTTTGATAACAACGGAAAACCAATTACAATTGGATTAAAAGATTATACCAAACAAATGATTAAGGAGCGTTATCATTCTATGGATAGCTTCTTAAAAACTTGGAGTGAAACCGATCGTAAAGAGGCAATTATTAAAGAATTACAAGAACAAGGAATTCCTATTCATGATTTATTAGAAGCGGTAAACAAAGAATGTGATTTGTTTGATATCATTTGTCACGTAGCTTTTGATCAACCTCCTTTAACACGAAAAGAACGTGCTAATAATGTGAAAAAACGTAATTATTTTACGAAATACGGTGATAAAGCAGCTAAAGTAATCGATGCTTTAATTGATAAATATGCGGATGAAGGTATTGAGAATATAGAATCAATGGAAGTTTTGAAAATAAATCCTATTTCTGATTACGGTTCTCCGATGGAAATCGTTAAATCTTTTGGCGGAAGAATACAATATCAACAAGCAATTAAAGAATTAGAAAACGAAATTTATAGTATAGCATAATGGCTGATTTATCAAAAGAAAAAGTAAACCAACTCTATTCAGAATTATTAATTGATCCTAATTTTGAAAGATTAGAATTACTTCGTAATCAACCTAATATTTTTGAAATTTTGGGCGTTAGTCATTATGAAATTAGACATTCTCATTTTCTAGCTTGGATATTTAATCCAAATGGTAATCATGGAATTGGAGATTATTTTTTGAAGCGTTTTTTAATTCAAATTATCCAAGATTCTCGAGTAAATCTGATGGAATTTAGTCAATTTAAAAAATTAGACGTTTTATCAACTCACCAATTATTACAAGAAAATCTCATTATTCATCGTGAAAAACACAATATTGATATTTTAATTGAATTTGATTCGACTATTATTGTTATTGAAAATAAAATTCATTCAGGAGAAGGAAATGATCAGCTTCAACGTTATAAAGATATTGTAGTAAAAAACTATTCAAACAAAAAACCGATTTTTGTTTATTTGACAAAGTTTGGAGAGGAGGCTTCCCTTAAAAATTATTTTATTGAGGTTTCTTATCAAGAACATATTCTGCTTTATTTAAATGATTTGGTCGAATACAAAAGTGATACAATTCAAGATCACGTTTTAACTTATATCAAAGACTACATTGATAATCTCAACAAAAACATTATGAAACAAGATCCTGCCAATATTTTAGCTGAAAAATTATATCGTCAACATCAAGATTTATTCGATTTTATAATTGCAAATAGACCAGATTCTATTGCCATAATTAGAGAAAAAATGAATGAACTATTAGTTAAAGATAAATTTGTTTTAGGTTCTGATCACAAACATTTTTCAAGATTTTTACCACATGAAATTAATTCTATCGTTCCTAGGACACCTAATAATAAAGGATGGAAAGAAGGAGAATTATTTTTATGGGAGTTAAGATATCCTACTAATAGTGAAAAAATAGAATTTAAAATTGCTATAAACCCTACATATATTAATAAATTCCAATTTATTGAGGAATTATTTGAAAAAGCAAATTTAACTCTTTATAAACGATTTAATGATAATTGGGCAGTTTACGAAAGTAAATATTATCCTATCGAATATTCTTTAATCCATGAAGAAGGTTATATTGAAATTGTTTATCAACAAATTATGGAAGAACAAAGACCTAAAATTGATAAGTTATCTCAAATCATTTTAGCTAACCAAACAATTTTTAAATAGAAACTATGTCTTTCGATATAAAACAAACGACAAAAGATTATATAGAACATATTAATCGGTTAAATGACAAATTAATCTCTTATGCAGATACAATAAAATTTGATGTTATTGATTTAAAGGATTCAATCAAAAGTGGCAAGCTTCCTTTGAACATTGGTAAACTAGAAAACTGCATTTATTTTATCCAACTTAATAATTTGAGAAATGGAGATGTTGAAATGATTTATGATCATATCTCTAAGTTAAAAGTCGATGATAAAAGCACTAAATATCCGAAAGTAAATAAGAAAAATATAGCTGACACTAACAATATTTTGTATGTCGGAAAATCAAAAGAAAAATTACAAAGTAGATTTAATTCTCATTTAAAACCAACTCCTAAAGGAACTTATGGTTTGCATTTGGAAAATTGGCATGAGCAATTTAAACACATTGAGTTTAAACTGTATTATGCTCCAGTAGATTTAATTGAAGAAGATAAAGACACTGATATTTTAGAAATCCTAGAATCAGGACTACATTTACACACCAGACCACTTTTAGGAAGAAGTGGTCATTAATAATTAATAAAAGAATAAATACAAATGAGCATATCAGGAATTTTAGAAAGCATTAGAAAGATCATGCGACAAGACAACGGACTAAACGGTGATGCACAACGTTTGGAGCAGTTGGGATGGATGCTTTTCCTAAAAATCTTTTCAGATAAAGACCAAGAATTAGAATTATTATACGACGATTATACCTCGCCAATACCAACCGAATATCGTTGGGAAAATTGGGCAGGTGACGACGAAGGCATTACAGGTGATGAATTATTAGAATTTATCGATCAAAAATTGTTTCCTGCCTTACGCAATATCGACATCAGTACGGGCAACAAACGTGCGGTGATTGTACGCGAAGTGTTTGAGGGCAACAACAATTACATGAAAAAGGGCGTTCATATCCGTCAGGTATTGAACAAACTAAACGAAATAGACTTCAACAGTACCAAAGACAAACACGCTTTCGGAGATATTTACGAATCGTTGCTAAAAGACCTGCAAAACGCAGGGAAATCGGGTGAATTTTATACGCCTCGTGCTATTACGCAGTTTATTACCAAAACCCTGAATCCGCAATTGGGCGAACGTATTTTAGATCCGGCTTGTGGTACAGGTGGTTATTTAACGGCGGCAATTGAGCATATTTACAAGCAAGTAGATTCTGTAGAAGATCGACAAGCCTTGCAAGACAATATCATTGGTTGGGAATACAAACCATTGCCGTATTTGTTGGCTACAACCAATTTGATTTTGCACGATATAGAAGTGCCAAATATTACCTACCGCGATTCTTTGGATCAGCCGTTGACGGAATACAAACAAAAAGACCGTGTAGATGTCATCTTGGCGAATCCGCCTTTTGGTGGTGTGGTATCCAACAACAACGAAAACAACTTTCCACAAAATTACCGTACCAAAGAATCGGCCGATTTGTTCTTGATTCTGATGATTCACTTGCTAAAAGTTGGTGGACGTGCGGGGATTGTATTGCCCGATGGTTCGCTAACGGGCGAAGGCGTAAAACAACGCATCCGCGAAAAGTTACTGAAAGATTGCCGTTTGCACACTATTGTGCGTTTGCCTAACTCAGTGTTTCAGCCCTATGCCACGGTAGCGACCAATTTGTTGTTTTTTGAGAAAGTACACCACAACAACGAAACAGCAGATTATGCTACAAAAGAAGTGTGGTATTACGAACACCGTTTGCCCGAAGGACAAAAAGCTTACAGCAAAACCAAACCGATAAAAGAAGCCGAGTTTGAACCGATTACGGCTTGGTGGAACAACCGTGCCGAAAGCGAAGTGGCTTGGAAAGTGAGCATAGACGAAGTGATAGAGCGCAATTTTGATTTGGACATTAAAAACCCAACCAAACAAGAAGAAGTGATTGAACATTCTTCGGCAGAATTGATGACGCAATTGGCAGATTCTTTAGCGAAAACCAATACCTTATTAGAACAACTAAAACAAGCGATTGGGTAATGGCGAAAGGTAATAGAATACTAAATGAGTTTGAAGATAATATTTGGTTAGATGTTTTTTATAATTCTGTAGGAACATACGTAAATGTTATCAATAAAGATTTATCTGAAATATATAAGCCTGTACCTCTTTCTAAATATATAAAGATTGGTGGTGGTTATGCTTTTAAAACTGCTCAATATAAAAAAGAAGGAATTCCAGTAATTAGAATTTCTGATTTTAATAATGAAAAGATTGATATTTCTAATTGTATTTTTTATGATCAAGATGATTCTCTTTCTAAATATGAGTTAAAAGAAGGAGATATTATTATTTGTTTAACAGGTGGAACTATTGGTAAATTAGGAATTGTACAGGCTGGATTAGGTAAATTATATCTTAATCAGCGTGTTGGACGATTCGATGTTTTAGATGATAATATTTTTGAAAAAGAATATGTTTATTGGATAGCAAGAAGTGTTCAAGATACAATTAAACAATTAGCTTGGGGAGCTGCAATTCCAAATGTGAGTCCAAAACAAATTGAACAATTAAAGTTTTCAATTCCTAATATCGATGAACAAAGAGCAATTATTGAATTTTTAAATGATTTAAAATCAGATTCGATTCAAGATAAAGAATATTTTAATAAAAGTATTGAAAACCATATTCTTGAATTACATCAAATAAATATAAATCTAAAGTTAGCAACTAAAGAAATCACCCACCAATTAGACTTGATTAAAAATCTACGTCAGGCATTTTTGCGCGAGGCGATGCAAGGCCTATTGGTGAGCAATGAAACCAGCGACAACAAAACCGGAGCCGATTTATTAGCCGAGATACAAGCCGAAAAAAACCAATTGGTGAAAGAAAAGAAAATCAAGAAACCAAAACCATTAGCACCGATTACTGATGAAGAAATCCCTTTCGTTATCCCTGAAAATTGGACGTGGTGTAGATTGGGGGAAGTCATTGAATTAAAATCAGGACAAGATTTAACATCAAGTCAATATAATGATAAAGGCATTGGAATTCCGTACATAACAGGAGCAAGCAATTTAGAAAATGAAGAAGTTATTATTAATAGATGGACAGAAACCCCAAAATCGATTGCTGAAAAAGGAGAACTTTTAATTACTTGTAAAGGTACAATTGGTAAAATGACAGTCTTAAAAATTGATAAAGTTCATATAGCAAGACAACTAATGAGTATTAGAGATATTTATTCAATCAATATCATTAATTATATTCAAAATATATTACGCCTTTCAATTAATTCTTTTCAAGAGCGAAGTAAAAGTTTAATACCTGGGATAGATAGAGATATGGTATTGAATGAAATTATTCCACTTCCACCTTTAGAAATTCAAGAACGCATTGTGGTTAAATTGGATGAGTTAATGCGCTATTGCGATGCGTTGGAAGAACAAGTAAAACAAAGCCAACAAACCAACGAGTTGTTGTTGCAACAAGTGTTACGAGACGCGTTGGGGGCTTAAATAATTATAAATATTATGACCAACCAATTACTTAAAAATCTAGAAAATTATCAATTAAAAGGAAGTTTTGTTTTCAATCAAACTTCGATTTTAAGTGAAGTTTGTAATATTCCAAAAATAAATGATCTAGCAGGGCTATATCTGTTTTATGATGGAGATTCGAATGAGTTACTTTATGTCGGTATCAGTGGAAGAACTAGCAAAGAAGGAAATATTGTTTTTAGAAAAGATGGTTTAAGAGGTCGTTTTTTAAAAGGAAAACAATTTGGAGATTTTCGCCGTAATTCTTTACCAAAACAAATGGTTTTAGAAAGTATTAATTCTTTAAAAATTAAATGGTATGGAACATATCATTCAGAGTGTTTTGATCATCCAAGAGTACTAGAAATATCAATACTAAAAGCTTTTCTTGTAAAGAATAACAGGCTTCCAAGATGGAATAAAGAAATTTAATCAAACTCCACTACTGACTAATCATCCAATCAAAATTGCATTTAAATATAATTATTTATGAATCAAATTTTACTTCCTGAATTAAGATTATCTTACTTTAACAAAGTTGGTTTTAAAAATACAATAGAACAAATCGTTTTAGAAAGTGTTAATGTAGATTATTTTTTTCAAAATAGTTATAGAGGTTATGTTGTAATATTAGTAGATGGTAGACGAATTTGTGTTACATCAAATAAAGATTTTGAATCTACTAATTTTGATTATATATTACTATCAAACAAAAAACCAACTGAACAGTCAATTGAAGATGATATTATCTTAAAAAGATGGTTAAAACACCCTCTAAAAAGAGAATATACAAATTCCGAAATTGTTAATTCTTGGGCTCGTAATTTTAATTTTTTAGAAGAAGATATTAATGCAAGAATATATGGATTACGTGAACCTCAAATAGCTGCACTTTATTCAATTTTAAGCCATTTAAAAGTTTCTGATGAAATTGGTACTGTTGTAATGCCTACTGGTACAGGAAAAACAGAAACAATGTTATCTACTTTAATTGCAGGAAAGTTAAATAAAGTAATTATTACAGTTCCATCAGATGCATTAAGAACTCAAATTTCAAATAAATTCTTAAAATTAGGATTATTAAAACAGTTTGGAATTATTAATCCAGGTGTTATAAATCCTAAGGTTGGAATAATTTATCAAAGTTTTCAAAACAACGAAGATTTAATTGAATTTATCGAAAAATCAAATGTCATTGTTACAACAATGAATATTTTGTCAAATTTGCCACCTAATGTGTTAGCTATTCTTAATTCTCATGTCTCAAATGTTTTTATTGATGAAGCACATCATGTTGAAGCAAACTCATGGAAGCGAGTTAGAAAAGCGTTTGACAATAATAAAATTTTACAGTTTACTGCTACTCCTTTTCGTAATGATCAAAAAAGAATTGAAGGAAAAGTTATTTTTAATTTCAGTTTGAAAAAAGCACAGGAACAAGGATATTTCAGACCAATAGATTTTCTACCTATTAGAGAATATGACTTAAATAAAGGTCACAAATTAATTGCACAAAAAGCAGTAGAAAAACTACGTGAAGACTTAGCTAATGGACATACTCATATTTTGATGGCTAGATGTCAAAAAAAAGCTAAAGCATATGAAGTTTTCAAATATTATGAAGAATATGAAGATCTAAAACCTGTCTTAATTCATTCAACTGTATTAAATAAAAAAGAGATTTTACAAAATATTATAAATGGCGAGCATAAAATTATAGTTGCTGTAAATATGCTAGGTGAAGGTTTTGATTTACCCCAACTAAAAATTGCAGCTTTTCATGACATTAGAAAAAGTCTACCAATCACATTGCAATTTGCAGGAAGATTTACAAGAACTTCTATTGATGATAATTTAGGAAACGCAACTTTTATCGCTAATTTGGCAGATTCTGAAACAGAAAATGAGTTAAGTGATTTATATGCACAAGATTCCGATTGGAATGTCTTATTATCAAGATTAAGTTCTGATCAAGTTTCTGAACAAATTGATTTTGAAGAATTCATTAATGGCTTTCAGCATTTAGATAATTCAAAAATTCCTTTTCAAAATATAAAATTTGCTTTAAGTACAGTCATTTATAAAAATTTAAATCCTGATTATTCATACGATTTATTAGATTTTAAAAATGGTATCAAAGATTATGATGAGTTGGAATATAAATTCCATGATTATAATCCTCATGAAAATACAGTTGTAATTATTACAGCCTCTAAATCTGAAGTTGAATGGGTAAATTACAAGGAAGTATTTGGTTTAGATTGGAAGCTTACAATATTATACTATAACGAGGAAAATAACCTTCTTTTTATTCATAGTTCAGATAAGTCTAATTTATATCCTGAAATAGCAAAAGCTGTATTAAATGATAATGCTGAACTTATAAATAAGCTTTTAGTTTATCGTAGTTTCTATGATGTAAAACGTGTTTCATTACAAAACGTTGGATTAAAAGAATTTCTTAATAGAAAAATTCGATTTACAATGCGTGTAGGAACTGATATCCAAGATGCTTTATCCTTAGCTGAACAACAAAGAGGAGAAAAAGCTTTTGTCTTTGGATCTGGCTATGAGGAAGGTGAAAAAATAACTTTAGGATGCTCTTATAAAGGAAGAATATGGAGTTATTTAAGAAATGATTTAAAGGGTTTTGTTAATTGGTGTGATAATATAGGAAATAAACTAGTTGATGAAGGTATAGACCCAAATCAAGTCTTACGAGATACTTTAATTCCTGAAGTTATTTATGAAATTCCTGATGAATATCCAACATATATAGATTGGGATGATAATTTCTATAATTTCCCTGAAGCTAAAATAGAAATAACAATTAATGGAACTTTTAACTCTGCTGAATGTTCAATTGAATTGATTAATATAGATAATCGAGACGCTATCGAGTTTCAAATAACAACGCCTAACGGAGTTACCAAATTAAAGAAAGAATTATATATTGAAACTGATGAACAAGGAAATCAATATCCTAATTTTAGAATAATTTCTTTAGATGGTATTGATTCTGAAATAAAGATAGCTTCTAAAGTTTTTAAAACAACGGAGTATTTTAATAAATTCCCGCCTATAATATGGTTTGCTGATGGTTCTGCACTTCAAGGAAACGAATATGTTCAACTTAAACAGATTATACTACCATATCCAGTCGAAAACTTAATTGATTGGAATTGGGATGGAGTTGACTTAAGTAAAGAAGCCCAAGGGATCTATCCTCTTAAAACTAATTCTATTCAATATAAAGTAATTCAACATTTAATCAATGAAGATTTTGATATTATTTATGATGATGATTATTCAGGAGAAATAGCAGATATTATAACCATAAAAGAACTTGAAAATGAAATAAACATACAGTTTTATCATCTAAAATTTGCAAAAGATGGAAAAGTAAATACAAGGGTTGATAATTTTTATGAAGTATGTGGTCAAGCTCAAAAATCAATTCATTGGAAGCATAAGAAAGGATACGAGTTTTTTCAACACTTATTGAGACGAGTAATAAAAGCTAGAAGGGGAAATGAAAGAAGTCGCATTGAAAAAGGTTCTAAAGAAGATATCGAAAGGTTGTTGACTATTGCTAAAAACAGAAAACCTATGAATTTTGAAATTTTCATCGTTCAACCAAGTTTATCTAAACAAAAAACATCCGATTCTGTAATGACTTTACTTGGTGTAACAGCAAATTATCTAAAAGAAGTTGCTGACATTGATTTGAAGGTAATTGTGAATGAATAAAACTTTCTGAACTCCAAAGCTTGTTGTTGGCAAAGTTTGGAGGAGAATAAAAACTAATAATTATGATAAAAACAATTACTTTAAAAAATATAGCAACTTATGATTCTTCAAATGGTGTTGTTATAGATAATCTAAAAAAGATAAATTTTATCTATGGTGCAAATGGTTGTGGAAAAACCACTTTGTCAAATTTTCTTTTGGAACCTGATAATGAAAAGTTTATTGATTGCACGAAAGTATGGGAAAACGATACTCGTCTTAAAATTTTAGTATATAACAAAAAATTTAGAGAACGGAATTTTGGTAATGGAAAATTAAATGGTGTTTTTACTCTTGGTCAGGCTACAAAAGATGAGATTGAAGTTATTGAAAAAAATAATGAAAAACTAAAGACCATAAAAGATGACGGAACAAAGAAACGAGAAACATTAAAAACTCTAAATGATAAAAAACTTGATTTAGAAAATGAATTTAAAGAAAATTGCTGGACTAAAATTTATAAAAAATATGAAATCGAATTTAAAGAAGCATTTGTGGGAGCCTTGACAAAAGAAAGGTTTAAAGATAAACTCTTGCAAGAGCTTTCAAGTAATTCAGCAACTCTATTTACTTTAGAACAATTAAAAGAAAAAGCAAAAACTATTTTTGGAGAAGTCCCACAAAATATAGCATTATTAAATACAATCACATACGATAGAATTTTAGAAATAGAAAATGATTCTATTTGGAAGAAAATCATTGTAGGTAAATCTGATGTCGATATTGCAAAACTAATTCAAAAACTGAATATTAACGATTGGGTAAATCAAGGTAGAACTTACATACAGCAAGATGATGAAACTTGTCCTTTTTGTCAGCAACAAACTATAACAGAAGATTTCAGAAGTCAATTAGAAAGTTTTTTTGATGAAACTTATATGAACGATATAGAGTCTTTGAAAAAATTAAAACAAGAATATGATTCTTTAATTCAAAATCTTGTTAATGAGTTAAATATCATAGAAACAAATCAAAAAAGTTTCAAAGGCACTAAATTAGATGTGGATAAATTTTCTGCTTATCTTAAAACTTTGATTAGTCAGAATACGGCAAATAATGAGTTATTGAGTAACAAAACCAAAGAACCGAGCAGAACCATTGAATTAGTATCATTAAAAGAGCAGTTGGATTTAATTTCAGATTTAATGACTTTTACAAATACTGAAATCGAAAAGCATAATGATATAGTTGCTAATTTCAATACAGAAAAAAAGAATCTTGTTAGTTCAATATGGAAATTTATTATTGAAGAATATAAAGCCGATATAACGACATTTAATTCTCAAAAAAGTGGTTTAGAAACAGGTATTCAAGCATTGCAATTACAATTAGATGCTAAACTAAAAGCATATAGAGAGCTTGATATTGAAATAAAAAATTTAAGTAAAAACGTAACAAGTATTCAACCAACAATAGACGAAATAAACCGTTTATTAAAATCATATGGATTTCTCAATTTTGAAATTGTTCCTGCTTCAGAAGAAGGCTTTTATCAAATTCAAAGGGAAAACGGAGAGGTTGCAGAACATACGCTTAGTGAAGGCGAAGTTACTTTTATCACTTTTCTTTATTATTTACAATTAACAAAAGGAGGTTTTTCAGAAGAAACAGTAAACGAAGAAAGAATTTTAGTTATAGATGACCCTATTTCAAGTTTAGATAGTAATATTCTATTCATAGTTAGTACCTTAATTAAAGAAATTTTGAAAGATATTCGTGATAATAAAGGAAATATTAAACAAGTAATTCTTTTAACACATAATATTTATTTTCACAAAGAAGCTTCATTTGAAGGGATAAATAGAGGAAAAGGCGAAAAAAACAACTATTATATCATAAGAAAAATTAATTCTGTAGCTAACATTTTTCCATACAATGATAAGAATCCTATTTCATCTTCGTATGAATTATTATGGAATGAAATAAAAGAATATAATAACAATTCTGGAATAACTGTTCAAAATGCTATGAGAAGAGTTATAGAAAATTATTTTAGCATTCTTGGGAATAAAAGAGATGACACTTTACTTTCAAAATTTGAAAATCCCCAAGAAAAAGAAATTTTCAGATCATTACTTAGTTGGATTAATGAAGGTTCTCATACATTACCTGATGATTTATTCATTGAATTACCAGATCAATCTATTGAAGCTTATTTAAAGGTTTTTAAAGATATTTTTATACACACAAATAATATAGGTCATTATGAAATGATGATGGGAATTGAGGAAAACCTAGTGTAGCAATGGGAGCTTATTTTAATGTTTTAAGAGTGTTAGGTTTATAAGATGATTTCTTTCAATTAGCAGCAGATGATGAGTTTGGTAGAAAATTACAAGATATAGAATTATTGTAATTACATTTTTTAAATTAAATTTTGTCACAAATTTAGTGAAAATTTGTGACATAAAATTAACCAAAAACAAAATGAAATCATCTAAAAATCAAATAGAAACAAAAATTTCAAAATCTCCTTTTGGCGAAATATTTTTTTTTGGATGACTTTAATGATTATGGTTCTTCTAATAATGTTCGTAAAGTATTATTGTGCTTAGAGCTAGAAAAAACGGAAAACGTTTAGCTCAAGGTATTTATCTTAAGTTCTGATAAAAATTCTTTTGACATCGCACAATTCTATTATATCTTTGCTTAGCGCTTCATCCTCTAGAATGAGGGATTGTTTTTAGAATACGTATTCCACAATTTTTTTATTTTTTTATAAAAAGTCAAGATAAACTCAATTAAAAATATGTTCCTGATATATAAAAATTAAAACTATGGAATCCTTAATTAAAAAATATAAAGAACTTGGAATAGATAAAATAATCGATCATGATAAATCTAATCTAATTTCTGTGGTTTATCATTCAACTGTTTTAGAGGGATCAACTTTATCTGAAATAGAAGCTTCAGTTTTAATTAATGATGGTTTAACTCCTAAAGGAAAACCTTTAGAACATTCTTTAATGGTTACGGATCATTATAAGGCTTTAATTTACATACTTGAAGAAGCTAATAATAAAACACCTATTTCTATAGAATTAATTAAAAATATTGGAGCATTTGTTTTAAAAAATACAGGATCAGTCTATGAGACCATGCTTGGAACTGTTGATGCTACTAAAGGAGAATTTAGAAAAGGAAATGTAATGGCTGGAAATACTTATTTTCCTAATTATGATAAAGTGGAAAGGTTGATGAATGATTTGGTCATTAATATTCAAAATAAAATGAGTACAATTCAAACCATAGAAGATCAATTAAATTTATCTTTTGACGCTCATTTTAATATGGTGTCAATTCATCCTTTTTATGATGGAAATGGAAGAAGCTCGAGATTATTAATGAATTACATTCAACAATATTACAACCTCCCTCTAGCAATCGTTAATTCAGAATCTAAAGTAGATTATATCGAGGCTTTAATTGAAACTAGAGAAAAAGATGACATATCTATTTTCAGAGATTTTATGAAAAAAGAATACTCTTCTCAACTGAATGAAGAAATTGAAAAATTTGAAAAAGTAATTAAACCAAATAAGGGACTTGATTTTAAATTTTTATTTTAATTTATTTTTCTTCATACAAATATTAAATTCAGTATTTAAACGTAGACGAATAGGTTATTTAAAAATTAATTAAAATACACACCTGTTTGGATTCAAAAACAAATTATTTATATCATTAAAGAGCAAAACAAATCAAGAATTATTTAATCAGTAATATTAAATTGTAATAAATAAGGTTGATTCTTTTATCGGATATTACTAATATTTCGTTAAAATATTAATACTTTTTGTACACCAATAGTACACCACAATCATTTGCACCCCTTTTAAATAGAGAGTTTGTTACTTTCTGTATCGGGAAATAATACTTATTAGAAATTATATAATATAGAAAAAGGTTTTCAATTTTTAATTGAGAACCTTTTTCATTTTTTGGTTTTACGATTTCATCTTAAAAGCAATCAAAAATTCGTCAAATGTAAGGAAGTCACTTTTTTCTTTTCCGATTAACTGCTTGGCTCTATTGAGTAAGCGTAGACTTTGCCTATACCCCTTTCCCGTAATAATTGATACATCTTTTGGATAAATCACCATTCTTTGTAATTCGTTATTTTTCATTTCTGTAATAATTAGTATTACCTCAATGAAACTTAAATGAATGTTGTTAAAATTTACATTAATAAATTAAGATTTCCAAATCTTATTTCTAATCATACACTTAATCTTCGTCGAAGGGGTTGTTTTTCTTATGCAATAAATATGATGTTCCATAACTGCAAATTGCACCAACTATTCCCATACAAATCGTATAAACAAGTTGTTCCCATTGAATGGTCGCTACCAAACTTGTCACAGTTCCTCCTATTGTCCCAACAATTAGCGATGTATTACTATTATTCATCATCATTACTATAGTTTTTGTCGTTTACTGTTAATTGACTCACTGCTGATAAAACACCACCAGCAACTGTTAGGTAACCACCTATCGTTATAATTGTTGTTGGTAATGCAATAGGTGCAGCTATTAATACACCTCCAATTGCAGCTAAGGTTAATCCAACATTTCGTATTCGTTGGAACAATTTAGGTGTAGGTGCTGTAAAACGATTAAGAATTGTCATATTCTTTATTTTTAATCTTTACATTTACTTTTTGATTACGATCAAGTTTATCATTTACTAAAGCTTTAAGTTTTGTAAATGCTTTTCTTGATAACTCTCCTCTCCCTTCACCTGTTAATTTTGTTACAGGAGCAATACATCCCTTCAATTCTGTTTTTGCATAATTGGCAGGATGAATTAAGATCAATGAACGATTGGGTACATTTGCAATCAGAAAATGTTGACCAAATTTTGGTGAGCTTCTCTTTTGGATTGCATAATATCCTTCTGGAATACATGAATTGCGTGGTTCGTTCTCTTTCCATGGTAACTCGATAGTATAACAAATAAACTTATCGTTGAGGAATAAGCTACCATTTGTACCATTTGGATAATACGTTCGTTTTACTACAATTGTCGTCATGGTAAATTGATTTCGATTAAATGTGCCGCATTAAAACTTCCATTTTTCAATGGATACAAAACGGTATTCACCTCTTGATAGAATTCGATTCCAATTGCTAAAGCGATTGTATGCTCTGAATTTGGAGAAAGATTGTTTAACAATTCTACATCGTTCACCTCTACTTCATCGTATGGGTAATAGTTTGTATACGATGTTTTTGTAATGTATTCGTTTTTCTCAAAATCAATTTCTGTAGAAGCTGCTACAAAACGGTAATTGGTTGCTCCTTGTGGTGCTATTATCACATCTAAGGGTTTGTATGCTTCTAATGTAAATTTTGTTTCACCAGAAATACGCTCTATTTCTACTTGTACCGGAATTAAGACTGTTTTTAACCATGATGCCCCTGCATTAAAATCAAATCCTTTCATCAATAATTGATTTCCTTTGTGTACATTTCTTTGTCCACGAGCATTCGTAGTATCTTCTTTTAGGATACCATGCATTACTTTTGTGAGACGACTGGATAATCTGCTGTCTTTTGCATTTTTTATGATCGCATTGAATGCGTTTCGTAATGTTTTTCCAGCAGTACCTGCATTCTTAAATTCTTGCATATTTTCTCTGGTACGCTGAAAACGCGGATCACTCATTATGGTATTACGGTCTATAGAACTTTTTTCTCTCACCATATAACCATCTTTTGATTTGTAGAAGTTTAAATCTCCGATTGAACCTCTAAGTTTTAAAAAGCCTTTTTGCTTTGCCATTTTTTTAAATTTTAAATTAAACATTGATCTCCATTGCGCAATGGTTTTGTAAAGTTGCAACAGCAATATGTTTAAAGCAATAGCCAAGTCTTTTTTAGCACCTGTATGTCAATAAATTACATTAATAAGCCATTATATACTCTCGTTATTTTTTTGTTTTTGAATTTTTATAAAATCTAAAGGTCGTAAACCTGTTTCACTGTAAAATACATTTGAAAATTGTCTTGGATTCATATAACCTACTATTTCTCCTAATGCCCCTACACTATAATTAAGGTATTGTGGCTGTTCTTGCAATAAATCAGTAATAAATTTTATTCTCAACCGATTGATGTACGATGAAAAATTAATTCCTTTGTACTGATTGACATATTTTGATAAATAAGTGGTATTCGTTGAAAAAGATTTTGCTAAACTTACCACTGTTATATTAGGGTTTAAAAATTCTTTATTTTGTTCAAATTCTTCAAATTTTAACAATAAACTTTCAAATGCCTCTTTGTTCAATTCATCTTCATTTTTAATCGATGGTTTCCGTTCTTTGTAACTTGATTGAGCAGATTCTTCAATAAACAGATTGTATTTTTCGATTAAATATTTATTTTTATTTCTCGTTTTTACAATTCCTACGATCAATACTATAATTCCAGTAAAAGACGTAGCTAATACGTAATATAATTTTTGAGACTTATTCAATATTTTTTCCTTTAATTTAAGTAATTGCACTGTGTCGTATTCTTTGTACACCACTTGTATCATTTCTGCATCTAACTTATAATTTAACTCATCCATTTTTAGTAATTGATTGACTATATATAGCTGCCTACTCGTATCAGAAGCTGCTAATGCCTCATCTAAAATGTTTTCGTATATCGGTCTGTATTTAATATCTAAGAAGTTGAATTCATTGAAAATACTATCTATTTTGTTAAAATATAATATTTTATGTTGTTGATTATTCAATTTATCAAATCCCTTTGCTTTGTAGTAATAGATTTTGGTTAGTGTATTAAAATCATTCGTTTTTATTAAAATATCTTCTTTAGTCGATAATATATGAATAGCAGTCTCAAATTGATCATTTAAAAACTCATCAATTGCTTTATTTATCGTAAAGTATCTGTAGAAAAATTCGTTATTTTCAAGTTTGCTCTTATTTAATCCAAGTTGATTGAATTCTTTCGCTTTTGCTTTGTTACCAACTTCTTGATGGAGACATGCTAATTGATATATTGTATTTAATAAATAGGCTTGGTAATCTTTGTTCTCTGGTTTTGTTTTAAAAAAGGTTTTACATTTAAGTAACAATTCTTCTGCTTGGTTATATTGATGTAATTTTATTTTTATCATAGCCATGTTAAATGTTACTTTATGTAATAAATATTGGTCTTTTGAATATTTTAACTCCTGATCAGCATTTAAGTAATTTTGCAACGCGTCTCTATAATATTTTGCTTTGTAATAGGCTAAGCCTTTCGATAATAAAGCTGATGCAACTAATTCTTTGTTTTTTAATTTTCGTGCAGTAATTATTGCACTATCTGCATATTCTAATTGCGTGTTTAAATGACTCGAAAAAAAGATTCCTTCTTTATAAGCATAAAATAAATTTAGCTTATCCTTTTCTTTTTTAGCATTTCTTATATAAGCTTGCACATAGAACATCGCATTTGGATGATGCTTTTCATCTATTAATGCATCCAATCTTTCGATTAAATAGGCATTATCTTTTGAGGCTAAGGAATCAACTTGATTAGCCATTATTATAAGCGGAAGTAGTAAGAGTATGCATGTGCAAATTACAACTCTTTTCATGGTATAGATTTATTGATTACTACTAAAATACTTTATTATAAATATTAAATCGTTTATTAAGTACTTAATCGTTTAAAAGTGTATAATTTATAAATTATACATTCTTTTTATAAAATATACCTGTTGTAATCTTTATTGTTCTATGAATTTCTTTAGTTTTGAGTGTCTTTGAGTATATAAGTCTAATCGATTACTTCAAAGAAACTTAAATGATGAATAAAAAAGAGAAGTTTTACTTCTCTTTTTTTATTACCTCAACTTTATTGCCACTCTACTGCCACTATGTTGCCTTCATGTTGCCTTCATCTTGCCTTCATCTTGCCTTCATCTTGCCTTGATGTTGGGAGTATGTGGTAATGTGGTAATGTGGTAATGTGGTAATGTGGTAATGTGGTAATGTGGTAAGCAAAATTAAAATTTTGAAGTAAGGTTTGTTTGTTTTTTCTTATTAATTTCTTCGTTCTCTTTCGTGATGGATTTTGTGATTCTGGGGTTGTCGAAGAATCTCTTCTTTTTTCATTTTTTATTCATGAACTATATTATTTTATGAATATTGAATTCATATGCCCTTCGGGGAAGTTTTGACACAAAAACATTTGAAATTAAAAGGAGGAGCCACGGTGTGGCTCAGGTAATACTTATTTCTTACTTTCATTTTTTTATTCATTACTTATCTATTTTTATTGTCGGTATTCATATGCCCTTCGGGGAAACTCATCTAAAAAAACGAAACAAAAAAAGATGCCGACAGTAGATTCTCAATGATTCAACTTGCTAAATTATTTCCATAAAGTTGGCAACTCGCTTCGCTCAAACACTCCAACTTTTTTATTTCAATAATTTCGAGTTGAATTACATTTTAATTCTAAATCGTCGGGGTTTTATAAGCCTTTTTCAATATTCAAATTCACTTTTAACAACGGGCACTGAGGCGCTCGAAGTGCAGAATCTTTCTATTTCTTTTTCTTCTAACTTTTACCTTAATGCAAAGTCTGTGCTAATAGAGTATGTGATTACAAAACATCAAGTCTTTGATTTTCGACGGTCAAAATTAGTTCAGCCATTGAATGTTTTAGATCATTTGCTACGCAAACAGTAAAACATTTTAATCATGCCTCTCAACTTTTTGACACTCGCCTCCAAAACTTATGACATTTTCTATATCCCTTTTATTAATTCAAATTCGTTGTCATTTCGATTCTAAATCGTCGGAGTTTTTATAATTCGTTATCATCGTCTAAGTCTTCGATACAACGTTTTGCAAACGTCACTCAGACTGACGATATTAGAAACTGAAATGAATTCAGGTTGACATTTTTTCGGTTTTCTTAAAAACTTGAAGTGTATGAATTTATAAATTAGACATGCATTTTATGTTTTTGACGCATTGACATACCTCCTATTTATTACGCTAAACCTAATTTCGATACAAACTTTAAAATAATAAACTATGAAATCTATTTATTTAATCGTACTTGGGTGTTTTGTATTCAATAGCTGTATAGAAGATGAAAATATTCTTATTGAAACCCCGATTCGTTCAGAACGTATTACTATTACTTCTTCTAAAGATAGTATTAAGGATAGCATTCCTTTTAAAAACGACCCACCTCGTGATAAAGATCCCTATACGAGAACTATTGATGAAGATGAAAACTGATATTAGATGTTAGATGTTAGATGTTAAAAAGCTATTTTTTATGAATTAAAACTTCTAAAAGATGAGAAAAATTGCACCGTTTATACAAACATTCATCTGCTACCTATTTATTATTTTGTTTATTTACGCAGCAGTCAGTAAGCTTATCGATTTTGAAACCTTTCAAACACAGTTGGGACAATCGCCCTTATTAGCCAGTTATGCGATTCCTATTTCGTATGGAGTTATAACAATAGAACTGGTAACAGCGGTTCTTTTGATGTTTGATCGATTCCGAACAATTGCTTTACTAATTTCACTTTTATTGATGGTTATGTTCACTACTTATATTGTCATTATTCTACATTTCACAGCATTTACACCATGTTCTTGCGGTGGAGTTTTAGAAAAAATGGGGTGGACAGAACATTTGATTTTTAATCTCGTATTTGTTGGATTAGCTCTAATTGCCATTAGGATAACAAAATCCTCTCAAACATGTAAAGGCTATATAATTGAACAAACTACTCTTACAATAATAGGAATTGTTAGTGTAACCATTATATACGGTTTATCTGAAAAAAAATCTCAATATAATAATGCTTTTACACGTAAATACATTCCGCATTTTGCAGAAAAACTAACTACACTCAATCTAGAGTCCACAGGATATTATTTAACAGGTATTGATAGTTGCTATGCTTATTTAGCTCATCCTAATGCACCTTTATTTCTTAGAACTTATGATTATAATACACAAAATGTGACTAATAATCGGATCAAAATAAAAAATGAGCTACTCCCTTATAAACGAATAATAACATACGTTAACTCCCCTTATTTCTACTTAGGAGATGGTACAGTAGGAATTATAGAAAAAGGAATATTAAATGATTACACGACTTCTCCTGAAACTATTGATAATGCTTATTATAATCAATATGTTCCTGGAAAAGATGATCATTTTGGTCTTTCTGTAACAAGTCAAAAAACTAAACAAACAGCACTCGCTTTATTGTATAAAACAGTTGATGGATTTCAACTAAAAATAAACGATACAACTCTAAAAAGCCAACAAAATGGAGCATTTGATTTGGATGGATTACTCATTTGGAATGAACAATATCAGATCTTTATATATGTCTATTATTATAAAAATGAAATTATCATCCTTGATTCTATGATGAATGAAAAAAATGTTATGAAAAGCATCGATCCTTTAAATGAACCAGAACTTGATGTTGCTTTTTATAAAAAAGACCAAAACTATCGATTAGGTCCTAAAACAATTCGAGTGAATGAAACGATAGCTACCTATGGTGATTATCTCTACATCCACAGCAAACGGCTGGGAAATTTTGAAGAAGAACACCAAAGTGCAAGCATCATAGATGTATATGATCTTGTAAACAACCATTATCTCCACAGTTTTTACCTCTATCATAAACCTAAACAACAACTTAGGGATTTTAAAATATACCAAAACTCTGTTTTTGCTGTAATTGATAATGAAATTTATCGCTATCAATTGAAAAAATAAATCGTTGCGCAGCTCAGGGGAAGACTGAAAACCTGTACAATAGAGTAAGTCACCACATTAAAATTATACAAAATGAAAACAAATTTTCTAAAAAAAGCTCTACCTATTGGGGTAGGAATGATGGCTGTTGCTTTTGCATTTGCCACTGAAGGTAAATCTTCTAACAAATCTACAGAGTATGCAACTGCATATATTTACAATGATTTAGAAGAATGTGAACAGGTAGATGCCACTTGTAATAACATAGGAACTGTAAGTTGTACAATTGGTTCTAAAGAAGTATTTGAATTTAAAAATGGTACTCAATGTAGTCAAAACTTGATGCATTGGCAACCATAATTTAAAGGAAAGGAGCGTAATAGCTCCTTTCTCTTATTTTAAATATGTATTAAACCAATTTAAGATTGAATTATATAACATTTCTTGATTCTCTTTACGAGTTAAATAATGACCATCGTTATTAAATAAAATCAATTTACCTTCTTTATTTAATTTTTTCATTGCCATATACATATATATGCTTTGATACCAATTTATATTATAATCAGATTTACCAGCCCACAACAATAAAGGTGTTTTCATGTTTTCCACCTGATAGAAAGGTGAGTTTCTTATGTAGTTATTTTTATCCGTATAATAACTATCTTTCATTCGAAACTGCTGACTTTCTAACCTCCATGCTTGCTCTCTAAACCAACCTTCCCATTGTACATCATGCGACCAAGAAACCAAATCCATCACGCCAGAACCCGCTACAATTGCCTTAAACAAATTGGAATGTGTTGCTATAAATGCCGCTTCATAACCACCAAACGAATGCCCTATTAGTCCTAATCTATTCTTATCAATATAAGATCGACTTACTAGTTCTTCTACACTATTTTCTATATTCACGACAATTGACTCACCTAAATTTCCTATTTGATAATCTAAATTGGGTAAAAAAACAAAATACCCATCCAATATATAATTAAGAATGTTAAAACCGTCTTCTGTATGTTTTGTTGGACTTGCAAACTGATTTACTTTATACGTCATATTCTCGTATATATAGTAAATAACAGGATATTGTTTGGTAGGATTAAAATTAGTTGGGTAAAGTAAAATCCCTTTCGATTTGTTTCCTTTTATGTTCTTGTATTCTATACTTTCACTTTTACCTAAATCTAACTTTGCCAAATCGGGATTACTTTGATATACTATCTTTCTTTTTTTCGTAGCCAAATCTACACGCTCTATAACAGGAGATAAGTTATATCTAAACTTCTTAAAAAAACAAGTTTGTTTGTTAATGCATACGGCATTTTCAATCGTATTGGATTCTAAGACAATTGGTATAATTTTACCTTTTTCAAAAAAAGCAAAACCATTTTGCTCATCTTTAGTCGATAGATCTAACATCAACTTTTGATTGATATCAATGTGAGAGGTATTTTTTCGTTCTTTTTTATTAAATCTATAACTTATATCCCCATTACTTGCTGTTAATCTTTTAGCAGTACCATTTTTTATATTGTACATCCAAATATCAAACTCATCATACACAAATACTTCATTTTCATTTATAGACCACCCTTCTACTCCATATGGTGTTGGATGTTTATAATACATATCGTTTATTTTATATAAAGAATAATTTGATGGTATGGTAATTTTAATGTGCTTATCATTTTCTGTATCATACCCCCACCAGTTTTTATCTTTAAAATACATGATATATTTTCCACTCGGTGAAAATGAAAGATAGTCGTAAGAAAAATAATGTGCAGGAACAATTAATTTCTCTTCTCCTTTTTCATAATTTTTTAGGTATAAATCGGCAACTGTATATTGTTCTGTAGAAGGTTCATTTTCTAAAAAGTCATACGCTAATGCATAATTAAAATTAGGTTTAATGATAACAGCATTCAATTTATTTGAAGAAATGATAGAAAATTCATTCGTTTTTGTATCCCATCTTATGCTCTGTTTATTCATAACATATTTTTCTGCAACAGCTTTTCTAGGTGCGATTAAAGCATCTTGGGTATCCCAAATACTGTAATTATCATTTTTACTCTTTACGATATCTACATTAAAAAAGACTATTCCGTTACGATCACTGGTAGTATCAAAACCATTTATTTTACGAACTTCCTCATCAGAAAATAATGTTTTACAAGCCAAAGATTTTACCTCCTTATTTTGGGTATTAATCGTGTAAAGTATCCCTCCATCAACCGTGTCTTCTAGTAGAAGTATACTTTTTTGATCGCTTTGCCATCCTAATATCTTTACTTCATTTTTAGAGCATATAAAAAGAGACTGCTGATTTTCTGAACCCGATTCCCATTTTTTTAATGTTTTAGTATTAGAATCCGTATTTGATGTTAGAAAAACTAACTCATCTTTGGCGGGATGCCACTGGTAGTTTTCTACATCGTGTATCGTATATGACTTGTTACTCTTCAAATTAAGTAACTGTAAATCTTTTTTCTCTTTTTCGCCCTTTCTTAGGTATGAAATTATCGTTTGACCATGATTTGTAAAATATCTTTTATGTAGTACCTCAACTTGCAAGATTGTTTTTAGTGTTTTTAAATCAATTAGATGCAAATTTGATTTATCATCAACAAAAGATAGAATATCATTATTTTTCAAAAAGTTCAAAAGAATGATTGACCCCAATTCTTTTCTAACACCTGATTCTGTCTGTATAAGTATAACATTATTTTTATCTTGCATATCATTTACAACAACCCACTTTCCATCGCTACTTACGTCTGTAAATAAAGTATGTTTTGTCCAATTCGAAGTTTTTTGATTCTCTTGCGCGTTTGCAAAGCATCCCAAACAGACAAGCAGCATAACTAGTATTGAATTGACATATTTAATAGCCATCGTTTTGAGGATTTAGATTAGGATTAATCAATAATTCGCTTTCTGGAATTGGTAAAATTAAATCTCTTGGTTTCCAATTTGATTTTATAGGTTTTAGAGTTTCCTCGGCTATTTTCCAACGTTTCAAATCAAACCATCTATTTCCATGTTCTGTAAATAATTCTAGTTTTCTTTGAAGTATAAGTTCTTTTTGAATTTCATTTGGATTAGAAGAATTAAACGGATTTAATCCTGCTTTCTCTCGAATGATATTAATTTCTTTTACTGCCAATGCCAATTCGTTTGTATGTAAATAAGCTTCTGCTCTCATCAAGATTATTTCTGACAAACCAAATACAATAGAAAACTCTTTACTTGAACCTGTATTTGCATTTTCTTTATATTTATACGGTATATACCAAGATTGTGTATTTGTTGTATTGCTTACTTTCTTTATCCAAAATTGTAATCTTTTATCCTGTGGATCAAACTGGTTTATAAAATCTTGTCGTAAAGCTACCCGAGTTGGAGGTCCTGTATTAATGATAAAATATGATCCTTCTAACGTATTTTCACCATTTATGGTTGATGAAAATTGAAATATTGTAGACTTGCTTTCCTTTTTATATTGATTTTCTATTGGTTGTTGAAATGAAAAGTTCTGATTTTGAACAATTTCTTGCGATTCACTCACTACTTTATCCCATTTTTCTTGGTATAAGTACAACTTACTTAATAGGGCTGATAAGGCATATATAGTTGCCCTGTTATTTGCATTAGACGCTACATTATTTACCAATAAACCTTTTGCTTGAAGCAAATCTTTTTCGATATTATCGTAAACAATCTTTATTTCGTCACGGTAAACATATCGATTGATTTGATAATTGGATGTAGTGATATAGGGTATTTTACCATATACATTCATTAAATTAAAGTGCGTAAATGCTCTTATAAACAAGACTTCTGCTATCAATTTATTTTTTAACTCAAGGGATAAATTCGTTGAATTATTTAATGCCTCAATAGCTAAATTTGTTTCATAAATAATTCTATAATTATTTGCCCATATAGACGTTACAAGTGTATTAGAAGGCAATAATTGATGGGTATAAAACATTGAAAGGTTATTGCTCGTAGAACCATAAAAATCAAGTTCATCTGCATATAAACTAAATAATACGCTTGATCCATTTGTACTTCCCGACAACAAACCATCATTTTTCATGTCTTTGTAAATACTCGCAACTGCTGCATTAGCAGTTTGCTCGTTGTTGTAAACCTTTTCAATTTTTATTTCTCCTTTAGGATCATCAGTTTCAATCCAATCATTACAAGCAGCCAATGTAAATATGGCAATCAATAGGATGAATCTATTCATCACATATATTGTTCTATTATTTTTCATGGTTTCAATTTTTTAAAATGAGATAGTTGTTCCAAATGCGATACGTTTTAATGGAGGTAAAAAATCTTCAATTTGTTCGGGATCCCCTCCTTTGTAGTTCGTAAGCGTTAGCAGATTAAAACCTTGCGCATATAAAGCTACTTTATAATTTTTCTTAAGAGGTACATTGTAGTTTATCGAAAGTGATTTTAACCTCACAAAGGAAGCATCACTTACAACTCCAGTACTTGTATAAAAATAATTTTGGGCAACAACAGCATTTGTATTAGAGCCTGTTGTATAAATTTGCGTTCGACCTTCATCTATAACCGAAAGAGGTTGATTGAAGAATGTACCTGCTGCATGTACGTTGTCAAAATGATTTGGACACCTCTTTCTAAAAATTAAGAGAGTGTTTGGTTTATAAATTTATTATT
>NZ_JACXZC010000025.1 GCF_020281205.1 Empedobacter stercoris
AAGTTTGGCTATATTAGCCCTATCGAAAAACTAAAATCTACTTGGCCAGTTGCACTTATAACTTGAACATGGCAATTTCATAAATCATAAGTTAGTTGTCTTATAAAAATAGTATTTCATTTTATTTGTACAAATAAAATATGCTAAATTAATGTCTTTTTTGATCAAAAATAAATTAACTTACACCCTATCTAAAAATAAATAATATGTTTCTAAATTTTGACGACAAAGAGAATTTAATTTCAAAATTAAAAACTTTAAAAATTGATCAACAACCTGAATGGGGAATTATGACTCCTCAACACATGGTTGAACATTTAATTGTAACAACTAAACTATCAAATGGAGGTTTAAGTGTGCCTTGTAGAATTCCTGTTGAACAAATTCCACAATATAAAGCGTTCTTATTAGAGTCTGATCAAGAAATGCAAAAAGGAATTAAAGCAAATGGAATGGAAGGTTTGTTGGATTTACGTTATCCTTCTTTAGAAGCTTCTATTGAAAAATTAGAAGAAGAAATAGATAAATTTAACACGTTTTTTGAAAATAATCCAGACGCTAAAATTACAAATCCTGTTTTAGCAGAAATTGGTTACGAAGATTGGAAAACGTTTCATAAAAAGCATTACACGCATCATTTCAAACAATTTGGATTGATGTAAGAAATGATAAAAGCCGCTTAATAGCGGCTTTTATAACATCTATTCAAATCTTAAACAGTGTGATATTTAAAACTTTGTTCGTTTTTAATTGTTTTAACCGATTCGTAAATCAATTCGATTACATTTTTCACATCAGCTTGATGAACCATTTCAACAGTTGTATGCATATAACGCAACGGCAACGAAATTAGTGCAGAAGGAACACCACCATTGCTATATGCAAATGCATCTGTATCCGTTCCTGTTACGCGAGAACTTGCAGCTCTTTGAAAAGGAATATTATTTTTCTCAGCTGCATCAATAATCAATTCACGCACATTATTTTGAACTGCTGGAGCATAATATACAACTGGTCCATCGCCACATTTTTGCTCTCCTTCTTTCGATTTTGTAATCATAGGAGTCGTCGTATCATGCGTTACATCTGTTATTATTGCTACATTTGGTTTGATTGTTTGTGTAATCATTTCTGCTCCACGCAATCCTACTTCTTCTTGTACAGCATTTACAACATATAAACCAAAATCTAATTGATCTTTATTTTCGGCTAATTTACGTGCAACCTCTGCAATCATAAACCCTCCCATTCTATTATCAATGGCGCGGCAAACGAAATAACGGTCATTTAAGGTAAAAAACTCATCTGGATATGTAATGACACAACCAACGTGAATTCCAAGTTCTAGCACTTCTTCTTTGGATGTACAACCTGTATCGATCCAAATTTTATCTGGCGTTGGCGCTTCATCTTTACCTGCTTGACGTAAGTGAATTGCTGGCCAACCAAAAACTCCTTTTACAATTCCTTTTTTGGTATGAATATTCACCACCTTTGATGGTGCAATCATATGATCTGAACCTCCATTACGAATAACATAAATCAATCCATCATCAGAAATGTAATTTACAAACCAAGAAATCTCATCCGCATGTGCTTCAATCACTACTTTATATTTCGCGTCGGGGTTAATCACACCATATGCAGAACCGTAATTGTCTGTTTTTACTTCGTCTACATAAGGTTTAATATAATCCATCCAAACTTTTTGCCCTTCACTTTCAAAACCTGTTGGTGAAGCAGTATTTAAATATTTAGACAAAAAATCTAACGATTGTTGATCAAACAAATTATTTGTACTCATTTTAGTTTATTTATCTAACAAATGTACTAATTTTAGGAACAATTTTTGAACTAATTCACACATGAAATTTTATATCTATCACATAACATTAATGCTCACTTTTTTGGGTATCCCACATCTAAATGCCCAAATTTTCGGCTTAGATTTAGGAGGTAAAAGCCCATCTCAAGAAATCAAAAATGACTCGATAAATATTGATGAATTAACTTTTAGTCCTTTCGATACTATACATTTAAATGAATCAAGTTTTTATTCTGTTCATTTAAAATCAGATTTAGAAAAAAAATATTATATATGGCTAAGAAAGCGCGTGCGTGATGTTTGGCCCTATGTAAGAACAGCTGTTAGAGAATATAATTATGTTTCTGATACCATTCAAACAATGGATAAAAGACGAGATAAAAAACGTTTTATTAAAACGAGACAAAAAGATTTAGCAGATCAGTTTGAGAATCAATTAAAAAATATGTCAAGTTCTCGAGGTCAAATTTTAACGAAATTAATTTACAAAGAAACAGACAAAACAACTTACGATATTATTAAAGAATTACGTGGAGGATTAAATGCTTTTCTGTACCAAGCTGCAAGTGGAGCATTTAACATCGATTTAAAACAAACCTTTGATCCTAAACGTACTCGTGAAGATTTATATATCGCTGTCATTCTTCAACGAGATTTTGCCGATGGTATTTTAAAACCCGTCGACGAAGATTAGTTTATCTTTAACAATTACCTGTTACAATAATATTCTGTTTTTTTATTATATTTGATTTAATAAGGGAAAAACGTGAAAAACAATATAAAAAGAATCGGTGTATTAACCTCTGGAGGTGATGCGCCAGGAATGAATGCTGCCTTACGTGCCGTAGTTAGAGCATGCAAATATTACAACATTACATCTGTTGGCATTCGTCAAGGATTTGAAGGCTTGATTAACAATGATATGATAGAACTTGGACCTCGTTCAGTTAAAAATATTATTAATCAAGGTGGTACAATTCTTAAAACTGCTCGTTCAGCTGAATTCAAAACTATGGAAGGTCGTCAAAAAGCCTATGAGCATCTCAAAAAAAACAACATAGATGCACTTGTCATAATTGGTGGTGATGGATCTTTTACTGGAGCAAATACCTTTCACAAAGAGTTTGAGGTTCCGTTTATTGGAATTCCTGGTACTATTGACAACGATATCTTTGGAACAGACTTTACAATTGGTTATGACACAGCGTTGAATACTGTAATTGATGCGATTGATAAATTAAGAGATACTGCAACTTCGCATGATCGTGTATTTTTTGTAGAAGTGATGGGACGTGATGCAGGTTTTATTGCATTAAATAGTGGAATTGCTTCGGGAGCACAAGATATTTTGATTCCTGAACAACGTGATAGTGTAGAAGAATTATGCTCATCGTTAGAACGTTCAGAAAAATCTGGAAAAAAATCAAGTATCGTTGTGGTAGCAGAAGGCGAAAAATTAGGTGGAGTTTATGAATTAGCGAAACAAGTTCAATCGAAACATCCCGAATATGATATTCGCGTTACAGTATTAGGACATATTCAACGTGGAGGATCACCATCATGTCATGATCGTGTGTTGGCAAGTCGTTTGGGAATTGCTGCTGTTGAAGGTCTTTTACAAGATCAATCTAACTTAATGGCGGGTATTCGTTCCAATAAAGTGGTCTTCACCCCTATTGCTGAAGCTATTAAAAAACACAACGAAATCGATATGGAATTGATAAAAGTTGCAAATATATTAGCCATCTAATCTATAAATAAAAATATAAAGGGAAATTATATACTATGTCAAAAATTAAAATTGGAATCAACGGATTCGGAAGAATAGGTAGCCTTGTTTTTGGGGTTGCGATTGAAAGAGAAGATATTGAAATCGTAGGAATTAACGATTTAGTAGACGTTGATTATTTAGCTTATATGCTAAAGTACGACTCTGTTCACGGAAAATTTGACGGAGAAATTAAAGTCGAAAACGGAAATTTAATTGTCAATGGACAAACCATAAGAGTTACAGCTGAAAAAGATCCAGCTAACTTAAAATGGGACGAAGTTGGTGCTGATATTGTCGTAGAAGCCACAGGTTTGTTTTTAACTAAAGAAACAGCAGGTAAACACATCGAAGCTGGAGCCAAAAAAGTCGTTTTAACTGGACCTTCTAAAGATGATACACCAATGTTTGTAATGGGAGTTAACCATAAAGATGTTACTGCAGCTGATACCATTGTTTCGAATGCATCTTGTACTACAAATTGCTTAGCACCATTAGCTAAAGTTGTACATGAAAAATTTGGAATCGTTGAAGCTTTAATGACAACTGTCCACGCAACTACAGCAACACAAAAAACTGTCGATGGTCCATCTAATAAAGATTGGAGAGGTGGTAGAAGTGCAATGGTTAATATTATTCCTTCTTCAACTGGAGCAGCAAAAGCCGTAGGAAAAGTAATTCCAGAATTAAACGGGAAATTAACAGGAATGTCTTTTCGAGTACCTACAGTTAATGTTTCCGTAGTTGATTTAACAGTTAAATTAGCAAAAGAAACTAATTATGACGAAATCAAAAAAGTAATGCAAGAAGCAGCTGAAGGAGAACTGAAAGGTATTTTAGGATACACTGACGAACCTTTGGTTTCTCAAGATTTCGTAGGAGATACAAGAACTTGTGTTTTCGATGCGGGAGCAGGAATTATGTTAAATCCAACTTTTGTTAAATTAGTTGCTTGGTATGATAACGAAATTGGTTACTCAAACAAAGTTGTTGATTTGATTCAACATATGGCAAAAATTTAAAAGCTTAAATACTTTATTTTTAAAGTCTTCTCTTTTTTGAGAAGACTTTTTTATTTTTTCACATTCTATTCGTATTTTATGGTTTAATATTTGATTTCGGATATGCTAAACATTAATATGAAAAAAGAAATTGAATTTTCTGGTCCTAAGAAATCAACCATAGATAAACTATTGGCTTATTCTAAATCTATAAAAAATGTTAACACACAGAAAAAAGTTCATAAGGTTTTTATTTCCTTAAATTAATTTTATACATCAGAATTTTAAAGCATTACAATATTCTTATTAATACTACTTCATTATTATTAATTAATACAAAAATTAACAATTATTTATTTTTTTAAGAATTTATTAATTTATTTTAAGAATAATTATGTTAAAAAACTTGTAAGATTTTTTTGTTTAACTATATTTGGATAAACAAAAAAATTATAGCCTATAGATTTAACTCTACTTTAAAATTAACATTTACTATTATGAACTATGAAGACGACTCTTTATTAATCCAAGATTATTTGAGAGGTAACGAAAATGCTTTAGAAACATTGATAGAGAAATACAAAGGAAGAATCTATAGTTTTATATACTCCAAAGTCTTAGATAAGGATGTAACTGAAGATATATTTCAGGACACTTTTATCAAGGTTATCCTTACATTAAAAGGAGGACGATACAACGAAGAAGGTAAGTTTTTGCCTTGGGTTATGCGTATTGCTCACAATTTAACTATTGACTATTTTCGATCAAACAAAAGAATGCCGACTGTTAGTGAAACTGTAGGATACAATGAAGATTATAATATTTTTGATTTCATTGGAATTTGTGATGAATGCTCAGAAACTAAACTTATTAAATCTCAAATTGAAAATGACTTAAGAAATTTAGTTACTCAATTACCAGAAGACCAGAGAGAAGTTTTAGAATTAAGGATTTTTAAAGAACTTAGTTTTAAAGAAATTGCAGAGGAAACAGATGTAAGTATCAATACGGCATTAGGAAGAATGCGATATGCGATTATTAACTTAAGAAAAGTGATTGATAATAATAACATTATTTTAACAGTTGATTAAAAAATAAACTTACCTATTTAGCGTTTTAGAATAAATAAGTTTAAAAATGATAGAATTATACTCTGAAAATATTGAGCCTTCTCAATTAACAATTGATAAAATATTAGCTTTTTCAAAATCGATAAAGAGTATAAATTCGACTATTTTAAATGAAAATTTCATCATTAACATAAATTAAATTGTTTTTAAATTTTCAATAAAAAAGGTCTAAAATGTAAACATTTTAGACCTTTTTTTATACTGATATTCTCTAATTACTTGTGTGTAAAAGTAGATGTGATATTTAATTCGTCCATTTGAGTTTGATCAATTGGAGATGGTGCATCAATCATCACATCACGACCTGAATTATTTTTCGGGAACGCAATATAATCACGAATCGTTTCTGATCCATCTAAGATTGATACAAAACGGTCAAATCCAAATGCTAAACCTCCATGAGGTGGCGCTCCATATTTGAAAGCATTCATTAAGAATCCAAATTGAGCTTCTGCTTGTTCAGGTGTAAATCCTAATAATTCGAACATTCTTGCTTGTACTTCTTTATCAAAAATACGGATAGAACCTCCACCAATTTCATTACCATTTAGCACTAAATCATAGGCATTTGCACGCACTTCTCCTGGATTAGTAGCAATCAAATCCATATCTTCTGGTTTAGGAGAAGTAAATGGGTGATGCATGGCGTGGTAACGTTCAGATTCCTCATCCCATTCTAATAAAGGGAAATCGACAACCCATAAAGGTGCAAAAACATCTGGATTACGTAATCCTAAACGTTCAGCAATTTCCATACGTAAAGCAGATAATTGCGCACGAACTTTGTTTGCATTTCCAGACATCACTAACATTAAATCGCCTGGTTTTGCATTCATTCGTTCTGCCCAAGCCGATAAATCTTCTTGTGAATAAAATTTATCAACAGAAGACTTGAATGTTCCGTCTTCATTGTAACGTACCCAAACTAAACCATTTGCGCCAACTTGTGGACGTTTTACCCACTCGATTAACTTATCAATCTCTTTACGTGTATAAGAATTACATCCTTCGGCAGCGATACCCACGATTAATTCTTGCTCATCAAAGATTTTGAAATCATGACCTTTTGCTAAATCAGTAATTTCTCCGAATTCCATTCCGAAACGGATATCAGGTTTATCATTTCCATAACGACGCATTGCATCAGCAAATGTCATACGCGGAAATTCTCCAAATTCTAAACCTTTGAAGGTATGTAATAAATGTTTGGCTAAACCTTCAAAAACATTCATAATATCTTCTTGCTCAACGAATGACATTTCACAGTCAATTTGAGTAAATTCTGGTTGACGGTCTGCACGTAAATCTTCGTCACGGAAACATTTTACAATTTGGAAGTACTTATCTAAACCTCCAACCATTAATAATTGTTTGAACGTTTGTGGAGATTGTGGCAACGCATAGAATTCTCCTGGATTCATACGAGATGGAACCACAAAATCGCGTGCACCTTCTGGTGTAGATTTAATTAAAACAGGTGTTTCAACTTCTACAAAATCTTGAGCATCTAAGTATTTACGAACTTCCTGAGCAACTTTAGAACGGAAGATTAATTTATTTTTAACTGGATTACGACGAATATCCAAATAACGATATTTCATACGAATATCTTCTCCACCATCCGTATTATCTTCAATCGTGAATGGAGGTAATGCAGATTCATTTAAAATCGTGATATTTTCTGCTAAAATTTCGATATTTCCTGTTGGAATATTTGGATTTTTTGAAGCTCTTTCGATCACTGTTCCTGTTACTTGAATTACGAACTCGCGTCCTAACTGACGAGCAGTTTCAAATAATTCTTTTGAAGAACGTTCTTCGTCTAAGATGATTTGAGTGATTCCGTAACGGTCACGTAAATCGATCCACATCATAAAACCTTTATCACGTAGAGTTGATACCCAACCGCTTAACGTAACTTTTTCATTAATGTTGGCTTGTGTTAATTCACCACAAGTATGAGTTCTAAACATTTGTCGTCAAATTTATTGAACAAAGGTAAAGTTTTGAGTCGAAATAAAGAAGTTATCTAACTTTTTTGAGCAAATAAATTCAATAAAAAAGCGATTCAAAATTGAATCGCTTTTATCAAATTATGATTTCTGGTTTCTCAACTTACTATGTTTATAACCGTAAGTAAAATAAATGGTTAAACCTATTGCAATCCACACCAAGAAAATCATCCAGTTTTTTAACCCTAACTGCGCCATCATATAAAAACAACACAACATACCTGCTAATGGAATGATAGAAGTTCTTTTGAAAAACGTTCGGATGACCATAAAAACATAAATGAATAAGAAAATCACCATTGGAATTTTGTGTTTAAAAACATCCCAACCTTTCTCCATTTTCTTTTCTTCGTAAACAGGTAATTTTTGTATTGTTGACTCATATTGATCAGCTGATAGACTAGCCAAATAATCGTCTATATACTCTACCTCTTCACCTGTCAACTGATTAATCGTTGCATAAGAATCTTTTAATTCTTTTGGTGTTAATGAATTAACAAACTGCTCTACAGGCATCACTTGAGGTTTATTTGTAAAGAAACTTACAGAATCATCTTTAAAAGTCGTTGCACATAAAAATACAATAACAGCAGTTACAATTGGCATAATGAATTTTGCATCAATAAAAGGCGTTTTAAAATTTCCTCTTTTTGCATTTGGATCAGCATCCATTTTTAATACAGCTGCACAAACCAAAACAAAAGCAAACAAAGTTCCGATAGAACATGCATCTACAACCAACTCTAAATCGGTAAACAAAATAGGCACACCTACTACAAATCCTGTAAAGATTGTTGCAAAAGATGGCGTTTTAAATTTTGGATGAATCGTAGAAAACTTCTTTGGTAATAATCCATCACGAGACATTGTCATCCAAATACGAGGTTGTCCAATTTGAAATACGATAAACACACTCGCCATTGCTACCACAGCTGAAAAAGCAATAATTCCGGCGAGCCATTTTAGGTCTTTAATTTTATCAAAAACATAAGCTAATGGATCACCAACATTTAATTCAGAATAATGCACCATTCCTGTAATCACCAAGGCGATCAACACATATAAAATGGTACAAATAATAATTGAAGCAAAAATACCACGAGGTAAATCTCGTTTCGGATCTTTACACTCTTCCGCAGTCGTACTAATCGCATCAAACCCAATATAGGCATAGAAAACAGATGAAACACCAGCTAAAACACCTCCTATTCCATTTGGTGCGAATGGATCCCAATTATCTGGATTCACATAAAAAGCTCCAACAACAATCACTAATAAGACAACAGCTAATTTTAAAACAACCATTGCATTACTTGCTTTTCGAGATTCGTTAATTCCACGATAGACCAAGGCAGTAATCAAAAAAGTGATGACTAATGCAGGAATATCCACTACCATGTTAAATCCTAAATAAGGAGCATCTTTAAATGCTAAATATTTTGGAATTTCTTGTGCATAAGCTGAATTTGCTATCCCTTCTAAAGTTTTACCTTTTGCCAATTCATTCGAAACAAATTCAAAACCTTCTTTTGCTGTAAAGTAGTCCATTGTCATCCATTCAGGTAAATGTATTCCCAATCCGGAGAGCAAGGTGGTAAAATAATCACTCCACGAGATGGCGAGTACAATATTTCCAATTGCATATTCCATAATCAATGCCCAACCAATTACCCAAGCAAACAACTCACCAAACGCAACATAGCTATATGTGTAAGCACTTCCGGAAACTGGAACTAATGAAGCAAATTCGGCATAGGCAAAAGCAGTAAAACCACATGCAATAGCCGTAAATATAAATAAGAAGATAACTGCTGGACCGCCTTCGTAGCTTGCTCGACCAATGGTACTAAAAATACCAGCTCCAACAATTGCGGCGATACCAAAACCTGTTAAATCTCGAACACCTAAGGTTCTTTTCATTGTAGCAGTATTCTTCGCTGATTCTGCTAAAATAGATTCTACAGATTTTTTTCTGAATAATTGTGACATAATTTATTTAAAAAACTGGCAAATATAAAAAAGACAAACCCAAAAGAGGATAGAATCCGTATAAATATTGGTTTTTTATTCAGATTTTCTTTTTTATTCTGCTTGGTTAGATTAATTTTAAATTTAATTCAAAAAATTTACATGAAACAATTTTTATTTGCAATTGCTATAGCGGCGACGTTAGTAAGTTGTGATTCTACAAAACCAATTTCACAAGAGAAATACCAAAAAAGTCTGGTAAAATATACAGATAAAGTTTCTGAAGCCGAACTAAAAAAACAGTTATACATCATTGCTGCTCCTGATATGGAAGGTAGAAATGCAGGAACTGAAGGAGAAATAAAAGCGGGGAATTATATTTCGAATTATTACAAAGAATTAGGAATTAATGGTCCAAATAATAATTATTTCCAAATTATTCCTGCTGGAACTTTTAATCGTGTAAAAGGTCAAATGCGTAATGTAATGGGATTCATCGAAGGAGCTGAAAAGCCAGAAGAAATCGTTGTTATTTCTGCACATTATGATCACGACGGAATTAAAGATGGAAAATTATATCCTGGTGCTGATGATAATGGTTCTGGAACTGTTGCTGTGATGGAAATTGGTCGTATTTTCCGCGAAGCTGAGAAGAAAGGAATTCGTCCAAAACGTTCGGTTCTTTTGTTGCATGTTTCAGGTGAAGAAAAAGGATTGTTAGGTTCTAAATATTATTCAGATCACCCAATTTATCCTTTAGAAAACACAATTGCAAATGTTAATATTGATATGATTGGTCGTGTAGATTATGAGCACAATGAGAAAACAAGAGATTTTGTGTATGTAATTGGTTCTGAAATGCTATCTTCAGATTTGCACAAAGCTGTTTTAGCAGCAAACGAAGGTTTAGGAATTAATTTGGATATGCGCTACAATACACCAGACGATCCAAATCGTTTCTATTATCGTTCTGACCATTATAATTTTGCAAAACATAACATACCGTCTGTATTCTTTTTTAATGGAGTACACGATGATTACCACAAACCAGGCGATACACCAGATAAAATTGAATATGATTTGTTGACGCGTCGCACAAAATTAGCGTTCAATACAATTTGGATTTTAGCAAATGCTGAAAATAGACCAGTTGTAGACAAAGAATCGCCAATGCCTTCGACAAGATAATTAAAAACTATTATATAATAATAAAGGAAGCTTCTCGTTGTGTAATGAGAAGCTTCTTGTTTTGTAACAGCAAGGCAAAACTTATTTGCGCCCTACTTACCAATAGTTATAAACTTGCCTTTGTTATACTTTTATTTTAGTGTTTTTACTAATCAAATCAAGTTTCTGACCATTATAAAAAATAGTATAAAATGAATGATTGATGCAACGTTAACTTTATAAAATAAATTTAAAACTTCTTTCATAAAACTATATTGTCTCAATTCCGTAACTTTGGAGAACAATAAAAAAACGAACAATGAATAACGATATTCTTAATTTGGAACCAAAAGCAATCTGGAAAAACTTCTCAGCATTGAACTCAGTTCCAAGACCTTCTAAAAAAGAAGAAAAAGTACGTCAGTTCATCATCAAATTTGGTGAAGATTTAGGTTTACCTGTCGAAACGGACGAAGTAGGAAATGTTTTAATCAAAAAAGCAGCTTATCCAGGAATGGAAGACCGTAAAACAGTTGTGATGCAATCGCACTTGGATATGGTTTGTCAAAAAAATAACGATGTAGAATTTGATTTCGACACACAAGGAATCGAAATGTACATTGAAGACGAGAAGTTTGTAACGGCAAACGGTACAACTTTAGGTGCAGATAATGGAATTGGAGTTGCAACAATTATGTCTATTTTAGAATCGAAAGATATTCCTCATCCAGCTATTGAAGCATTCTTTACAATTGACGAAGAAACGGGCATGA
The DNA here is from genome assembly GCF_020281205.1 of Empedobacter stercoris. Taxonomy (GTDB): domain Bacteria; phylum Bacteroidota; class Bacteroidia; order Flavobacteriales; family Weeksellaceae; genus Empedobacter; species Empedobacter stercoris. Next base: position 11,645 of record NZ_JACXZC010000025.1, read on the forward strand.
CAGGTGCTTTAGGATTGAAAGCTGGTTTTTTATCTGGTAAAATTTTGTTGAATTTAGATACAGAAGAAGATGATGAATTAGACATTGGTTGTGCTGGTGGAGTTGATATAACCGCTACAAAATCATATACTGCTGAAACAGCAAACGGAACCGCTTTTACTTTAACTTTAAAAGGTTTGAACGGAGGTCACTCTGGAATGCAAATTCACGAAGGTTTAGGAAATTCGAACAAATTAATTGCTCGTTTGTTAAATGCTGGAACCGAGTTTGGTTTACAAATTGCGCATATGGAAGGTGGAAGTTTACGTAACGCTATTCCTCGCGAATCATGGGCGACAATTGTAATTCCTACAGACAAAGTAGATGCTTTCAAGGCTGCATACGAAACTTTAAGAGCCGAAATCATCGAAGAATACGAAACAAAAGAGCCTAAAATGGTGATTACCTTAGAGTCTACTGATACTACTTCTGCAATGTCAGCGCAAGAATCTAAAGTTTTTATCCAAACTGTGATGGCTGCTTTCAATGGTGTTTACAGAATGAGTCCAGACGTTGAAGGTTTAGTCGAAACATCTAATAATGTTGCACGCGTAGAAATTATCGAGGGTAATATTCGTATTTTATGTTTAACTCGTTCTTCTGTAGAATCAGGTAAAGAAGCATTGGCTCAAACCTTAAAAGCTGGATTCGAATTAGGAGGTTTTGATGTCAATTTTTCTGGCTCATATCCTGGTTGGAAAGCCAATACTCATTCAGAAATTTTAGAAGTTTTAAAAGAAATTTATATCAAACAAAATGGTGAAGAACCAAAAGTTGTGGCATGTCATGCTGGATTAGAATGTGGGATTATTGGTACAAATTATCCTGGTTTGGATATGATTTCATTTGGTCCAAATATTTCGGGAGCACATTCACCTGATGAAAGAGTTGAAATCGTATCAGTTCAAAAATTCTGGAAGTATTTATTGGAGATTTTAAAAGAAATTCCAAATGATGGTCCAGTTGATTACAGCTGTGCAAATTCAAAAAACATTTAGTTTAAGGTATTAAAATAGATCAAAAGCCACTTTACAGTGGCTTTTTTATTACCTATATAATTAATTAATCTATTATTTATTCAAAAAAACACAATAAAAGATGATTAAATTAACAAAGATTAGGACAACTACAGATAATCAATTATTTTAGCATTTCGTAAAATTGAAGACTAACAAATAATGAAAAAATTTTTATTATCCACTCTCTTAGTGGTTATGCTTTTTCCTTTTAAAGTGAAAGCTGACGAAGGAATGTGGTTTTTGATGTTCATCGAACGTCTGAATCACCGTGATATGCAAAAACAAGGGTTACAATTAACTTCAGAAGAAATCTATAGTATCAACAACAACTCTTTAAAAGATGCTATTGTTCAATTTGGTGGTGGATGTACTGCTGAAATGGTATCTGGTCAAGGTTTAGTTTTGACAAACCACCATTGTGGTTATGGTGCAATTGCTGAATTATCTGCTCCTGAACACGATTATTTAAAAGATGGTTTTTGGGCTAAGGATAAAGCTGCTGAGTTAAAACCAAAAAACTTAAAAGTACGTTTTTTCGTTCGTATGGATGATGTTTCTAAACGTATTTTAGGTGTTGTGAACGATAAAATGTCTGAGTTAGATCGTGAAAAAGCAATTAACCAAGAGATTGCTAAAATTGAAAAAGAAAACAGCGAAAATGGAAAATATGTTGTTTCTGTACGTTCTTTCTTTCAAGGAAATGAGTATTACTACTTTGTTTACCAAGATTATGAAGATGTACGTTTAGTAGGAACACCTCCAAGTTCTATTGGTAAATTTGGTGGAGACACAGACAACTGGGAATGGCCTCGTCATACAGGAGATTTTGCTATGTTCCGTGTTTACGCAGATAAAGATGGTAATCCTGCAGCTTATTCAACAAACAATGTTCCATTACAACCAAAACATCATTTACCTGTTTCTTTAAAAGGCTATCAACCAGATGACTTCGCTATGATTTTGGGTTACCCAGGTCGTACAAATCGCTGGATGCCAGCGCAAGGTGTCGCTCAAAATGTTGAGTTCGCTTATCCTGCATGGGTAGAAGCTTCAAAAGTAACAATGGATCAAATGAAAAAATATATGGATCAAAATCAAAAAGTTAATATTGATTATGCATCTAAATATGCTGGAGTTGCGAACTATTGGAAAAACCGTGATGGTATGATTGAAGCATTAAAACTTCATGGAACAGTTGCGAAAAAAACAAAAGAAGAAGAAAAATTCAATAAATGGGCTCAAAAAGGAGCTAACAAAGCTGAATATGGTAATGTTGTTTCTAATTTGAATGATTATTATGCGAAAACAAATTTAGATGCTCGTCATAACAATTACATCAATATTTTATTACGCTATTCTACTTTAGCAAGTGCACCATACTCTATCGGTAAAGCGTTAGAAAATTATGCGGCTGCAAATGATGCAAAACGCAATGAGATGCGCCCTCGTATTCAGAATGCGATCAATGCATACTATGAAAAAATGTACTTGCCTTTAGAAAAAGATTTATTGACTGCTCAATTAAATCTTTATACTTCTAAAGCAAATGAAGCGGGATTAGCACCTTATGTTGCTGATTTAGCAAAACAAAATAACAACAATTTTACTGCTTTTGTAAACGATGCTGTTGAAAGAAGTTTCTTCGCTGATCAAAAACAAGTTGAGAATTTCTTAATCTCTCCAGATGTAGAAGTATTGAAAAAAGATCCATTATATGTTTTATCAAACGCTTTAGTAGAAAGAGCTTCTAAGCAAACAGATGAGCAAGCGAAATTAAACGATGTTTATTCTAAAAACTTCCGTTTATTGGTAAAAGGTTTACGTGAGTCTAAAATCGGAAATATCTTATATCCTGATGCAAACTCTACGTTACGTTTAACGTACGGATCTATCCAAAATTTACCAAAAAGTACAAATCCAAAACGTCAACCAGACGTTGCATCTAACTACTTTACAACTTTAGAAGGTACAGTTGCAAAACACATCCCTGGTGACGAGGAATTCGAAAATCCACAACGTTTATTAGATTTGGCTAAAGCTAAAGATTATGGACAATATGCGGATAAAGACGGATGCTTACACGTAAATTTCTTATCAAACAATGATATTACAGGAGGTAACTCAGGTTCTCCAGTAATGAATGGTAAAGGTGAATTAATCGGTATTGCATTTGATGGAAACATCGAAGCAATGGCTGGTGATGTTATCTTCGATCCTAAATTACAACGCACGATATCTGTAGATATTCGTTATGTTTTATGGGTTGTTGATAAATTTGCTGGAGCAAAACATATTGTTGATGAAATGACAATTGTAAAATAAATTACAACAATCATATCGCTTAAGGCTTCCGTTTTGGAAGCCTTTTTTTGTGGTGATAATTTAAACAAATACCTTTGTAAAAAGTTTAAAAAAAAATGAAAGTTATTCCACTATTTGAAGGAGTTTATCATGTAGATGAAAATAAGGAATTTCAATTTAAAAGTCAAGATATAATCGAGGGCAAACCAGAAAGTGGTTATTATTTAAACGTTCGTCCTTTTTTGGTTCAGGTTGCAGACGATAATATTTTGATTGATACAGGTTTTGGAGGAGAAATAGATTGCGAACCTATTGTACTTAGGAAGTTGTGCGAACATCATATTGAGCCCAATCAAATTACAAAAGTATTGATTTCACACCTGCATAAAGACCATGCAAATGGATTAGGAAATTGGGTTGGTGAACAATTTGTATGTAATTTTCCGAATGCTCTAATTTACATTCAACAACGTGAATATGATTACGCAATTGCTCAAACAAATAATTCGTATAATTACGAACGTTTAGAAAAACTAAAATCATTCAAGAACATTATTTGGATGAATGAAAATCAAGGTCAAATATCAAATCAAGTTGAATTTGAACTCACAGGTGGACATGTTCCTTTTCAACAAGTTTTCTGGATTAAAGAAAATGATGAAACTGTTTTTTATGGAGCTGATAATTTACCTCAATTAAATTATCTTAGATATCATGCAGCTTTCAAAAATGATATTGATGGTATAAAAGCAATGGAAGATCGTTTGCGTTGGGAAGTTGAAGCTAAGAAAGAACATTGGACGATTCTTTTCTATCATGGAAAACGGACAGCTACAAATAAATTTTAATAAAAAAGTCAGGTAACTTACCTGACTTTTTTAACTTATAGTTTTTCCTCACTATATTCTCCAATTAATGCATAATAGCCAAATAAAGCCATTCCAAAAACTATAATTGGAGTCAAAACAAAGAGTATAATAATTCCAAAAACCAAATCATCTTGAGAACCTGATGTTAATTTTGGAATTCCAAATTCCATAATACAAAAGTATGCCACAACGAGTGATAACACGATCCATACAATTCCTAATATTTTTTTAAGTATTTCCATTTTGTATTTTTTTTAATTCACATTTCTATCTTTGTTACTAATATAAATTGCTCCAATTATAAAACATACTGCAGCAATACCAATAGGATACCAAAGTCCTTCTAAATAAAATTGAGGATCACCATTGTTCTTTGCATTTGTAACTAAATACGTAGAAACTGCGGGTAATAAACCACCAAATATTCCATTTCCGACATGATAAGGCAACGACATTGATGTATAACGAATTTTGACTGGAAACATTTCTACTAAAAATGCTGCTATAGGTCCATATACCATTGTAATAAAAACGATTTGTATCCAAATTAAACCAATTAATTTCCATTTATTACCGCTTGTAATATGCGTTGTTCTTTTTACAATTTCACTTACTTTACCATCTACAATCTTCGCTTGTCCATTTTCTAAATGACGTATAGTCACTTGTTTATAGGTTGTACCATCTGTAAACGACTGATTAAGAGTATAAATAGAATCCGTAACTTCGCCATTCACTTTCATTTCTGCTTCGTGTTTTGTATCTGCTACTATTTCTTGTTTATTTTCTAAATTAGAAGTTTGATACATTGATTCGTAAATTGGACGATACGAAAAGACAGCTAAAATCATCCCTATTAACATCACCCATTTTCGACCTACCTTATCACTTAACCAACCAAATACAACAAAAAAAGGAGTTCCAAATAACAATGCTATTCCTAACAATGAATCAACTTGATTTGAATCTACATTCATAACAGTTTTCATATAGCTCATCGAATAAAATTGTCCAGTATACCAAACAACACCTTGTCCCATTACCGCACCAAAAAGAGCTAATAGTACGAATTTCATATTATAGCGGTTACCAAATGATTCTTTCAAAGGATTTTTAGATGTCGTTCCTTCATCTTTTGCCTTTTTAAAAGCAGGAGACTCGTCCATATTTTTTCGGATTATATAAGAAACATATACCATAAAAATAGATAAGGCAAATGGCACCCTCCATCCCCATAAATCAAACTGTTCTTCAGAAAGAACTGATTTAGTTAATAAAATAACCAATAACGATACAAACAAACCAATTGTAGCAGTTGTCTGTATCCAAGAAGTCCAATAACCTCTTTGTCCATCTGGAGCATGTTCGGCTACATATGTCGCAGCACCACCATACTCACCACCTAAAGCCAAACCTTGTAATAAACGTAATATTAAAACCAATAATGGTGCAAGAAAACCTATTGTTTCATAAGAAGGTATACAACCAATCAAGAAAGTAGCACCTCCCATCAAAATTAGAGTTGCCATAAAGGTATATTTTCGACCAATTATATCTCCTAATCTACCAAAAAAATAAGGCTCCAAATGGACGAACTACAAAACCAGCTGCAAATGTTGCAAGAGTAGAAAGAAAGGCTGCGGTAGGATTTTCTGCAGGGAAAAATTTTGTGGAAATAACAACTGCAAGACTTCCAAAAATAAAGAAATCATACCATTCGATCAAAGTTCCCATAGAGGAAGCTCCAATCACTTTCCAGATTGTTTTTTTACTTGTTGTTTCACTCATAAATTTTGTTTTTTTTGTGTTAATTATAGTTATAGTGTTATTTTATAATAATATCATTGCTTGTAGTGTGATCATATCATCCATATGTTTTGGTTGATCGAAAGATTTTTGGTATTCAACTGATATTTTTGCATTCTGCCCATCGATGTACCAATTGCCTCCAATTTTAAATTCATTTGCAGGTTTTACTAACCCTTTAAAATCTCGATATGAATACCCTACATAAGGTTGAATTCTATTGCGAAATTTCCCCTCTCCTTCTTTAATATTTTTAGGTAAAAGATAACCAACATGTCCAGAGAATTGACTTCCATCACCTACAACATTCCCCTGAACATAAGCATCTCCCATATCAGAATATTGATATTTTGTATAAGCAGTAATAGAAGAAGATTGTCCAATTGGCGCATCATAAAAAGCATCAACTGCAAGATGTGTAACATTTTCTCCTATCAAATTATCATGCTCTTTTTTTACAATTGCATTACTTTGATTAAAAAATCCTGCTCCAATATTAAACACTTTTTTTGTTCCTAAATAAGTTCCTACACGATAAGGTAATGCATTCGATTCTTGATCAAGAAATTGATAATCAAAATAACCTGAAACAGCATATTTCCCTTCACCAAGTAAAGCTTTACCTAAGTATTTTTCTTGTCCATTCTCTAAAATTGAATTCGAATTTCCATCTAACGTATTTGTAATTGCATCGCTTAATGCTAAACGGTAATTTAATTTTCCTACACGTCCTTTTGCAAAAACCCCTAAATGATTTGAAAATTGATCTGACAAACCAAGTGTAGCCCAATCTGCGCGATTATTATCTAACATTAACATATTAATAGATCCTTGAGCATTACCTCGAGAAATCCCTCCAAAATTATGTACTCCTGCCCCTAACGCTAAGTTATTTGTGACTTTATATTGTAAAAACATTTCGTGTAAAAAAAATGAAACATCAGAACTCTTTCCAACTGGAGAAAGATTATTGTCGTAAATTCCATTTGCACCAAAATGAGTTAAGATCATAAAACGATCATTAATTTGTGAATAAGCCAAGACACGAGCTCTTTTAATCGAAAATCCATCATTCGCATGTTTTCCTTCATAATCCTGAAACCAAGTTTGTCCCCATAAAATAAAGCGAACATATTTGTTTCCTTCTGGATTCAGTTTAACCACTAAACCTCCATCATACTCCGAAGCATATTGCGCTTTTGTATGCGATAATCCAATGGTTAATAAAATGCTAATGGCCAAAATATTTTTCTTCATGATACAATAATTAGGTGTTAATTTTACAATAGTTATGATTAAACATTTTCAAAACACAAAACCTTAACTTTATCTAAAATAATATGTTGAAAAATAAAAATATCATATTTTTCAAAAAAATGAATGATTTTATTAATAGTGTAATTAAGACACTATTATTTTTTAGAAATCCTTAAAAAAAAATGATAAAAAAGTTTAAATTAATAATTAACGAGCTTCATTTTCTTAAATTTTTTTTAAAAAAACTATAAAAATTTAAATGATTTTTATTTAATCAAGAAGCAAATAATTTCATTTTTATTAAAATCGAATCAAAAATTTATAAATTCTATCTAATTGCTACTATTATAATCAATTTGTAAATATTCAAATTCTCTACTTATATTTATAAAAAAACAAATGTTTATAAATCGATACCCTCAACGCATTGTTTGCTTAACAGAAGAAGGAACCGAAATTTTGTATACTATTAACGAACAACATCGTTTGGTGGGTATTAGCGGCTTTACTTATCGACCACCACAAGCACGAAAAGAAAAACCAAAAGTTTCAACTTTTTTAGATGCAAAATTTGAAGAAATTATTGAACTTAAGCCTGATTTAGTTATTGGATATTCAGATTTACAAGCAGATATTGCTGCTGAATTAATTCGAAGAGGAATTAATGTTTTAATTTTTAACCACCGAACAGTTGAAGAAATTTTAAATATGATTCTTCAATTTACTTCATTAATTGGTTGTCAAGACAAAGGAATAAAATTAGTTGAATCGTATGAAAAACGAATCGAAACAATAAAAAAACAAGCTTCTCTTCTTCCCTATCAACCAACTGTTTTCTTCGAAGAATGGGACGAGCCAATTATTTCTGGAAGTGCTTGGGTAAATGATTTGATAGAAATTGCTGGTGGAAAATTAGCTTTTCCTGAACTTAAAAATAAAGCTTTAGCAAAGGATCGAATCTTATTGAATAAACAAGTGATTGAACGAAATCCTGAAATTATTATTGGTTCTTGGTGTGGTAAGATGTTTAAACCCGAAAAAGTAGAACAACGAATAGATTTCGAAAAAATAAAAGCTGTGCAGAATAATCATTTATATGAAATAAAATCTGAGTTGATTTTGCAACCTGGTCCTGCTGCTTTAACAGATGGTTTGGACGAAATTGTACAGATAATTAACAATTATAAATAAAAAATTCTGCTAATAGCGTGATTTTAATTATTGCATTACATTAGAAAATCATCAAAATAGGAAAATAGACATATCACCACGTAGCACTAATTTTTCACAGAACTATAACTAATAAAGATTTTCAAACTTTTATTTATCGAACTGAAAATCAACTCACTTATCTTTACCAACAATCTAATTAAAATAGAAAAAGTAGCCCGATAAAGTACACTGCCCCCAAAAAGTTAGACACTTTTGGGGGCATTTTTATGGCAAGAAAAGTAAAATATGATGTAACATACAAGTTGCGATGTGTCAAAGAAGTTTTAGAAAAACATCATTCAGTTCATTCTATATCACATCAAGAAGGTATTTCAGAAAGTTTATTGCGTAAGTGGATTACTGATTATCATAATCAAGGAGCTTTAGGTTTAGAACCTAAGAAAAACCAAACGTATAGCGTTGAATTTAAGTTGAAAGTTATTAAGGCTATAACTAGTCAATATCTTAGTTTACATGAAGCCAGAGTTAAATTTAATATTCCAAGTGAATCGGTTATTATAAAATGGCAAAAAGATTTTGCTACCTTTGGAATAGACGGATTAAAACCCAAACCAAAAGGCCGTCCCAAGACTATGAGCACATCTAAAGGTAGACCTAAAAAATCGAAACAACCGTTAACAAGAGAAGAAGAACTATTGTTAGAGATTGAACGTTTACGTTGTGAAGTTGCACTCTTAAAAAAGTTCAATGCCTTAATTCAAGCCGAGGAAGAAAAACAAAAGAAACTTGGACGCAAGCCATAAATGAATTAAGGCCAGAATTCAATCTAAATTTACTTTTAGATTGTACACATATGGCTAGAAGTAGCTTTTACTATCACAATTTGCGTAGTAAAACAGATAAATACCAGGAATTAAAACTTAAAATAAAATCCATTTATCATAAGCATAAAGGGCGATATGGCTATCGACGAATTACCGATGAATTAAGAAAATCAGGAACTATCATCAATCATAAAACTGTTCTTAAACTGATGAATAGCTTAGGATTAAAGAGTTTGATTCGAAGAAAAAAATACAAATCTTACAAAGGAGAACAAGGAAAGATTGCACCAAACATCTTGCAAAGAGCATTTAAGGCTGATAAACCCAACCAAAAATGGGTAACAGATGTTACCGAGTTTAAAGTAAAAGATAAAAAATTGTATTTATCACCGATAATGGATCTGTACAATCAAGAAATTATCAGCTATGAGTTAAGCGAACGACCTGTTTTTAATCAAGTAACTCTAATGCTTAAAAAGGCATTTAAAAAAAATAAAGACACCAAAGATTTGATAATACATTCCGATCAAGGATGGCAATATCAAATGAAACAATATCAGGCTTTATTAAATGAAAAAGGAATCATACAAAGTATGAGTAGAAAAGGAAATTGCTTAGATAATGCTATTATCGAGAATTTCTTCGGAATACTGAAATCGGAACTATTTTATTTACAAAAATTTAATTCTATTGAAGAGCTAAAAAAAGAAATAAAACAATACATTTACTATTACAATAACGATAGAATAAAATCGAACTTAAATAAAATGAGTCCGATAGAATATCGAACTCATTTTTATAATTATTAATTTTTAATCTGTCCAAACTTTTGGGTGCAGTCTAAAGACTACTTTTTTTTGAATTTTTTTTATTTATACCAACTACTATACATCAAATAATTATTTGCAATACGTTCAATTTCGCCTTCTTTTAATTCTTTCGGGACATCTTTTACTTTTTTTGCAGGAATTCCAGCCCATAACTCACCTTCTTTAACATGTGTACCTTTGGTTAAAATAGCTCCCGCTGCTATCAACGAATTAGACTCTACAATACAATCATCCATCACAATTGCTCCCATTCCAATCAAAACATTGTCATGAACAGTACATCCATGCACGATTGCATTATGTCCAATCGAAACATTATTCCCTATAATCGTCGGAGATTTTTGATACGTGGCATGTATCGTAGCGTTATCTTGAATATTCACTTTATTACCCATTTTTATAAAATGAACATCTCCACGTACCACAGCAGAAAACCAAATTGAGCAATCATCGCCCATTTCTACCTCACCTACAACCACTGCATTATCCGCTAAAAAACAGTTTTTACCGAACTTTGGTGCATGTCCATTTAATTCTTTAATTATTGCCATAACAAAATCTATAATTCTTATGATAAAGATACATTTTTATAGTGTATTTTTGTACTATTATGAGAGTATACGAAGAAATTACACCAAATAATAATGTGATGAAGTTTGTTTGTGACGAGACTTTAACACAAGGTGGCGTTGAATTCGATAAAGAATCTACAGCTACCGAATCTCCTTTAGCGCAAGTTTTATTGACTATACCATTTATTCAAAAAATATTTATCACTGCAAATTTTGTCGCGATAGAAAAAATAGATGCAGTTGATTGGGCTGATGTTACAGAAGATTTGAAAGAAATTATCAATGAACATTTAGAAGAAAACGCAATTTTAACGCCGATGAAAAAGGCTCCCATTTCTATTTATGCAGAAATGACGCCAAATCCTGCGGCAATGAAATTTGTTTCAAATTCTATGTTAGCTCCAGAAATCATCGAAATAAAATCGAAAGAAAAAGCTGCTGGAGTTCCTTTAGCTGTTGCGATTTACAAAGAATATCCTTTTGTAGAGGAAGTGTTTATTGTTGATAATTATGTTTCTTTAACGAAAAACGAAACAGAAGATTGGTCGCTTTGGGCAATGGATGTTCGCTCGTTTATCACAAACTATTTACAAGCTGGAGGTCCTGTTTTTGATGAATTTTATGAATTCAAAACAGAAGCACCAGAGCATATTGTTGTAAAATCTGCTGAAGAATTTTCTTCTGTTGAACAACAAATCAAAGCTATTTTAGACGAATATGTTCAACCTGCTGTAGCAAATGACGGTGGTAATATCGAATTAATTGAGTTTGATGAAGAAACACGTACTGCTAAAATGTTGTTACAAGGCGCTTGTTCGGGCTGTCCTTCTTCTACAGCAACACTTAAAAATGGTATCGAAGGAATTTTAAAACAAATGATGCCTGACGTTGTGGATAACGTTGAAGCTGTAAACGGATAAAATTAAATATTTTTTAATCTGAAATCAATAAAGCCTTCTGATTAGAAGGCTTTATTGATTTTTCTAAAGTTTAATTAGAAAGCGCTTCATAATATTCTCTTTCTATTTGTTCTCTAAAATTTGGATGCGCAATTTCTACCATTGCTTTTACACGTTGTTTAATATTTTTTCCAAATAAATTTGCTACTCCATATTCTGTTACAACGTAGTTTACTTGAGCTCTTGTTGTTACTACTCCTGCTCCATGTTTCAGAAATGGAACAATTTTATTTGCTCCTTTAACTGTTGTTGATGTTAAGGCAATAATTGATTTCCCTCCTTTACTTAAAGAAGATCCATAAATAAAATCAACTTGCCCTCCTACACCAGAAAATATTTTTGTTCCGATTGAATCAGCACTTACTTGTCCAGTTACATCAACTTCGATAGCGGAATTAATCGAAACCATTCGGTTATTCTGGCTAATTTTGATTGGATCATTTGTAAAAGATGCATCACGCATTTCTATTGCTGGGTTATCATCAATAAAATCATATAACAATTGAGAACCATGTACCAAAGTTGATACAATTTTCCCTTTCAACAATTTTTTATGTTCACCTGTAATTACACCAGATTTTACTAAAGGAACAATTCCATCTGAAAATAACTCAGTATGAATTCCTAAACCTTTATGATTCTTCAAATTATTTAAAACTGCATTTGGAATAGAACCAATCCCTAATTGCAAACAACTTTTATCTTCAATCAATTCAGCAATATAACTTCCTATTCTGGCTTCTTCTGTCGTTATATTTCCGTTATCCAAAACATCTAATAATTGATGATGCTCTACTAAATGGGTGATTTTTGATATATGAATAATCCCATCACCAAATGTTCTTGGCATATGTTTATTCACTTGCGCAATAACCACACGAGATGTTTCTATGGCTGCTTTAATGTTCTCGACAGACGTTCCCAAAGAACAAAATCCGTGGGCATCAGGTTCAGAAATCTGAATCAGTACAACATCAATCGTAAGTTCCGTTTTAATCACTTTTGCCATTTCACTAAAAGAAATTGGCAAATAAGAACCATTCCCTTCTTTTATGGTGTGACGAACATTGGCTCCTAAAAAAAAAGAATTGACAAAAAAAGAATCTCTATAAGCAGGATTTGCATATTCTGCTGCACCTGTCGTATAAATATGACAAAACTCTACATCTCTCAATTCATGTGCCCTCTTCGATAATTCTGTCACCAAAATTGTTGGTGTAGCAGCTGCTGCATGAACGTAAACACGATCACCAGATTTTATTTCTTTCACTGCTTCTGTTGCAGAAGTATATTTCATAAGTAGATTTTTATTATCGTGCAAAAGTAAGCTCTTGTGAGCTTTATAAAAAACGATTTTTTTCAGCAAAATCTAATCAAATTTTATACCTAATCATTAATTATTTAAGAAAGCAGAAGGTTTATTGATTTATTCATCAAAAAAATCGATAGAACGACGATAATTATATAAAAATAAACGTCTGCGAGCTTCTAAATCATTAACTCGAATAGATGAGATATCATCAATCTGAAAATACAATGACCCCTCATCTGTTCCTTCAGAACCGATACATTTCAGCTCAAAATCATCTTCTGTTAAATTTCGGACAAAGCCTGAAAAACGACTATTGTTGTTAAATTGTAATCGCGAAACGTATTCTGTTTGATTACAAATTTCTCCTAAAATTTGATTCATCCAATTATCTTCGCTTGTTGCTGAAAATGTCACGGTATTTTCTTCATCCAAATCGGTATGATGCTCCTTCAAATAATTTAAACATTTACAATAATCATCGACATCAATTCGGCTAATTTTGAAATAAGGTTCAATTAAAATTCCATCTTTTTTACCGAACTTCGAAATATGTTGCATCGTAAAAAATTCATCATTAAAATCTAAAATATAACCTGCCCAAAAATTATCTCCTTCTGGATCATTGTATATGGCGATAATAGATTGATTTTCTTTCGAATTTTGTAAAATTTTATAAAAATTAGAGTTCATATTCTTTTGGTTAAAAACTGAAAATACGAATCTTTTGTACATAAAAAAAGGTTCTTGAGAATTCAAGAACCTTTTCATTATGATTAATTCGCCTTTCTTAAAATAACCGCCTCATAACTTAATGACTGCCAATCTCCTTTTTGCAACTGATCTAATTTTATTTTTTTATAGATATTTTCTTCACCCGCAACTGTCATAGTAAACTGCGTGCGATCTAAAATATTTTTTTCTGATAAAGAATAATTAATATCAAACTTCTTTTTTGTTGATTTTTCTACTATCGGTTTTAGATATTCGATTGCATTTTCTGGCGTTTTGAATTGTTCGTTAACAGGAAACTGAACTTCAAAATAACCTTCGTATGTAAAATCAGGTTCAGTAACAATCAAATTATAAGGATCTGCAAATAAAGCTGGACGTTGTTTTTGATATTCTTTTTCGTTTTTATATTGTCGCTTTTCTTCTTTATAAATTAACGGATACTTTTCTGCAAGAACTGCTAATTTATCTGCATCATAAGAATATGGAATTCCATCGTGAAAAGTGTTGTATAAAGCTGGATTCACTAACCATTGATCAACAATTTTTTTATCTTTCACCATGTAGATCATCAGCCCATTCTCTTGCGCTTGAAAAGTTGATGATTGATACCCGTATTCAAGAAGAGGTTTTGCTAACTGAATTGCAGCTGAATTTTCTAACATAAAGTTAAATTTCTCATAGGCTTTGGATTCATCATTCAAAGGAGCCATTCCATAAACTTTAGTGGAAGCATCTACATTTTGATCATTAATCATTGATGTTACTTGAGCTATTGCAACATTAGAAAGAGCAATTGTAGCTGTAAGCAAAATTTGTTTTATCATTATTGTTTTTCTTTTAATTATAAAAATGAGTTTCAAATTTATTGATAAATTTCGATAGTTATCTTACCCGATTGCGTAATACTTCCGCGATACATGCCTGCGGTATTAAAAGGAAAACTTGCTTGACCATTTTTATCTAAAATAATCATACCTCCATCACCACCTAATTGACCAATTTTTTTGATGACCTTATCTCCTGCTTGTTTGGAAGAAAGTTTTTTATATTCCATTAATGCAGCCACATCATACGCTGCTACAGCTTTTATAAAATACTCGCCCCAACCTGTACTCGAAATACCAACTTCACTGTTTGCATAGGTTCCAGCACCAATAATTGGAGAATCTCCAACACGACCAAAACGTTTATTTGTCATACCTCCTGTTGAAGTTCCCGCAGCAATATGACCTTTTTGATCTAATGCAACTGCACCAACAGTTCCAAACTTTTCGTCAACAAAATTAAATGGTACATAAGCTTGTGTTTTGGCATCATGATCCAATTCCATTTTATCTTTATCTTTTTCGATTACTTTTTGCAAAGAATTCCAACGCTCTTTTGTTTTGAAATAACTTGGATCAACCAATTCTAAGCCTTGCTTTTGAGCAAATTCTTCTGCTCCTTTTCCAACCATCATCACATGTGCAGAATTTCGTAAAACTGTTTTAGCTGCTGTAATAGGATTTTTGATTGTCGTAACTCCAGCCACAGCACCAGCTTGCATTGTATGTCCAAGCATCAAAGAAGCATCCATTTCATTCTTGCCTTCATGTGTAAAAACCGCTCCTTTTCCTGCATTAAATAATGGCGAATCTTCCATCACTTTTATGGCTTCTATAACAGCTTCTTCACTTTCTCCTCCTTTTTTTATAACTTCAAAACCTTTCGTTAAAGATTCTGTTAATGCTTCTCGGTAAGCTTTTTCTTTTTCAGCTGTCATATGTTTTTTCAGAATTGTTCCAGCTCCACCATGTATTACTAACACAACTTTGTCTTGTTTTGATTGTGCAGAAACAGAAATTGTCAAAACAGACAAGATTAAACCAACTATTTTTTTCATGTGTAAAATTTTATTCAATGCTTAAAAATAAAAAAGTTTACAGAAAATAACTATTTTTAGCATTGATTTTGATACATACAAAATATCAATAACCATTATTAAGCAATAAGTCACCTATGAACTCACAAAAACATTATCTTTCTAATAATATTTTATTACAATTAGCATTTATTTCAGTTATACTTTTAGTTTTTGGGTTAATATCTAAAAATCTTTTGGCTTTTTTCCCTGGATTTCTTGGCGCTTTATGCTTGTATGTACTTCTTCTGAATCCTTTACAATGGTTGGTTAAAGTAAAAAAATGGAACAAATTAGTAAGTGTAATTTTACTAATGATTAGTAGTGCTATTTTAATTATTGGTCCATTGTATTTATTGATTCAAATGCTGACGAATAAAGTAATGGTTTTATTAAATGATACAGTTCAAATTAAAAAAGATGTCAATAAAATCATTGAAATGTTACAAACAAAATTTCATATTGATGTATTTAGCGCAACAAATATTGAAAAAATTACACAAGTCGGTGGAAAATTATTAGAAAAAACCCTGAATGCCTCTATGGGTATGACAGTGCAATTAGGTGTTGCATTTCTTATTCTATACTTTATGTTAATGAATCATCAGAAACTTGAAAACTGGTTTTACTCGGCAATTCCTTTTAAAACAAGCAACCTTAAACGAATGAATACTGATTTAAAAGATTTGGTAATTTCTAACGCTATTGGAATGCCTTTGACAGCGTTTATACAAGCCGTAATTGCTTACATTGGATACTTAATATTTGGTGTAGACGATGCATTTACTTGGTTTGTTTTAACCATTTTTGCTGCAATGTTACCCGTCGTAGGAGCTGCATTAATCTACGTTCCTTTAGCTTTATTTTTACTTGCAAGTGGAGAAACAGGACACGCAATTGGATTATTGATTTACTGTTTTGTAGTGGTAGGACTTTCTGACAATTTGATTCGTTTAGTTTTACAAAAAAAGATGGCAGATGTTCATCCATTAATTACTATTTTTGGAGTAATCGTTGGTTTAAATCTTTTCGGATTTATCGGAATTATTTTCGGACCAATCTTATTTTCTGTATTCTTTTGGTTAGTAAAATTGTATCGATACGAGTTTATTGATCCAAATCCCGAAGACAATTAATACAAAACCCAATAATAAATGAACTTAGAAAACTTTAAATTCTTTAAACCCTTAGAACCTCGTTGGAGTGATTTTGATCCAATTGGTCACGTAAATAATGTGTTTTATTTCGAGTATTTTCAAATTGGTCGCGCCTATTATATGCAGGCTTCAAGCAAAAAGTGGCAATGGACACGACATATGTTTGTGATTGCTCACATGGAAGCGAATTATCATATAGAATTGCGTCCAAATGCTTTAGAACCACGTATTGGCGTTCGTGTATCGAAATTAGGAAATAAAAGTTTTGATTTCGAATATATCGTAACAAGTAAAAATGAAAACGGGGAAGATTTGATTCATTGTACCGGAAAAAGTACACAAGTAATGTACGATATGGAAGCAAAAAAATCAATGGAATTACCTGATTGGGTAAAAAATGATTTTAAAAATTACGAAGGTAATCTTTAAAAAAATCAATAAAATTTTAACAGTAGATAATTCTTTTTGTTAGATAATGATTAGATTTAACTACTGTTTCTTTTTTAATTAATTGCGTTATGAAAAATTTATTTTTAATGCGTCATGCAAAAAGTAAATGGAACGAAAATGTGTCTGATCAATTCCGTTCTATTACTGACATTGGTGAATTGAAAACGAAAAAAATTGCGCACTATTTAAACGAAAATTTTGAACTAAACTTTGACCAAGTATTTTCGAGCAAAGCCGTTCGAGCTAAAGAAACTTCTCAATTGGTCAAACCAATTCTTTTTCCCTCGCAAATAATTCATATCGAAGATGATTTATATACATTTTCTCATTATTTATTAGATAAATGGATTAGAAATTTGGACAATCAATTGCAAAATGTTCTTATTTTTGGACATAATCCTGCGTTTACCGACATTACAAATCAATTAGGAAACGAAATGATTTACAATCTCCCAACATCTGGATTTGTATGGATACAATTCGATTCAGATAATTGGAAAACGATTGCAAAAGGTAAAACCATGAAAATAATTACACCTAAAGAAATTAAATGAAAAAATACATCAACCGAGAAATCAGCTGGCTTTCTTTCAATGCACGTGTGTTGCAAGAAGCTTCTGACGAAACTGTTCCATTGTTAGAACGAATTCGTTTTTTGGGAATTTATTCTAATAATTTAGACGAATTTTATTCTGTTCGCTATTCAACAATTTTGCGCTCAATACAGTTCAAAGACGTTGAAATTGTTTACCAAAATATTGTACCCGATCAAACCGATGAAGAATTGATTGACGAAATTAATGAAATTGTTCGTCAACAGCGTGTTCAGTACGATGATTTACACAATCAATTGTTCAAAGAATTAGAAAATCACAACATTTTTGTAATTGATGACACTTCTATTCCAGAAAATTATTTAGAATTTATTTCCGAATATTTTTATAACGAATTTATTCATACTGTTGGTGTATTTATTTTAGACGACATCAAAAAAGCACCGCCTTTGCGTGATGGATCGTTTTATTTAGCTGTCAAAATGCAATTAAAAGATAAAATTCAATATGCTCTTTTGATTGTGCCAACCCATTTATTTCCACGCTTTATCGTGCTTCCAAAGTTTGACGAAAATACGTATGTGATGTACTTGGAAGATATTATTCGTTATCATTTGAAAGATATTTTCAAGATGTTTGATTTCGAATCTATCGAAGCACATTCAATTAAAATTACACGTGACAGTGAACTCGATTTTGATAATGACTTAGAACATAGTTTATTAGAAAAAGTGATTAACAGTTTAGAAAATCGTAAAAAAGGAGTTCCTGTTCGATTAGTGTACGATGCCGAAATTGCGCCAGATACACTAAAATTTTTCTTGAAAAAATTACGACTTGACGAATATGACAGTATCAATCCAGGAGGAAAATACCACAACAAACGCGATTTGATGAGTTTTCCAAGCTTTGATATTTCGGGTTTAATTTATGATAAAATCAAGCCAATTATTCAGAATAAACCATTTAGCTACAACAGTTATTTTCAGGCTTTTTCTGAAAACGAAGAAATGATGATGGCACCATATCACGATTATTCGTTGCTATTAAAATTTTTGAGAGAAGCCGCAATTGATCCTAAAGTAACAAAAATTAAAATCACTATTTATCGCGTTGCCAAAGATTCGCAAGTGATGCATTCGTTGATAAACGCTGCAATGAATGGCAAAGAAGTTACTGCTGTTTTAGAACTTCGCGCACGTTTTGATGAATCAAACAACGCCATGTGGTCAAAGAAATTACAGGAAGCTGGTGTTAATGTTATTTTCGGAGTTCCTGGACTGAAAGTACATTCGAAAATTGGTTACATTGAACGTAAGCCTGATAATGGTTTAGCTCAGAAATATGTATTTATCAGCACAGGTAATTTTCATGCAGGAACAGCAAAGATTTATACGGATTACACATATTTCACAACAAATCCTGGAATCACGAAAGATGTAGAACAGATTTTTAAATTTTTCGGAGCAAACTATTTAAATTTAACCTACAATCATTTATTGGTTTCACCTTATGGAACGCGCAAAAAAATTGTGAAGATGATTAAGCGAGAAGTTAAAAATCATCAGGCTGGTTTACCTGCCGAAATCAATATGAAACTAAATAGTTTAAGCGATAAACAAATCATCGATTTATTATATAAAGCATCACAGAAAGGTGTCAAAGTACGTTTGGTTGTTCGTGGAATTAATTGTTTGATTCCAGGAGTTAAAAATCTATCCGAAAATATCGAATGTGTAAGTGTAATTGATAAATTTTTGGAACATCCACGAATTTATTGGTTCAAAAATGCAGGCGATGATAAAGTTTATATTTCTTCGGCTGATATGATGGAACGAAATTTAGATAACCGTGTCGAAGTGGCTTGTCCAATTTACGATCATAAATTCAAGAAAATAGTCATGGATACGTTTAACCTTAGCTTTGAAGATAATATAAAAGGCCGTAAAATTACAGCGGCATCATCGTTAGAATATAAACGAAATAATAAAAAACCAAATCGCTCTCAATACACAACCTACGAATATTTAAAAGAATTAAACGAACAAGAAAATGAAGATTAGAAAATTAGGCGCAATTGATATAGGTTCTAACGCTATGCGGTTGTTGATTAATTATGTTTATGAAGAAGAAGGTCGTGCACCTATTTTTAATAAAACGAGTATTGTCCGCATGCCAATTCGTTTGGGACATGACGTTTTTATTGATGGACAAATTTGCGAAAATAACGTGGAACGTATTTGTGATGCCATGTTATCGTACGCCTTAATGATGAAAGTTTATGATGTAGAAATATATAAAGCTTATGCAACTTCTGCTATGCGCGAAGCAAAAAACGGCAATGAAGTAGTTAAAAAAGTGATGAAAAAATCTGGCATTAACATCGAAATTATTGATGGAAAAACAGAAGCAGAATTACTTTTTAATACCGAATTAGGTGCATTTATTAAAGATGAAAAAATCTATTTATATGTGGATGTTGGTGGTGGTAGTACTGAATTAACTTTATTAAAAGATAACAAGGTTTTTACATCAAAATCATTTGAAGTTGGTACTGTTCGTTTATTAGAAAACAAAGTTGCTCCAACTACTTTTGAAGAAATGAAAGAATGGATTCAAGAAAACATTGTACATGATGAAATAGAATTAATTGGTTCTGGAGGAAATATCAACCATGTGTACAAATATTCGGGAGTAAAATTGGGAATGCCATTAAGCAGTACTTATGTTAAAAAACATTACCAAACCCTACAAAGCATGACCGCTGAAGAACGAATGCAAAACTTTAATATGAAACCCGATCGTGCAGATGTTGTTGTATATGCTTTAGAAATATATAATAATGTGCTAAAATGGTCGCATGCAAAAAAAATACATGTTCCAAAAGTTGGACTTTCTGATGGAGTTATTCGAGAAATTTATAAAAATTTATAATAAAAACTTATTTAATTTTGGTCAGAACGAATTCTGACCTTTTTTATTTCTACAAAACTCTATTAAATGAGTTTATTATTCAGACTTCCTCAAAGAGCTTTGCCTTATAATTTAACTACTTTTATTTTTAATTTGCAACTTTTTTCTTCAAAATCTAACCATTAATTTAGTTTTCGAATTAACACAATATTGAAATGAAGAAAAATTAATCGCTGCTATTTTCAGCGTTTGTTTTATCTATGGCTGCGCACGCCCAAACGGCAGAGCAAATTGTAGATAATTACGAAACGAAAGCAATAGCTGGTAATGTTGAGTACAAATTTGCTCAAACAATTAATGACAACGCCACACAACGAGTTTACACGCAAAAGAACTTATCAAGGTATTCCGATTTATAACAGTTACTCAACTTATATTATTAAGAAAAACCAAGTCATCTCTAAAACTTCATCAGAGAATTTTAATATTTCTTTAAATAATGCCAACATTTCTCCTGCTCTTAGTGTGGACGATGCTTTGAACAAAGCCGCACAATTTGAAGGTTTAAAAGTTTTATCTAATACCAACTCAACTCAAGAAGGAATTTATTTCTATAATGAAGAGTCTGCTGAACTTGTTTATTACATTAATGAAGATAATCAAGCAATCTTAAGCTATACATTTAGTTATCAATTGGTAAAAGACAACCAAAACGATATCATTCATGTTGTCATCAATGCAATGAATGGCGAAATTATCGAAAAACATAACAACACATTAAGTTGTGGATTTGACCATGGATCTTTTCATAATGAGAATTTAGCAACATTCAATAAAGCAGATTGGGATTGGTTATATAGTGACGTTAATAATGCAGCTGCTCCTCAATACAATGTTTACCAATTACCTTTAGAAGCTCCTAACCGTGGAGGAAGATCATTTGCAAATTCATCTGTAATTAATCCTGTTGCATCTCCAAATGGTTGGCACAATACCGCAGATTTAACAATAAAAACAAGAACAGAAGGTAATAACGTAAGAGTTGTAAGGGATCACGATTCAAAAGGATATCAAACTTATAATTCTGCATACAACACAATCACATTAAAAGATACCGATTATGCTGACGGTGGAAATAATTTGAATCTCGATTTCCCTATGGATTTAACTGAACATCCTTACACAAATTGGGAAGCTGCAACTACAAACTTGTTCTATATGAACAATATGATGCATGATATTTTCTACAACTATGGATTCACAGAAGCTAACGGAAACTTTCAAAAAGAAAACTTTGACAAAGGTGGTACAGTAAATGATGATGTTGTTGCATTGGCACAAACAGGTTTGTCAATCGGAGCTATTAACAACGCTACATTTGCTACTCCGCCAGATGGTAGATCTCCAAGAATGGCGATGTATCTATGGAAAAAAAAACAGTACCACTTATTATCAATTCACCCGAAAATATTGCAGGTGGATATCAAGCAACTATCCCTACTTGGGGAGGAGCTTTGACTTCTACAGCTTTGACAAAAGACTTTACTTTTAAAAAGTGAAACCACTGGAAATCCGTACGATGGATGTGGAACAATTACTAACACAGCAGAAGTAAATGATAAAATTGATATCATTTATCGTGGAGATTGTTCTTTTGAATCAAAAGTTAAAACCGCACAAAACGCAGGAGCAAAAGGAGCTATTATTGTAAATAATGTCGCTGGAATGATTAATATGTCAGGTAGCTATACCACAATTACAATTCCTGCAATTTCTATTAGCAAAGCAGACTGTGACGCTATTATAAAAGAATTAGAAAATAAAACGGTTGTGAATGATTCGCTTGTAAAAGGTGAAGATTCTTATATTGACGGAAGTTTAGACAACGGTATTATCGCTCACGAATATGGACATGGAATTTCTAATCGATTAACAGGCCCAATCACAAACGCAAACTGTTTAAGTAACCTCGAACAAATGGGTGAAGGTTGGTCAAATTTCTTTGGATTAATGATTACGCAATTACCAACAGATACAAGTACAACAAAAAGAGGAATTGGTACTTTTGTTACAAATCAATCTCCAGAAGGCGCTGGTATTCGTCCTACAGTCTATTCTACTGATAAAACTGTTAATCCTGCCAGATACGGTTTATTAATAAGCTTTGGAAATGGCGACTCACCTCATAATACAGGTTATGTTTGGGCATCTATGCTTTGTGATTTAAACTGGAAAATGGTAAACAAATATAACTTCTCTCCAGATATGTATAACGGAAAAGCAGGTAACAACATGACTATACATTTAGTAATGACAGGACTAAAACTACAACCTTGTGCTCCAGGTTTTGTTGATAGTCGTGATGCAATCTTAAAAGCAGATGAGCAATTATTTGAAGGTGCTAACAAGTGTGATATTTGGGAAGCATTCGCTAATCGTGGTTTAGGTTACAGCGCAAAACAAGGAAGTGCAAATAGTAGAATTGATGGTACAGAAGCTTTTGATATGCCTCCTGCAGATGTATTAGAAAGTAAATTATCTACGTCTGATATCAAAGAATCTACATTCCAAATATATCCTAACCCTGCTAAAGATATCGTTTATATTACAGATAAATCTATCAAAAATGATATCAAAGTTGATATTGTTGATATGACAGGAAAAGTCGTTTCAACTAAAACAGTAAAATTTGACGGTCAAAAAGGAAGTATTTCTACCGAAAATTTACCAAAAGATGTTTACATCTTAAAATTTGAAATAAGTAACGGAACAGTTACAAAGAAATTAATCAAAAACTAATTTCGATTTTCAAATTAAATATAAATCCGAGAAATTTTACTTTCTCGGATTTTTTATTAAATCTACATTGTAAATTCTGTAAGAAATACAGAATCATTTCAATTATCTTTGCCGCAATTATTCGATAAAATATATGATTACAGTTAATGATATTGCCGTTCAATTCGGTTCTACAACGTTATTTAGTGGAGTTAGTTTTGTGATAAATGAAAATGACAAAATTGCCTTGATGGGCAAAAACGGAGCAGGTAAATCTACTTTACTAAAAATCATTGCAGGTCTCAACAAGCCTTCTTTAGGGAATATTTCAGCGCCAAAAGATGCAATCATCGCTTATTTACCTCAACATTTGCTTACTGAAGACAATTGTACAGTTCGCGAAGAAACGTCAAAAGCGTTTGCTGAATATCTTTCGATGAAAAATGAAATTGATGAAATCAATGAGCAATTAACTGTAAGAACTGATTACGAAAGTGATGAGTACATGAAATTAATCGAGCGTATGACAGAAGTCAGCGAAAAATTTTATTCGATAGAAGAAGTTAATTACGAAGCCGAAGTAGAAAAAGTTTTGAAAGGAATGGGATTTTCGCAAGAAGACCTCGATCGATCAACTTCCGAGTTTTCTGGAGGATGGCGTATGCGAATTGAATTGGCTAAAATTCTTTTACGCAAGCCCGATTTAATTTTATTGGATGAGCCAACAAACCACTTAGATATCGAATCAATTCAATGGTTAGAAGATTTCTTAAAAAATCAAGCCAAAGCTGTCATGGTTATTTCGCATGACCGCGCATTTATTGACAATATTACCAATCGAACAATTGAAGTAACGATGGGCCGCATTTATGACTATAAAGCAAAATACACCGACTATTTGGTTCTGCGTCAAGATCGTAGAATCCATCAGCAAAAAGCATATGATGAACAACAAAAATTTATTGCTGAAAATAAAGCATTTATCGAACGTTTTCGTGGTACATTTTCTAAAACAGAACAAGTGCAATCCCGTGTTCGTATGTTAGAAAAATTAGATATTATTGAAATCGATGAATTGGATACTTCTGCATTAAAATTGAAATTTCCACCCGCTGCACGTTCTGGTCAATATCCTGTTATTGTCGAAAATTTAGACAAATCCTACGATGATCATATTGTCTTTAATGATGCGAATATGGTGATTGAACGTGGTCAAAAAGTTGCTTTGGTTGGAAAAAATGGAGAAGGAAAATCGACAATGATTAAAGCGATTATGGGCGAGATTGATTATAATGGAAAATTAGAAATTGGTCACAATGCTCAAATTGGATATTTTGCTCAAAACCAAGCGGCTTTGTTGGACGAAGATTTGACTATTTTCGAAACTGTTGATCGTATTGCAGAAGGTGATATCAGAACACAAATAAAAAGTATTTTGGGTGCATTTATGTTCAAAGGCGATGATATTGATAAAAAAGTAAAAGTTTTGTCAGGTGGAGAAAAAACACGTTTGGCAATGGTAAAATTATTATTAGAACCTTATAATGTGTTAATTTTAGATGAGCCAACTAATCACTTGGATATGAAAACAAAAGATATCATCAAAGATGCATTGAGAGAGTTTGAAGGAACCGTAATTTTAGTTTCTCACGATCGTGATTTCTTAGATGGTTTAGCAGAAAAAGTGTTCGAATTTGGAAATAAACGCGTCAAAGAACATTTTGAAGATATTAAAGGCTTCTTGGCTACAAAAAAAATGGAAACATTGAATGAAATAGAAAAATAAACACTTTTCAAAATATGAATAAACAAAAACTATTTGCTGTATTATTCTTGATTATTTCAAGCTTTACTTACGCTCAAAAAAGGTATGTAGATGTAGAATTAGTGAAGATGAATAATGATACAATCCAATCAAAAATGATGGTAATTGTCAATCTATTTAATAAAAAACTTATTAACGATGCCAGTTTTTATAAAAAATCCATCTTAGTTGATGACAACAAGAAGAAAACAGCAAAAATTAAAGCAAAAGATATCAAATCTTTATCTTTCACTAACTTATATGATCGTAAAGTGACTTATGTAAACGATGGAAATCAATTGAAAGTTTTAGTTTATGATGGAAAAATAAAATGGTATCAAAGAATTTCTCAACATCCGATGGATGGCTCGATAAGCTACCATGATTATTTAGTTAATGAAAAAAATGAAGTTTTTCCTTTGGGCATGTTTAATCATCGTAAAAACCAACTTAATAAAGCGATTGCAGACCATCCTGAATTATTAAAGGAAATTGAAAATCAACGCATGGATGATATTGATTTATTGGATATTTTAACACGTTATAACAACTCAACACTATAACTTAAAGCCTCTTTATCAGAGGCTTTATTATTTAATAAAACTCTCCATCTACATAAAACCATTTGCCATTTTCTTGCACAAATGTAGAAAGCTCGTCATGCTCATAGATTTCCCCTTGTTTATCTTGATAATAAGCTCTAAAACGAACTTTATCGGCATTTGCAAAAACAATTTCTAACTTCAACCATTTATTTGATTTTGCCCAATCTTCGATATCACTAAAATCATTATTTTTTCGGGTAGATTCGTGTGTCGTATCAACCAAATATTTAGGCAAAACTTTTGAAAAAGCTGAATAACGAGAACGCATCAATTCCTCTGGCGTTTTTGGAACATCATTGTTTAAATGAAACGGTTCGCAACAGTTTTTATATTCTTTTCCTGAACAACAAGGACAATTCATTTCTTCTAAATTTTGTGCAAAGATACTGTTTACTTGTCTTTGTGGTAATGATAATGATCTTGAATCACAACTTGTATAAAATCAATATTTCCTAAACCATCACTTTTTACTTCCATGATTTCCTCTAATTTTCGAGTTAATTTTAGTAGAATATCATAATTATTATTCTCCAAAGCAGATGTAAAATTTTCTTTTACAATATTAATATCACGATCCGATAAACGATAAACCTCTGGAAAACGAATCTTATACGATTCTGAAACTTCGGCAAAAATAGTTTGAGACAAATCTAATTTCGGGTTCAAATCAATTAAACAAGTATTCGCCACAATATCGCCTAAACGTTGACCTTTTTTATTAACAATCATTGCAATTAACGCGATAAATCCACCAAATAAAAACAACTCAACTATACCAATTACCCAACGTAAAAAATAATCAAAATTATTCGCTCGATTTCCATCTATCCGAATCACGCGAATTTTCATCAACCATTTTCCAATCGTTTGACCTTTCATCAAAATCTCTAAAATCAATGGATACAGCAAAAATATAAATCCATTCACACTATAAATCCCCATCAGAAACCATTCATCTCTGTTAGGTATAAAATCAGAAAAATAAGCCAATGCATACACCAATATGATACGAATAATCATATCGATAATATACGCCAGCAATCGTTTTCCGATAGGTGCAATATTGTAAGCGATTTGCACGTTTTGAGGTGTATTGACTAAAAGTTTATTCATATATTTGATTCACTAACAACTACTCTACAATGAGAGAAGCGCATTTTATTGATAAAAATAAGGCTAAATGGTCTGATATTGAACATAATTTAAAAAATAAAATTGAAGTTCATCCAGATGTTTTAGCAAAAAATTACATCGAAATTACAAATGATTTGGCGTTTGCTCAAACTTATTATCCAAAAAGTAAAACGAAGGATTATTTGAACGAATTAGCCTTGTTTGCACATCAATCAGTTTACAAAGATCAACGAACATCAAGCAATCAATTTGTACAATTTTTTAAAGAAGATGTCCCAAATGTGGTGTATAAAAACCATAAAATGTTGTTATATTCTTTCCTGATCTTTGCTTTAGCAGTTTTAATTGGAATTCTATCTTCACATTTTGATCCCGATTTTACACGCTTAATTTTAGGAAATCAATACGTGGACGAAACCTTAATGAACATCAAAAAAGGTGATCCGGCAGCAATTTATAAATCGGGAAGCCAAACAGGTTCTTCTTTAGCAATTACCATAAACAATATTCGTGTTGCATTTTTAGCTTTTACCTTAGGTTTATTTTTCAGTATTGGCTCAGGATATATTCTATTTTCGAACGGAATTATGTTAGGCGCTTTTCATTATATGTTTTTCAAAGAAGGTGTTCTTGGTAAAGCGATGACAGCAATTTGGATGCATGGAACAATCGAAATTTCTGTGATTATTATCGCCGGAGCATGTGGACTTATGTTAGGAAATGGATTTATGTTTCCTAAAACGTTATCCCGAAAAAAATCGCTGATTATCAAAGCAAAAGAAGCTGTTATGATTCTTTTAAGTACAGTTCCAATGTTTATTCTTGCTGGTTTTATCGAAGGATTTATTACACGTCTATACGATGTTAATATTTTTATTAGCCTTGCTGTTATCCTGCTTTCTTTATGTCTAATTGTGTGGTATTACATCATTTTTCCTATTCAAAAAAATAGACAAAAAACGAAATTGTTTAATCAAATTTTGGAATCGAATGAAACAGTTTAAATTATTTTTGACAATTTCACTATTATTCGTTCAACTTTTCATTTTCGCACAAGAAAAAACTGCAGAATTTAAAGCATTTAAAGAAAAATATACTGGAAAAGATTTTGATTATAATGATGTTCCAAAACCTGAAAAAGAATTTGAACCTGGATTTTTTACAAAATTATTCGAAGGAATCATGCAATTTCTAACTTACTTACCTTGGGAAATAATTTTTTATTTCACAATTGGTTTATTCCTAATTTTCATAGCGTTCCGTGTTTACAAAAATGGTGGAATCATGAAAAAAAATGCTAAAAATTTATACGATGAATCTGATTTTGATCTTATAGAAGAGAATTTGGTTAATGTTAACCTTGATTCGTTAATCAACAAAGCAGAAAATGAAGAAAATTATGCTTTAGCAATTCGTTATTTACATTATCAAAACTTACAAAATTTAGATAAAAAAGGTTGGATTGAATGGAATCCTAAAAAAACCAATCAACAATTTATCAATCAAATTAAAGACGAAAAAGCTCAACGTACATTCAGTCAAAATACAAGAATTTTTAATCAAGTTTGGTTCGGAGAATTTCAATTAGATGCGAATAAATACACTGAATTCAAATCAATTTTTAATCAATTTAATCAATATTTAGCCTCATGAAGAAAAAATTAAGCATTCTATTTGGCGTTGTTTTATTGATTGGATTTATTGCTTTTTCAATGCAAAAACTTCGCTACGATTTACCTAAATCGTGGAAAGTAAATCTTGTTCAAAACAGTAAAGATCCTTACGGATTATATGTAATGCACGAAGAAATTGGTAATTTATCAAAAGGAAAAGTACATGATTTAGAAAAGCTATCTGAACTAAAAATCGATCCTAAAAAGGCAAAAGATTATGCAGTTGTTGTCATCGGCTCAGAAGTTTATTTCGATACTGTTGCAAAAAATCTATTAAGTAATATTGCCAGAAATGGTGGTATTGTATTCATCGCAGATTATTACGATAATTTTGGAGACGATACGAATGGTTTGGATGATGCAATCGTTTTTGACACTGTATATGCGGATTCTACTGTTATCGAAGAAGATTTACTATACAACAAAACGCAAATCATTAAAAATGATTTTGAACTTAAAACGGACAAAACATTTAAAATAAAGAAGAAAAAAGAAGTTGATCATCATTATTTTAGTGAAATCACAACTGATTCTGAAGTTATTGGAACTATTACGTATGAAAATAAGACTTATCCAAATTACCTGAAAATAAAACCTGAATCTTATAAAGGTTTTTATTTATATCATGCTGAACCTCTTTACTTTTCGAATTATTATTTACTGAATGAAGATAATTATTTTTATGCAAAATCGGTTTTAGAACCCTTAAATGGAAAAACTATTTTTTGGTACAATACCTCAAAAACCTATGCAGGAAGTTCTTCGATGATGCGATTTATTATGGCAGAACCTGCACTAAAAGCAGCTTGGACAACTTTATTGATTTTACTTTTTCTCTTCCTTATTTTTAGAAGTAAACGCGAACAACGTATTATTCCAATCTACACAAAAGAAGAAAACCATACCGTGGAATTTGCCAAAACAATTTCTTCTTTGTACCAAGAAAATGGTGAAGTAAAAGATATTATTTCAAAGAAAATTGACTATTTTTTATATAAATTGAGAAAAACATTTTTAATTGATACAGATGATATTACCAATAAACAATTCATCGAACTTGTCGCACAAAAAGCAAATTTAAGTCAAGAGGAATGCCTTGAAAATTTTACAATTCTAAAAAATATTTCCCAGAAAAATCAACCGAATGAACACGACCTGAAAGTTGTGTATCAAATCATCGAAAACTATAAACAAAAAGCAAATATCTAATGAACTACGAAAATACTTATCAACCATTCGAAAATAGAATTGATTTTTCGGATGTACAACATAAAATGCAAGCTGTAAAAAATGAATTGAAAAAAGTAATCGTTGGACAAGACGATGTGATTGATCAATTGATTTTGGCTTTATTATCGAACGGACATTCATTGATAGAAGGTTTACCTGGAGTAGCCAAAACAATGATGGCAAAATTATTGGCAAAAACCATCGATTCTGGTTTTAGTAGAATTCAGTTTACACCAGATTTAATGCCTTCTGATGTGATTGGAACGTCTATCCTTAACTCAAAAATCAATGAATTTGAATTCAAACAAGGTCCTATTTTTTCGAATATTATCTTAATTGATGAAATCAACCGTTCTCCTGCAAAAACGCAAGCCGCTTTATTCGAATCGATGTCAGAAAGACAAGTCACTGTAGATGGTATAACTTACCCATTACAAGCACCTTTTTTAGTTTTTGCAACACAAAATCCAATCGAACAAGAAGGAACTTATCGATTACCTGAAGCGCAATTGGATCGTTTTATGTTCAAAATTTATGTTAAATATCCTTCACTTGAAAGTGAAATTGAATTATTAAAAGAACAACAAGAACGCAAAAATATTGACAAAGAATCGTTAATTGAAAAAGTAATTACTGGCAATGAAATCATTGATTTTCAAGATCGAATAAAATCTGTTTTTGTACACCATGCATTGATTACCTACATTGCAACGATTGTTCATCAAACCAGAATCGATCAAACATTATACATGGGCGCTTCGCCTCGTGCTTCTATTGCCATTTTAGATGCTGCTAAATCAAATGCAGCAGTTAATGGACGTGATTTTGTAATTCCAGAAGATATCAAACAAATTGCACATATAATTTTAGGGCATCGCGTTGTTATGGTTCCTGAGAAAGAAATGGAAGGTTTTACAACTGAACATATCATTCAGCAAATTATTGATCGTGTAGAAATTCCTCGTTAATGAAATTTTTCAAAAGCCTATTTCTTACCAATCGCTTCTTTTATGCGGGATTTTTTGTTGCATTTTGTTATGTGATTGCCTTTTTCTTACCTCCTATTTTCTTGGTGGCAAAAATGGTAACACTCTTATTTATGGTGAGCGTTATCCTTGAAATTTTTTTGGTTTTTCTTCCTAAAAATTCATTAGAAATTAGTCGAAAATATCCGGAACGATTTTCAAATGGAGATGAAAATGAATTAGAACTTTCAGTTACAAATAATTATCAATTTTCGTTAAATGTGAGAATTATAGAAGAATTTCCACTTCAGTTGCAATTGAGAGAATTCGAATTGAAAAAACGATTTAAAAGTGGTCAGAACACCAAATTTGATTTCAAAATTCGTCCAACAGAAAGAGGTTCGTATAAATTTGGAAGTACAAATGTCTTTATTTCTATTTTTGGTTTCATTGAGAAAAAGATAAAAGTTAACGAACCAATAGCGATCGCTTGTTATCCTTCCTATCTACAATTCAAACAATTTCAGTTGTATTCACCTGCTCAAGTTCAGAATCAATTTGGAATGAAAAAAATTCGAAAAATTGGAACCAATACAGAATTCGAAAACATCAAAAATTATACAACTGGTGACGAATACCGATTGATTAATTGGAAAGCTACTGCGAAAGCAAATCGATTGATGGTCAACCAATTTCAAGAAGAAAAATCGCAACCCGTTTATTCGTTAATCGATTTGGGAAGAACAATGCGCATGCCTTTTGATGGTTTAAAATTAGTAGATTACTCGATCAATTCGAGTTTAGTCATCGCAAATATTTCACTCCAAAAAAATGAAAAAGCTGGGTTAATTACTTTCAACAAAAAAATTCAAGATCATGTCGTTGCAGATCGAAAAAATCATCAAATGCAATTGATTTTGGAAAAATTATACAATGTACAAACCGATTTTTTGGAAAGTGATTTTGGACAATTGTATGCTTATATTAAACGAAAGTTAACGCAACGTTCACTCCTATTTATTTACACCAATTTTGAAACAATTGACGCTTTAGAACGTCAATTACCTTATCTGAAATTGATTAAAAAATCGCATGTAGTCGTTTTGATTATGTTCAAAAATTCGGAATTAAAGAAATTAAATCATCAAAAAGCGAAAACAACAACAGATATTTATGATCAAACGATTGCAGAAAAATTTAATTACGACAAAGAATTAATCATCAACCGTCTGCATCAATTCGGAATTTTAACCATTTATTGCGAACCAAAAGAATTATCTATTAACCTTATCAATAAATACTTAGAAATTAAAGCGCGTGGATTATTTTAAAAAATGTTTTTTTAACTATGTGTTTAGAAAAATATGCACAATTCTTGCTAAAAGTTGATCAAAATAAGCTTAACAACCATGAAAAAAATAATTCAGATCATTTGTTTGTTGATAACAACAGGTCTTTTTGCGCAAACAAATTTTATTGACTCAACTACAACTTCACCAAAACGTATTATTCTATTAGATGCAGGTCACGGTGGTACTGACACAGGCGTAAAACGAGAAGAATTTCAAGAAAAAGATATTGTCTTAAAAATTGCAACGGTAATACAAGAAAAAAATCCTTTCGAAAATATTGAGTTTGTTTTGCTACGCAAAGGTGACGAACAAATTATCAATACCAATCGAGCGAAATTAATTAACGAAATCAAACCAGATTTAGTTTTGTCTCTTCACGCAAATTATAATGTAAAAGATTCGAAAAAAGGAACTGAAATTCATCTTTCTCCATTGAATCCTACTTTCGAAGAATCTAAAATACTTGGCGAAAAAATAGGAAATAACATCAGCAATTTAGGTTTCGAAAATCTTGGAATTGTAGAGTCTAATGCAAAAATACTACGTGATTCTCAAGTTCCTATTGTGATGATCGAAATTGGATATTTGACAAACATTGAAGATCGAAAACTATTGACAAACGAAGAAAATTATCCAAAAATCGCAGATAAAATTTTTGAAGCATTGAAGAATTAATATCTTAAAAAAGAGATATATCCAATTAGATTTTTGTTTCATAAATAATTGATTATCTTCAAAATAATTTAAAACACTATTCGATAAAAAAGAAAATCTATTTTTTTGAGATTGCAGGTTTGATCACAACTTCAGCTTTATTTGCGCAAAATTCTAAAACTTTTGTAATTGATGCTGGTCATGGAGGACATGATGTTGGATCAAAAAACAGCGTTATCACCGAAAGCGAATATTCGTTAGAATTGGCACAAAAAATTCAAGAATCAGCAAAAGAAAAAAATATCAAGGGGATTTTGACGAGAACTGAAAATGATTTTTTGGATTTGCAATCATGATGCCGAAACATTAAAAAGCACTACTTATAAAAATCAATTAGCAGAAAAGATCGTTCAATATTTAGAAAATTACCAATCAATATAAAAAAAAGGACTTCAATTGAAGTCCTTTCTGTTTTATTTAAAAAAGTTTAATCACAATTTCCGTCTACATCACAAGAAGCTCCATTTTGTGGTTGATCCAAATGATCTTTTTCGTAAGCCTGCGTCAAGGCAGATACAAAATACTCGACAGGTTGCGCTCCAGAAATCGCATATTTACGGTCGATTACAAAAAACGGAACGCCAGAAACACCAATATTACGCGCATCCAAAACATCAGAAGCAACTTCAAAAACATTTGCATCAGAATTTAGCATTTCAAGAACTTCGGTTTTATTTAAACCAATTTCTTCAGCCAATTCAGCCAAAACTTCATAATCAGCAACATTTTTACCTTCAGTAAAATACGCTTTAAAAAGTCTTTCTTCTGCTTCCGAACCTTTTCCATTTGCTTGCGCAAAATGAATTAAACGATGAGCATCTCCTGTATTCACAACCTTAGAGTTTTGTTGTTGAAAGTCGATTTCTACAGGTTTTCCCATTTCAGCTAACTGATTATGCATCGCAGAAACTTGTTCTTGCGAAATTCCTTTTGCTTGAATTAAGTATTCATCAACAGATGTAATTTCAGTTTTAGATAAATCAGGATTTAACTGATAACTTTTCCATTCCACCTCAATTTTATCTTGATAAGGAATTTGGGTTAAAGCTTGTTCAAAATGTTTTTTTCCGATGTAACAGAACGGACACATGACATCCGACCAGATTTCAATTTTCATATGGAAATTTTTGGTGTAAAAGTTTGTAAAATTACGCTTTTTATTTAAATGGATTCGGTTATTTTTAAGTAAATTTCATCTTCAAAAATTATTAACAAAATCTTGAAAAATAATAGTGCTAAATCGAGTTTAAAATTTGTTTAAGAAAAGGTTTAAATTACCTTTGCAGTGAACCAAGATAAAATGAATTGTTTCATTTTTATTTCCAAAAACAAATAACGAACAAACATATGTCAACACACGTAGTAGTCGGTCTTCAATGGGGTGACGAGGGAAAAGGAAAAATTACAGATGTTCTTGCTGAAAAAGCAGATTATGTTGTACGCTACCAAGGTGGTAACAACGCTGGTCATACAGTATATGTAGGTGATGATAAATTTGTATTACACTTATTACCTTCTGGAGTTTTACAATGCAAAGGAAAATGTATTATTGCGAATGGTGTCGTAGTAGATCCTGCAGCTTTTTTCACTGAAATCGAAAAATTAGAAGCAAGAGGTTTATCTACAGATCATGTATTTATCTCAAGAAGAGCGCATATTATTATGCCTTATCATATTTTGTTAGATGAATATCGTGAAGAATTTGCCGGAAAAGATCAAATTGGTACAACAAAACGCGGAATTGGACCTTGTTATGAGGATAAAGTTGCTCGTGTTGGTATTCGTGCTATTGATTTATTAAATCCAGATATTTTAAAAGAAAAAATCAAAGAAAATTTAATTGTTAAAAATGCTTTATTCGAAAAATTATTCGAAAAAGAGCCTTTAGCTTTTGAAGAAATCTACGAAAAATACGTGACTTACGGAGAGCGTTTAAAAGAACGTATTATTGATACTGAGTTAGAAATTAACCAAGCAATTGACGAAGGTAAAAACGTTTTATTCGAAGGTGCACAAGCCTTGATGTTAGACATCGATTTTGGTACATATCCTTTCGTTACATCATCTTCTCCAACAACTGGTGGAGTTTGTGTTGGTGCTGGAGTTCCTCCTACAAAACTAAAAAATTTGATCGGAGTTTCTAAAGCATATTGTACACGTGTTGGTAACGGACCTTTCCCAACAGAGTTGGACAACGAATTAGGAGAAAAAATCCGTCAAGTTGGTCACGAATTCGGAGCATCTACAGGTCGTCCACGTCGTACAGGATGGTTAGATTTAGTGGCGTTAAAACACGCTTGTATGATTAATGGAATTACACATTTAGTAATCACTAAATTAGATGTAATGTCTAATATTGATACCGTTAAAGTTTGTACAGGTTACAAAACTGAAGATGGAAAAATCATCGATTATTTCACTTCTTCTACAACTAAATTGGCTAATTACGAAGCTCAATACGACGAATTACCTGGATGGAAAGAAGATATTACAAACGTAAAAACTTTCGACGAATTACCGCAAACTGCGCAAGATTACATCCACTACATTGAGAAATACTTAGGAATCGAAGTTTATTTAGTTTCGGTTGGTCCAGAGCGCTCTCAAAACATTATTAGAACAACTTTATTTTAATATAATTTATAATATAGCCTGACGTTATTGTTAGGCTATAACTTTATGAGATATTTTTATGAATGAAATTTTAGAACGATTAAAACAATTGAATTTAGGCATAGATTCTATCGTCCCGATAAAAGGTGGTGATATTAACGATGCCTTTCGATTAGAGTCGTTTGATAAAAAATATTTTTTAAAGGTTAATTCTGCTAATAACTTCCCACAACTTTTCAAAAAAGAAGCGCGAGCTTTAGAAGCCATCAAAAAAACAAAGACATTTTCAGTTCCGAAGGTGATCGATGTTGGTGAAGCTGGAAAAGATTTTCAATATTTAGTGTTAGAATGGATAGAATCCTCTACTCCAACTGTTGTTAATTGGGAAAACTTAGGAAGAAACTTAGCTAAACTTCATCAAAAAACAAACAAACAATTTGGTTGGACAGAAGACAATTATATCGCAATTGTAGTGCAACCGAATAGTTTTACAACAACTTGGAGTGATTTTTACGCAAACAATCGAATCTTACCCATGATAAAATTGTTGCAAAACAAACAATTAATCACTTCAAAACAACTAAAATCAGCAGAAAATTTATGTAAACAATTGAATTCTATATTCCCCGAAGAAAAACCAGCGTTAATTCATGGTGATTTTTGGAACGGAAATATTTTAGCGAATTCAAACGATGAATTTACAATTATAGACCCTGCTATTTACTATGGACATCGCGAAATGGACATTGCTATAGCAAAACTTTTTGGTGGATTTGACGATGCTTTTTTCGATGCTTATCAAGAAAGTCATCCGGTCGAAGCCAATTACGAAGAACGTTTACCGATTGCGCAATTATTTCCATTGTTGATTCACGCTTATCTTTTCGAAGGATATTATGTGAAAGACGTACAAACCATTTTGAAGAAATTTTAAAAACAAAACAAACAACAATACAATGAACAAGTATCAAAATCCGTTAGAATCGAGATATTGTAGCGACGAAATGCTATACATCTTTTCTCCTGAGAAAAAATTTACAACATGGAGACAGCTTTGGATTGCTTTAGCAGAAATTGAAAAAGAACTTGGATTAGATATTACAGATGAACAAATTCAAGCGTTAAAAGACAATGCAACAAACATTGATTATGATGTTGCAACAGCTTACGAAAAGAAATTTCGCCACGATGTAATGGCTCACGTACACGCTTACGGAGACGTTGCACCAAGCGCAAAAGCAATTATTCACTTAGGTGCAACTTCTGCTTTTGTTGGCGATAATACAGACTTGATTCAAATCCGTGATGGTTTTCAACACATCAAAGGACAATTAATCAATGTAATTGATGGTTTAGCAAAATTTGCGCGTCAATACAAAGATTTACCAACATTAGGATTTACACATTTTCAACCAGCACAATTAACAACAGTTGGTAAACGTGCAACACTTTGGTTACAATCTGTTTTATTAGACTTAGAAGAATTAGAATTCAGAATCGATACTTTACGTTTCCGCGGAGTAAAAGGAACAACTGGAACAGCGGCTTCTTTCAAAGAATTATTTGACGGAGATTACCAAAAAGTAAAAACATTAGACAAAAAATTATCTGAACGTTTCGGATTCAATAATGTTTTTGCCGTTTCAGGACAAACCTACGATCGTAAAATTGATGCACAAGCATTAGAATTATTATCAAACATTGCACAATCTGCACATAAATTCACAAACGACTTACGTTTATTACAAAACTTAAAAGAAATTGAAGAACCTTTCGAGAAAAACCAAATTGGATCTTCTGCAATGGCATACAAACGCAACCCAATGCGTTCTGAGCGTATCGCTTCATTAGCGAAATACGTGATGTCTTTGGCAAGTTCTCCTGCAATGGTTGCCTCAACACAATGGTTCGAAAGAACATTAGACGATTCTGCAAACAAACGTTTAGCCGTTCCTCAAGCTTTCTTAGCGATTGATGCAATTTTAATCATTTGGAACAATATTTTAGATGGTTTAGTCGTTTATCCTAAAATCATCGAGAAGCATATTGCGGAAGAATTACCATTTATGGCAACCGAATATATCATTATGGAAGGGGTTAAAAATGGTGGAGACCGTCAAGAATTACACGAAATCATCCGTACGCATTCTATGGAAGCTGCAAGACAAGTGAAAATGGAAGGAAAATCAAACGATTTGATTGAGCGTATTATTGCTGATGATAACGTAAAAATTGATAAAGATAAATTAGTCGAATTATTAGATCCGAAGAACTTTACAGGATTTGCATCTGAACAGACAGAAGAATTCTTAAAAGATTTGGTTGATCCTATAATCGAAGAAAATAAAGCACTTTTGGGCGCTCATACAGACCTGAAAGTGTAAACACGCTTAAAACAACACATGAAACGAAAAATGCTTCCTATTTATTGGAAGCATTTTTTAGTTTAAACTTTTTGCTTTTCAAATATATAACCGCAAGTTAGCCCTTTCTTAGGCAAACTTGTCGTTATAATCTCTTTCGTCTTTAGATGAAAAATCTTAATATTTAACTCCTATCTTACGAAGAATAAAACCTAATAACCAAATTGGGCCAACCAACAAAAATTGTAAGTCTTTGAGAAAACTTGGCTTCTTCCCTTCTATTTTGTGACCAACGAATTTCTGAATCCATGTAAAGTTAAAACTACCAAGTAAACTGTCCAAGATTTAATACCAAATTGAAGATTGCATTGTGAAATAAAAAACTCCATTATCAACATCACAAAAATCATGATAAAACCAACGACAAACGAAAGTCTGAAATAAAATTTTGAAACAATTATCAACGCAATAATTGAAGCTATACTTATATAACCAAAAGCTGGAATATAAAAATGCGGCGTTGGAATGTAGGAAATAAAGTCAAGAATCGTCCAAAAGATGAGTGGAACACAAATCCAATGAATCAATTTGTTTGTAGCATTTTGATGACTCTCACCATATTCACTAAAAAGTTGTTCTATTTTTCTCATTTTGGTTGATTTTGGTTGATAATTAAACTTTAAATCAGAAATTATAAACTTATCTTTACTCACTGTATTCAAAATTAGTATTTATCAAAATGATTATAAAAAATAAAAAAATCTATTACTTAATCAGTATTCTATTTGTAATTATTTCTTTTTTTTTATTAATTGTATCGAAAGAAAAGCAAACAACTATAATAGCACTTTTAACTCTATTCTTTTTTGGTGGTGGAGCTGTAGTAGTTTACATTCTAAACAATAATTTATATAGTGATAAAACTAAAAATATTGCAAGGATAATAGGCTATTTCATTTTCATTATTCTTTGCTATGCAATGCTACCATTTAACCATCTATTTAATGATTCAAGAAAATACACTCCACTATTAGGTTGGATAATTGGTATTATTGGAATCCCGTTTTTTTGTTATAAAATTTTTGAATTAATCATAAAGTTAATAAATGAGAACTACAGAAAATAGAATCTTTATTTCCAACAAAATAGAATAACTAGATAAAACATTGTAATCTTCCCTTAACTAGCTACATTCAAAACTAATGATTTCCACTGATTATTACTACAATTATCTTGCTGAAATGTTGGAAATTCACTTGTATTCGGTTTATTTATTTTTCCATA
>NZ_JACXZC010000026.1 GCF_020281205.1 Empedobacter stercoris
TAAATGCTACACCATATTTTACTTTTCTTGTCATAAAAAATGCCCCCAAAAGTGTCTAACTTTTTGGGGGCAGTGTAAGAAAGGTCGCATTTTTTTTATTTCATAACACCTAATTGTGTTAATATTTTTTCTTCATAAGGATCTATCTTAAATTGATCAAATTTTACAAAATCTTTTCCATCTTTCAGATACCCTAATTGATAATTTTGACGAACAACAGGTTGATTTTCGAAACTTTCTAAAATAGGCAATTCAGAAATCGGTTCTAAAATTTTTTCATTTGTAGTCGAAATTAAACCAAAATGCATCAAATAATTTTCTTTGGATAAAAAATAAGGAAAATAAGCCAACACATCAGGACGTTCAATTTTCAAAGAAGTTGATTCTCCAAAAGTTGCAAAATTTTGATCAACAGGTGTTAAATATTCGTATTGAAAATCAATAATTAATTGATTGTTTTTGTCAATCATTCCCCATTTTCCATCTTTTTCTACTCCAGCCAAACCAGCTCTAAAATCGGTACAACCATCATATTCAAACGGAATAATTACTTGATTCAATAAATCAATAAATCCCCATTTTCCGTCTTTTTTTACAGCACAAATATTCTCAATAAAATCACTTGATAATTCATACTCAAACGGAATCAAAACTTGGTTAGACTTGGTTATAAATCCCCATTTTTCGTTTTTCTGAGCACTATATGCATTAATCGTTGTGAGAACTAATTTCTGGTACTCAAAAGGAATAATTACATTTCCAGTTTTATCGATTAAGCCAAATTGATCATTAATAGATATTGGTGCTAAATTATTGCGATCAAAAACAGTTAACTCTTCAAATGTTGTTGTTTCTTTGTGAACGAAATCATCAAACTGATCAGTGTCTTTTGGGTAAATTTTAGTCATAATTCTTTAATTCACCACAAAATTAAAGAATCAAAAATTAACAGATATCTTTTTATTTTAAAAATATCCGATTTTAAGCACTTTTTTGTAAATATAATTCTTATTTTTGTAGGAAAGCTTAAAGTATAACCTATGAATATTTTTACTAAATTATTTTTTAGTGCAGCCATAATGTCGAGTAGCTTTGTTTCTGCTCAACAGGAAAACATTAACATTACAAATCTTCCAACGACTATTAATAAAGATTATTCTTTTGATGGAGTTTGGAATATTTCAAATGATGTAACTACTTCTAATTACAAAATTTCTGGCGGAAAATTGACTAACTATTCAGATAAAACTAGTCAAACTTTATTTTTTGATTTATATTTTGTTCCTTCAAAATCTTCGTTGGATTTGTATGATTTACCTAACAAAATCACAACAAATGCCCAATTAGGAACTCTGGAAGGGAATGGAACAAGTTTTAATAATGTAAATGTAACTTTTAAAGCAGCAGATATCCAGAAATTAGCAGATGGAGATTATACACCAATTTTATTATTGAAAGAGAGAGAAACAAGCAATGTTTTAAACTACAAGATTTTAAATAATAAAATATCATTACAATCGAATGATATTATGATTGATAAAGTAATTGATGATGCTAGTTTACCACAATTAACGGAGAAAAGTACATTAGCTTCTACAAAAAATATTGACGCAACTTTATCAGATATTTATATTCCCGTAGAGAGTTCATTAGCTATCGAAAATGCAAACAAAAAAGTAAAATTAGCTGGTGTTTGGAAATTAGAAATTGATTTTAATACATTAATGGTTACAGTTGATGGTATTAATAATTCTATTCAGAATTTAGATTCTAAACCAACAAATGACTTGAAATTATTAGTCTATTTTTCAAAACAAAATATTACAGATGCAAAAAAAATAGATGGATTTGAATTGCTTAATTTTGATATTACTCCGGTTGCCGCTTTAACAAAATTAAGTAATCTTGATTTTACAACTAACATCACAAAGTTAGTTCCTGCGGGTGAATATTATCCAATTGTGGTTTTGACAGAGAAGAATAATGAAGGAAACTATGTAATCAAATCTACTTTGAGTTTAGGTGAAAAATATATTTGGAAATAAATTCTAATTAATAAACAAAAAGCGAAATCTTATTGATTTCGCTTTTTTGTTTGGTATAAAATGTAAATCAATTCTACATACTTGTTGTAACTTATTGTTCCTTCTTGATTATTTGCTTTTAAGAATTGATTATTTAATTCTGAAAACGTATCACTTGCTTTTCCTTCATATTTTAAATAATGATTTAATTCTGCTTGACGATCAAGCTTGATTTTTGGATACATATTATTCAATTCCATTTTTACAAAATAAGGATCAGACTTGTAAATTGCACCCAAAAGCGTATAAATACTTTTATAATAAATAGAATAATTAATTTCGGGATTCTTCGATTTTGAGCCTAAATAATAAGCCAAAAAATTTGCTTCACTTTCTGATGCAAATCCCATTTGATGACCATATTCGTGAAAAAGAGTAGCAGGTTGTTTTAGATTTGTATTGTAACGATTCAGGTTTGCTTCAACTGTAAACGGATTGTAATAGCCTAAAATCCCCATATAATTTTGCATTTTCGAAATCCAAGATAATTTGAAATGAACATTTTCTAACAATCGATAATTTTTCAACCATTTCAAATCTTTTATAGAAAATTGTAGTGAGTAAAATTCTTCATTATAATCATTGAGATTAGATTTAAACTGAATGGTTGTTGTAGAATCATTGTGTTCTATTTTATTACGGGCAATAATTGCTTTGTCTAATTCGATACAATACATTTCTTTTAGAATTTTTGGTTGAATTGCAATTTCTTTTTGATGAAAAGTTAATGTGTCTTTTTTATACATAACTCCCCAAGCGAATATGTAAATAAAATAGAAGCTATTTACAAAAATCAATAGATGATAAATAGATTTTGAAGTTTCACGATTTTTGTAAAAAAAACTTCTAATCACTCTGAATATAAGAAAGAAACCAAGAATACCAATCATTAAATAAAAAATCTCACCTAATGGTAATTGAACAGAATTGGTCATTTTAGCTACAAAAGCAGATAGGGGGAAAGTTATCCTTTGAACGATAAAATCAATGAAATTATCAGATAAGAATAGTACAGAAAAGAGAATAATTTGTGCAATTAATACTAAAAACGAAATGATGGTTTTATTCAACTTCTTTTGCATATTGATTGGCTATAAAACTAATATAAATTAATTGAAAAGTATGGTAAAGCATAATTGGAATCAAGTATATACCGATGTCACCAGAAAAAATAACTGCAGCAATTACCGAGCCATGAACCAACGATTTTTTGGTTGCACAAAATTGAATTGTAATATCATCTTCTCGATTAAAATTCATTTTTAGTGCGATCCATTTAGAAAAATTAAAAAACATAAAAAATAAAGTAACCACTACAACGAAAACAATTAAAAGAGGAATCAAGCCTAATTTGTCAAAAATTCCATCTAAAAATGTGTGACTAAAACTATTGTAGACAATTAAAATGATGGTTAACTTATCTAAGTTAGAAAATTGTTTTTTGTATTTATGATAGAAATTACCCAAAAAAGGTTGAGATAAAGCACCAATAATAACAGGTAAAATAATTTTTAGAACCAAATCTAAAAAAATTCCTAATAAATCAAATTCTCCATCACTTTTTGATAAAAATAAACTCATCCAAAGCGGTGTGATAATAATACCGATTAAACCAGAGATACTCGCATTAAAAATGGCACTGGGTATATTTCCTTTTGCAATAGAAACCATTACTACAGATGAAGAAACAGTACTTGGCAAAGCCGCAAGATAAAAAATAGCGACATAAAGTGTGAAATATGCAGGATAGTTCTTAATTAGTGGATAGAAACAAAGAACAAGTATTGGAAAAAATATAAACGTTATAGATTGGATTAATAAATGCATTTTCCAGTTGGACAAGTCCTTGAAAACATCTTTCCAATTTAATTTTAACCCATAAAAAAAGAAGACTAAAATAATACCTATATCTATTATTGTATTAAGGTTAATATTGCTGTACGACCACAAACTAATATTTGGGTATATGTAAGCAACTAAAATAGCTATAAATAAAAAAAGGATAAAAGGATCAGGTAATTTGTTTAAAAATTTCAAAATCAATATAATTTAAGCAAAAATAATAAATAACTTTCAAAACATTTAACAAATAATTAATACTTTTATTTGGCGTAAAAGCAATATAAGATTAATTATTTGTAAATTGATGTACTTTTTTTATATATTTGTAGTAACAACACCTAAAATCTATCTTATGAATACATGTCTTCAATGTAACCAAACACTTTTTGGTCGCAAAGACAAAAAGTTTTGCAATGACTTTTGTCGAAATTCTTATAACAACAATCTGAACCGAGACAAAGTAGAG
Organism: Empedobacter stercoris; assembly: GCF_020281205.1. GTDB lineage: Bacteria > Bacteroidota > Bacteroidia > Flavobacteriales > Weeksellaceae > Empedobacter > Empedobacter stercoris. The sequence goes on from NZ_JACXZC010000026.1 coordinate 4,393, forward strand.
ATTGTAAGAAATATTAATAATCGATTAAGAAAGAATAACCGAATTTTAAAATCTTTGTTAGAAGAAGGTATTCGTTCGGTGGATAAAAATGAACTTAGTCTTAGGAACTTTGATTTTAGATACATTACGAATGTTGATGAATCTAAAAATGGCACAATTTTTTATGTGTACGATGTTGGATATCAGAAATTAAACGAAGAAAATTATTTGTTATTTCAGGAATAAATTTTTATTTTTTTATTGAAAAAGCGCGTTAATTATTTAATGCGTTTTTATTTTTTAAAAAATACGGTTTCTTTTAGATTAGTCAGTACAATAACTTTCCAAAATACATTAACTTTGCGCCACGATGAAAAAAGATATCAATCAACTCGATTCAAAGGAATTTATCCTAATAAAAGGTGCAAAGTTGCACAATCTAAAGAATATTGATTTAGCGATACCAAAAAATAAATTGGTTGTGATTACTGGAATGTCTGGTTCTGGAAAATCTACGTTGGCTTTTGACACATTGTATGCAGAAGGTCAGCGTCGTTATGTTGAAAGTTTGTCGTCTTATGCGCGTCAATTTTTAGGAAAATTAGATAAACCACAAGTTGATTATATCAAAGGAATAGCTCCGGCGATTGCGATACAACAGAAAGTAAATTCAACCAATCCACGTTCTACAGTTGGTACAACAACAGAGATTTACGATTATTTGAAATTATTATATGCCCGAATTGGAAAAACATATTCACCGATTACAGGAGAATTAGTTCAGAAAGATTCGGTGACGGATGTTGTGGATTATTTGAAAACTTTTGAAGCCGAAACAAAATTTATTCTTCAAATTAAATTGGTTGTTCCAGAAGAACGTACGTTTTCTGAACATTTAAATATTCTTCAACAACAAGGGTTTACACGTTTAAGTGTAGATGGAAATCAAGTCAAAATTGAAGATTTAATTTCGTTTAACTTTGAGCCTCAACCCGAAAATGATGTTCATTTAATCATTGATCGTATTGCATTACCTACAGAAGACGAAGAATCTTTTTATCATCGTTTGGCAGACTCTATCGAAACTGCTTTTTTCGAAGGAAAAGGAGATATTGCAGTTGTAAATATAGATCATAATTCAGTTAAATATTTTTCAAATAAATTCGAATCTGATGGCTTGATTTTTAATGAACCAAACATTCATTTCTTTAGTTTCAACAATCCTTATGGTGCTTGTCCAACTTGTGAAGGTTACGGGAAAGTAATTGGGATTGAAGAAAATCTTGTCGTACCAAATAAATCGTTATCTATTTACGAAGATGCGGTGGTTGCATGGAAAGGAGAGAAGATGAGCGAATGGAAAAATCATTTTATTAAGCAATCACAACAAGTCGATTTTCCTATTCACAAACCTTATTTTGAATTATCAGAAGAACAAAAAGAGTATTTGTGGCGAGGTGATTTGAATTGGGAAGGATTAGACGGTTTCTTTAAAATGGTTGAAGAAAACACCTATAAAATTCAATACCGTGTGATGTTGTCTCGTTACAGAGGAAAAACAACTTGTCCGACGTGTAAAGGAAAACGATTACGCAAAGAAACTAATTTTGTGAAAATTGCAGATAAATCAATCAGTGATTTAGTTGATTTACCGTTAAATGAATTGAATGATTTTTTTACAAGTATTCAATTTAATGAATATGATCAGCAAATCGCTGGTCGAATTATTTATGAAATAAAATCTCGTTTAACTTTCCTATTGGATGTTGGTTTAGAATATTTATCGCTCAACCGTGCGTCAAATACATTGTCTGGAGGAGAATCGCAACGTATCAATTTAGCAACTTCGTTAGGAAGCAGTTTGGTTGGATCGATGTACGTTTTAGACGAACCTTCGATTGGTTTACATTCGCGAGATACGGAAAAGTTTATCACGATTTTACATCGTTTACGTGATTTAGGAAATACAGTAATTGTGGTGGAACATGATGAAGATATCATGAAAGCTGCGGATTATATTATTGATATTGGTCCAGAAGCTGGAACAAATGGAGGAGAGGTCGTGTTTGAAGGAACTTATGACGAATTGATAAAAGCTGATACCTTGACATCTAAATATTTGAATGGGAAATTAGCAATTGAAGTTCCTAAGAACCGTTTAAATTCACCTAATTATTTGAAAATTATAGGTGCACGAGAAAATAATTTAAAGAATATTGATGTTAAATTTCCACTAAACGAATTAACTGTGATTACAGGAGTTTCTGGTTCAGGGAAATCAACGTTAATGAAAGATATTTTAGCACCAGCTGTTCAGCGTCATTTTGAAATCTATGGGAATAAAATTGGTGATTTTGATGATTTAGTTGGTGATTTGAAACAGTTAGAAGGAATCGAGTTAATTGATCAAAATCCAATTGGGAAATCATCGCGTTCAAACCCTGTGACTTATGTGAAAGCTTATGACGATATTCGAAATTTATTTGCATCACAAAAAGCGAGTAAAGTGATGGGATTTCAGCCCAAACATTTTTCGTTTAACGTAGATGGTGGACGTTGCGATGCTTGTAAAGGAGAAGGAACAATTACGATCGAAATGCAATTTATGGCGGATGTTGAGTTGGTTTGTGAAGATTGTCATGGAGAACGTTTCAAGAAAGAAATTTTAGAAGTTAAGTTTGAAGGAAAGTCAATTTCAGATATTTTGAATTTAACAATTGATGAAGCTATCGATTTTTTTGCAGCACATCAACAAAATAAAATTGTAGAGAAGTTAAAGCCTTTGCAAGATGTTGGTTTAGGTTACGTGAAGTTAGGTCAATCGTCGAATACGCTTTCAGGCGGAGAAGCGCAGCGTGTAAAATTGGCTTTTTTCTTGACAAAAGGAGAAACCACGAATAAAACCTTGTTTATTTTTGATGAACCGTCTACTGGTTTGCATTTTCATGATATTCAGAAATTAATCAAGGCTTTACGAGCATTGATTAATTTGGGACATTCAGTTTTTGTGATTGAGCACAATATGGATATTATTAAAGTTGCCGATTGGGTAATAGATCTTGGACCAGAAGGAGGGAAAAAAGGTGGTTTCTTAGTAGCAGAAGGAACACCAGAAGATATTGTAAAAGTAAAAGAATCGTATACTGCGCAATTCTTAAAAGAGAAATTATAACGAACAAAATGTATAAAACCGAGTATTAACTCGGTTTTTTTATGGTGTAGTACATGTTGAATTATGATAAACAGGAAAATTGCATGAATTTGCAATAAAACACAATTCATTTGCTTTTTTATGCAAAGAAAGAGCGAGCTCAATTTGCGTTTCATCAGCAATAATAACTTCTGGAAATAAATTGACTACAATAATTTTTCCACTTCCATCTGCATTCACAACTAAAGTTGCTTCAGAATGATCAGTGTAAGAAATGACCTCAATTTTATGTTGAGCACAACAATATAAGTACGACATCATATGGCATGAAGTTAAACTACTTAATAACAAATCTTCGGGATTATATAAATTAGGATCTCCTTTGAAAGCTTTTGCTGCCGAAATTTCTAAATTAGGTTTTCCTTCATTCGAAATATGATGACTTTTTGTGTAAAATCTTTCTGAAGAATCTGAAATAGGCTCTTTTTTAATCCAGTTTAATGTAGTTTTAAAAATATGTTTCAATTGAAAATTTTTATCAAAAATAATCTTTTTAAATTTTAGTACTTAATATTTCGTAAATATGATTGCTTACTTTTGTAACAATTTTAATCAAAACGGAATGCCTTTTTCAAACCTTATAAATACGAACTCTAAACTGAATATTAAGAGTGAAATTTTGGCTGGATTAACTGTTGCAATGACCATGATTCCAGAATCGCTCTCTTTTGCTATTTTAGCAGGTTTATCACCTTTAATTGGTCTTTATGGAGCCTTTATTATGGGAATTGTAACTTCAATTTTTGGAGGTCGACCAGCAATGGTTTCAGGAGGAGCAGGAGCGACGGTTATTACGCTAATTGCGTTAAATGCGACTTATGGTGAACAATATATTTTTGCAGCAGTAGCATTGGCAGGTGTTTTTCAACTAATAGTGGGTATTTTTAAACTTGGAAGATTTGTTCGTTTAATTCCTCAACCTGTTATGTATGGTTTTCTAAACGGTTTGGCAATCGTGATCTTTATGTCACAAATCGAACAATTCAAATCAACATCAGAAGGGGGTACGCATTGGTTATTAGGTACGTCTCTTTATATAATGTTAGGATTAACGTTTATCACCATTTTAATTGTTTACTTTTTTCCGAAAATAACTAAAGTAATTCCTGCTTCATTGGTTGCAATTCTGATCACTTTTTTGTTGGTTTTAGGTTTTCAAATTGATACTAAAATGGTAGGTGATATAGCAACCATCAAAGGAGAATTACCTGTTTTTCATATTCCAAGTGTTCCATTAACTTTAGAAACCTTTAAGATTATTTTACCGTATTCGATTATTATGGGATCGGTAGGATTGATAGAAACTTTACTTACACTAACGTTAGTTGATGAGGTGACAGAAAGCAAAGGGAACTCGAATAAAGAATGCATGGCGCAAGGTATTGCTAATATGACCAATGGATTTTTTGGAGGGATGGGGGGATGCGCAATGATTGCACAAACTTTTGTCAATCTTGATGCAGGTTCACGATCTCGACTTGGCCCAGCAATAGGAGCAATAACAATCTTGGTTATTATTTTGGTTGGATCGCCAATTATAGAAAAAATTCCGATGGCAGCTTTAGTTGGCGTGATGATGATGGTAGCAATTTCAACATTTAAATGGGGATTTTTTAAATTAATTACAAAAATGCCTAAATCAGATATTTTTGTAAGTGTTTTAGTTGCACTTATAACTGTTGTTCTTCATAATCTTGCTTTAGCTGTTTTTGTTGGAGTCATTGTTTCTGCTTTGGTTTTTGCTTGGGATAATGCGAAACGAATAAGAGCCAGAAAATCTATCGATGACAATGGTCGTAAAATTTATGAAATATATGGTCCACTTTTCTTTGGTTCTGCATCTACTTTTTTAGATAAATTTGATATCATAAATGATCCAAATGAAATTGTTATTGATTTGAAAGAGAGTAGAATAGTGGATATGAGTGCAATAAATGCTTTAGATACAATTACTTTTAAATATACACAACAAAATAAAAAAGTTATTTTGCGTCATTTAAGTAAAGATTCTATATTACTATTAGATCAAGCGAAAGGTGTGATAGAAGTTAATATAGAAGAAGATCCAACGTACAAAGTGATGCCGAAATAAAAAGACAGCTTTATAAAAGCTGTCAGATGTTATAAATATCGTCCGTTAATTACATTCATATGGTGAATAGAATGACCAGCCATTACAAAACCAATTTTTTCGACAGAAAATTCTCGATCACCAACTTTTCCAATCCTATTTAAGGTTTCATCGTCAAAAGATTTGAATTGAAAATACGTAGCTTTCATCAAATTCGTCCATTCTTTGATCAATTCTTCTGGTTTTCGACTTTTTGCGTTAGAAGTCAAAACGTAGGCATTTTCATCAAAAAAATTTAATGTCTGAGCATCTTCTCTCGCAATATGCTGAGCACGATATGAAAAAATACGTTCACAATCAATGCAATGTTGTATCATTTCCTTTATTGTCCATTTTTCCTCAGCATAAGCATAATCCCACTTATTTAATTCGGTAACAATTGTTAAGGTTTTTTTGATATCAGCAATTCTTGTTTGTAAAGCATCTACGACTTCTATTCCATCATAAATAGAAGTATAATTTTCATGGTTTATTGTATTCATTTTTTTGTAATTTTTTACAATTTAAGCATTATTAAAATGACTTATTTTAAGTATTTGTTAAAATTTATGCTACATTTTTTTGAAATTAATTTTAAATCTAATAAAAAAATAAGATTCTTATAGATATCTAAAATCTTGCATTTGATAAGTTTCTTTTCCGAAAAAACGTTGCTATGTTTGAGAGTAAAGTAATTTTTAAAATAAAGAATATAAATAGATGATAGCGAACTTATCATACTCAAGCGGTGCTTCTAAATATCCTCTATTGGGAGAAACAATTGGAGAAAATTTACGCAATACTGTCGCAAAATATCCTCAGCAAGAGGCATTGGTTTGCGTTGATCAAAATTACCGTGCGACCTATACAGAGTTTTATTCTCAAACAGAACAAATTGCTAAATCATTAATTGCAATTGGCCTAAAAAAAGGTGATCGTGTTGGAATTTGGGCACCTAATCGCGCCGAATGGACATTATTGCAGTATGCAACTGCTCGTGTCGGAATGATTCTCGTTAACCTTAATCCTGCATACAGAGAAAATGAACTTGAATTTGTTTTAAATCAAGCCGAAATTTCAGCTGTTTTTGCAGCTTTAAGTTTCAAATCAAGTCAATATAAAATCATGTTGAACAATGTGAAGCAAAATGCTAAAATGTTAGAACATATTATCATTTTTGAAGAAAATTGGAATGATTTTTTAGAACAAGGTGAAGAAATATCAACATCCGAAATTCATCAAATCGAACAATCCGTACAGTTTGATGATGCAGTTAATATTCAGTATACTTCTGGTACAACAGGTTTTCCGAAAGGTGTTACTCTAACACATCATAATTTATTGAATAATGGTTTCTTTATTGGAATACGATTAAATTACACACATTTAGATCGTGTATGTATACCAGTTCCTTTTTATCATTGTTTTGGAATGGTTATCGGAAATATGGCTTGTACTTCTCATGGTGCCTGTATGGTCATCCCATCTGAAAGTTTTGATCCAGAAAAAACGCTAAATGCTGTAGAAATAGAGAAATGTACTTCTCTTTATGGAGTTCCTACGATGTTTATAGCGGAATTGGAATTGCCAAATTTTGATCGTTTTGATTTATCTTCTTTAAGAACTGGCGTAATGGCAGGATCGCCTTGTCCAATTGAAATCATGAAGAAAGTTCAATCCAAAATGAATATGAAAGAAGTGTCTATTTGTTATGGAATGACGGAAACTTCTCCGGTTTCGACCCAAACAATTATCGGTACCCCTTTAGAAAAACAAGTTTCAACGGTTGGTACAGTTCAAGACCATTTAGAAATTAAAATTATTGATCCGCAAACAGGTGAAATATTACCTCGTGGCATTGCTGGTGAATTTTGCACTAGAGGTTATTCAGTTATGCAAAAATATTGGAATAATCCAGAAGCAACTGCTCAAGTGATAGATGAAAATAACTGGTTGCATACCGGAGATTTAGCGACGATGGATGTCGATGGTTATATTAATATTACAGGAAGAATTAAAGATATTATTATTAGAGGTGGTGAAAATATTTCACCTAAAGAGATCGAAGACTTTTTGTATGAACACGAAGCAATTTCGGATGTTCAAATTATTGGAGTTCCAAGTATTAAATATGGTGAAGAAGTGATGGCATGGGTAAAAGTGAAAGAAGGTATAACAGTAACAGAAGATGAACTAAAAGAATACTGTTTATCAATTGCACATTTTAAACGTCCAAAATTTTGGAAATTTGTAACTGAATTTCCAATGACAATATCTGGTAAAATCAGAAAAATAGAAATGCGTGAAGTCTCAATTCGAGAATTAAACCTAGAAACCGCTCAAAAAGTAAAAACATCTTAAAAATCATTAAAAAGAAATAAAAGTAGACTCAAGAATAATAATTTCAGTTATCTTTGAGTCTATTTAATTTTGTATAAAAATAAACGATATTAACGATGTCAAATATCTTATTAATCGAGGATGAACAGGCTATCCGAAATGTTTTGAAAAGTATCCTAATGGACGAAAATCCGAAATGGAAAGTTGATGAAGCAGAAAACGGAGTGGTTGGAATTGAAAAAATAAAAGAAAAAGAGTACGACTTAATTATAAGTGATATTAAAATGCCATTGAAAGATGGGATGGAGGTTCTTTCGGAAGCGATGGAATACAATCCTGATTTAACAATGGTAATGATCACTGGACATGGTGACGTGGATTTGGCTGTAGACGCAATAAAGAAAGGTGCCTATGATTTTATATCAAAACCACCAGATTTAAATAAATTATTAACCACTGTTCGCAATGCCTTAGATCGTAAATCGTTATTGTCTACGAACAAAGAATTAAAGAAAGAAAATAAAGCATTAAAGAAAAAAGTAGCAAAAAAATATGAAATGATTGGTGAAGCTCCAGCCATTGCTGAAGTAAAACAAATTATTGATAAAGTAGCTGCTACAGATGCTCGTGTACTTATTCTTGGACCAAATGGAACAGGAAAAGAATTAGTTGCTCATCATTTACATGAAAAAAGTGACCGTAGTGTTAAACCTTTAGTTGAAGTGAATTGTGCTGCGATTCCTGCAGAATTAATAGAAAGCGAATTATTTGGACATGTAAAAGGTTCGTTTACAGGTGCTGTTAAAGATAAACAAGGAAAATTTGAATTAGCAAACGAAGGTACAATTTTCTTAGATGAAATAGGGGATATGAGTCTTTCTGCACAGGCCAAAGTTTTGCGAGCGTTGCAAGAAGGAAAGGTTTCACCAGTTGGTTCTGAAAAGGAAATTAATGTAAATGTTCGTGTAATTGCAGCAACGAATAAAGACTTACGTAAAGAGATTGAAGAAGGTCGCTTTCGCGAAGATTTATACCATCGTTTGGCTGTTATTATTATTAATGTTCCTGCTCTTAATGACCGCAAGGATGATATCCCATTATTGGTAGAACATTTTATAACAGACACAACAAGTCAAAAATCTTTTGATAAATCGGCTTACGATGCTTTAAAAGAATTGGATTGGACAGGAAACATACGCGAGTTGAGAAATGTTGTTGAACGATTATTAATTCTCGGAGATGATCCAATTTCAAGAAAAGATGTTGAACAATTTGTTAAAAAATAAACTGTTTTCATGACAAGAAATGTTCTTTTTCTAATAGCTTTTATTTTTTTGATGTTTTCGTGTAAGAATGAAAAAACAGAAATAGACAAAAGTTCTGATGGTTTGTCGCATGAAGACGTATTGTCATTAGAAAAAAGTTCTGTCTTTACGAATGAAACGCTCGTTTACAAAGGAATTTTTGAAGGGAATTACTATGGTGATAAAATCATCTTGAAATTGACTGAAAAATCATTTTTAGTAGAGTACAAAGGTCAATCGTTTGAAGGAGAATTGTTTAAAAAAGATGATGGTTCTTTAATAGAACTCGCGCCTAAAAAGAAAAAATTACCTTTTCAGTTTTTACGTTGGTCAGATAATTCAGAAATCATGATTCTAAATGAAGATGGAATGGCAGACGATAATGGCGAAAATTATTTAACTAGAATTTCAGAAAAATGAAAATAATATTTACGTGGATTTTCAGTGTTTTAATATTAACTAATTTGGTGAGTTGTAATTCAAATTCATCAAATAAAAATGATGAATTAGGAAAACGATTTTTCGAAAATTACTCTACTCGTGCCGATTATAAAAAAATGTTGTCTTTTTATAATGATAGTTTGGTATACGAAAATGTAGCCCAATATTCGGGCGCATCTACAGTTGATCCTCGCTATCTTTTGAATGAAATTGTGCGTTGGAATGATACGACTATGCAGTATGAGAACAACCAACTGTTGGAAGTAAAAGAATTATTTTCAAATGATTCGATGATTATTGCCAATGGAGAATTTTCTGCTTACACCTATAATGGAATGAATTTTCCTTCGATGAAGTTTACCACTTTTTTATATTTGGACGAAAATTCAAAAATAAAAAAACAAGTAGATTGGTTCAATTATCCAATCGAAGATATTATTGAGTTGTATCAATTGCAACAAAGTCAACAAAAAATAAAATTAGATCAATAATAATCAAATAAAAATCCAGTTAACGATTTAACTGGATTTTTTCTTCAAGATTTATAAAATATATTAGCTAAAAAACGCCATACAACAAACCATTAAAGCTGTTATTCCTGAATAGAAAAGCCCAAAGTATAATACGATTTAAACAATTTTTATTAAAAAAAATACCTCTCATAATCGAGAGGTATTTTTGTATTATACGTTTTATGAAAAATTATTTCAAATTTTTATCTGTATAAATCTTTTCAGCTAATTGTACAGCTTTATATGCATCAACAACACCTCCAGTTACAGAAATATCTTTTAATTGATCATTTTTATTGACAGAATCTAAAATGATTTGTTTCACTTGTTGTGTTGTCAATTTTGGATAATGTGACCAAACTAATGCTGCAACACCTGCAACAACTGGTGAAGCCATAGAAGTTCCAGAATTTGATTTGTATTCACCATCTCTTGTTGGGATTGCTGAGTAAATATCAGAACCTGGAGCAAATACATCTACAGATTTTTTACCGTAATTAGAAAAACTAGATTTTAATTCATCTTTATTACTTGTATTCGAACCAACAGTAATCACATTGTTAGAAATTGCTGTACCCGCTTCGTTATAAACCGTAGGAAAATGTATATTCGTGTCGATGTTTTCGTTATCGTTTCCTGCTGCTTTTATCAATAAAACACCTTTGTCTTGTGCATATTTAAACGCTTCCCAAACTGCTTTTACATCAGGAGAATACGCTTTCCCAAAAGACATATTCAAGATTTTAGCACCATTGTCAGTCGCATAACGAATAGCGTTTGCAACATCTTTGTCGCGCTCATCACCATTAGGCACAGTACGAACAGACATTATTTTTACATTTCCTTGTCCAGCAATACCATCTATTCCAATTCCATTACCAGATTTTGCCGCAATAATTCCAGCAACGTGTGTTCCGTGGTTTGAATCTGGACCGTCTACATCCGAATTTCCATAGTATCTCTCATTCACATTGGCATAATCATCACCAACAATAGGACGAGGATCTAACTCTGTATTTAAGTTAATTTCTACTTGTTCTTTGTAATATTTCGCACCTTCAGCAATTTCATCACCTACTTTTTTCAAAAACTCTTTCATTGTCTTACCATCCCAAGCTTCTTTTGGAACCATCGCGAAAATCATCATACCTTGCTGAGCTTCTTTCGATTTTGGTTGAAAGGTAGACATGTTTTTTTCGTCCAAATCCTTTTCTCCCCATTCAGAAATTAATACTGGAAAACTAACTTTGAAAATTTCATCCATTTGCTGATATTGCATAGCACCTTGTTTAGCTTCAGCTAATTTATTTTCGAATTCTACTTTTATTTTTTGGTATTCTTCAAATTTTTCAGGGTATTTGGTTTTATTTGAAGCAGCATCGGTACTCGTTTCGAAAAGGTTTTTATATTTTACAAAAAGACGTGTTAATTCTAATGTATCGCCATCGACGTTTTTACCATCTTTTCCTCCAATAAAATTCCAACCATGCACATCATCAATGTATCCATTTTTGTCGTCATCTTTTCCATTTCCAGCAATTTCTTTTGCATTGATCCATACATTATCTTTTAAATCTGCATGTGTCACTTCAACACCAGAATCTAAAACTCCGACAATTAATTGCGATGGTTTACGTTTTTTTGATTCTAAAAATTGAATTGCTTTTTGTGTATTAACACCATAAACACCACTTTCTTCAAGAGATTCGTGTTGCCAATATTTTTGGTCAACCTTTGGTAATGGTAATGCAGTAGTTTCTTGTGCGAATGATGCCACACCAATAAACATGGCAACAGATATACTTAATAAGAATTTTTTCATAATAAATTTTTCTATATATGTCGGATAACAAAGCGAATTGTTACACATTGAGTTTTCGTATTTTGAAAATACAAAAAAGGCTCCAAATTAGGGAGCCATTTTATAATGTTGTGTTAAAATTATTTCAATTTACGTTGTTTGTAAATTTCTTCAGCTTTTTGTACAGCTTTGTACGAATCTACAACACCTCCAGCAACAGAAATGTCTTTTAATTGATCATTTTTATTCACTGTTTCCATTAAAATATTACGAATATCTTCAGCAGTTAATTTTGGATAGTGTGACCAAACCATTGCAGCAACACCAGCAACAGCAGGAGAAGCCATAGAAGTTCCATTTAAGAAACGGTATTGATCTACGCCTGGATAAGTAGAATAAATTTCTTGTCCTGGTCCAAAAACATCAACTGATTTTTTACCATAATTTGAGAAACGAGCTTTTAAAGCATTTGGATCTTTTGTTGATGCACCAACTGTTAAAACAGATTTAGAAACTGCATTTCCATTTCTGAAATTTGTTGGATAATGAACATGAACATCAATATCTTCGTTGCTGTTTCCTGCTGCTTTTACAATTAAAACTCCTTTATCCGAAGCATATTTGAAAGCATCCCAAACTAAATCCGCATCGGGAGAGTATGGTTTTCCGAAAGACATGTTTAAGATTTTAGCACCATTGTCCACTGCATAATAAATTGCATTTGCAACATCTTTGTCACGCTCATCACCATTTGGAACTGTACGAACTGACATAATTTTTACATTATTTCCACCAATTGTACCATCGTTTCCGATGTTATTTCCTCTTACAGCACCGATGATTCCAGCAACGTGTGTTCCATGAGATGACTCAGGTCCATTAGAATCACCATTTCCGTAAAAACGTTCTTTCTTATCGTTTGGATTGTCAACGTCTTTGCGATCAACTAAATTTAAGTTCAGGTGAGATGTTAAAGCATCACCTTTTGCAGCACGGCGTGCAGCTCCTAAGTAAGTATTGGCAACCTCTTTCATGGTTTTACCAACCCATTGCTCTTCTTTTAATTCACCAAAAATCCATAAAGCTTCTAATATTTGTGAATCTGTTGGGTGGTAATTAGCCAAAACATCTTTTGATAATTTAGTGTCACCAAATTCTAAAACCATTTTATTTACACCACCTTCAACTGCGTTTAGTTTTGATTGTGCAACTTGTTGGTTGTATTTTGCTTTACCTACAGCGCTTAAATATTCTTTTTCAATTTTTTGAAACTCTGCATATTCAGTTGGATTTTTTGTAATTGCAGCATGATTTTTCTTCTGATCGTAAGTAGCGTATTTACTCGATAAATTTTTGTAAATACGAGTTAACTCAGTCGTGTCGTCATTGTAATTGATTCCTTTTGCTGTTCCCAAATAAGACCATCCGTGTACGTCATCAATGTATCCATTTTTATCATCATCAATTCCGTTTCCTGGGATTTCTTTTGGATTTGACCACATATTTGCTTTCAAATCTTCGTGGAAATGCTCAACACCACTGTCTAATACGCCTACAATAATTGTATTGGCTTTTCTTTTGTTGTCTTTTAAAAATTGTAATGCTTGATCAGTATTTACACCATAAATACCTGTTTGTTCTACACTTGCATGGTACCATTTTTCTTTCGGTACTTCTGTTGTTTGTGCTTGAGCAAACCCTAATGTAAAGGCAAATCCTAAAGCAATAAATAATTTTCTCATGTTGTTATTTTATTAAGTTTTTTAAATACACTGCGGCACTTGGACCTTCGCTAAAAAGTAAATCTAAGATACTCAATCCTTCAACGAATTCAAATTTGTCATCAAAAACTTGTGCGTATTCGGGTAAATTGTATTGAGGTGCTTTTTTAGCAGAAAATTGATTTCTAAAATCATTTTCAGGTAATATAGATTGATAAGTTTCTGTTTTAGAAACTTCCAAGTCTAAGTTTAATTTTTTGTTGATGAATTCAATTGTTTTTAAATTCAAATCCAATAAAAATTTTTCCTTCTGTTCTAAAATTGGAATAATTTCATCTTCATAATACTCAAAATATGGAGAACTTTGATAAGCTGATTTTAACGATTTAATGTGTTCTTTCTGCCAATCATATTCATAAGAAGGTTGTAAATCTTTGAACAATCGAGTTCCGTTGTGAAAGATGGGAATATTTAACATCAACTTACCATTTGCGCCCAAAATATACATGCGATTACGGTAAGTTTGCTTTTGAAAATTTTCTTGAACTTCGATATCCAAAGTCTGGCTTTTTACCATTTCTGCATAGTAATCAATCGGTCCAAAATAAAAAGCGGCAAACGTATTTTTCATTCGTTTTTATTATTTTTCTGTATATAAACTGTGCATTACAATTACTTATAATGCACAGTTTTGAGTTATTTATTTTCGAATAACAAATTTTATGTTTTAAAATTTGACTACAAAATAATTTTAATAGTTGTTTTTCTTTTTCTCTTTTCGAGCTTTTACAATATCGTATCCAATCCAACCAATTAACGCAATTAAAACATAAATTCCGTATGATGTTTTGTTTGGATTATCGTTGTTGATTGAGGTAAAGAATCGATCCCATATAAATTTCTTAGGAGCTGCAGGTTCAAACATTCCATTCATATTTGCCCAAATCATAATTGGACGACCAATGATATGATCTTCTCCAACATATCCAAAGAAACGCGCATCTAATGATTGATTTCTGTTATCACCAACCATAAAATAGTAGTTTTGTTTGATTTCGTATTTGTCTGTTTTTTGATCGTTGATAAATACATCAAACTTACCATTAGCAGAATCAACTTTTAGCGTATTGTTTTCGTAACGACGAATAATATTGATGTATTGTGCCAACGTTTCTTTGTTAACATCTACGACGTCTCCTTTTTTCGGAATGTATAAAGGACCGTATTGATCTGTATTCCAGTTTTTGTTAACAGGGAAAATCGTATTTGTACTATCGATTTTACCATTCACAATATGTTCTTTTTTTTGACCAACTGGTTGTAAAATAGGTTCGATAGAAACTACATTTGCATTCGATTTCATTGCTGTGACATGTGCGTCAGTTAATGCAGCAAATTGATAGATAAATGTACCATCAGTTTGTTTTCCAGCTTGATAATCTGTACTGATAATTCCAAAATTATCGTATAATAGTTTATCACTAAATGGAGTTTTTACAACCACTAAATATGAATGCTGAACTTGTGCATCTTTTTTCGGGATGAATTTTTTGTCGTTTACATATAAAACACCATTTCGAATTTGAACCGTTTCTCCTGGCAAACCAACCAAACGTTTTACATATGCGTCTTTACGATCAATCGCATTGTAAATAGAATCGGTAGGGTAATTGAAAACAACAATGTCATTTGATTTTAAATCTCTCCAACCCGGAACACGCATGTAAGGCAAACGTGCTTTATCGATAAAACCATCACGGTAAATGAATTCTGAGAAAGGAATTCCAATAGGAGTAATAGGAACACGTGCACCGTAACTTACTTTTTCTACAAAAAGGGCATCACCAATTTTGATTGTATTTTCCATTGATCCTGTAGGAACAATCATAGGTTGTATAAACCAGTTGTGAACTAATGTAGCCAATACAAGTGCAAAAATTAAGGAAGATATAAAAGTAGGTTTGCGTTTTTCAGGACCTAAATATTTTGGATTGTCAGCATAATTTACTGTAAAAATGTATAAACCTAATGTCAAAACCATGATGACTTTATCTTTGGTTTCAATTTTTCCGTAAGAGTCGCCTAAATCAACAAAGAATACTAACCAAAAAATAGGGCCAACAATTGGCAAATAAAATAGAATAATCCACCATTTTGGACGATGAATAATTTCTAAACCTTTCCAAATATTAAGAAAGGGAATATAGGCCTGCCAAGCTTTTTTTCCTGCATTTTTATATAATTTCCAAGTTGCAGCTCCAAAGATTACATTGGCTATGATAAAACCAATTAACCAGTAAATTAGTACATGCATAAGTTTTTGATATTTAGTATTTTAATTTAGTTCAGTTCAAGTACATCTTTCATTGTAAAAACACCTTGTTTATTCCAAATCCATTCCGCAGCAATTACAGCACCTAAGGCAAAACCTTTGCGTGAATGAGCGGTATGAGAAATTTCAATTGTGTCTACTTCCGAGTTATATTGCACGATATGTGTTCCAGGAACATCTTCTATTCTTTTCGCTGCGACAGGAATAATATCTTTTGCTTTTTCATCCATCGACCAAGAAGTATAAGAAGAATGATCAATAATTCCTTCTGCAATTGTAATCGCAGTTCCTGAAGGTGCATCAAGTTTTTGTGTGTGATGAATTTCTTCTAAATTAATTTGATATTCGTTGCGGTATTTATTCATCATTCGAGCTAAAATAGAATTCAATTCAAAGAATAAATTTACACCTAAACTAAAATTAGAAGCATATAAAAAAGCCGTATGATTAGCAATGGCTAATTGATTTATTTCACCTTGTCTCTCTAACCATCCTGTTGTTCCACATATAGTTGCAACGTTATTTTCAAGTAATACTTTAAGATTATCGAATGCAAATTCTGGTCGAGAAAATTCGATTGCAACTTCAACATCTTTTAATTCTTCTGGAAGAGGAGTACGAGAAATTTTAAGTACAACATCATGACCACGTTGAATTAAAATTTCTTCTATTGCTTTTCCCATTTTTCCGTATCCTATTAATGCAATTTTCATCTTTAATTTCTAAAATTTTAAGTTAAATGCCAATCCCAAAACTGGCTCTAATGTCATTTCATCTTGAATGACAGTTGGTTTAAATGACATTTCAGTGTCGTTTCGTACTGTAAATAAATGTGCATCAACAGTAGCATCAACAACATTTAATAAATAAGCTAACGCAGTTAACGCAACACTATAATCACGTTTTCGTTTGTAATCGTCTTGTATAACTGCCAGTTGTTCTGGAGTTAAAATACCAGAAAATTCGTTTGGAGTTCCTTCTCTTACTGCAATGTACGCTCTTCGGTACTTTTTATATAAATTGTTGTAATAGATTGTAAAACCTGTGCCTGTACCAACTAATCCCAATGCAATTGGTGCTTTCCACCATTTTTTATTGTACAATTGTCCTGCACCTGGTAAAATAGCTGAATACAACGAAGCTTTGATTGGACTTTTTTCCATTAAGACTTCGTTACTAATTTTAACTGAATCTTTTACGATTAGAGTTGAATCTATTTGAACTTGGGCAAATGAAAACGTTGAAGCCATCATTAATCCAAGAAATAATCCTTTAATTTTCATTCAAAAACTTTCTTAAACGTTCAAACTCATCATCAGAAGTAAAATTCAAAATAATTTTACCTTTACCATTATTCGCACGTTTTATTTCGACTTTCGTTTTCAAAGAATTTGAAATAGAACTTAATGCTTCTTTGTACTGAGAAGGCAATTCATCTTTTGCTTTTTTCTCAGGTTTCCCTTCTTTTATTGATTTGATTAGACGTTCTGTATCACGTACAGATAAATTATTTTTGACAATTTTTTCGTAAATATCAAATTGTAAATCCGCATCATCAATTGCCATTAAAGCACGCCCATGTCCCATCGAAATCATTCCATCTCGAATTCCTGTTTGGATAATTGGATCTAATTTTAATAGACGTAAATAATTTGTAATAGATGTTCTATCTTTCCCAACACGTTTACTTAATTCTTCTTGAGTAAGCTTGATTTCATCCATTAATTGTTGGTAAGAAAGTGCAATTTCAATAGCATCTAAATCTTGACGTTGAATATTTTCGACCAATGCCATTTCCAACATTTCTTGGTCATTTGCTAATCGCACATAAGCCGGAATTGTCTTTTTTCCTGCCAATTGCGAAGCACGAAAACGTCTTTCACCTGAAATCAATTCATATTCACCTGTTGGTTTTTTACGAATTGTAATGGGTTGAATAACGCCTAATGTTTGAATAGAAGCGACTAATTCATCTAAAGCTTTTTTATCAAAATTAGTTCGTGGTTGCCAAGGATTTGCGGTTATTTTTTCTAAATCTATTTCCAAAATATTTCCAACCAATTTCTTCGCACCTTCATCTTGTGCTGTTTTTACCGTTGGTTCATCTTTTAATAGAGCTGATAATCCACGTCCTAAGCGATTATTTTTATTTGGCTTTGCCATTTTATTTAAACTGTATCGTTGTTGTTAATTAAAAATTCTCGCGCTAAATTTAAGTAATTTTCTGCACCTTTACTTGCTGCATCGTACTGAATAATTGTTTCGCCAAAACTTGGCGCTTCAGACAAACGCACATTTCGCGTAATAATTGTTTTGAAAACCATTTGCGGAAAATGATTGTTTACCTCATCTAAAACCTGATTAGATAGGCGTAAACGCGAATCGTACATTGTCAACAATAAACCTTCAATATCCAATTCTTTGTTGTGGTGTTGTTGAATTCCTTTTATTGTATTTAATAATTTTCCTAATCCTTCTAAAGCAAAATATTCGCACTGAATAGGAATAATTACAGAATCTGCAGCTGTAAGTGCGTTCAAAGTAATCAACCCAAGTGAAGGCGCACAATCTATAATTATATAATCATATTGATCTTTGATTTCCGACAACGCAGTTTTTAACATGTATTCGCGGTTCTCGTAATCTACAATTTCAATCTCGGCAGCAACTAAATCTAAATGAGCAGGCATTAAGTCTAAGTTAGGCGATTCTGATTGTAAAATAGCTTCGCTTGCAAGAACTTCATGTTCTAATACTTCATAGGTTCCTGCTTCGATTTCATCCAAATCAAAACCTAAACCAGATGTTGCATTTGCTTGCGGATCTGCATCAATTAATAAAACTTTTTTCTCTAAAACACCTAAAGAAGCGGCAAGATTTAACGAGGTTGTCGTTTTTCCTACGCCACCTTTTTGGTTCGCAATAGCAATAATTTTACCCATAATTTACGTTCAAAACGATTTCAAAAATACAATATTTAACCTTGTTAAACCTTAAAGAAAAAATAAAATTTTGAACAATTGTAGAATATTTAAATTATCGCTAACATTAAGAGTTAACTATTGATAAATTTTAATATTATTTTATCTTTTTAACAGAATTAAAAAACATATATTTGCGGCAAGTATTTTTATAATTTTTTTAATAAAAAAAGTTGATGAGTTTTAACCTTTTATTCGAAAGCGTTGAAATTAAAAAAAATCTCAACGCATTACTTTTAATGAATCGAAAAGAGTCTAAGAATTATTCTTTCCCTTTATTGCTTCGCAATGTATATTATGCGATACGTCTGTAATACCCTAAAATTTTTCTCGCAAATTTTTTAGAATTATTCAACACACGTAACATTTATAAAGCATAATGAAAACTAAATACATAGATTTAATCACGCAATCATTTGACTTTCCGCAAGATGAATTTGAATTGGATGGAGAGCACTTAAAATTTAATGGAATCGACTTGAAAGCTTTAGTCGAAGAACATGGAACACCATTAAAATTTACTTACTTACCAAAAATCTCACAAAACATTCAAAGAGCGAAAGGTTGGTTTGAAAAAGCGCGTGAAGAATTAAACTATGAAGGAACTTACAATTATTGTTATTGTACAAAAAGTTCTCACTTTCGTCATATATTAGGCGAAGCATTAAAAAACGATATTCACATCGAGACATCTTCTGCATTTGACATTAATATTGTCGAAAATTTGATTAAAGAAGGATTGATTACAGACGATCAATATATCGTTTGTAATGGTTTTAAACGTGAAGAATATGTAGAAAACATTGCTCGTTTGGTCAATAACGGACATCGCAAAACAATTACAGTTATTGATAATTACGAAGAAGTTGATTTATTTTCGGAAGCTATCGAAGGTGATTTCGAAATCGGAATTCGTATTGCATCTGAAGAAGAACCAAAATTCGAGTTTTATACGTCTCGTTTAGGAATAGGATACAAAGACATTGTTCCTTTCTATCAAACAATGGTAAAACCAAATGAACGCATTAAATTGAAAATGCTTCATTTCTTTATCAATACAGGAATTAAAGATAATTCATATTATTGGAATGAGTTGACAAAATGTTTGAGAGTTTATGTAAACCTTAAGAAAGTTTGTCCAGAATTAGATAGTTTGAATATCGGTGGTGGATTTCCAATCAAAAATTCGTTGAATTTCGAATATGATTACGAATACATGGCGAAAGAAATCTTGTTGCAAATTAAAATGATTTGTGACGAAGAAGGTATTCCTGTTCCAAATATTTTTACAGAATTTGGATCGTTTACAGTAGGTGAAAGTGGAGGAGTGATCTACAAAATTCTTTATCAAAAGAAACAAAATGATAAAGAGTATTGGGATATGATCGATTCATCTTTCATGACGACTTTACCAGATGCTTGGGCAATTTCAAAACGATTTGTAATGTTGCCAATTAACCGTTGGTACGATAAATACGAACGTGTATTATTAGGTGGTTTAACGTGTGATTCTGACGATTATTATAACTCAGAACAACATGTAAATGCTATTTATTTGCCAAAATACGATCAAGCAAAACCATTGTATATTGGTTTCTTTAATACAGGAGCGTATCAAGATAATATCAGTGGATTTGGTGGAATAAATCACTGTTTGATTCCTCAGCCAAAATATATTTTGATTGATGAAAACTACGAAGCAAAAGTATATTCAGAAGAACAAACACACCAAGATGTATTGAATACATTGGGATATAAATAATTAGAATTTTAATAAAATAAAAACAAATAAAATGAGTAAAGGACCAATCAGTCAGTTTATAGAGCACAACTATAGACACTTTAATGCAGCTGCATTAGTAGATGCAGCTAAAGGATATGAAGCGCATTTAGAAGATGGGGGAAAAATGTTAATTTCTATGGGAGGTGCAATGAGTACTGCTGAATTAGGAATTTCATTAGCTGAAATGATTCGTCAAGATAAAGTTCAATTTATATCTTGTACAGGAGCTAACTTAGAAGAGGATGTGATGAACTTAGTGGCTCACTCTCATTACAAAAGAGTGCCAAATTATAGAGATTTAACTCCAGAACAAGAAAGAGAATTATTAGATAATCATTATAACCGTGTAACAGATACATGTATTCCTGAAGAAGAAGCATTCCGTCGTTTACAAAAACATTTAGAAGATGTTTGGCATGCTGCTGAAGCAAAAGGTGAACGTTATTTTCCACACGAATTTTTATATCAAGTAGTTAACTCAGGTGTTTTAGAGCAATACTATGAAATTGATCCTAAAGATTCTTGGATTGTTGCTGCGGCTGAGAAAAACTTACCAATCGTTGTTCCAGGATGGGAGGATTCGACTTGTGGAAATATCTTTACGTCAAACGTAATTAAAGGAAATTTGAACGTACATACAGTAAAATCTGGTATCGAATACATGATTTATTTAACAGAATGGTACCGTGCAAATTCTGATGGAAAAGGAGTAGGGTTCTTCCAAATTGCGGGTGGTATCTCAGGAGATTTCCCTATTTGTGTAGTTCCAATGATGTACCAAGATTTAGAATGGACTGATGTTCCGTTCTGGGCATATTTCTGTCAGATTTCTGATTCTACAACATCTTACGGTTCTTATTCAGGAGCAGTTCCTAACGAAAAAATTACATGGGGTAAATTAGATGTTGATACACCAAAATATATGATCGAATCTGATGCGACAATCGTTGCACCGTTGATTTTTAATTATATTTTAGGAAATTAAGCTGTATATTTTAGATATATCATAAACAGCCGCTCTGACATCTAATTATGCAGATGTAGAGCGGTTTTTTCATTTCTTAAAATTAGAATTAATTAGAAAATATTAGAATTAATTAGTAATTATTCGAAGATTTATTGCAAATTTATTGAAATTTTCAATCCTTGATATTTTTATGATTACCGCAGAAATAATACTTGACACGAGAAGAAAAACAAAAAAGGGTTTTCCTGTTAAAATTCGTGTTTACGACACTCTTATAAAAAAACATGATTATGTTAGTTTGAAATTATATCAAAACGAAGAATCATTAAAATCTGATAATTTGATTAAGCAAAGAGAATTCGAACTTATAAAGGAATTAGAATTTGTTAATTCCAGAAATATGAGTTTAACTGAATCTTTGAATATTTTTCAAAACGGAATTCCTTTGAATGATATTGAAAAGCGAATTTTAGAATTAGAAGCTGAATTATCTAAGTTAAAGTCACAATTAAATCCTACCATGTTATTTGAGTTTACCGAGAAATATTTGAATGAAAAAAGACAGCGCAAGGAAATGATTAGGCTTCATGAAGCGGTTTTAAACCGTTTTAAATTATTTATACATCCGCGTGAAGATATCGCTATAAATGATTTAACATATGAATTGCTAAACGATTTTCAAGTTCATTTAACAAACGAAATTTCTTTAAATTCATCTAAATCATATATTAAAAAATTCAATAACATTTTTAGAGAAGCTCAAAAAAGAGAAAATTTAAATATTAAATTAAAAAATCCATTTTCTGATTTAAAAAAAATTAACACGGTTGAGAAAGATGATAAAACTATTAGTTTGGAAAGCTTGAAGAAAGTGTTGAATTTAGATATTTTCAATGAAATAAAAATATTACCACAAATAAAACAAAGGGCTGTTGATTTGTTTTTATTTCAATTTGCAATTGGAGGTCATGATCTTGTGGATTTAGCAAATTTAAAATGGTCAAACATAAAAGACGATCGTATAATTTTCAAAAGACACAAAAATAGATCACATAACAACGGAGGCGTTTTAGTTAATAATAAATTATTTCCAATCGCTTTAAATGTTATAGAAAAATACGGAACAAAGGAAAATGAAAGAGTATTTTCGTTTATACCTTTACCTGATTATGAAACGAAAAATCACGAATATTTATGTTTTAATATAAGTTATAATAATAATTTGAAAAGTATTCAAAATCATTTGCAATTAACTGATAAATTACTTTCCAAACGTGCTCGATATACTTTTAATACAATTGCAGGAAACTTATTGATTAATCGTGATATTATTGAAGAAATTCAAGGCCATACACAATCATCAATTTCGCACGGATATTATGGAGGAACTTTTAATGATATAAAAGACGCTGAACATTTGAAAGTTATTGAAGCTGTTTTTGGGGAATAAAAAAAAAGGATTCAAATTGAATCCTTTTAAATAAAATCTTTTATATCACTTAAGTTAGCATTAATTTCTTGATCAATAATATTATTAATTTCAATGTAAGGTATTATAATCTCTTGATATTTTGTGTTGTTTAATTTAGTGATCAACATACCTCTTGAAGAACCAATAGAAATATCTCCAATTTGATTTAATATTTCTTTTTTTATAATAAATTTTTCATCTTGATAAAAAGTACTCCAAAGTTCTTTTGAAAATTGAAATTCATGTCTAGTTTTCAACTTAATAATTGGATCGTTTTTTAAATTAAAAATTAGATTATATATAATAGCTATTATTTCCTCTTTAAAGTTTACTTTAATACTTACTCCATTAGACATCTCTAATTCTTCTTCCTTTTTAATGTTTTCATTATCAAAAGTTGCGAACTCTTCTATATTCCCGCTTATAATTGAAAAATCCATTTTTATATTATTTTATAATTTCATGTATTTTGAAAACTTTATTATAGTTGACTTCTTTTTCAAAACTACCTGAAATTTTAATGTTGTTATTAATTTTTGTATAAATTTTGTAAATCTCTTCTTCTTTAGCAGTGAAATATTTTTCAAATATGATATTGCTTTTAATATCTCTATCAATTAATCTGATATCTAAAACTTCTTCAATTTTCACTAAAGTTGAAACTTTATAATCTTCACCTTTTAATAATTTACTGATATTTTGAGGTGATACGTTTAACAAATCAGCTAAATCTGACTGTGATAATTTTTTACTTTTTAATGTAAATTGAATTTTAAATGCAATTTTTTTTACTGCATGTTTTATATTTATATTGTAATCAAAATCTTCTTCTTGATAATAATATTGTTTCAATATTTTTTTACTCATGTCTAATTGTAAAATATGTTATCAATAATGTCTTCATCACAAAAAGATTCTTCTAATAAAAAATCTCTACATAATTTTAGATTATCTAACTCTTTTTGAGTATCTGGATGACCTTGCATAGCTTGACTAAATTTTATAGCTCCTCCTGTTATAATAAAGCATTTGTTGGTGATTCTTAATGCATATAATCTTAATTTTGACAATCTTATGTTGTTTTTGTATTTATTATATGAATCTATAAAAAATTTTGCTTTTGACTCTTCATATTTAATTAAATTTACAGGATTATTATGAATTGAAGTAAATAAATCAAATAAACAATTATCATCACAACCTCTTTTTATCTCACCTCTTATAAATTCTCTGTCAATAAAAATTTCATCAACAAATTGATCAATTGAGTCAACTGTAATATTATTATTTAAAGCTTTATCATAAATGTAATCAAAATCATTCCAGTTGTCCATTCTTTTATGATATTCAGATTTATATAAATCATCATATTTAAAAGAAGCTAATTTTTCTGTAAATATAGGTGTTATTTCCATTTTATCAACCTACAGGTTTATTTTTTGTATTTATATTAACGTTAATATAGTAATATTTTCTATATAAAGATAATTCTTAGTTTTAAAATAAAATTACGGGAAAACGTAATTATATAGCTAATTTTTCAAATCAGCTTTTAATGTATTAATATTTTGTTTTAAATAATTGATTTTAGACTTGTAATCTAAAAACTCATCTGCTGTTGGATTGTTTGTTTCAGTAATAAATTCATTTATTAAATAATAAAGATTAATTATATTTTCGTTTTTAATTTCTTCACCTTTTTTAGGTTTACTTAAATATTCAAATTGATAATTAAACTCATGTAATAATAAATTTACACTATCTTTTTTCCTTTTATAAACAGCTTCAAAATACAATCTTTCAATTGCTTTTTTGTAATCACTAACGTAACAATCTTCAAATTTAGGTGAATTACATAAAGCATATTTATTAGATTTATATGCTTCTTCACCAATAGTGAAATTCATTGACGCTAATTCAGTATTTAAACTGTCAATTTTATTTATTTGCGGTAATAATTCTTGAATATCTTTATTTAATTTCGATTCTGAACAAGAGAAAAGAACACTAATAATAAGAAGGTAAACTATATTTTTCATAAGATTATAAAGCTAATTTCTTACTATGAGTTGACGCTACAACTTGAAACAAAGCAGTTACCATTGAAATTGGTACTTCTTCATATTCAGGGTAATCAAATTTATCTTCATCTAAAGGTTTTGGAATTAAAACAAGATATTTATTATCCTTATCTCTCCTTACTTTTTTTATTGTTCTTAAGTCATTTGTAGTTACAACTGCATATATTTCACCTTGTGGAAAATATGTTTGCCATTCTGGAACCTCTCTTAATCCTAATATATCATCGTTTCCTAATTCTTTAGACATCGATTTTCCAGAATTTTTAATTGCAAATTGTGCGTTATGAAATTCAGGTAAGTAAAAATAATAAGAAGGAGCAACTGTTTGATCGTTGAAAATCTTAGTAAACCCAGAATAGAAATCTACATCATAAAAAGGAATTTTCTTTATAGGTAAACTTTCAACTTCTTCTGTTTCTACTTCAACATATTCATCATTTGAACCACAATCAAAATATGTTTTATAGACATATTTTATTGAGTTTATTTTATCTTCTGGTATTTCTTTAGTTCGATATTCCCAATTATTAAGAGTTTCTAAAGAAATTGACAACTCATTTGCCATATCTTCACGCGAAATCTTTAATTTTTTTCTAATATTTTTTAATTCTATAATATTCATTATCAATGAGATAAAACATTAATTAATAAAAATATGTATATTTAACACATAAATATGTTGTAAGTATGTTATAATTACATATATTTGTAAAACAAAATACAACTGATTACAAAAGTAAACAGTTAAACAGAAGTAAAAGTAGTAAAAATATACCAAAATCAGATATACCGAAGGTTATGGAAGCAAAAAAGAATGTTAGATATAAGAAAAGTTTTAAAAACGGAGTAGCTCAATTAAAGCGAAGTTCTTTTCAACCCTTTAAGAAAGAGGTAAAGATGTTCCTTGCTCTTAACAGTGATGTTTCTTATTACCAAAAAGAAAGAGGAGATCGCTCATTGAATTTATCTGAAATGTCTACTATCGAAAGAATTTTCAAAAAACACGGAGTGACTCAGAATATCTGGTCAGATCCGAAATAAATACTAACCCTAAATACCCGAATACCCGAATGGAGAAATTCACCGAAAGAGAGCAGTTAATCACTCAAATGATAGCGAGCGGTAGCTCAATTAAAGAGATTGCAGATAAAGTTTGCAGGAGCGAACACACAATCACAAAGCAAATCCAAGTGATTTACGATAAGACAGGAATAGCAAGACGATTAAACGCTTTAGCAGCTTATTATTATCAAATTCTTGTTCAAGTCTAAATCAGCAATATTCTTAGCATAAGAAGATCTTAGTCTACGGACTTTAAAATATAAACGAAGCGTTCATTTAAATCGAGAATAATCAAATTAGATAAAAGAGTTACATCTTTTTTATCCTTCTATTGGCGGGATTGTCAGCAAGTTCTTACAGCGCATTAATTTGTTCTGTAAGCGCACGCAATAAGACGCATATCCTTCTCTTAGCGGGAAAAGAAAAAAAGAAAGTACAGTACAATCTTAAGATGAAATCGGGTAAAAGAAACTTCAACAACACATTTTTTTTGAGTTGTTCTTTGACATCATTGGGATAAATATAATAGTCATTGCTAACTATATCATGTTAGGTGAGTCTGCGAGCTGTAATTGTATGAATTACTAAAGAAACAGCTAAGAGCGAGGGGATAACCTTTGAAGCATCAGAATTATTACGATTTATCAAACCGCGATAAGGCGCGGTATTTAATACCTGTTATAATCCCTTATTCTTATTTGGAAGTTAAACAAGTTCGAAACTTGATAAGGGAACTATAAATAACATTAATTATGAGAAAGGAGCCGTTTTATGATCGTTGGATAGATTTGATGACAAAAACCATTGTTATATCATCTATGACTATTTTAACTTTAATTATAGTAATGTTGTTAGTCAATTTTTTTTACCACTTTTATAAATTTTTTTTTACAAATTTTAATTTAGCCATTTGGTAAGGTGTATTTTAAAACAAATTAATTAACTATGAAAAGAATTGTAAATATTAAATCAAATGCAATCACAAATGAGATTTGCGCTAAAAAAGAACATGTTTTAATTTATTCAGAAATACATCACTTTAATAATTCAAGAGCTATAAATTCACCCTTAACATTATTGTATAATTATTTAAATATTTATTATACGGAGTCTTTTGATATAGAAGTAGAATTTAGCCTTGGCTTTGTTAAAACAAGCGTTATTTACGCAAATAGGGTGTATTATGATGAAATGATTGACTTGAAAAAACTACACAATATTGATGATTGTTTATTTTTTAAAGTTTATTGGCTGTTTTTTGATGGTAAATTTGAAACTTCAGATAGAGAAGCTATTAATCTATTACTATCTGAAGTTTCTGATATTCAAAATGAATTAAATAAGTCCTAATTTTTTCAAACCATCTCTTTGAAGTGGAAGTATAATAACTTTTCCAGTACCTTCTTCAAACATAGTAGAGCAATATTTAAAAGCTTTGAATTTTCTTAAAGCTGAATCAATTTCATTTATTGATTTATTGAATTTTGTTGCTAAATCAGATAAAGACGACTCTAAAGGACTTTTTTCTTTATTCTCTGCATGAATAAAACTTAATAACTCTTTTTCAAAATCCATAACGTATATATTTTATTGTTGACGCTACAAATATATACAAATTCCTGATTGGCAAGCTTCAACGTTCGAGCCGTTGACAGGAACTAATCAAAAAACAAATCTAAATGAGTGTACAGCAACTTATATCAAAAGAATATGCTCCTATAATGGAAATTATAGAAGTGTACGGAATTGCTTTCGAAACATTTAATAAATATGTTTCTGAAAGTAAAGTAAAAATAATCAAAAGAGGTAATCGATGTACTTATAAAACAGCTGATGTGCATCAAATGCTTTCTGAGCGCGGTTATCCAAAAATAAGAAAAACAAAAAAAGCTCCAGCTGCAACTGAAGCTTAATCAAAAGTTATAATGTATGAAAAAGAATCTCGAACATTATGTAGCAAAACTACAAAGTTTTTTTCAACGAAAAAAAGTAGTTGAGAAAAAAGAAGAATCTCGTAAAAATTGGTTGTTATCAATTTACAGAAGTATTTACAAAGTAAACAAAGAGCAATCTACTAAAGACGATGTTCTTATGTGTATGTATAACGATGGCTTTATTGATGAAGCGATTGAATTATATGAAGAGGATTTTGTAATGACAAAAGAAAAATTGCAAGAAGATGCAAATACATTTATTTGTCTTGCAGCACTTATGATAGTTGGTTTTTTCGTAATTAAAATTGTTTTTTAATGAAAAGAAAAATCTACATACCACAACTTGCGGAAATCGAATTTGATTTTATGCAAATGAAGCCAGATTGTTTTAGAAACGTTGATGGCGAAATGAAATTAACTTTTGAATTGAAATGCAATGATCCGAAATATAAAGCTTATGATTTAATATTAGGATTAAATTTCAATTTCAACGAGAATGCAATTGATGAACGTTTTCCTAATTATCGTTATACCGAGTTAGAATCGCTTCATAGTATAGAATTGTATGATTATAACATCGAATATCAATTCAATGATTTTACAACAGCTAAAATTCTTCAAATTGCAAAAGCTGTTATGCCAAGAAAATATATTGAAATGCAAACGATTAAAACTTATTCATTATGAATGAAATGATTTACGTTTTCGATACAAATAATAAGCTTGTTTTTGAAACAGAAAATAAAGCTGAATTAAAAAGAAGATTTGGTATTACATACAAATCTTTAATGATTCGCTTAGAAAAGAAAACACCTTTCAAAGATTATTATTTTGCAATTGTTGCTGATTTCAAAATTCCTGTTCAACCGCTTTCAAAGCCTAAAAATAAAGCTGGAGCTGGTCGACCAAATACAAAACCTAACCTTAAAAAGCAACAAGAAAAGGAAATTCAAAAAGAAAATACTTTTCTTACTTATTCAGAAGCAAACGAGCATAAAACAATTGCTCAAAAAGTCTTAGAAAAAGCAAAACTACAAAACAAACCTGTTCGCAGATTAAGCGTTAAAGATTCGGTTAGAAATTCTTTAAAACGCGAATTAAAACTTTCACACATCTAACAAACACCCAAACATTTACATGAAAAATATTGTATTAAAATCGCTGGAGTTGAAGAACTTCAAATCATTCCGTCATGCCAAATTTGACGATTTTAACGAAAAAGAGAACTTTATCCATGGTAAAAATGGAGCAGGAAAATCAACTTTATTTGACGCTTTTTTGTGGTTGCTTTTTGGTAAAGATGCCAACGATCGTAAGGATTACGAAATTAAACCACTTGATGAAAATAATCAAGTTCAAAAGCAAATTAATGTAGAGGTTCACGCTACTTTATTAATCAATAATGAAGAAGTTACTTTATCAAGAATTTATAAAGAGAAGTGGCAAAAGGTAAAAGGAACAGAAGAAAAGACTTTCAAAGGTCACGAAACTGAATTAATCTTTAATCAAGTTCCTGTTTCCTTAAAAGAATTTAGTGCAAAAGTCGCTGAGATTTCTGAGGAAAGTTTATTTAAATTGATTACTAATCCAAGCGCTTTTGAAGCGTTAGACTGGAAGAAGAAACGCGAAGTTTTAGTTTCGATTGCTGGTGAAGTTTCGGATGAGGAATTATTTAATTCTGATGCAGATTTTAAAGAGTTATCGTTAAAGTTAACAAACAAAACTTTAGATGAATATGATACTCAGTTAAAAGCTTCCATCAAAAAGTCTAAACAAGAAAAAGAAGATACACCAGCACGTATAGACGAACTAAAAAACTCCAAAATTGATGAGATTGATAAAATTGATTCTGATATCCAGGAGAAAGAAACTAAAATATCTGAAATAGATTCAGAGCTTGAAAATATTCCTGAATCAATTCAAAAAATTGTTGATTCCAACACTAAAGTGCAGCAGGAAATTCAAAAACTTAACTCTCGAAAATCTGAGATTGAGATTGGTTTAAGAAGCAAAGCTAAACAAGAGTGTTATGTTGATACCTCAAGTGTTGACGCTTTAAAATCGAAGTTAAAGAACATAGAAACAACACTTCAAAACTCAAATGAAACTCATTCAACTTTAACCAAGAAATTGAATGATTACAATGATAAAGTAAAAGAATTAGAGTCAGACAGAGCCGATTTAGTTGCAAAGTATAATCTTGAGAATACTAAAGTTTTTGATGCTGAAAAATATTCTTGTACTTGTCCTAATTGTCAGACAAAATTTGTCTATAATGACGAACCAGAGAAAGAGTTTAACTTAGAAAAGAATCAAAAATTATCAAAGATAATCGAACAAGGAAATTCTATTAAATCTAAAATTGAGCAATATAAATCTCCAATTGAAAAATGCAAATCTGAAATTCTTACAGCAAAAAAAGAAGTTGATAAATATCAATCTGAAATTGATGCTTTAAATTCTCAAATCCAAACCGAAACGTCAAACCTTCAATCTCCTAAAAACGAAGAAGAAGTTTATCAAACTTTAATCAACGATGATGCGCAATTGTCAAAATTAAGTATTGAAATTGCAACTCTTCAATCTAAAATTAAGGAAGTAAAACAAGCTGATAATTCCGAATTAAAACTGCAAAAACAAACTTTGCAAACGGAAATTAAGCAGTTAATCGAACTTAAAGGAAAGAGTTCGGTTAATGAATCTATTGATAATCGAATCAAAGAATTAGCTAATCGAGAAAAAGAACTTTCTCAGATTATCGCTAATCTTGAAAAAGAACAATTCGTTATTGAGCGATTCAAGAAAATCAAAACTGAAAGCCTTGAAAAATCAGTTAATGAAAAATTTGAATATGTTACTTTCAAATTATTCGAAGAGCAAGTTAATGGAGGTTTAAATCCAACGTGTATTACGTTAGTAAACGGAGTTCCTTTTGGTTCAGTAAATACAGCAGGAAGAATCAATGCTGGATTAGATATTATCAATACTCTTTGTAAAGTGAATGAAATCAACGCTCCGATTTTTATTGATAACCGCGAAAGTGTTACTCAGTTAATTCCTACTGAAAGTCAAATTATCAGTTTGATTGTAGATCCAAATCAAGAAACTTTAAAATTTAATTAAACCCTTAAACTCCTATTAAAATGTATTACAAAAAAAACAATTTTAACGAAGTAGAACCTAATGAAACTAAAGAGTATTTTACTGATTTAGGATTATTAAAATACGACTTAACTACTAAATCTTTTTATAATTCTGAAACACATGATTTTCCTAAAGTAAAGTATTGGTTTGAAGAAATTAAATCTTTTGAAGACTCATCACATGTAATGATGAAATACTTAGCAGAAAATCATCATCCACACACTACTGTAATTACAACATCTACATCGTCTCAAGTTTTAGAAGGACATAAATCAACAGGTGAAGATTTTAGATTTATTAAAGACTAACCCCAAAAAAAAAATAAAATGTCAGAAAATACACAACAAGTAGCGCAAGTAAAAAAAGATATTTCAGCGCAAGTTTTAGATAAAATCAATGATTTTCAAGAAGCAGGTCAATTGACTTTACCGAAAGATTATTCAGTAGATAACGCATTAAAATCTGCGTATATCGTTTTAAACGATCCGAAAAATAATCTTTTAACAAAATGCGATAAATCTTCAATCGCAGAAGCGTTATTAAAAATGGTAGTTCACGGAGTTTCACCAATTAAAAAGCAATGTTATTTCATTCCTTACGGCGACAAATTAGAATGCTCTATTTCTTATGCTGGAAATATTGCAACAGCCAAACGTTACGGAGGATTAAAGAATATTAAAGGTCAAGCAATTTTCAAAGGTGATGAATTTCAATTTGAAGTTGACGGAAATACAGGAAGAAAAAGAGTTACAAAACACTCTCAAACATTAGATTCTTTAGGTAGCGGAGAAGTTATTGGAGCTTATGCGATTTCGGAATTCAACGACGGAACTTTTGATGTTGAGATAATGAATATTAATCAAATTAAAGCGTCTTGGGGACAAGGTGGTAGCAAAGGGAATTCACCAGCACATAAAAACTTTCCCGATCAAATGGCTATTAAAACAGTTATCAATCGAGCTTGTAAATTAGTAATCTCATCTTCAGATGATTCAATTCTTTATGATCCTTTAGAAGAAAGAGATTTACCTAATAAAGTTGAAGCAGAAGTGCAACACGAAATCAAACAAAATGCCAATTCTCAACCTTTAGATTTTGAAGAAGCACAAGTTGTTGAGGAAGTAGTTGATGTTTCAAATAGTGAAATTATTAATGAAACTGCAAACGAAATGCAATTTCCAAATGAAGCACCTTTTGCATAAATGCAACTCAAAATAATTGGAACGGGTAGTCAAGGCAATTGCTACATCCTAGAAAATGAAAAAGAAGCCCTAATCATAGAATTGGGGCTTAATTTTTCCAAGATTAAAGAAGCTTTGAACTTTGATTTAAGTAAAATTTCAGGAGCTATAATTTCTCATTGTCATTTAGACCACGCCAAAGGATTGAAACAAGCTTTAGATAATGGAATTGAATGTTATAGTAGTCAAGGAACTTTCCAAAGTTTAAACATCAACCACCACAACGCTAAAATCATCAAATCAAAACAAGCTTTTCAAATCGGAAATTTTAAGATTTTACCTTTCAATGTTCACCACGATGTTAACGAGCCTTTAGGTTTTTTAATAGACCATGAAGAAACAGGCAGAGTGCTTTTTGTGACTGATACCACTTACATCGATTATACTTTTCCTAATCTCAATAATATCATCATCGAAGCAAATTATTGCGAAGATATAATCAAAGAAAAGTTAGGTAACACTTGGCAAGGAGAATTTTTAAAGAACCGAATCTTAAAATCACATATGAGCCTTAATACTTGTAAAGAAACATTATTAGCTAATGACCTTTCACAAGTACAGAAAATAGTACTTATTCACTTTTCAGATAGTAATTCTGATGAGCGAAAATTTAAAAAAGTAATCGAAGAAGCAACGGGTAAAATCGTCCACGTTGCAAACAACAATCAAATTTTAGAATTTAATAAAAATCCTTTTTAGAATGGATCTAGAATATTTAAAATCTTTAGGTTTTACAGAATATAAATTTAGTCCAGAAAATGATATAAAAATCTGTTACGAAATTGAATTCCCTTCAATAAATAGAGCTGTTACTTATTATGTTTTCTACAACGGATTAAAAGAATTATGTTATCACAAATACGAGGAAGGGGATGTAATTGAACGAGGGTTTAAAGATTATAAAATTAAATCATTAATTGACTTTTTAAAGCATAAAAACCAACAAGTTGAAGAAATTTTAAAAACTGAATTTACTTTTTAATGCTTTACAACACTTCCAATCCTGTTGAAAGACAAAAAGCAATTACCCGAATCAAAAAACTACTTGACAATAAAGCAATCATTGAAATTGTCGAAAAGAAACCAACCCGAACTATTAGACAAAATCGTTACTTACATTTAATCTTAGGATTTTTTGCAAGTGAAACGGGTTATACTCTTGAAGAAGTTAAACAAGAAATTTTTAAGAAAATAGTCAATCCTGCATTATTCTACGAGGGTGAGATTGGAGAAATAGTAACAATTCAACGTTGGAGGAGTACAGCGAATTTAGATACTTTAGAAATGACTCAAGCAATTGAGAATTTTAGAGACTATTCAAGCTCACAAGCTGGAATTTACTTACCAAGTCCAGATGAAAAAGACTTTCTACTACAAATCGAAATTGAGTTAAAAAACAATCAAATTATTTAAAAACAAATTATGAATAAGGGTGTAATTGGTTTATACGGCTGTTATTGTCATCCCTTTAAAGATTGGGTTGAACATAACGAATTTCATAAACAAATAATAAAACCAGGAGAGAGGTATAGAATTAGACATACCGAAGAAGAATGTATAGTTGAAGGTTTTTCTTCTGACGGTTCTGGCTATGTTAAAGTATTTGTTGAGCCTTTTGATTGTGAGAGGTGTCATCAAATCGAACACAAAAGTAATTTAATACCTCTTATCGATTATCAATTAAAATTATTTTAAATCTAAATAAATCCATGTTAAAAAACGCATATATAGAGCATTTAGTCTTGCAAAAAGTAGGACACAAAGTAAGAGAAGAAGCTAACATTTTCGCTTCAAAAACAACTGAATTTGACGAATCAAAGGAAGAACAATTAATACCTTTCTTATTTGGACCATTCAGAAAAAACCTTGAATTAAAGCAATTCAGTCACTATACAGATAAACTTGAATTCAATAAAGTTTACAACTTATGTAAGTCTGCATTCGATGAAGAAATTGATTTTATTGATTTTTCGAATGAAGTATTAAAAGCGCTTTACGATCAATCGTTACATCCACAAATTAAAAGTGGTGAAGTTTTCACAGTGCAATTAAACAATGCTCAATTTGATGGGATTTCTTGCAAAGCAATCGGAATTTACAAACTCGAAAACAAATCTAAATTCTTACGATTTGATGAACGTGAAACGATAGATTATAACGTTCTAAAAGGCTATAAGCTTGATAAATTAGATAAAGGAGTATTAATTCTTGATGTTTATCGTGATGAAGGATTCCGAGTTTACACAATTGACGACAATAACGTTGAATCTGAATTCTGGACTAAGAATTTCTTAGAAGTAAAACCTGTTACAAATCCAGCTTTGCAAACAAAGAATTTTATTGAAATAATTACAGATTTTTCAAATGATGTTGTTTTACAACATGGAGACAAGAAAATTCAAACTGAATTTCTTTCAAATGCAATTGAACAGTTATCGAATAACGAATTCATGAATATTGAAATCGTTGATGAAACGCTTGGAGATTACAAAGATGATTTTAATCAATTCCTTAACGTAAATC
The DNA here is from genome assembly GCF_020281205.1 of Empedobacter stercoris. Classification (GTDB taxonomy): domain Bacteria; phylum Bacteroidota; class Bacteroidia; order Flavobacteriales; family Weeksellaceae; genus Empedobacter; species Empedobacter stercoris. The sequence goes on from NZ_JACXZC010000026.1 coordinate 39,331, forward strand.
AAATTAGTGTTGATCGAGAATTCGAAGTTGATTCTGGAATGTTAATCTCTCAATCAAAGAAAATTAAATCCGAAATAAAACTTGATACAGGTGCAAAAATCTATATTGATTTATTGAATTCCGAATGCGCTGCTGATAATCTTGAAAGAGGTTTTGATGATGAAAAGAAGATGTTCTACTACAAGGTTTATTTTAATTCGGAAGCGTGATGACAAAAGAAGAAATCATTTACAAAGGTCAAACTTTTGTGAAATTCACCCACACTGATGGAGAAGTGAAATATTGGTGTACTGATGGATTTAAAACTAAAGAACGCTTTGAATTTGAAAATCCAAGCACTAACGAATACGGAAGAGGTTTAGAGAGAGTTATTGAAATTGTAGAAGCTGAACTTCCAACAGGCAAGTTAAGCTACGGAATGAATGTTAATTTCTTGTATGAAAAATACGGTTTTCCATATCCTGGAATGATGGATAAGAATCTTAAAAGCAAATCTTATCTCGATTACAAACAATACTTTTTCAAAGATTTACTTAGAGAAAATCTTATTCGAAAGCTAGAATTTAAAAACGTGTATGATTTCCTTGTAAAGGAGACCTCAGTTCAACAAACTTTATTTTAACCCCATGACCAAATACGAAAAAGAAGATGAAAAGCTGTTTTGGCTTCTTATTTCTTCAACACTTATCGCATTGCTAATTATAGCATTATTATTCAAACTAATAAAATACATACTACTATGGTAACAGATATCGAGCAATTAAAACAAACTATACAAGCTAAAGGATTTAGAGTTGAACATTACGAAAGTCCTATGCAGTTTAATATTATCGTTCAAACTAAAACAGGAGATCATTGTTTTGGTGAAATATTTACAGGTTGTAACATCAACGAACGCATCACAATCAAAAACAGAGCTTGCGAGAAATTAAAAGAGCTGATTAAACAAAATTAAATCTGTGGCAAAAAACAAATTTTATTTTAGTCACGATGGTGGCGCTCGTAACGACGATAAGATGATTGCCGTTAGAATGAAACATAAAGCAGAAGGGTATGCTGTTTACTTTATGATTCTTGAGAAAATGCTTGAAAGCTCCGACTACATTCTATTAAAAGATTACAATGTTCTAGCGTTCGATTTTAGAGTTGGATCTGATTTAGTAAAATCAATAGTTGAAGATTTTGGTTTATTTGAATTTACTGAAGATAATAAATCTTTCTTTTCTAAATCTTTTTTAGACAGAATGAAACCTTTAGAAGTTATCAGAGAAAAAAGAAGAGAGGCGGGTAAAAAATCTGCTGAAAAACGAAAAATTCAACAAAATTCAACAAGTGTTGAACAAGTGTTGAATGAATCTTCAACAAGTGTTCATGTTTTGTTGACCGAAAATTCAACAAAGGAAAGTAAAGTAAATAATAATACTAAAGTATTATTAGAAAAACCAACCAACACGCGCGAGGAAAATTTTGAGCAAGAAAATTCTGAGATCCAAAATTCAACTTTTAAAAACTTTCAAGAAGAAAAAGAAAAAAGTTCCGCGAAAAAAGAAAAAGAACTCGAAAGCGTCAAAAATTTCTTAGTTGAAAACGGAGCTGATTATGCTGACGTGTCTGAATGGTTTAGAAAACGAATCGACGAACGAAAATCTACAACTCGGTACTATGCTGAGAAATTCATCCTTGAATGCAAGAAAAATAACATTTCAGTCAAAGAAGGAGTTTACGCTTGTGCCTTCAATGGGTGGATAAACTTTAATCCTCAATGGGTGTTAAACCAAAAAGAATCTAATTCAAAATCTTCAAAAAATGGAAAATCAGAATCACCAAGTCCAAATAAAGCCGGAAGAGTTAATGTTGACAAGGCAGGAGAATTCCTTGAACGTCGCAGAAAAGAAAGAGAGCTACAGTCCGCTCAACGAACTTAAGAGGAGTTATGATCTTTCTCGAATTTCTGAATACCCTATCAATGACGCGAAAACAATAATCGAAGCATCTGTTTACCAAGACGCAACTCTCAAGGGAATCAAAGATGAAAATTTACCAGGAGAATTTGTTCTTGATGATATTTCCGAAATGATTTTAAAAATGTTTTGGATGTTAACTCCAGAAGAAATTGTTTCTGCTTTGAAAATGGATCGTTTTGGATACTTTGAGGAAAAATCGCAGCATTACCAATTTTACGGGACCGAATATGTTGCTGAAATTCTTAAGAAATACTGCAAGTGGAAGCATAAAAAAGCAATGGAGCATAATCTATCTCGAAAACCAGCTTCTCATCAAATCGAATACAACATCGATGAGAAAAAAATTGATGAAGAATATCGAGAAACGATTTTAAGCGAAATAAGAGAAGGTAAATCTTACAGATATATAAACGCTCATCTTTTGATTAAAAGTGTGCCAAATCGATTTAAACCTAACAAAAAACAATATTATTCACTCCTTGAAAAAGAAGAAATGAAATTGAAAAATGAAAAAGAGCTAAAATTAGCAGAAGAGAAAGATCCGTTGAGTGCAAAAAAAATCATTCGAGAATTTAACGAAACGCTTAAAGTAAAGGCTCATCAAAGAGTGTGTAATATAATAGTTTGTAATTGGTTAAATAAAACAATTATTCAAAATGGAACTTGAACAAATCGAAGATCTCACCACGAAAACAAATGAGGAATTGATTGAATTAGTAATTTCCCTCATTAAAACTCTCTATAATAAAAGACCAAAACAAGGATTTAGACTTGAATCTGGAACATTTATAAAAGATTCTGAACATTACTTCAAATCGTTTAAATCCTACCTAACAAAGCCAAATAATATTCGAAGCATTACTACGGGTGAACTCAAAGAAGATTGGGTGAAGTGGTATTGCATTTTGTTGAATTTAAAAAAGCAGATAAGATGAATTTTTACATAGGAGAATATTACCAATACACGAATTCAAAACAAAAATTTAAGCTTAAAGAAAACAGAAATTCAGTGTTCTTATTTGAATGTGGTCATTGGTGTACTGATAATGTTTTTCTTGACTTAATTAGAGTGAAAACTAATCAATTAGTCTGTGATGATTTACAATTAAAATTAAACTTATAAGAATGAGCTATTCAGGAGAATTTAGAGAACGAGCACAAATCGAAATGTCGAAAAGATTAGGATTTGAAAACAGGTCCGAATGTATAAATTCTTTAGGTGTAAAAGAATTTGCAAGGAAAAGAGATGAATTTTATAAAATCCTTTTCAAGGAAGAAAATGAAAGGAATTTAAAGTTTAATTCAGTCAATAAAAACAGATTAAAAGATCCTGATTTACATAAAAAACTTGATGCTATTTTTGAGTATATCGAGATCAATCCAGATTGTAAACTTTATCAAGTTGAGGAGTTGTTTTCTTTTTATAAAACTTATCTAAATATCGTCTACAAATTAGGTTATATCGAAAATTTAGGTAACAAGTACAAAACGAATTTTATTGTTAAAAAACAAGGTAAAACATCCGAAGAGATTATTTCAGAAGTTCGTAATTATTCAAAATTACTTCAAAGAAAAGTACGAGCAAGACAAGCTGAAATGATTGAAAAAGGGTTGTAAAATTTTAAAGTAATGGACAGAAAAAATAAGATTTGGACAAAGGAATTAGAAGATAAATTAATCGAATTGTATCCAAATAATTTAACTCAAGATATTGCTGATAGATTTCAAATGAAATTATATACGATTAGAAATGCAGCACATCGATTAGGTTTAAAGAAAGATAAAGCTTGGATTTCAAAAATTTCAAGAGAAAGGACTTTAGATCCAAATCACGGAGGAAGAAAATTCTTATTCCAAAAAGGGAGTATTCCTAAAAATAAAGGATTAAAACAAAGTGATTTTATGTCGGAAGAATGCATTCAAAAATCCATAAAAACGAGATTTAAAAAAGGCAACATTCCTAAAAATGTAAAACCATTGTTTTCTGAAAGAATTACAAAAGATGGGTATATAGAGATTAAAGTTTTTGAAAACAACCATCCAAAATCAAATTATGTTTTAAAACATAGATGGGAATGGCAAAAATATAATCCACAAATCAAATCTAACGAGGTGATAATTTTTAAAGATGGCGATAAAACAAATTGCAATATTGAAAACTTATCAGTTATGTTAAAATCTGATAACATGAAGCGGAATGCTTTGCATAATTATCCAGAGGAATTTAAGAAGACAATTCGCTTAACATCGAAAATTAAAAAAATTATAAATACAAAAACATCATGAATATTTTAGAATTAAATCAAAAATTATACGAGACTTTAGAAGGTCTTGAGTCTGGCAAAATTGACGCTAAAAAAGCTGACAGTATTGTAAATGTAGCTAATGCAATCACGAATAATACAAAGTTGCTTTTGAATGTTGCTAAAACTGCAAAATCTCAAAATATGGCACAACTTCTCTTAGGTTCTGAAACTGCTAAAGAAATTGAATATAGAGATGTTTACGAGCAGAAAACTGATTTCGCTGTATCATTAGGGTATGACAATTTAGCATCTGCAATTGGAAGAATTGGTAAGGAAGAATTCGAACAAAAATTTAAAAACAGAAAAATATAATGAGCAAATTAGTCGTAAAACCATATCAAAAACAAGAAGTTTTAAACACAAAACTTACTACAATAGCAATTCTCAATCAAGTAATACTTGAAAAGTTTGACGAAATAGCAGATAACAAGGAAGTTTGGAATCAACGCTTTAAAAATATTGGAAAGCAAAATATTTCAATGATTGAAGATTTACAGTCAAAAGTATATAATCAACATTACGAAGCAAATCAAAATCAATTCATTTACGCCGAAGAATCAACAAGAAGATTGGTTAATCTTTTATCAACTCTTAACATAGATGAATATATTGATTTAATGGGATTTGTGGAATTGATGAAACACGATAAAATTAATTCTACAAAGCATTGTGTTAACTTTTTAATCGAAAATACAGAACGCATTAATAATCAATTAGAGAAAGTAGTATGAATGCAAACGAATTAAGAATTGGGAATAAAATTCAAGATAGAAATGGATTTGTATTTAATGTTGTTGGGATTGGAGATGATTGGATTAACGACTTAGGTGAGATTGCAGAGGATTATTGCGTAGTTGCCTGGGATAATTCAAAAGGATGTTGGGCGATTGATAATTCTTATAAAAAGGATGGTAGTAGTTACACCAATTTAGTAAATTATTTAGGATTAAATAATTTAGAAATAATCGGAAACATTCACGAAGAAAATAAATAAACTATGACAAAAGAAGAAAAGATTAAGGAAGCGTGGATTAAGTATTGGAAGTTACTTACAAAAGAAGATAA
>NZ_JACXZC010000027.1 GCF_020281205.1 Empedobacter stercoris
TGTATTTTCACTGCATGGAATGATTAGGCGGTGACGATTTGCTGAATCAAGCAAATGGGCAGCGGCTACTTTTGGGTAATGAACTCGGGAAAGGTTTCGCGAAGCGAAATAAATTAGTCATAAAAAAGCTTAAAAAATTCGAGCTTCATTTATTATTTAGACGAAATGATTTAGGATTTTATTCAATTCTTTGAGTTCAACCAAAAAACCATCGTGCCCAAATAAAGATTCTATTTCGGTATATGTTGCATTTGGAATATGATTCGCGATAAATTTTTGCTCCGTAGGTGGGAATAAAATATCCGAAGAAATACCAATCACAAGGGTTTTAGACGAAATTTGAGCAAGTGAATTCTCTAAACTTTTTCGATTTCGAGCAATATTTTGTGAATCCATGGCTTTGGAAAGCGTCCAATAGGAGTGCGCATTAAATCGGTTTGCTAATTTCTGTCCTTGGTATTTTTGATAGGATGACGCTTTGAAATCAGTATAAACCGAATGATCATCTTTTTGCTTTTCATTATATATAGAATAGGTGCGATAAGAAAGCATCGCAATTGTTCGCGCCGCAATCAATCCATTTTTCCCTCCATCTTCTGTCATATCATTAAAAGTTGGATCGGCTTCTATTGCCAAACGCTGAGATTCGTTGAACGCAATTCCCCACGGAGAATGAACTGCATTTGTTGCCAGCAAAACCAAATTATCTACCTTTAACTTGTCAAGCAAAGTAAATTCTAAGGCTTGTTGACCACCAAGCGAACCGCCTATTAACAAATGAATGGTCGAAATTCCTAAATAATCGGCTAAAAGTTGATGCGCATTGGCCATGTCTTTTATTGTGATCGTTGGAAAATCTCTGTAATAAGGCGTATTTGTAGCCGGATTTATAGACATTGGATTTGTGGTTCCGTAATTGGATCCAATGACATTTGCACAAATAATAAAATGATCTTTTGGATTAAATAAATCATTTTCTCCAAAAAGACCTGCCCACCAATCAAAAACATCTGAGTTTGCCGTAAGTGCATGGCAAACCCAAATGATATTATCTTTCTTGTTGTTTAAAGTTCCTGCCGTGTGATAGGCAATGGTTAAATTTTCTAAAGTTTGACCATTTTCTAATTGAAAAGGTCGATTATAATGATATTGTTGAAAATTCATTATTAAATTATATTCGAAAGTAACGGATTATTTAATTTTATCAAACGCTTGTTGAAGATCATTTTTGATGTCATCGATGTGTTCTATACCGACAGAAAGACGCAATAATCCTGGGTAAACACCTGCAGATTGTTGTTCTTCATCACTCAATTGTTGATGAGTTGTTGCTGACGGATGAATAATCAAAGATTTTGCATCGCCAACATTTGCCAAATGACTAATCAATTCTAAACTATCTATAAAATGATTGGCTTGTTCTGCATTTCCTTTGATTACGAATGAAAGAACCGCTCCGAAACCATTTTCCAAATATTTTTTTGCCAATTGATGACTTGGAGATGAAATTAGACCAGGATAGTTAACTTTTTCGACTTGCGGATGAGATTCTAACCAACGCGCAATTTCTAACGTATTGTCCAAATGTTTTTGCACTCTTAATGACAATGTTTCTAAACCTTGAATCAATAAAAAAGAATTGAATGGAGAAATGGCAGGACCAAAATCACGTAAACCTTCGACACGTGCACGAATAATAAATTGAATATTTCCAAAAGGACCATTAATTCCGAAAACATCAGAAAAAACTAAACCATGATAACCTTCCGATGGTTCTGAAAATTGTGGAAACTTTCCGTTGCCCCAATCGTAATTTCCACCATCTACAATCACGCCTCCAATAGAAGTTCCGTGCCCACCGATCCATTTTGTAGCAGACTCGACTACAATATTTGCACCGTGTTTTAATGGTTTGAAAATATAGCCACCAGCTCCAAATGTATTATCAACAATTAAAGGAAGGTTATATTTTTTTGCAATAGCTGAAATTGCTTCGAAATCGGGTACGTTGAAACTCGGGTTTCCGATTGTTTCGGTATAGATTGCTTTTGTATTTTCGTCAATTAATGATTCGATAATCGCAGGATCTGCATTTTCTGCGAAACGTACTTCGACACCTAAACGTTTAAAACCAACTTTGAATTGATTGTATGTTCCTCCATAAAGATTAGAAGCAGAAACGAAGTTATCACCAGATTCTAAAATATTATTTAATGCAATAAATTGTGCTGCTTGACCAGATGCAACTGCTAAAGCGGCAACACCACCTTCTAATGCTGCGATACGTTTTTCAAAAACGTCTGTTGTTGGATTTTGAATTCGTGTATAAATATTTCCAAATTCTTTTAACGCAAACAAATTTGCTCCATGTTCAGCATCATTGAAAACATAAGATGATGTTTGATAAATAGGAACTGCGCGCGAACCTGTTGTTGGATCGACTTCTTGACCTGCGTGAACTTGTAATGTATCGAAATGTAATTTTTTTTCTGTTGACATAATAAAATGATTTGAATGTGATAATTAATTAAATTGTAGGGTAGAGTAGGTTTGTTGTATTAAATTAACAATAACACATTCGGATTTTACTATTGACACAATTATAAATATTTTGAAGTAGGACACCGTGTCCAAAAGAATGTTTTTGAGAATTGTACTTCATCTGAAAAATTTTAGCTCATTTTTGGTTACCTTTTGTAACTCCTTTTTTGATGAAGTGAAATTAGAATTATTTTCTAAATTATAAAATATTAAAACTATTTTTAGAAAACATTTCTATAATATTTAATTAATTAAAATAAGTTTATATTTTATAGGTAAATCAATACTGGAAAAACTATTAATCTAAATTTTATAGAATATTATTTGAAGAAATTATCGAGTATAATTATGAGGAAACAAAAAAGGAGATCAAAATTGATCTCCTTTTGTAATATTTGTTCAAAAAAAGTAATTAGTTTGCTAAAACGATTACTTTATTGTTGTTCATTTCAATTGTTCCTCCTTTAATGTCTAATAATAATGTAGACTCATTTGATGGAGAGCTATAAACTTTACCTGAAATATTATCGAAATCATCGAAAGTTTTTGTGTGAACGTAAATTTTGATTGTTCCTTCACCTAAAGTTGCAACGATAGGAGCGTGGTTGTTTAATAACTGAAATTCACCATCTTTTCCTGGTAAAGTAACAGCATCTACTACTGCATCGAAAACTACGAATTCTGGCGTAATAATTTGTAAGTGCATAATCCTATTGTTTTAAAAAAAAGAGTACTTAGTAACTTTTAGAGTAAAAGAAACGTAAGCACTCTTCTATATTGTTATATAAAAATATTATTTAACTTCTGCTAACATTTTTTCTCCAGCCTCAATCGCTTCTTCGATTGTACCACGTAAGTTGAATGCAGCCTCAGGATATTGGTCAACTTCACCGTCTAAGATCATGTTAAATCCTTTGATTGTATCTTTGATGTCTACTAAAACACCTGGGATACCTGTAAACTGTTCTGCAACGTGGAATGGTTGAGATAAGAAACGTTGGATACGACGTGCACGGTGTACAACTAATTTATCCTCTTCTGATAACTCTTCCATACCTAAGATCGCGATGATATCTTGTAAAGCGTTGTAACGTTGTAAGATTTCTTTTACACGTTGAGCTGTTTCGTAATGTTCTTTTCCAAGAATTGTTGGTGTTAAGATACGAGAAGTAGAGTTCAATGGGTCTACCGCTGGGTAAATACCTAATGAAGCAATTTTACGATCTAATACCGTTGTAGCATCTAAGTGCGCGAAAGTTGTAGCTGGCGCAGGGTCAGTTAAGTCATCGGCAGGTACATATACAGCTTGTACAGAAGTAATAGATCCGTTTTTAGTAGATGTAATACGCTCTTGCATAGCCCCCATCTCAGTTGCTAATGTTGGTTGATAACCTACAGCAGATGGCATACGACCTAATAAGGCAGAAACCTCAGAACCTGCTTGTGTAAAACGGAAGATATTATCTACGAAGAATAATACGTCACGTCCTTGACCTTGTCCATCACCATCACGGAAATATTCAGCTAATGTTAAACCTGTTAAAGCAACACGAGCACGTGCACCTGGAGGTTCGTTCATTTGTCCGAATACGAAAGCAGCTTTAGACTCTTTCATATTTTCGTGGTCAACTTTAGATAAATCCCAAGATCCACCTTCCATTGATTGCATGAATTCTTCACCGTAATTAATTAATCCAGCTTCGATCATCTCACGCATTAAGTCATTTCCTTCACGAGTACGTTCTCCAACACCTGCGAATACAGATAAACCTCCGTGTCCTTTAGCGATGTTGTTCATTAACTCCTGAATTAATACTGTTTTACCTACTCCGGCACCACCAAATAATCCAATTTTACCTCCTTTTACGTAAGGCTCAACTAAGTCAATTACTTTAATACCTGTGAATAAAACTTCTGCAGATGTTGATAATTCTTCGAATTTTGGAGCAGGACGGTGAATAGGTAAACCGTTATCTTTATCTAAATTTTCTAAACCATCAATAGCATCTCCTACTACATTAAATACACGTCCTTTGATGTTCTCACCAATTGGAACCATAATTGGTTTACCTAATGCGATAACCTCTTGACCTCTTTGTAAACCATCAGAACTATCCATTGCGATACAACGTACAGTATCTTCACCGATGTGTTGCTCAACTTCAAGGATTAATGTTTCTTTTCCTTGACGAGGAACCTCTAATGCATCATAAATATTTGGAAGGCCTTCTGCGTTATCAAAAATAACGTCAATTACAGGTCCAATAACCTGTGCAATCTTACCTTTCTTTTGATTTGCCATTATATGAAATGATTTAGTTTATTTTATTTGGGTGCAAAGGTAAGTTAAAAACATTGTATTATTTGTATACTTTTTAAGATTTTTGTCATAATATTTTGATTAATAATCAAAACATTACAATCAAAGGAAATTAAAAATAGATTTGAAGTTCGATTTGAAAGCCTTAATTTTGTGCAAAATCATTTTTAGTGAACGTTTATCAATCCTTAGAAGAAATCAAATCTATCAAACGTCCTGTCCTTACTTTGGGCATGTTTGATGGTGCACACATTGGTCATCAATCTATTCTAAAACAACTCAATACAATTGCAAAAGAAATTGATGGAGAAAGTGTTTTGATTACGTTTAATCCACATCCTCGAATGGTTTTACAGCCAAATTGTGATCTTAAATTTTTGAACACTTTAGAAGAAAAAGAAAATGTTTTGCGTCAATTTGGATTAGAACATTTGATTATTCAAGCGTTTACAAAAGAATTCTCACAAGTTACTTCGGTAGAATTTGTCAAAAATTTTCTTGTTGATCAATTGCATATTGATACATTAGTGATTGGTTACGATCATCATTTCGGGAAAAATAGAGAAGGAAATTTTGAGCAATTACAAGTTCTTTCGAAAGAATATAGTTTCAATTTGATTCAACTAAAGGCTGTTGAAGAAAATGATGTGGCGGTAAGTTCTACAAAAATTAGAAATGCACTTATCGAAGGAAACATCTCGTATGCGAACAAAGCGTTAAATTACAATTATCCGCTATCTGGAAAAGTTGTTCATGGAGATAAAATTGGGCGTACACTTGGTTTTCCTACAGCTAATTTACAAGTTGATCCCAATAAATTAATTCCAAAAGATGGCGTTTATGCAGTTGATGTTTTTGTGGATAATCAAAAATATTTAGGTTTATTGAGCATCGGATTTAGAGAAACAGTAACAAATACGAGAGAACATCGAGTAGAAGTGAATATTTTGGATTTTGATCAAACGATTTATGGAGAAACTATTCGCCTCGAATTTTTAGAAAGATTAAGAGATGAAAAGAAATTTAATTCGCTTGACGAATTAATTGCTGCCATGAATCAAGACAAAGAAAACGCAATACGTTTATATGGAAATAAGAAATAAAGGTTCGCATTGCGAACCTTTATTTCTTATTTTGGTTTTGAATAATATTCAAAAATTTCTTTTTTATTCTTTTCTAATATTCCTAATAAAACTGCATCCATTTTGGGTTGATTTGTTGTCAACGTAATTTTATCTTTCACTTTTTGGAAAGTTATCATCACACTATTTGTAGAACTTTCAAACACTAATTTTGATGATGTTGAAACATTCAACAATTTAAAATTTGTCCGAAGAATATCCGACTTTACCGTAAACTTTAATGGTTTATAAATAATTGTTGATTTATTAACTTTTGATTTTTTTGGAAAAACTTCTAAAAGTGAGGCTGTTTCCAAAGAAGTGTTACTTATTCTATCTTCTGCTACTACAGTCATTTTCATCACTTCCGAAGTATCTTTTTGTTTTGTAATCTGTCTTTTTACACCGTTAGCAGCAACAACTCCAGAAACTTTACCACCGAATCGATCAGAAATAATAGAATCCTTTGAAATCTTATTCAAATTCGCTTTTGCAAATTGCCCCTGATTTTCAATCGAATCCAAAACTTGAGAACGAGTTTCCATTGCTTGTGGTGCAGATAAAGGAGCTTCAATTGTTGGCGCAGAAACAAGTGAATAATCTTGTAAATAATTTTCATTTGCAATTGTTCCTACGGTTTTCTCTTCGATGATTTTGTATGTCGGTTGTTTCGTTACTTTCTTATTTTTAACAATTTCAATCGATTCTTCTACTATTTTATCTTTCGAATCAACAATTGTTATTTCTTCTTCAATTGAGGATTTTTCTATAACTGGCACATTTGTTTGTACAACTTGAAGCGAATTTTTTCTGTTTTCTGAATTAATATTTTCGATAAAAAGTACAAAATAAGGAATCGCAATTAATGCAAAAACAGCAGCTGAAAACCAAACGCTTGAAATAAATACGCGAATAGGTTTCTTTTTCTTTTCTTCGTTCTGTAAACCAAACTCAATACGTTTCCAAACCAAATCTCTCGGTTTTTCACCGACAGTTTCGTTACTTTTTGATCGGAATAAATCTTCTATTGGATCATTTGTGTTCACGATAAATTTGATTTTATATGTTCATTCTTACTTAACATTTCCTTTAATTTCGTCTTCGCTAAATTGAGTTGCGATTTCGATGTACCTTCTGTAATACCTAAATTTTCAGCAATTTCTTTGTGCTTATATCCCTCAATAACGTAGAGGGTAAACACGAGACGACAGCCATCTGGCAAATAATCGAGGAGTTTCATCACATCATCTTCCTCTATTTGTTGCGAAGCCTCCTGATTGGATGAAATAGAAGAGGAGTAATCGTCTACATTGAGATGAAAAATTTTATTTTTTCGCAATTCCATCAGACATTCGTTGATCATAATTCGTCTCATCCAACCTTCAAAGCTTCCCTCGAAGGAGTAATGTTTGAGATTTTGAAATATCTTCAAAAAGCCTTTTACCAAAGCATCTTCCGCTTGTTGTATATCTGTAAAATAACGTTTACAAACTGCAAAAAAAAGCGCATCGTATTTTTCGTAAAGCAGCCTTTGTGCTTTCGAATCATTGTTGATACAAGCTTTTATCAGTTGTTTCTCGTCCAAAATCCCTTTCTTTCTTACTATTTAGATGCGTAAATTACGTTTATGGTTGTTTTATTAACGTAAAAACTTTGTTAAAGTTCTGAAAACTTATTCATTAAACATAAAAAAAGTCGCTGAATAAGCGACTTTATAAACTATTTTTTTATGAATTTTTTCGTTGTTCTTTTATTATCTTGAGTTAATTGGATAATGTAAACACCTTGTTTAAGTTTACTTACATCAATTTTTTGATTATTGGTTGAGTTATGTTCAACTATTTGTCCAATAATATTTGATATCTTATATTCAATTTTACTTTTAGAATTTGAAGCTATATTCAATATATCTTGTACTGGATTTGGATATAGTATAAAATCAACTTTATCTAAATCGCCAACACCTAACGTTTTTTCAAAAATAGCTTTAACATAGACATCTTTTTCAGAGTTGATAGTAATTTTCTGATTTGTCGAACTTATATCTCCTTCCCAATGCGAAAATTTATATCCAGGTAAAGCTATTGCTTCAACAACCAACGGAACCTTTTGAAAATACTTTCCAGACCACGTTTGATAATCATCTCCAATTCCTATAGTAGAATTATTAATTTCAATTGTATTAACTTTTACAAATCCTTGAGATATATTGTTAGTTTCAGTTTTTAAGTTATAAGTTCCATTTAATTTAAAGAATTCAGATAAGTGTTCTATTTGATAATGTGGCCTTAAACGAGAAAACTCTCTCATTATTTCAATATTTTTGTCCCAATCCTCTATTGAATTAATTAAATTCCAACGACTAATATTTTGAGGCATTTCTTGACGAATATTATTTTGCATTAAATCGATTAATTCAATAACATGTTCTTTTTTATATGTTGTATTTAATAAATCAGCAAAGCGATTAATAAAATAATTTTTAAAATTTTCATTCTCTAATAATCCTATCAATATATGATTTTCATATATCTCACCTCCGTGATTAATCGAAGATATTGCTTGTTGTAGTGTATTATGCTTATACGAATTGGGTACCCAATCTTGATCTCCATTAAAACTTATATCAAGATCTTTCATTAACCATCTGAATCTTCCGTCTTGTCCATAAATAGCATCTGGCGTATAATTAATTCTTTTTCTAAAAAATTCGTTATTATTATATGGCCAATCATAATTAGCTGCAAAAATTTGTGCTATATGATAATCTGTAAAATTTATTTCATCTACGTAGGTAATACCTCTTTGATAATTATTATTAATTGATATATCATTATTTTTAAAAAAATCAAGAGTTTCATTATAAAATTTAAGATCACCTATAGAAGCTTCAACAATAGAAGTTTGTTCTATATAATCAATATCTTTTTCTTTAATTCCATAGATCTCTTCTAAATATTTTTCATCATAACGTTCTCTTAAATTATAAATACCATAAAATTCTCCATTAACAAAGCTTAATACAGGCTGATAGTTTTGCGTATCAAAATTCAAATGCTCATTCAATTTCTGTACAAAAGCATCTCTAAATAAAGTACTATATGTATCCTGTCCTGAATTTCTTAAAATTAATCGTTTGAATGTATCAATATCATAATCGCTAAAAAAATTATACTTTAAGTCTTTTTTTCCATAGTCAGATTTAGCATAAATGCGATGTGATCTATTTTTTAAATGTCTTGAGCCATTTCCATGATTTCTTACTCCTACTGTTTGATTAATTTTTACAGTTTGGTCAGCTAAGTAAATAAAATTAACAGGAACTTCAGAAGTAGACCCTGAATTCCAATAATTTGCAGTAGTCCATGATCCTGCTATATCAGTAGAATTAGTTAATCTCCAATCATCAAACTTTTTTCCTGCTACAAATAATCCATTTTCATATCCAAATAAAGCATCATCATTCACATTAATACTAGCAATAGGTAAAGTATACGTTTTATTGATAAAATATACATTGGTAATAGTTTCTGAATATGAATTATCGTCTTTATAGGCTTTAACTCTTACTACAAAGCTTTTATCCATTTTTTCCGTTGGAAAATACTGATCTTTTTGGAAAGAAGTTGAGATATTAGAAATTCTATTCTCTTCATTCGATCTATCATATACCTCAATTGAATTTAAGTATAAATTTGATTTTAGAGAATTTTCAAAGAATTCAAAAGGAGTATCATGTGGATACTGAGGATATTGTTTTTTATATTTATAGGTTCTCCCTTCTAAATTATTAATATCTGGTTCTGAAGAATCTATTGTATAAACAATTTTAACATTAGGGTCTGAATGAGATAATTCTAAATTAAAATCTTTATCATAAAATCCACTTTCATGTGAAAATTTTGGTGGATCTAAAGTTTGCGCAAAATTAAAAATTAAAATATTTAAAAATAAAATTGTAAATGTTTTTTTCATATATTATATTGTTTTCAATTATATTCAAAAATACATTTTATTACGTAAAAAAATCTGATATAATATGCTATATCAGATTTTCTTTTATTATAGAATAGTTCTAATTTATTATTATCCTACTAATTTATTTTTCACCAAATATTCGGCAATTTGAACTGCATTTGTTGCAGCACCTTTACGTAAATTATCGGCAACAATCCAACAATTTAGTGTATTGGGTTGGGATAAATCGCGACGAATACGTCCTACAAAAACATCATCTTTCCCCTCCGAATAGAAGGCCATTGGATAAGTATTTGTATCAGGATTATCTTGTAAGGTAACACCTTCTTGTTCTGCTAATAATTTGCGAACTTCAGCTAAGTCAAAATCATTTTCAAACTCGATGTTTACAGATTCCGAATGTCCTCCCTGCACAGGAACACGAACTGCAGTTGCTGTGATATTCATCTCATCAACACGCATAATTTTACGAGGTTCTCTCGTTAATTTTAATTCTTCTTTTGTATAACCTGTTTCTTCATCAAAAACATCACAATGTGGTAATGCATTTTTGAAAATTTGATAAGGATATACTTTTGTTACATCACGACCTTCAATTTCACCATTCAATTGCTCTACTGCATCTTTTCCTGTTCCTGTAACCGATTGATAAGTAGAAACAACGACACGCTTAATTCCGTATTTTTTGTGCAAAGGATTTAAAATCATTACCAACTGAATTGTAGAACAGTTAGGATTTGCGATAATTTTATCGTTTGGTGTTAAAATATCTGCATTTATTTCTGGTACAACCAACGGACAATTAGGATCCATTCTCCAAGCCGATGAATTATCAATTACAGTTATCCCAACTTCTGCAAACTTAGGCGCCCACTGTTTGGAAGTTTCTCCACCTGCCGAAAAAACTGCGATATCTGGTCGCATTTCTACAGCATCCTGCATTGATACAATTTTGTATTCTTTTCCTTTGTATTCAATAGTTTTTCCTATTGATCTTTCTGATGCTACTGGTATAATTTCAGTGATTGGAAAATTTCTCTCTTCCAAAACTTGGAGCATAACTCTGCCGACCATTCCGGTAGCGCCTACGACTGCTATTCTCATTTGTTTATTAAATAATGTATAATATATTTCGAAATGCTAATTTACTGATAATTTCAATACATTTTTCTCTCTTTCATTGGTTTAGCAATCAATATGATATGATATAATTTATGTTATGATGTTAATTCAGGGATTTGTACTTTTCTTAGAATTATAATTTATAAAACATCTTTTTGAAAGAATTTTGAACATAAAAAAAGTGGAACAAATTGCTCCACTTTTCTATAATTGTATAAAATTTGTTATCAAAAATTATTTTTTGATGATTTTTTGGATTCTTGTTACTCCTTTGTCATCTTTAACTCTTAAGAAGTAAACTCCTGCAGCTAATCTTGATGTATCAACTTTACCATCTTTAGAGAAGCTTACTGGAATTACACGTCCTGTTACATCAGCAACTGTAACGTCTGCAACTTTAGATCCTTCTAATTTAACGTTAACTTCTGTTGTTGCTGGGTTTGGATATACAGCTAATTTATTAGATCCTAACTCAACAGTACCTAAACCTTCTACATTTCCTGTTACATTCATAATCCAACTAACTGGGAAACCAACTGAAGCTACTGTACTTGCTCCATCATCATTTACACATTCAGAGTCTGGCCAACCAATATATGATGGTGCTGTTTCTCCACCTTCGTTATTACCAAACCAAATATTTTGTTCAAATACATAACCTACTGCAACTCCAAAATCTACTCCTGCAGGAATTTCAACTGTTTCCATTAATGGAATAGATTCCCAATTATTTTCACCTCCAACTGTCGTAATAGACCCATAAGCATCTGTTAATGTAAGTGCCGAACCTGGTATTTCAGCAGCTTTAATATTCGTTCCTTCAGCTACTGTTACTACTTCTGCCCAAACTGCTGTTTTTGCAAAAGATGAAGCTACGAAATCAACTTTAGTTACAGTGAAAGCTCCTGTAATTCCATAATCTGACAATTTAAAAAATCTAGAATCATGATTAATAGCGCCTGCACAAACAGGTGTCGAATCAGAGAAATTTTCTCCATCCTTATATTGGATAAGTGTTTGCTCGTTCGCTTTGTGAACTGGAGCTTGAGAAGATGCTTTTGGTAATCCTTCTGCTACTTTTTCTAATTTCAATGTTTGAGCGTACGATGTTGATAATGCTGCAATTGATAAAAGCGTAAAAATTTTCTTCATAATTATTAATTTTTAGTGTTATTTCTGTTTAATATGGAATAAAACTAAACAATTATATTACAATTTCAAAATAATTAACAAAAAAAAAAATAAAAAACCCATAATCACAATGATTATGGGTTAAATAAATCCTAATAAGATTTATATCGTATTAAGCAAACTCGTTATAGGCAGCTTTTAAATTTTCTGCAATAGCATCTGCAGAGTGTCCTTCGATATGATGACGCTCTAACATATGAACTAATTCACCATCTTTAAACAAAGCTACAGCTGGAGAACTTGGAGGAAATGGTGCAAAAAACTCACGCGCTTTTGCTACAGCATCTTTATCAAATCCTGCGAAAACTGTTGTTAAATGTGTTGGAACTTTCTCATTATTCAACGACATTACAACACCCGGGCGTGCAGCACCTGCAGCACAACCACATACACTGTTTACCATTACCAAAGTTGTTCCTTCTTGTTTGATTGCTGCTTCTACTTGTTCTGGAGTTGTTAAATCTTCGAAACCATTAGAAGTTAACTGAGCCTTCATCGGCATTACTATTTCTGCTGGATACATATTCTTCTTTTTTTTGTTTTAATAAAAATAAATTATTTTCAAAGTTACATAATTCTAAAACTTTTTAGAATACTTACTTTTGCAGTTACAAATTTACGTAGAATTTAGCAATATGAAATTGACTTTTGGTAAGAATGAGAAACTTAAAAGCAGAAAAGCATTCGATGAATTGTTTTCTGATGGAAAAACATTTGTTTCTCATCCCATCAGATTTGTCTACAAAATCAAGCCAAAAGAAGAGTATGATATTCGAGTAGGAGTGAGTGTTTCGAAGAGAAAATTTAAACACGCAGTAGATCGAAATCTTTTGAAGCGTCGTGTAAAAGAAGCTTATCGATTAAATAAATTATTAATTCAAACTTCAGATCAATATTCGATCGATATGGTGATGATTTATACTTCATCTAAACATCAACCTTTTGAAGTGATTGAAAATTCTGTCAAAATATTATTAGAAAAGTTAAACGAAGCGATACAAACAAAAAAAGATTAACCTTTTCGGGTTAATCTTTTTTATTTTATTTCTACAGATAAATAGTTTACTTCTTAAGATTTGCTTGTAAGCGGAAAAAGCTAAAATAAACAGATGCTAAAATTAATCCACAAACAGAAGCTCCAATTCCTAAAACACTACGAAAGTTAGCTTCAGCCATCAATCCAGCTTTATAATCCATCTCATATAGGTTATAACCTAATCCTATCAACAAAACGATTGTTGCGATATAAATATATGTTTTCATTAGATAATGAATTTTTAAAAATTAATTTCATTCATAAACAAAGCACCGATATTTGAGGTAAATAATTTTATTGCAATTGACAATAATATCACTCCAAATACTTTTTTCAGTACCGATAAAACTCCAGGTCCCAACCATTTTTCGAGTTTACCTGCAAATTTCAGCACCAAATATACGATTAACATATTTAAAATAATAGCTATCACAATGTTAATATCTGCATACTGCGAACGAAGCGACAAAACTGTTGTCAATGATCCAGCTCCTGCTACCAACGGAAACGCAATAGGGACAATGGATGCAGAGTTAGATTCGACGCCTTTCTGTATTTCAATTCCCAGTATCAGTTCTAACGCGATGATAAAAATCACAAAAGCACCAGCAATAGCAAACGACTGAACATCAACACCTACTAATTTTAAAATTTTGGTTCCAAAAAATAGAAAAGAAATCAATAAAATACCAGCTGCAATCGTAGCTTTCTCCGATTGTATATGTCCCACTTTACTTCGAATTCCTACAATAATCGGAATACTTCCCAGAATATCAATAACTGCAAAAAGTACCGCAAATGTGGTTCCGATCTCACTAATAGAAAGTTTTTCGAAAAAAGAAACAATATTATTCATTCTATTTTTTTAGATGTTAATTTGTCTACAAAATAAAGAATTTTTATTATTCTAACCAATTTTTAAAATCAGTTACTTTTTCTCGACTCACTATCAAATCCAATTCGTTATAAGTATTTAAAACTATTTTTAATCTTGAGTTAGAATACATTGTTATTTCTTTTATCGAATCGATGTGAATGATCTGACCACGATTAATCCTAAAAAATTTCTTTGGATCGAGTTGATCTTCTACTTTTTCTAAAGAAAAATCAATTACATAATTACGATTGTCTTTTGTATGTATGTAAGTAGCTTTGTTCTCACTAAAGAAACACTCGATGTTTTCGGTTTCTATAATTTTTATGGAAGTTCCGATTTTAATGGAAAAACGTTCTTTATAATTTTCAGTTTGTTGTGATGAAAATAGACTTTTCAATTCATTCAAATTAAAGCTTGAAGAAGCTTGTTGAAATTGTTTTTCAAACTTATCTATTGCAAATTTCAATTCCTCTTCGTCAACTGGTTTCAACAAATAATCAACCGAATTTAATTTAAAAGCTTTCAATACATATTCATCATAAGCTGTTGTGAAAATTATAGAGGAAGAGAGTTTAACTTGATTAAAAATATCAAAGGACAAACCATCTGACAATTGTATATCCAAAAAAATTAAGTCTGGATGCGGATTTGCCTTCAACCAAGCAACACTTTCTTCAACAGAATGTAGCATTTCATGAATTTGATAACCCAATTTTTCTACACGTCGCTTTAATAAACGCGCAGCTGGCTTTTCGTCTTCTATAATTAAGATTTTCATTCGTTTTTTATGTTAATTCAGTATTCTCATTTTGAGTTAAAATAGGAAGTTGAACTTGAAAAACTTCTTGATTTTTTTCAATATTCACTTCTCGATTTGAAATTAGTTGGTAACGGTTAATAATATTTTTCAGTCCAATTCCTGTCGATTCTTTGATGGAATCTTTGGGTTGAAAAGAATTTTCTACAATTAATGAATCATCTCTTTTATAAATTTTTATTTTTAATGGTTTTTGTTCCGAAACCACATTATGTTTAATCGTATTTTCTAATAAAATCTGCAAAGAAAGCGGAACAATAAATTCGTTTTCAAAGAAAGTTGTTTGTTCAATTTCAAAATCAATGCTATTCTCAAAACGCAATTTGAGTAACTTAACATACGTTTTTGCAAAATTTATTTCTTCTTGAATCGGAACAACTTCTTTGTCTTTTTGTTCTAAAACATAGCGATAAATCTTAGAAAGCGACGTTGTAAAATCAATTGCATTAGCTGGATTTTCTTCAATTAAACCTGTTAAAACATTCAAACTATTAAAAAGAAAATGAGGATCTAATTGATTTTTTAAGGTTTCGAAATTTGCGGTAGCCGTTTCGGCTTTTGTGGATTCAAGAACTATTTTAGTTTCTAATTTGTAACGTCTTCGCTCAAGAAAATAGAAGAATAACAAGAATATAATTGTTATAATTCCAACTAAAAAATAATTTATCCAATGACTATAAAATACTTTTTTAATAAAAAATAGATTGTCAAAGTTTACAAAAACAAAATAAAGTAATTGAGTAAAAACAATTGATTGAGCAAAATATTTCCAAATCTCACTCTTAGGATTATCTATTTGTTTATTATTTTTTTTGAAATCGTTAAAAACACTAGTGTTTACAAACGATGCCGCAATACTGAAAGAAAAATAGCCAACAAAATATTTTAACGCTTCGGGATGAAAAAATTGATTCATCGTAATATTAGGAGATGTTAAAAAAATGATGCTATAAACCAAAATATTCACAACAAACAGAATTAGCGTATTTCGTAGAATCAATTTTTTATCTGAAACGATTATACCTTTTACAAATTTGTAAATGATCAATCCTAAAATTAAAAATCTACTTAAATAACCAATAATTTTACCTAAACCTTTAGTTGATTCTACTACGTACGCTCTTTCAGTAACGTTAAATTCAATCAATAAAAAAATGAATGTAAATATTATTGAAAAAATAATTAATACTATTTTTTGATTTTTATTCATATCAAGCAATTAAGTTAATCAACCAAAAAATAATTTCGTGAATAAACTGTGCTACTAAAGCTATCATTATTGTACAGTTTTACATTCATTATTCAACAAGTTTTGCGCACGATTTTTACCCCATTTTGGTTCGTTATTCTTTGGTTTTTCAGCATCAAATAAAGCTAAAGATTTTTTTACATTTTTGCAATCTTGTGTAATATCCATTCCACTGTACTTTGCCGAATTGATATTAAACTCTGCCAATCCTAAAACAGAACGCGGATTTGTCGGATTTAATGCCAACGATTTTTGATAGGTTTGTAAAACTTTGTCATAATAAACAGCTCCATTCTGCATTGGATTCTGCACAATTTCTGCTGTTAAATACAAGGCTTTTAAGTTTAAAATCTCTGTATTTAAGGGATTAATTTTCAATAAATCATCTAATTGAATTTTTACTTGTGATAAAATTTTTTCGTTATAATCTGCGTCATTCGATTCAAACGTTTTTAGGATTTCAGATAAAGACAAGTAATATTTTGGTAACCATTCATTCGGATAGTCGTTGATTAATTGCTTAAAATTAGCTTCTGAAGAATGATTTCCTTTGTTCCATTCGACTAAAATAGTACTCAAATCTGATTCAAATTTATTTTGTGCAAAAGCTGATATTGAAAATAATGTTGCGATAGTTAAGAAGATTGTTTTCATAATTGGTGTGTTTTAATTTGTTGAATCAAAGTTCTTAACTACCAATTAATTTTGAAATTATATGTTGATGAGCTGTTAAATATTGTGGATGAATTGTAAAATAAAAGGGACAACTCAAAAATTGAGATTATCCCTTTTATGATCTAAAAAACTTGAAATTTATTTTCGCATCAATTCTTCTGCTACATTTCGTGTTGCTTCGAAAACTTCGTCTAAATTTTGATTCAGTCCACCATACGCATACTTAGCTTGTCTAGCGTTATTCAACAACAAAGTCCATTGTTCAACAGCAAGTTCACTTACACCATTTTTCAGTAATTTTTCAGCAATAATTTCATCCGAAAAATTAGCTAAATCTGTATTCGTATTTTTCATCGCCACATTACACAAAATATTTTCTTGTAATTGATAAAAATCTTTTTGATCTTCTGCTTTTATTTTCTGCTTCAGTTCTTCTAATTCAGCTGAAATTTGATTAGAATTGATTATTGGTTTTTCTACCAATGTGAATTTTTGTGTTTCTATTTTTGGTTGAAAAGCTTCGAAATTTTTCTGTTCGTTGATTGGTTTTACTTTTGGTTCAGATTTTTCTTTTTCTGTTGAATTATTTTTATTTTTCATCAAAAATAAACCTCCTGCACTTAAAATAATCACACCTCCAGTTAACCACAACCAGCCACTTTTTCCTTCTTTAACATCGTTTTTAATTTCATCAAATTTTTCTAAAATTGTAGAGTCTGATGTTTTGTTTGATGTTAGAGTTTTGGTAGAGTCTGCATTTTTAGAACCTGAAACATTTAGTTGAATTGAGTCAGATTTTAACGTGATATATTTTTCTTTTGCAGGATCAAAATAACTAAATTCAACTGGTGAGATTGTATATTCTCCTCCATAATTTGGAACAAGAACAGTTTGTTCAGCTACCTTTCCTTTCATTCCCGTATCGTAAGTTTTGTAGGCATCACGTTTTTTAGGTGCAAATTTTTCTACGTTTTTAGGTGCATTGATTTCAGGTAAATTGATTGTATTGAAATTTCCTGTTCCAACAATTTCAATATCAAAATTGATACTTTCATTCGTTGAAACTTCTTTTTTATCAACTGAAGCATTCATTTTAAATTGCCCAACTGCACCGCTAAAATTCTTTGGACGACCATTTTCTGGTAATTCTTTAGCGTTAATTACAACAGGATTACTACGCACTTCTACCGCTTCTGCACCATAGGTTGTAGGCAATACGACATCAACTGAAAACGGATCGATTTCTATTTTTCCTGGTTTCTGAGGAAATACATAATAACGTGCAACTTCTTCAGAAAAATATTGTTTACCAGCAACTATTTCTTGTTTGATATTTTCTGGAGAACTTTTAACAATTTTAGGGCTTAAACCATCTAAATTACCTTGTCTAAAATTCTGTTTACGGTTTAAGTATGACAAATCTTTTGCATATAATTTTACCGATAAACTAACTTGTTCGTTAACATAAGGATTTGTTTTCGAAACTTTACTTTGTAAAAAAACAGGTTGCGAAGTATTACTTCTATAATTATTGTGGGTTAATCCAGTTCCTTTTACAACAACATCAACAGGTTTTGATGTATACGTTTTCCCATTAATGACAATTTTTGCAGCTCCAACTCTATATTTCCCCTCTTTTTCTGCTACAAAAGCTAAGATAATTCCATCTTCTATTATTCCTCGACCATTTATATACGACACGTTTTGAGAACGTTGTTCTCCAACAATTTGTAATCCTTTGTGCGGAGGATATTTCATTGGTTGATCAATCGTATAACTATCAGTATTAGATTCGATAAAAAAGCCCACACTAAATGCTTCTCCTAAACTGACCTGCGTTTTATCTGCATCAGATTTAAAAGTAATTTGTTGTGCTAACGCTGTAATAGACGTTAGGGCAAATACTAAAAAACTATTTAAAACTCTTGCCGTTGTCATTACCAATCCTTAGATGTTGTTGTTCGTTGTTTTTCTGCTTTTTGCTGAATAATTCTTCGTTGCGTTTTAGCTTCTTGATTTTGCAATGCTTTTAGTAAACCATCACTCAAATTATTATTTGCATTATCTTGTTCTTTTCCATCTCCATTATTTCCTTGTGTTATTTCTGGAGACGAATTATTTCCTTGTCCTTTATTATTTCCATTTTCGCCGCCAGCTTTCGGATTTCCTTCCTCATTTTGCTGTTTTTGCTGATCAGATTGTTGATTTTGTGCTTGATTCTGATTTTGCTGCTGCTTATTTTGGTTTTGTTGGTTCTGATTATTCTGTTGCTGTTTTTGTTGATCGTTTTGATCTTGCTTATTCTGATCTTTATTGTCCTTGTTATTTTGATCTTTTTGTTTCTCACGTTCCTTTTCTAACATTTTTTTTGCTAAGGCGTAATTGTAACGTGTGGCATCATCTTTTGGATCATTTTTAAGGGCTTTTTTATAATTATCAACCGCATTTTGATAATCTTTTTCTTGCATAAATGCATTTCCTAAATTATGATAAGCAAGATGTTTATCATTCTTTGTTTTAGAAATTTCTGCAGAACGCTTGTAATGAGCAATACTTTCTTTGTAGCGTTTTTGTTGAAACAAAGCGTTTCCTAAATTATAATTTGCTTTGACAGAAGTTGGATCTTCCATCGAAGCTTTTTTATAGGCAACTTCTGCATTATCAAATTTTCCTTTTTGATAATACTCATTTCCTTCAATAATGTAGCTTTTCGTTTTCGATTGACTATAACCAAAAACGGATAAAAGCATTATTCCTAAAAATCCTATTTGTTTTAAAAAATACATCATTTTACCATACAAACTTACTATTTCTTTTTGTTAAAAATCTTATATTCAGATGTTAATAATTCCACAAAAAGTAAACACACCGCAACCGCTAAAAACCATTGATAAATGTGATTCATATCTCTTGTTGTGGCATTTGCTATTTCGTTTTTATCTAATCGAGCTTTATACATTGATAGAGCAGATAAAGCATCTTGTGTATTATCCAGATGAATATACGTTCCGTTTGTATCTTGTGCTAATTCGCGAAGATTTTTATCTTCTAATTTTGTGATTACTGTAGAGCCTGTTTCGTCCTTTTTATAGTCTTCGGCGTAGCCATTATAGTACATAGGGATTGGTGCACCCTTATCTGTTCCCACACCAATTGTAACAATATGTATCCCGTTGTCTTTTGCAATTTTAGATGCTTGATTAACGGTATTTTCATTGTCTTCTCCATCAGAAATTAAGACAATTAATTTACTTGTATTCGCCGAACCTTTGAATGTTTTTGTAGCTTCTTGAATCGCATTCAAATAATTTGTTCCTTGGCTCGAAATTAACTCTGTATTAACATTTTGCAAATAACTTTCAATCGCAGCATAATCATTTGTCAACGGAGAAATCGTATACGCATTCGCTGCAAAAGCAACCAAAGAAGCTCTATCTCCGCCTAACTGTCCAAGTGTTTCGGTGATTAACTTCGTTGCTTTTTCTAATCGAGAAGGTGCTACATCTTGCGCATTCATACTTGAAGAAAGATCCAATAAGAAAACCATATCTATTCCTTCCCGTTTTACTTGTACTTCTTTTTCACCGTAAAGCGGATCCATCAACGCGATAACCATCAAAAATAAAGCGACACAAAAAACGACAATTTTAAAACCATAACGTTTAGAAGAAGTGATTGGAAAAACAAATGGAAATAATTCTTTATCAGCAAATGTTTTCTTTACACGTTCGCGCCATTGAAATACTGTTATCGATAAAAAAATAACGATAAACAATAAAATAATCAACCAAATATTATGTAATTCTCCCCACTGCATTAGATTAATTCTTTAAAAAAGGTTCTTCGCAAAATAGCTTCTAAGACCAAAATAATAAATGCTGGCAATAAAAAGCGAGCAAACAATTCGGTATAGTTATAATATTTGACTTCGTTAATTTCTGTTTTTTCGAGTTTATCAATTTCTTGATAAATATTTTTAAGACTTTCATTATTGGTCGCTCGGAAATATAAACCTCCCGTTTTATCAGCAACTTCTTCCAACAATTTTTCGTCAATTTGTACAGGACGCATCTCAAATACATAATCGCCCAACATATCGTAACCAATTGGCATAGGTGCCAATCCGTTTGTTCCGATACCAATAGTATACACTTTTATTCCTTTATCTTTGGCGATATCAGCTGCTTGTCTTGGTGATACATACATCAAATCTCCCGAAGGATTAATCGACTCGACACCGTCTGTAATCAATATGATTACTTTCGATTTTGCTTTACTATTTTTAAGGTGATTAACTGCTGTTGCTAAACCAATTCCAATAGCAGTTCCATCAGCCAAACTGCCCGAATGTAACATCTCAATTTCTTGTGTTAATACATCACGATCGGTTGTAAGCGGAACACGTGTTAAGGCTTCTCCAGAATATTCGACTAAACCTATTCGGTCTGTTTTTCTTCCAAGTGAAAAATCTTTTGCAACATCTTTTAGCGCTGTTAATCGATCTGGTTTCAAATCGCGTGCTAACATACTCAACGATGTATCAACTGTTAATAAGATATCAACACCTTCATCAGATTTTATTTTTGTAGTCACATCAACATAACGTGGACGAGCTAATGCTACAATGCATAAGGCCATCGCAATTATTCGCATCAAAAATAAAATAGGTTTGTATGTTGCTAACGAACTTTTCGCACCACCAAATGCTTTTAGTGATGGTAATTTTAAGGATGCTTTTTTCTGACTCGTTTTACGAATTTCTCTAAAAATAAAGAAAGGTAAAGCAAGTAATAAGAGTAAGATCCAAGGATTTTGAAACTCAAAATTTAGCATTCCTAATTGTTATTAAACTGTTTATATTTTTCGCCTGTCACTTGATCTTTATATAGATCTTCATTTTCAGGTATTTCTATTGGTTTTATACGCTCTACAAATTCATCTACCCAATTTCGGTGCATATTATTTGTAGAATCATCAAACTCTTGTTTGGCAAATTTTACCAAGTCTGCATCGAACAAAAATTGTTTAAATTTCTGAACATCATCTGGTAAAACATCCTGTTTTGTTGCAATATATTTCACCAAATCATCAGACAAAATTTCTAAAGCAGAAAAATTATATACTCTTCCTAAATATCGTCTAACAATAAATGATAATTGTGTGTAATATTCTTTTTGTTCACCACGTTTCAAATATTTTTTTGCATCTAACGCTTTCAAACTTGCTTTT
This sequence comes from Empedobacter stercoris, assembly GCF_020281205.1. Classification (GTDB taxonomy): domain Bacteria; phylum Bacteroidota; class Bacteroidia; order Flavobacteriales; family Weeksellaceae; genus Empedobacter; species Empedobacter stercoris. The sequence continues at coordinate 22,157 of NZ_JACXZC010000027.1, forward strand.
GCTTCATCATAAGGCGTTTTATATAGTTTATCACCAGAAAGTTTTGACTTGGCACGAATATATAAGATTAATAAAACTGCAGCAATTATAAAAAATATGAACGCAATAATTCCATACAACCAATACTTATTCCAATAATCACGAATAGAATATTCTTCTTCCATGACTGGTTTAATTGGAAAAATAGCATTTTTACTCGTGTCAACTTCAACATCTTGAATTTCAATCTCAAGTTGTTTAGTGGTTAAATCTTTGTCATTTTTTTGAATGATAAAAGATGGAATAGTAAATTTTCCTGCTTCAAAACCTGTCAATTCTAACTGCTGAACAATTTCAGATTTTCCTTCTGTTTTTACCGTATCAATTTTTTGATCTAAAACCTCGATGTGATAATTTAAGGAATCTGAAATGGTAGGGAAAACAATTTTATCTCCTTTTTTGAAATCTATTTTTATTTCATATTGAATTGGTTCGCCAACTTTAATCGTTGTGCGATCCAATTTGGGCATAATTTCTTGCGCAAATGAAAAGTTTAAGATAAAAAAACTGACTAAAAGCAATAAATTCTTCATTAGGCTTTATGACTTTTAAAGTAGTTTAACAATGGGCGAATATAATCTTCGTCGGTACGAATACTAATTGCACCCGAATGATTTTTTTTGAAAATAGATTGATAGCGTCGATCTAAATCGTAATAATATTGTGCATATTGTTGACGCAATTTCTTAGATGAAGTATCAATCAAACGGATTTCTCCTGTTTCGTTATCTTGTACATGGACCAAACCAATATCAGGAAAAGATTGTTCTTTTTCGTCGTAAACACGGATTCCCGTTACATCATGCTTTTTTGCCACAATTCGCAATGCTTTTTCGTAATCAGAAGAATCAATAAAATCTGACAAAATAAAAACATTCGATTTTCGACGAACTAAATTCATAAAAGTTTCTAATGTCACAGACAAATCTGTATTTTTGCTTTTTGGTTCGTAAGAAACAATTTCTCTCACCAAACGCAATACATGTTGTTTTCCTTTTTTGGGTGGAATAAATTTTTCGACTTGATCCGAATATAAGATCAAACCTACTTTATCATTATAGGTAATTGCCGAAAAAGCTAATGTTGCACTCAATTCAGCAATTGTTTCCATTTTAATTTGTTTTCGCGTTCCGAAGTTTTCAGAATTTGAAACATCAACCAATAAAAACATGGTTAACTCGCGTTCTTCTTCAAAAACTTTTACATAAGGTTCGTTGTATCGTGCCGTTTTATTCCAATCAATATTACGAACATCATCACCATATTGATAAGGACGAATTTCGCTAAAAATCATACCTCTTCCTTTGAATGAACTTTGGTATTCACCCATAAAAAGGTTGCTCGCTTTGCGCTTGCTTTTTAGCTCAATACGTTTTACACGTTTGATGATTTCTTTTGCATCCAATGTTTAAAAGATTTAGAATAGATTTAAGGAACTGGAACAACATTTAGGATATTGTCGATAATTTCTTCTGGCGAAACATTTTCTGCTTCTGCTTCGTAGCTAATTCCGATACGATGACGCAACACATCTTTAGCTATTGCACGTACATCATCTGGAATAACGTAAGCACGTTTGCGCAAAAATGCATACACTTTTGAAGCTTGCGCCAAATTGATTGATCCACGAGGAGAAGAACCAAATGAAATCATTGGTACCAATTTTTCTAATCCCACTTTTTCTGGAAAACGAGTAGCGAAGATAATATCCAAAATATATTTTTCTATTTTTTCGTCCATGTAAACTTGTTTCACCATTTCGCGTGCATCCAATAATTCTTGAACAGAAATAACCTTCTCTATTTTTGGAAAAGTTTGATTAATCGAATTTCTCAAAATCAAGCGTTCTGCTTCAAATTCCGGATAAGTAATCACCGTTTTGATCATAAAACGGTCAACTTGCGCTTCTGGTAAGGGATAAGTTCCTTCTTGTTCCACTGGATTTTGAGTAGCCAAAACCAAGAAAGGTTTTTGCAAAGGATACGTTTCGTCTCCAATCGTAACTTGACGTTCTTGCATCGCTTCTAACAATGCAGATTGTACTTTTGCTGGCGAACGGTTAATCTCATCAGCTAATACAAAATTGGCGAAAATCGGCCCTTTTTTTATTCGAAAATCGTTTTCTTTTACGTTATATATTAAAGTACCAACAACATCTGCAGGTAATAAATCGGGAGTAAACTGAATACGAGAAAAAGAACCATCTACAGCTTCAGATAACGTTTTAATCGCTAAAGTCTTTGCTAATCCTGGCACTCCTTCTAATAAAACATGTCCATTTCCAAGTAATCCGATTAATAGACTTTCAATCATTTTTTCTTGTCCAATAATCGTTTTATTAATTTCCGTTGTTAACCTTGCAATGCTTTCGCTTTTTGCCTCTATTTGTAGGTTTAGTTGTTGTATATCCAAAATTTCGTTGAAATTAATGTTTATATAATTGATTCAAATTTCCTCTAAAAGTAACAAATACAATTCATTTAGAGTTTAAAACTTTCATACAATATTGTTAAACTTTGTTAAGACAAAAGTAGTATACCAAACGTTTTGACCACTCTTTTTATAAAATATTTTATATTACTTACAAACTATTTATAAACAATAAATTTTCGTACTCAGAGTTATCAAAAACAATTTAAAGAATATTTATATTTTTACTAAAATTAATACACTATGAAGAATTATTTATTGACTATTTTCTTAATGCTAAGCATTTTATCTTTTGGACAAAAATTTCAAATTTTATCTGGAAATACAAATTTTCTAAGCGATCAAAAAGAAATCAATGTCGAACTTGTTTTTGACAATGTGAAGTTTTATAATGAAAATAAAACTGAAACTGAATATTTAGAAAAACGAGAAAAAGATGTATTGGACAATCCAAAAAGAGGTGAAAGTTATTGGAAAGAATGGCTGGCAGATTGGAATGAAAACAAAAATTCTACTTATTTAGATAAATTTATAAAAGGAACAACAAAATCAAAAAAAATAAATTTTGTAAAAAATTCTTCTGCTAAATATACCTTAATCATCAATTCGGAATGGATTTACCCAGGTTATCATGCGGGAATTGCGATAGAACCAGCAAAATTGAGTACAACTCTTCATTTTATTGAAACTGCAAATCCTTCTCACATTTTATTATCTATAAAAACAGATAAAATAAAAGGAACTTCTGGAAAAAATGATTTTGTTATGGAATATGGACGAATTGCTTCGGCTTATGAATCAACTGGAAAATTATTAAGCAAAGAATTAAAAAATTACTAGTATTAGCAAGTTTAATGGCTGTTGTAACTTTATCTGCTCAGGATAAAAAACTCCTGTAAAATCAAAAAGTACAACGAAAACTGAAAAGAAAAAATAATGCTAAAAAAGCAGAGCAAATGTCTCCTGAAAAACGCGAATCAACAAATCAAAAACAATCGCCTGCTTTGGAACAAAAAAGACGAACTATAAACACAAACTAATTAAAAAATTTATCTAAATTTTAAATCAAAAAAGCTGTTTTTAATGAATTAAAAACAGCTTTTTTGATTTATTTTTTTTCATTTTTATTCTTCTGGCATGGCTTGCCATTTTTTGTAAAGATTAATAATGAAATAAAAACTTATCGCAAATAAGATTGGATTAATAAATAGAAAGATTTCTGATAATTTTTGCAACATCAATAATTCATTATTTGTTTGTCTCAAATCATAAATTCCAATACCTGAATTAGGATTATACAACATTTCTGCTCGAATATCGGTGTAAAAACTCAACATCGCAATAGCGATAAAGATATTTATCGCAACAAACCAATTTAGATTAACACCTGTTAGAACTTTGTATTTTTTGGAACGCAATCCTAAAATTATAATCACAATAAATGCAATGTAGAAAAACAATAAAATAATGTAGGGTGTATATTTTGTGTGACCAATACTCGCATCAATAGAAATTCCGAAAACACTTCCAAGAATTCCTAAGATTCCTGATCCAATCAAGGAAATTAACCAAACTTTGAACGAACTAAATCTAAACGAAATAACAAGAACAGTAAAAATTAAAGCGGTTAACAAATAGTGCTGAATATGATTTAACCAAGTGGATTGATATTTCGAAAACTCAATGTTTTCATATACCCTGTTCAAACTATCTTGGTTTATGTAATCTTTTTGCTTTCTGTTTTCGTCTTGGTATGAATTAATATAATCAAGTTTATGATCAATAAAATAATAGGGATATTGAGGAATATAATCGATCCATTTTTTATGTTTGAACTGATAACCAATTTCTTGTTTTTTGAGTAAATCAGTATAATTATTCAATAAATTTTCAATTTCTTTACGATCATTTTTTTGTAACAAAGCCATCCATTGTTCATCGTAAAATTGATGATTAAAAGTTGAATCTTTCGGGTTTTGGAATGTTAAAAAACTATAGTTGTATAAACTCGCTAAATTGTAATAAACGTTTGGATTTTCAGCAGTTGAAACTTGTACTGAAACAGAATCTATAGCATAAACTGGTTCTGAAGCTACATAAGTAGCTTCTATCGCTGGATTATATTCATTAGATTTTACTTTGAATAATGGTTGATATATTTCATTAAAAATAATTTTAGAATAACTTTTACGTTGAGGAAAATGATTTGCTAATAAAGTTTCAAATTCTGGGTTTCTAAAATAAGGTTTTAAAAAAGCATTATACGAATATGTCGGATTTTCTCTTAAATATTCCTTTTTGTTTATTTCATACAATTCCTTTGTTTCTTTTTCTGAAACCAACGAATCAAAAACAGAAACAGGCAAATTTCTCGAATAATTATCATAACCAAAAGTTGGTTGTAATGCAAAACCTTGCGCACGGTTGATGACATCAATATCTTTCAAATATTGTTCTTCTGACATATAATTTGAAACGCGTAATTTCAATCCAGTTTTAAACGAATTTGGAACATACATCATCAAAAAGAAGATGAAGAAAACAGCTAAAAACTCTTTGAACAAATAGTTTCTTGAAGTTGGATAATTTGATTTGAAACGATTATTTTTAAAATAAAAGTAAAGCCAAATAACCGTAATTAATACACCTATTAAAATATAAAAAAATATAGTTCCTGAATTGAAAAAGGTTTCATATAATCCACTTTCTTGTAGTTGAGATTTTTTATTGAAAAATAAAAAACCATTGATAAATGCAATAAGATTAAAAATAAATACAGTTAGTAAAATCCAAATAAATTTCAGATTCCAAATCAACGGATATTTTGTAATTAAAGTTTGATTTATTTTTTTAAACATGATTTATTTAGTTTTAATTGACAAAAAAGCGACGACTTGACTTCGAAATATCTCTGATGTATTTTACTTTTAAGGTTGATTTTCCAATTTCTGATAGAATATTATTTATCGAAATTCCCTTATCAAAATAAGCAATATACGAACCTCCGTTAAATTTGATTTGCTTAATTTCGATACCCGATAAAGCTGTTAATAACTCTTCTTTTGTATTATCAACATCTATTTCAACAATCGTAAATTCTCCTTCCAAATCATTTGTATCTCCTTGTATTTTAAGTTTTCCTTGTTCTAAAAATAGAACCTCTGTAGATACTTTTTCAACTTCATACAATTGTTGAGAACTCAATATAACACCAAATGGATTTCGGATTGATTGCGATAAATACTTCAAATCTTCGAGAATAATTTGTTGTGCCAAAATATCCAAATTTGCCAAAGGTTCATCTAACAACAAAACTTTTGGACGACGCAATAATGTACGCGCCAACTCGAATCGCATTTTATAACCCGATGATAATTGTCCCCATTGTAAATCTTTATAAGGCCAAAGCCCTAAACGTGCTAACATCACATTGGCTAATAACCAATTTTTATTGCTATAAATCCCATAACATGTTAACGTAAATTGAAGATTTTCCATCAACGAACCATATAAAACTTCGATACGTTGCGGTACATAAACCAATTTCGTTTTTAGCTCATAACTAAATGGTTCTGATGTTGAAAAATGATAATTTATTTCGCCAGAAGTTGGTTTTAATTCGCCACAAATCAAACGCAGTAAAGTTGTTTTACCATTTCCGTTTTCTCCAACTAATCCAACTACTTCACGCGATTTTAAATCGAAAGTTATGGGATGTAATTTAAAATTTCGGCGATGGTAAGCTTTTTCAACCTTGTTTGTTGATATCAAAATTTCCTCTTCTCGAAAGGGTGGAGGCGTAACTTTTTTTAGTTTTTCAATAAGTTGTAGAGCTTTTGTAGTTTTAAATTCATTTGAATACTGCTCGTTATAATATTGGTTCGAAAACGAAATAATCTCTTTATAAAAAGATATTTCACCCAAATCCAATACACAATCGATTAATCGTCGATAACCTAAACCGAGATCGTTGTGTTGCAAATGGTTTTCTACTTCATTTAATCGTTGGTTAAATTCATTCATAGATTGATTATTAAATCATTACGAATATAATGATCCTTTTTTATAAATATATGGCTATTTGTAGGGAAATTTCACTTTTAACAGTTCTTGATAATCTATCTTAATAACTTTTTATTTTTTTGATTACCAATATTTTATAATTAACAATTTTAGCATAATTGTCTTATTTAAATTCAAAAAAATGACTTATTCACAAGTTTTAATAAACTACGTTTATAAGCTTTTAATTTATTTAAATACAATTATTTACTATTAACAAAATAGTATCAACTCTATCTTACAAACAATCTTTTGATAACTCAGTTAAATAGTAGTTAATTCATTCATTATAAATATATTACTATCAACAATTATCAAAACTGATTTTTTTAGAATCACATTGTGAAAAGAGTTTGAGATTTCTCAATACTTTGAAATGTCAGAAATTTAATGTCATTCAAAAAAATATTATTCTGAACGAAACGATAGTAAAGTGAAGAAGCTACTGATGAAAAAGTAAAGTTCAATGAATTCAAAAACATAAAAAAAGCCGAGCAAAAGCTCGACTTTTATTTATGTTGAAAAAATGCTGTTTCTTAATTTAGAATTGCAGCAACTCCTGGTAATTCTTTACCTTCAAGCGATTCTAACATTGCACCACCTCCAGTTGAAACGTAACTCACTTTGTTGTCGTAACCAAATTGTTTTACGAAAGCAACAGAATCTCCACCGCCAACTAAAGAGAAAGCGCCATTTGCTGTAGCTTCTGCAATTGTATCACCTAAAGCAACCGTTCCTTTTGCGAAATTTGACATTTCAAAAACACCTAAAGGACCATTCCAAAGTATTGTTTTCGAATTTTTAATCACTTCTGCATTTTGTTTGATTGTTTCATCAGCAACATCCATTCCCATCCATCCATCAGGAATCTCACCAACTTTTGTCACTTGTGTATTCGCTTCGTTACTAAAATTATCAGCAATCAAATTATCGATTGGCAAATATACTTTTACGTTATGTTTTTCACATTCAGTTAAAATTTCTTTCGCTAAATCTAATTTATCATCTTCAACCAACGAATTTCCAATTTTTCCTCCATTCGCTTTAACGAAAGTATATGTCATTCCACCACCAATAATCAAGTTATCAATAACAGGTAAAATATTGTTGATAATTGTAATTTTAGAAGACACTTTAGCTCCTCCAAGTATCGCTGTTACAGGTTTTTCACCATCAGCTAACACTTTGTTAATAGCTGTTAACTCTTGTTCCATTAACAAACCAAAACATTTATTTTCTGGGAAAAAATCTGCAATAATTGCTGTAGAAGCATGCGCACGATGTGCTGTTCCGAAAGCATCATTCACATAAATATCTCCAAATTGAGCCAAAGCTTGTGCAAAATCTTTGTCACCAGCTTCTTCTTCTTTGTGGAAACGGACGTTTTCTAATAATACAACTTGGCCTGATTTTAGATTATTAACTTTTTGTTTTGCATCATCGCCAATAACGTCATTTGCAACAATTACATCAACGCCAAGAATTTCTGAAACTTTAGAGGCAATGTGTTTTAATGAATATTTATCACTGAATTCTCCTTTTGGACGTCCCAGGTGACTCATTAAGACAACTGCTCCACCATCTTTCAATACCTTATCGATCGTTGGTTTGGCAGCTCTAATTCGTGTATCATCGGTAACATTTAAGTTTTCGTCTTGTGGAACATTGAAATCTACACGGATTAATGCTTTTTTATTTTCGAAATTGTAGTCGTTGATTGTTTTCATTTTTTGCTTTTGAAATTTGTACTTCACAAAAGTAATCAAAGTTTCATTTTCGCACTTAAAATCATTCAATACAATTTTCAACTATTAACAATTCATAAATATTATAATAGATTAATTAATTTTTAAATTTTAAAAAAAAGAAAAATGTTACTACTATTAGCACTGTTAATATGTGGATAACTAAAGTGAGATAAATTTTATTTAATAGCAATTAACAAGCTATTATTCGTAATTTTGTTTTGTAATGAAAGAGTTAGATCAGCTATCAACAATTTATCATTTTGGTTGATAAACAACTTTTGTTAAAAAGAAGTTTTGTGAAAACTATCAATAACCGTGTGCAAATCTTTTGTGCCAAAATGAAAACTTTTACTTGACTTGTATTGATTTATTTCTAATTGATTTTTTGAATCAGATTTCCAAATTTTTGTGTCGAAAAGTTATTAGTTTTATTCAATCATCTTTTAACAAGTTGTTACTTTTACTTAACGTTTGATTTACAATTATTTAAAACAAAAAACAAAAAACACCTGTTAATTAAATGAAAATTGCAATCGGAGCGGACCATGCTGGGTTCGATTATAAGGAGAAATTAGTACCCTTTTTAACAAGTCAAGGATTTGAAGTTGAGGATTTTGGAACGTTCTCAACAGCAAGTGTTGATTACCCTGATTTTGCACATCCAACGGCACAAGCTGTAGAAGATGGAAAAGCAGATTTCGGAATTTTGATTTGTGGTAGTGCGCAAGGCGTTACCATAACTGCAAATAAACACCAAGGAATTCGTGCTGCATTGTGTTGGATGACGGATATAGCTCGTTTGGCTCGTCAACACAATAATGCAAATGTATTGACATTGCCTGCTCGTTTTATTGCGTATGAATATGCAGAAGAAATTGTGAATACATTTTTAGCAACAGAATTTGAAGGTGGTAGACATCAAGGACGTGTAGATAAAATAGCGTGTTCTTGTAACGGATAATTTTATATAGGTACATATAAGATAAAAAATCGGTCAATTCGTAAGAGTTGATCGATTTTTATTTTAAATATTAAACCTAAAGTGATTTATAAGTTTAAATATTAAATAATAATTAATAAATTGCATTTTTAATTAACTATTTTTAAACCAATTTAAGTCAATAGTAAATTTTATATAAAAAGCTGTTCTATTTTTACACCCAGAAAGAATTTAAAGATTAAAAGATGAGCAGAGCATTATTACTTCGGGAACAAGCAATTTCTTATGTTAAAGAAGAATTCTCTAAAGGATTACAAAAAGAATTAAACATAATTCCTGTGTCAGGACCATTGGTAGTTTTGGATGGTACAGGAATTAATGATGATTTGAATAATATCGAAAGACCTGTAAAATTTCCGATTAAATCTTTAAATGATCAGCATGCTGTAGTTGTACATTCTTTGGCTAAATGGAAACGTATTCGTTTGAAAGAGTTGGAGATAGAACCAGGAGAAGGAATTATAACAGATATGCGCGCATTACGACCTGATGAAGATTATTCGCCAATACATTCTATTTATGTGGATCAATGGGATTGGGAAAAAGTAATTGTTCCTCAAGACCGTCAGTTAGCTTATCTTTTCCAAACAGTTGAATCTATTTACAAAGTAATTAAAGAAACAGAACAAGGTGTAGAGGCTAAGTATCCTCGCTTAAAAGCAATTTTACCAGATAAAATTACGTTTATTTCATCAGAAGATTTGTTACAAAAATACCCAACATTTACTCCTAAACAGCGAGAAAATGCAATTTGTAAGGAATTTGGAGCGGTGTTTATTTATGGGATTGGAGGTGAACTAAGTAACGGAGAATTACACGACTCGCGCGCTGCAGATTATGATGATTGGAGTACTGAAAACAGCGAAGGTTTTAAAGGTTTGAACGGCGATATTTTAGTATGGAATCCAATTTTAGAAACTGCTTTTGAACTTTCTTCGATGGGAGTTCGTGTAGATAAAAAAGCATTGACTAAACAACTGGAGATTAGAAACTCAACAGACCGTAAAAACTTATTATTTCACTCGATGTTGTTAGACGATCAATTAACAGAATCCATAGGAGGAGGAATTGGTCAATCTCGTTTGTGTATGTTTATGTTAAAATCGCGTCACATCGGCGAAGTACAAGCAAGTATTTGGGACGGTAAAATTAAAGAAAAATTAAAAGAGGAAAGTATCGAATTACTATAAATAGAAAAAGCAGTTTCAACTTAAGAAACTGCTTTTTTTAGGTTTTAATATAGCAATTAACATTGTTTTTAAATATTATATGATTTTGGCTCAATTTTCGCAATAAATCGAAGTGTTAAAAGTAATCTTATCTTTTATGTAACATAGAATTGGCTGTAAATTGTTATTTTAGAAAAAGGATATATTACCTTTGCAGTGGTTATGTTGTTTATTAACATCTTATCAATAGTTATTAAAACTAAATTAATAATCAATGAATTAAGATGTTTATTTATTAACTATTTTAAAATAAATCTCGAAAATAAATCTCGAGATTTTACAGAAAACAAATTATGCCAAGAAAAAATTTTAAAAATACAAAGGCGAAAAAAGACAAAAACATAACAAAGTTTACGAAGTCTATCATCGAAGTTTTATTTCAAAATCCAAATAAACCTTTAAATTACAAACAAATCGCAGCAGCTTTAAATTTAACGAATCGAATTGATGTCGAATTATTAATCAAAAATTTGAATGTTTTATTAGCTGATAAAAAAATAACTGAAGTCGAAAGAGGAAAATACAAGATTAATGCAACCAATGATTATATGGTTGGAATTGCCGATTTAACTTCTTCGGGAAGTGCTTACATTGTGATTGATGGTTTGGAACAAGATGTTTTTGTACAAAAAGGAAAAACAAAAAATGCCTTAAAGGGCGACACAGTTCGTGTTTATGTTTATCCTAAAAAGAACAAAAATTCTTCTCGTGCAGAAGGTGAAATTGTTGAAATTGTAGAACGTAATAAAACAGAATTTACTGGAATTTTCGAATTAGGAAAAAACGGAAATTTTGGATTTGTAACGATGCAAAATGGAAATCACGATTTTTTTATTCCAAAAGAGCGTATTAATGGAGCTCAATCAGGAGAAAAAGTTGTGGTTCGTTTAACGAATTGGCCAGAAGGTTCTAATTCTCCGTTTGGAGAAGTTTCTAAAGTCTTAGGAAATCCAGACGATACAGATGTTGAAATTCATGCAATTTTATTTGAATATGATTTACCAGCTAAATTTCCGGAAGAAGTAGAGGAAGAAGCAAATCAGTTGGATACAACTATCGGAGAAAATGAAGTTGCCCGTCGCCGAGATATGCGAAATGTAACAACATTTACGATTGATCCGAAGGATGCAAAAGATTTTGATGATGCTTTATCTATACGTAAATTGAATAATGGAAATTGGGAAATTGGTGTGCATATTGCCGATGTCACACATTATGTTCGTCCAGGTTCGTTAATCGAGCAAGAAGCTTACAAACGTGCAACTTCTGTTTATTTAGTTGATAGAGTAGTACCAATGTTACCAGAAGTTTTGTCGAATGTTGCCTGTTCTTTACGTCCAAACGAAGATAAATTTACCTTTTCAGGAGTATTTGAAATGGACGACAATGCGAAGATTGTAAACACGTGGTTTGGTCGAACTGTAACGCATTCGGACAGACGTTTTACATACGAAGAAGCACAAGCTATTATCGAAGGAGAAGATGGAGATTTTAAAGATGAGATTTTAGCCTTAGATCGTTTAGCGAAAACAATGCGCCAAAAGCGATTAAAATATGGAGCAGTTAATTTTGATAAAGTTGAAGTAAAATTCGATTTGGATCAAGCGCATAATCCACAAGGAATTTTCTTTAAAATTTCGAAAGATTCGAATAAACTAATTGAAGAATTCATGTTGTTATGTAACCGAAAAGTTTCAGAATTTATTAGTTTAGATAAAAACGGCAAAGAGAACTCGAATACTTATATTTATCGTATTCACGATGATCCAAACCCAGATAAGTTACTAGATTTAAAGAATTTTATTCGTCAGTTTGGTTACGAATTAGAAATTGGAGATCGTAAAACAACCATCAATTCGATGAATAAATTGTTAGCTGATGTAAAAGGCAAACCAGAAGAAAATATGGTTGAGACTTTGGCAATGCGAACAATGGCAAAAGCTAAATATACAACAGAAAATATAGGACATTACGGTTTAGCATTCGATTATTATACTCATTTTACGTCGCCTATTCGTCGTTATCCAGATATGATTGCACACCGTTTGTTACAAGATTATTTGGATGGTAAAAAATCGCCATTAGCTTCTACCTATGAAGAGAAGGCAAAACATTGTTCTTCTCGTGAGAAAATTGCAGCAGAAGCCGAAAGAGAATCGATTAAATACATGCAAGTTAAATACATGGAGCAATTCGTAGGTCAAACTTTTGATGCGTTTATTACAGGAGTTCAGGATTATGGAATATTCGTTGAAATTCCAGAAACTCGTTGCGAAGGATTAATCAGATCGCGTGCGATGAAAGGTGATCATTTTGTTTTTGATGAAAAAAATCATGCCTTAGTTGGAAAACGTACACGAGTTAAATATCAATTAGGAAGCCCAGTTAGAATCAAAGTTTTAAGTGCAGATTTAATTAAGAAGCAATTAGATTTTGAATTGGTTGATGCTTAAGTTTCATAATTAAAACTTATCTTGCAGACCTTAATTAAGTTATGGAAATAATATTTTCGGCCATACTAATAGGTTTTTTATTGAGTACAATCCTTATTGGACCAGTATTTTTTTTGCTTATCGAAACAAGTTTACGAAGAAGCTGGAAAACCGCTGTAGTATTGGATTTGGGAGTAATAGCAGCGGATATTCTATGTATTGCTGCTGCTTATTTTGGGAGCAAAGACTTTGCAGATTATGTAACAAGTCATCCTAAGTTTTATCGCATCTATATTATTGCTGGTTTCTTTGTTTTGATTTATGGAATTTTTATGTATTTCTCTAAACCAAAATTACATATGGAAGGTGAAGCAGGATTTGTAACCAATAATTATATGAGGACTTTCATCAATGGATTTATCATGAATTTATTGAATATTGGTGTGATTGTTTTTTGGTTTGTAATTGTTTCTTCAATCATGATTCAATATCCAAATCCTAGTGATTTTATGCTCTATATGGGAGTGGTGTTGACTACTTATTTTGTAATTGATTTGGGGAAAATATTTTTAGCTGGAAAATTACAAAAACGATTTACCGATCAGAAAGTATTTATGGTACGAAAAGGAGTTGGAATTTGTCTATTAATCTTTGGATTAATTATCATTCTGAAAGGCTTCGGATTCTTCAAAGAAATCGATCAAAAGATAGAGCATCAGCTTATTAATCAAGAACAAACCCATTAGAAATATATAACCACCTCAAAAAGGTGGTTTTTTTAATTGAATAAAGACTTTCCTGCATCAGGATTATGCCATTTTATTTCCAATAAATCAGCTATTGTTTGCGCAATTTGAGTAGAATAATAGTCTTTTTTTGTAAAATTTTCCTTTTTAATAGAAGGGCCTAAAAGCATTATAAAGCTGTTTGACGAACCTTTTACGTGTTTTGAATGATCTACCCATTCGTAAAAATCTCCACGACCATGATCAGTTGTTACGATAATAGTTGTTTGATCTTTGTAAAAAGGATCAGTTTGTACATAATTCCATAATTCCTCAATCATACGATCATTGCGATTAATTGCATTTAAATAAAGATCATAATCTGCATTATGCCCGTAGTCATCTGCTTCTCCGTAACCAATAAAAAGTAATTTAGGCTTTTGATTTTTCAAGGCTTCTAAAGCAAATTCGTGCGTAAAAATATCAAATCTTGTTCCCCACCATTGTTTTGGTGTTTCTGATTGAAAGCGTTCGATAAGAATTTCTCGTTCAGATTTAGTGGTGTTAAAACTATCCGCATAGCCCGCATTAACCTTTAATTTTGAACGCTCTTGATTAAAAATAAACGGATACATTCTCCAACTACCAAAAACCATTACTCTGTCGATAAAGTTTTTTTCTTGATTGGCAATTTCAAAAACAGAAATATTAGGATTTAAAATATCATCGTTGTTAATAATGTTAATATCATCAGGTTTTCCAGTAATAATTTCATTATAACCAGGATACGACCAAAGTGGTTTATTCGTAAAATTGACATGATTTTTTTCGTCTCTGTTTCCTAGAATAACACCTTTTTTTACAATATAGTTCCATGTAAAAGGCATTAATAATTTTCTACGTTGTAGAGAATCTTCAACAAAATATTTTTCTTTATGATAATTCATTGAAGAGGTAAAATTTGGACGATTAATTAAGTATTTATCAGCACCACGAAAAACTTCTTTCCACCTTACTCCATCCATAGTTATGACGATAACTTTTGGTTCTTGTGCAAAGATTAAATTGGAGAAAAAGGCAAGAATAAGAACGGTATATTTCATTTGATTCTAATTTTTTTAAAAAATAAAAAAAGCATCTTAATGATGCTTTTAAATTATTTATTTTTCTAGTCTTTTAACAATTTGTAGATAAACATCTTCTGCACTTAAATTTTGAAAATAATCAAAATTTTCAAAACCTTTTGGATCTTTGCCAAAGATAGAAGTTGGTCGACATTTTAACGTTTCATCCTGAATCACATCTTCCATTGCTTGACCATAACCTAAAAATCCTGCATAAGGATGTGTCCCGCCCCATATAGAAATTGTTCGCGTTCCCATCAACGAAGCCAAATGCATGTTTGCACTATCCATCGAAATCATCGCTTCTAACTTTGCAATTGCTTGTAATTCTTCCTCAAAAGAAACGGTTCCAGCTAAAGAAGTGATATTATGATTGAATTTTTCCCAACTTTTTAATTCGTCTGTTTCAGTTTTTCCACCACCAAATAGATAGATTTTATAACCTTTTTCGGCTAAATTCTTCGTTACGATTTTCATCTTTTCAATTGGATACATTTTACTTGTAAATGCAGCAAAAGGCGCTATACCAATCGATTTTGGTTCTTTGATTGATTTTGGTTTGATGTGATGTGTTAAATTGAGTTTAAAACCGAGTTGACGCAAAACATCTGCATAACGTTCTGTCGTTAATTTTAATTGCTTAAAAACGCGATTTTCTTGATGAATCAATGCTTTTTTTTCAGCACGTCCTTTGTCTAAAGTTGCTGTTTTCGTTCCATTTAATCTAAATAAAGCGGTAATAACTTTTGAACGGATAACGTTGTGTAAATCAGCGATATAGTCAAAGTTATATTTTTTTAAATCATTGTATAATTTGAATAAGCTAAAAAAGCCTTTGTATTTGTTGTTTAAATCAACCGGAATAAATTTAATTTGTGGAAATTGTTTGAAAATATTTTCCATAAAAGGACGCGAAGCAACATAAACTTCAATATTTGGATTTTGTTCAATAAATTCTTGTAAAACAGGAGCTATCATCGTAACATCACCCAAAGCAGAAAAACGTAAAACTAATAGTTTTTTACGATTCGTTTTCTCCATGATTTCTGTTGTTAATTTCTTTTGCAACCATTTTCATTTGTTTCTCAAATTCTTGCTTAGAAGCTTCAAAATATTGATCTGAATTTTCGGCATGTTTTGCGATTTTTCGCAATGATTTACGATCACTTTTAATAAAAATTTCTCCAATTTTAGCAGCTTCATCATAGCTAAAACCGTATTTCATTAGAATTTGTCTTCCTACATAAACAGATGAGAAAAAGTTTTCTCTGTACACTTCATTCAACCCATCTTTTAAATAATTGTAGGCATAACTACGGTTTTTTGCACGGACAATAATTTCGAGATTTGGAAAGTTTTTACGAACGATATACACTAATTTTTGATTGATTTCTGGTGGATCTAAAGCAGCTACAAAATATTTTGCATGTTCGGCTCCAGCAGATTTTAATAAATTAATATTTGTTGCATCGCCATAAAATACATTAAATCCTTGTTTACGCATTTTCTCCACACGTTCGCTGTCATTATCTAATACAATCGATTTTATTCCAGTACTTTTCAAAACACGGCTTATGGTATTCCCAAAATCACCAAAACCTGCAATAATAATTTCTCCGTCAGCAGAATTTGGCGTTATTTTATCGTTTTGAATAATGGTTTTAACTTTTGTTTTGACTCCAAAATATTTTAGAATTAATTTTTCATTTAATACCAAAAGTAAAGGCGTGATAACCATTGTAATGGCCGTTGTAGCCAACATCATATCATACCATTCTTTGCTTAAAATATCTAAATTTCGAGTTAATGCTAAAATTACAAAAGCAAATTCTCCGACTTGAGATAATAATAAAATGAACAACCATTTTTGATCAAAATCAAATTTGTGTTTGATTCCAATTAGCCATAAAACCAAAGATTTTATTAACATAATTCCGAATGTTAATCCAAGAATCATAAATGGTTTATCTGCAATTAATTTGAAGTTTATTGTTGATCCAACTGCAATAAAAAAGATTCCTAATAGCAATGATTTAAACGGCTCGATATCACTTTCTAACTGATGTTTATATTCATTATTTGCTAAAACTACACCAGCGATGAAAGCTCCTAAAGCAGGTGAAATACCTACTTTTTGCATTAAAACTGAAACGCCAATTACCAAAAGTAACGCAGATGCTGTATAAATTTCACGTACTTGTAACTGTCCTACATATTTGAAATAAGGTGTAATAATATATCGACCAATTACATAAATAAAAGTGATAGCTCCTACAATTACTAAAGTTTTCATGAAGGCTGGACCTCCAACAAGTAAGCTTTTTGAATCGTCTCCGATTGATTGTATGAGCGAATCTCCAACCAAAAGCGGAATGATTGCTAATATTGGAATAACCATTATATCTTGAAACAAAAGCACCGAGAATGTCGACTTACCAATACTAGTTTTGGTCAATCCTTTTTCGCTAAGTGTTTGCATAATTATCGCAGTAGAAGACATCGTTACAGCAAATGAGATGGAAAGAGCCAAGGGTAAATTCATTTTCAGCGCAAAAACTCCAACCAATGTTGCAATTAGAATTGTTCCCAAAACTTGCATTCCTCCTAAGCTGATGATTTTATCTTTCATCTTCCAGAATTCTTTCGGATCAAGTTCTAATCCTACAAGGAAGAGCATCATTACTACACCAAATTCTGTTGCATGCATGATATCTGCTCCATCATTACCTACAAATTTTAGGACATAAGGTCCAATTAAAACACCCGCAATTAAATATCCTAAAACCGAACCCATACCAAGTTTTTTAGAAATCGGTACGCAGATTACAGCTGAAAATAAAAATATAAATGCTTGTCCAAGAAAATCGTCCATTATTTTAGGTTGCTTTGATTATAGTTTTAACTATTATTTTGTTTCGATTGAAATGCAATTGCATAAAATTTGAATTGTTTAATCATCGCCAATAAACCGTTTGCACGAGTAGGAGATAAAAATTCTGATAAACCAATTTCGTTGATAAAATCTGTATCCGATTCTAAAATATCTTTTGGTGTTTGCTTGTCGTACATTCTTACCAATAAAGCAGCAATTCCTTTTGGTAAAATGGCATTAGAATCAGCTTTAAATTTGATGGTGTTTCCATCAAGTTTTGCATCTAACCAAACAGAAGACTGACAGCCTTTGATAATTTTATCATCTGTTTTTTCTTCTTCAGCTAATGCTTCTAAACTTCTCCCTAATTCGATTAAATATTCGTAACGTTGTTCCCAATCATCAAAAAATGAGAATTCGTCTACTATTTCGTTTTGAATTTCTTTAATTTTCATAAGACAAAGTTAGAAAGTTTTTGATAGTTTTTATCCAAAAAAACACGTTAAATCGCTCGATTCTTTTAGTTTTCTTATTTTTGTTGTCCAATAAGATTCAATTCCTAAAAAATGAGGTACACTTTCATTGTAAATCCAAATTCTGGAAATGCAAAACATGATATTTCAATCGATTTTCTACAATCAAAATTTGATGCTTCTGACGAAATAGTTTTAAAAGAAACCGCTTATCAATTTCATGCAAAAGAATTGGTACAAGAAGCAATAGCAGAAAAATCGGATGTGATTGTTGCGTGCGGTGGAGATGGAACAATCAATGAAGTAGCGAGTGCAATGGTGAATACAAATATTGCTTTAGGAATTATTCCTGCAGGTTCTGGAAATGGTTTAGCAACTAATTTGAATATTCCGAAAGATATCAACAAAGCGATTGAAATTATCAAAACAAATTCTGTACATACAATAGATGTTGGTCGGGTAGAGGATAACTATTTTTTTAGTAATCTTGGTTTTGGAATTGATGCTGAAGTAATCAAAACGTATGAAGAGAATCAAAAGCGAACAATTACTGGTTACGTTGATGCTTCTGTTAAAACATTGTTGAATTACAAATCAAAATTATTTCGTCTTTATATAGATGATGTTATAATCGAGAAGAGTTTTTATTATCTTTTCTGTTCTAATTCAAACATTGCGGGATATGGTATCTCTTTTACACCAAAAGCAGATTTATCTGATGGAGAGTTGGATTTGTTGATGATTGAAGATTTAGATGTTTTCGAACAATTTTATTTTTCCGTTTTAGTTTTGGCTAAAAAAATTGATTTGTTAGAAAAAGCTCAATACCGTAAAGTAAAAAAATTCAAAATTGAAACCTTAGATGGTTTACCGATTACGTATCAACTTGATGGAGAAATACATCAAACTAATTCACCTCAAGTGAAAGTTAAAGTCTTACCAAATGCGTTAAAAATTATTCATTAAGTTTATAATTGATCGATAAATAATGATTTAATTAACAATTTAATCTTTTTATTATAAGTTATTTAAAAGCTTATTAACATGGTTATAAACGTTTTGTTTACAACCATTTTTTTTACTATTTCTGTTTAGATAAAGTCAATCGTTGTAACTTTGATAAAACTTTTGCAATGAATACGGCATATAAAATTTTAGCAATAGATTCTAATCATGAATGTTTGAATAAAGGACTTCGAGAAGCAGGATTTATAGTTGATGAAGATTATAGTTCACCCAAAGAAATTATTGAACAAAAAATTAATCTTTATGATGGATTAATTGTTAGAAGTAGATTTCCAATCGATAAAACTTTTTTGGGTAAAGCAACTAACTTAAAATTTATTGGTAGAGTAGGGGCAGGCTTGGAGAATATTGATGAAGATTTTGCAGCGCAAAAGAATATTATTTTATTTAATTCTCCAGAAGGAAATAGAGATTCTGTTGGAGAACATGCAATTGGTATGCTTTTGATGTTAATGCATCATCTGCGAAGAGCTGATAACGAAGTTCGTAACGGAATTTGGAAACGCGAAGAAAATCGTGGAGACGAATTGAAAGGTAAAACGGTCGGAATTATTGGTTACGGAAATATGGGAAATGCTTTTGCGAGACGATTGCAGGGCTTTGAGGTTAATGTCATTTGTTATGATATTTTACCAAACAAAGGAAATGATTTTGCGAAACAAGTTTCATTAGCTGATTTTTTTGAACAAGTTGATGTCGTAAGTTTGCATACGCCGCAAACAGCAGAAACGATGAAAATGGTAAATGCTGAATTTATTTCGAAATTCAAGAAGCCATTTTATTTTGTGAATACAGCTCGTGGAAAATCTGTCGTTACAAAAGATTTAGTTGAAGCAATGAAAGATAGAAAAGTAATGGGTGTTGCGTTAGATGTTTTGGAATTTGAAAAATCAAGTTTCGAGAAATTAGTTGCTTCAGAATTACCAGAAGAATTTCAGTATTTAATTGAAGCAGATAATGCAGTTCTCGCACCACATATTGCAGGTTGGACACACCAAAGTAAAATAAAATTAGCAGAATTTATTCGAGATAAAATTATTCAATGGAAGAATAATTGTTAATCATATAGAATAAAAAAGGTTCCGAATTTACACTGCCCCCAAAAAGTTAGACACTTTTGGGGGCATTTTTTATGACAAGAAAAGTAAAATATGATGTAGCATTTA
>NZ_JACXZC010000028.1 GCF_020281205.1 Empedobacter stercoris
AGATTGCAGCGGATAGCCCGACCGAGCGCTAAGGGATTCATATAATTTAATAGGATGCTAGTTGGCGAGGGAACGCCCAGAAAGAAATTTATAGAATATTATCAAATATTATTTACTTTTAGTTTTTAAATAAGTTAGAGAAATGAAACCATTTAATGTACGTATATATGCGTTATTGGAACATAAGGGAAAAGTATTGGTGATTCATGAGCCTTTTCAGGGAAAGTTGATTTATAAGTTTCCTGGAGGTGGTTTGGAATTTGGTGAAGGAACGAAAGATTGTTTGAAACGCGAATTTAAAGAAGAGCTAAATCTTGATGTAGAAATTGGTTCGCATATTTTTACACAAGATTTTTTTGTACTTAATACTTTTGATCCTACTGAGCAAGTTTTATTAATTTATTACAAAGCTACTGTTAGTGAAAAGTCATTGGTACAATTAAAAATTTTGGATGCTGATATCAACGAATTGTTGTGGATAGAGGTTAATGACTTGGATTCAAATCAATTTACACTTGACGCCGATAAAGTGGTTGTAGACTTGTATAAAAAAGAAAACTTCGAATCCTAAGACTCGAAGTTTATAATTTTTTGATCATCGAAATACTGAATAACAGCGTATTTCATTAACAAAGTTTGTTCGTTGGTTTTGAGTGGTGGTAAATCTTCCAATAACTCAAAATGTGGCCAACCCTCTGGATCTTGTCCTTCGAAACGATAAAAACCGAAAGGCTCTAACACTCGACAAACGGCGATATGAAGTAAATTTAGTTTATCATCTTTTTTAAATCGTTTTTTTCCTTGTCCCAATTCTTGGACACCAATTAAAAAAAGTATTGTATCTAAATCTGGTCGTTCACCGTCCGTGAAATTTTGCATGAAGAATTCTTCAATCTGTTTCCACTTGTTATTATTTGATGATGATTCTTCTGTTAATTTTGAAATATCCATTTAGAATTTACGTCCTTTATGACGCATATGTGGGTTTTGTAATTGCGAATTACTAACGTTGAAACGTTTCATTTGGCCGTTCATCATTTTGATTTGATCAGTAAACATTCCTTTCGAGTCGTTTTTCTTCGCTTCTTTTATATAACCTTCAGCTTCTTTCTTTTTACCTTTTGCCATTGCTGCACCAGCCAATGATAAGTTTGCCATTGCTCTGTCGTGGTCAAAAGATAAACCGTAGTTTAAGGCTTCTTTCATGTATTTTTCTGAAACGGCAACATTATCTTGCGCTTCAGTAATTCCCATCATGTAATGAAAATATCCCATTTGTTTTGGAATTAATTCTGTTGATGGATTCTTGATTCTTTGTAACCATTTTTTCGCTTTTGCCATATCCTCTTTGCGTAAAAACCAGAACGCTAACAAGATGTTTTCGTTTCTGAAATAAAATAAAATAGGAAATACAGCGACTAATAACGAAACAAATCCCCAACCATATTCGCGAGTGCTAAACAAAAAGATTGCTAAAGCGATTAATACAGCGGCGATTACTAATTTAATGTATTTGTTCATCGTTTATAAATATGATTTGATACTATCTGCAATTTCATTCATTTTCTCGGCAGATAATTGAAGTTTTGGATTTGAGAAATTGATATCTTGCATTGAATTTAGAGGAACCAAATGTACATGTACATGTGGTACCTCTAATCCAACAACTGCTAGACCAACTCGTAGACAAGGTATTGCTTTTTCTATAGCTTGTGCAATTTCATACGAAAAGTCCATTAAACCTAAATAGGTTTCTTTGTCTAAATCGAAGATTTTATCAACTTCCTTTTTCGGGATTACCAATACATGTCCTTCTACCAAAGGGAAGGCGTCTAAAATAGCGATGTAACGATCGTTTTCAGCAATTTTGTATGATGGTATTTCTCCGTTTATAATTTTAGTGAAAATGCTTGCCATATGTTTTTAATTTTTGAAATCTTAGTCCAAAGATATTTCTAAAATTTCAAAATTTAAAGTCATTCCGTTAGGTAATGTAATTTCTGCAACATCACCAAGAGATTTTCCTAATAATCCTTTTGCAATTGGTGTGTTAACTGAGATGCGCATTTTAGCTAAATCAGCTTCAGATTCTGGTACCAAAGTGTACACTAATTCTTGTCCGTTAGCTGTATTTTTTATTTTAACTTTTGATAAGATAGAGACTTTTGAGTGGTCTAATTTAGATTCATCTATAACACGAGAAAAAGCAACAACTTCTTTTAATTTAGCTATTTGCATTTCTAACATTCCTTGTGCTTCTTTTGCAGCATCGTATTCTGCATTCTCAGATAAATCACCTTTATCACGTGCATCAGCAATTTGTTGCGAAATTTTTGGACGCTCAAAAGTTTCTAACTGATGAAGCTCTTCACGCAACTTTTCTAATCCTTCTTTCGTTACATATTGTATATTTGCCATAACAACAATGTTTAATTAATTTTTTATTAAATAGTGATATAAAATAAATAATCCTACACATATCGTAGATATGCGCAGGACTATTCTATTTTTCTATTACAAAGATAGTAAAAAATATATACCAATTTAAAAATGAAAGAGTTTATTAAAACGATTCTAAATAAAGTTTTGTTTTTAGGTGCACTTCTACTAATTTTTCAATCATGTAATACAGATGATGGAACGGTAAGTTGTGTTCCTTTAACGACTGTAAATGTTGCCATCAACACAACACTACCATTGTATGCTAATCTTAATAATCCAGGTGGTTGGGTTTATGTAAATGGAACGATGGCAGGTACAAGAGGAATAATTGTAGTACGAACAGCCTCAGGTTATAAAGCGTATGATCGGAATGCCCCACATATATGCCCAACTGAAAAATCTACATTGTACGTAGAAGAGGATATTAAAATTGTTTGTAAAGAAGATGGTGCAGAATGGATGTTATTAACAGGACAACCTACTAAAGTTGCGAATCGTGCTCCACGTACATATCAAGTATATGCAACACAGAATGGTGTCATAACTATTACGAATTAAAGATTATAAATAATTGAATTATATTTACAAAAAAAATGGAATTATGATCTAATACTATGCGTGCATAAATAAATTAGATTATTTTTGGATTAAATTATTTTTAAAAAAAGATAATTTCGTTGTAAAGCTTATCCAAATCCATTATTTTTGGTAAATTAAATTATTATCAAATAAAACATAAACACAATGAGCATTATTTCACATATTCATGCAAGACAAATTTTAGATTCTCGTGGTAATCCTACAGTAGAAGTTGACGTTATTACAGAATCAGGTATATTAGGACGTGCAGCAGTTCCGTCTGGAGCATCTACAGGAGAATATGAAGCGGTAGAATTACGTGACGGTGGAGATATTTACTTAGGAAAAGGAGTATTAAAAGCAGTTGAGAATGTAAATGACGTTATTGCTCCAGAATTAATTGGTTTCTCAGTTTTCGAACAAAATTTAATCGACCAAGTGATGATTGATTTAGACGGAACAGAAAACAAAGCGAAATTAGGTGCGAATGCTATTTTGGGTGTTTCATTAGCGGTTGCAAAAGCAGCAGCAGAAGAATTAGGTTTACCATTATTTAGATATATTGGAGGTGTTAATGCGAATACATTACCAGTTCCAATGATGAATATTGTAAATGGAGGTTCTCACTCTGATGCGCCAATCGCTTTTCAAGAGTTTATGATTATGCCAGTTCAGGCAGCATCTTTCTCGGACGCTTTGCGCAAAGGAACAGAAGTTTTTCATTCACTAAAGAAGATTTTACACGATAGAGGTTTATCTACAGCTGTAGGTGACGAAGGAGGTTTTGCTCCGACTTTTGAAGGAACAGAAGATGCTTTAGATACAGTAATTTTAGCGATAGAAAAAGCAGGTTATAAAGCAGGTGAAGAAATTATGATTGCATTAGATTGTGCATCATCAGAATTTTACCATGATGGAAAATACGATTATACAAAATTCGAAGGAGATAAAGGAGCTATTCGTACTTCTGCAGAGCAGGCAGCTTATTTAGCAGAATTAGCAGAAAAATATCCGATTATTTCGATTGAAGATGGTATGGATGAAAATGATTGGGAAGGTTGGAAAATTTTAACGGATAAAATTGGTGATCGTGTACAATTAGTTGGTGACGATTTGTTGGTGACAAATGTTAAGAAATTAGATCAAGCAATTGAAACAGAAACAGCAAATTCAATCTTAATCAAATTTAATCAAATTGGTACATTAACAGAAACAATCAAAGCGGTACAAATGGCTCAAAATGCACGTTACACAGCAGTAATGTCTCACCGTTCTGGAGAAACTGAAGATGCTACAATTGCTGATTTAGCTGTTGCATTGAACACAGGACAAATTAAAACAGGTTCTGCATCTCGTTCTGATCGTATGGCAAAATATAACCAATTGTTACGTATCGAAGAAATTCTTGGTGAGACAGCTATCTTCCCAGGTCTTAAAGCTTTTAAAGTTAAGCGATAAAATTATTTTAGGCTGATAATTATCAGTCCCGAATTAATAAAATATTAGTAAATTACGCAATAAATAATATAAACTATAAAATGTCAGATAAGGTAATATTAAATTACAATGGAAATGAGTTGGAACTCCCAGTTACAACAGGGTCAATGGACGAAAAATCTATTGACATTTCTAAGTTAAGAAGTGCTACTGGGTTAATCACAATGGATCCAGGATATAAAAATACAGGAGCGTGTGAGTCTAAAATTACATTTTTAGATGGTGAAGAAGGGAAATTGATGTACCGTGGCTATCCTATTGAACAATTAGCAGAGAAATCTTCTTTCGTAGAAGTAATGTATTTATTAATCAAAGGAGAATTACCAACACAAGCTGAATTAGATAAATTTGTAGCAGATATTAATGAGTATAACCATGTATCGGAAGATTTAATTAAAATCTTAGATGCATTCCCAAGTTCAGCTCATCCAATGGGAGTTTTAACTTCTTTGACAGCTGCATTATCAGCTTTCAATCCAAAAGTTGTTGATGTTACTTCTCCAGAAGATATGTACAAAGCTGCTGTAACTTTATTAGGGAAATTCCCAGTTTTAGCATCTTGGACACAAAGAAAAATCAAAGGTTTACCAGTAAATTACTCTAACGATAAATTATCTTACGTAGAAAACTTTTACCAATTGTTATTCAAAAAACCAGGTCAAGATTTAGAATTAGACCCAGTTATTGTTGATGCAATTGATAAATTATTAATCTTACACGCAGATCACGAGCAAAACTGTTCTACATCAAGTGTACGTTTAGTAGGATCTTCTCACGCAGGTTTATTCGCTTCAATCTCTGGTGGTATCTCAGCTTTATGGGGACCATTACACGGAGGTGCTAACCAAGCAGTATTAGAAATGTTAGAAGCAATCAAAAATGATGGTGGAGACGTAGATAAATACTTAGCGAAAGCAAAAGATAAAAACGATCCATTCCGTTTAATGGGATTTGGACACCGTGTTTATAAAAACTTTGACCCTCGTGCGAAAATCATCAAAGTTGCTGCTGACAACGTTTTAGAGAAATTAGGCATCAATGATCCTATTTTAGATATTGCGAAAAAATTAGAAAAAGCTGCTTTAGAAGACGAATACTTCAAAGCAAGAAACTTATATCCAAACGTAGATTTCTATTCAGGAATTATTTACAAAGCGTTAGATATCCCTACAGAAATGTTTACAGTAATGTTTGCTGTTGGACGTTTACCAGGATGGATTGCTCAATGGATGGAAATGCGCGAAACGAATCAACCAATTGGTCGTCCTCGTCAATTATACACAGGAGCTCCATTACGTGATTACGTTGATATTGAAAACAGATAAGAAATTTCTTATTGACTATATAATCCGAAAATCAAATCTTGATTTTCGGATTTTTTTTTAACAATAAATTCCCAAAGATTTTTTGTTTAAAACGCGTTAAAGCTTTATTTTTAAGTGATTTAAATTTTATTCTTATGAAATTTGAGAAAATACATAATAAAGGTCAAGCGCAAATATTCGAAAACAAATATCTGGAAATGTTGACAAAAGGTCATCCTGCAGTTATTTGGGGAATGTATATCCCATTACTTTCTTATTGTGTTTATTATGGAATTTCGCGTTACGAATTATCTACACTAACAGTTGTTTCTATTTTTTTTGGAGCGATGTTATTCTGGACATTGTTCGAATATTTTGCGCATCGTTATCTTTTCCATTGGACAGCTGAACAAAAAAGTTTGAAACGAATTGTTTATATTTTTCATGGTAATCATCATCATTATCCACGCGATAAACAACGGCTTTTTATGCCTCCAGTGCCGAGCATTATTTTAGCTTCTTTTATATTTTTTATTCAATATTTAATTTTAGGAAAATATACTTTTGTTTTTTTTCCTGGTTTTATGATTGGCTATTTATTGTATGCGTCTATGCATTATTTGATTCATGCTGTTGCGCCGCCTTTCAAGTTTATGAAACCTCTTTGGCGCAATCATCATTTGCATCATTATAAAAACGAAGAGTTAGGTTTTGGAGTGTCAAATACATTTTGGGATCGAGTTTTTGGAACGATGTTCGATCTAAAAAATGAGAAAGAGGATAAAGAAAAAGTAAAAGAATTGATGTTTGAGAAGAAAAGTTAATTTTTTGTATCTTCCGTCAAATTATCACACTCAGAAAAATGAAAAAATATACTTTACTTGCAATTGGATTACTTGCATTCAATCAAGCAAACGCGCAATATTCAAAAGAAAATCAAAAGAAATATGTCGAAGAATTAGCTTCTGATGCTATGAAAGGTCGAAAATTTGGAACAACAGAAAATCGTTTGGCTGCTGAATTGATTGCAAAAAAGTTCAAAGAAAATAATCTAAAACCATGTGTTGGTGATTCGTATTTAATCGAATTTGAACATAAAGGTAAAACAGGACAAAATGTTTGCGGAATCAAAGAAGGTAAATCGACTGATATTTATGCTGTAGGTGCACATTTTGATCATGTTGGAACAAGTGATAAAAGCGAAGATAAAATTTTCAATGGAGCAGATGATAATGCGAGTGGAACATCGGCTGTAATGGCGTTGTCTGATTATTTTAAGAATAAGAAAGTGAAGCAAACCATGATGTTTATGGCTTTTGATGCTGAAGAAATTGGATTAATTGGTTCTAAAATGTTGGTCGAAAATTCTGATTTCCAAAAATATTTACCGCAAATGAAAGTGATGTTGAATTTAGAAATGATTGGAACTGTTTCTGCTTTTGGCGAAGGTAAAGTGTATATGACAGGAAGTGATCGTTCGGATTTGATGGAGATTATGAATAAAAATTCTTGCAAAACGTTTAACGTAGAGCACGATCCTTATTTACAACAGCAATTGTTTTTCCGTTCAGATAATGTAAACTTTGTCAATCATAAGGTGGTTTCTCATGCACTTTCATCGGTCAATATGGAAAATCAAAATCATTATCATCAAGTTAATGATGAAATTTCGGTGATTAATTTTAAAAATCTTTCAACAATCACAAAAGGAATTGGACGTAGCTTAAATAAAATGATGAAGAATAATGAAGCACCAAAATATTTAAAATAAAATTTAATCCGTTCTACTTGAACGGATTTTTGTTTACCATATTTTGTAACAAGTAATCTAAAAAATCAACTAATATTGAAAATGATCTAAATGAGTAAATTAATCAATCCTTTAAGTTATTGTATTCTTGCAATTTTGTTATTTTTAATTCTTTCGGTTAATTTCTTTCCAATCGAAGGATTAGAAAAATTATACAAATATAGAATTGTATTGATTGTGCTTTATGTTATGTTGCGATTATTAAAACATTTTGTATACAAAGACAACAAAACAAAGGAATAGAATTGTAACAGGAAGCTTCGAACAATCCTATATTTTAATTAACATATTATTTTACAGATTTTTTACTGAAAGAGGAGAATAATTTAAAAAAAATATTATTTTACTATACATAAGTAAATTAGGTATATGATAGATGTTCAATTTTATAAAGGAACCTTACAACCAATTATCTTAAAATTATTACAAGATAATGGTAAAATGTATGGTTACGAGATTATAAGTAAAATAAAAATCCTTTCTAACAATCAATTTGAAATCAAAGAAGGTGCTCTGTATCCTATTTTACATAAGCTCGAAACCCAAAATGTAATTGAAGTTGAAGCAGTAAAAATAAATGGAAGAATCCGTAAGTATTACAAATTAACCGAAATTGGACAAAAAGAAACTGTCAATCGATTAGCGTCACTAAATGAAACAATAGATCAAATACAGAATTTAATTAATCCTAAATTGTCTAATCTATGAGAAAATTAAATGAGATTGAAATTGAAAAATTATTTCAATTTACTAAGAATCATTATGTAGAATATTATGATTTACAGATTGAGTTAGTTGATCATTTGGCTTGTGGAATTGAAGAGCAATGGAATTTTGATGAAACAATTTCTTTTGAAGATGCTTTAAAAATTGAGTTTAAAAAATTTGGTGTATTTGGATTTTCAGATATTGTTGACAACAGGAAATTAGAACTTCAGAAGAAATATAAAAAACTGATTAATAGAGCAATTTTAGATCATCTAAAAAAGAAAGAATATATTGGATTGATTTTACTTTTTGCTCTTGTTTATATGCTTTTTACTTTGATTGATGAAAAAATTACTTTTGCTGTTGTAGTAATACTTTTTTATGGTTTTAGTATTTTTCAACTTATTCGATTGAATAGGGAATATAAACGTAAAACAAAAAAGTTGGGTATAAAACTAGTTTTGGTAGAAACGATTTATAAAAATTTTATATCTATTTCAGCTGCTTCGGGAATATTTAATTTAGGTATTCAGTTAATTCTTCATTTAAATGTTAATTTCTTTTATTTGAATTTAGGTGCAGCTATATTGTTACCTCTATTATTTTTAATTTTATATGTTTCGTGCTATTATTTACCTAAGCATTCCGAAGAAATATTAAAGGAATTGTATCCAGAATATCATTTAATAATAAATTAAAAAAAGCTCCTTTTGGAGCTTTTGGTTTATGTATGACTTTCGTCTTTTTGTAATAAAAATTTGTAGATTAATCCTCCAACAATTGCTCCTGCGATTGGAGCAACCCAAAATAGCCATAGTTGAGAAAGAGGTTCTCCTCCAACAAAAATAGCTTGTGATGTAGATCGGGCAGGATTTACAGATGTGTTAGTGATTGGAATAGAAATTAAGTTGATTAATGTTAAAGCTAAACCAATAGCGATTCTAGCAAATTTTCCGTTTGCAAATTTATCTGTTGCACCTAAAATTACAATTAAGAAGAAAGCTGTTAAGACAAATTCTGCTAAAAAAGCAGCTTGAAAGCTATAACCATGCGGAGAAAAAGCACCATATCCATTGGATGCAAAAGCACCTGCTTTTGTGTTGTCAATAGCAAAATCTGAGTTTCCGGATGCGATTAAGTATAAAACTCCTGCAGCGGCAATTGCACCTAATACTTGCGAAATGATATGAGGAAGAAGTTGTTTTCCATCAAATCGTCCGCCAGCAAATAATCCGAATGATACCGCGGGATTAAAATGTCATCCTGAAATATGACCAACAGCATAAGCCATTGTCAAAACTGTCAAACCGAATGCAAGTGCGACTCCCATGTATCCAATTCCTAATTCTGGGATTCCTGCAGCAAAGATAGCACTACCACAACCTCCAAAGACTAACCAAAAAGTACCGAAAAACTCGGCAGCATAATTTTTTATAATGTTATATTAAAAGTTTAGTTGGAATGAATTTAGGAAAAATTTTAATAACAAACACTTTTTATTGCTTTTATTATGAAAACAAAAAAAAACGCTCTGAGAAATCAGAGCGATTTAATATTTAGAAAAGTCTATTTTAAAATTTCTATTAGTCCATATAAGCCTCAATTGGGGCACATGTACAGATTAAGTTACGATCTCCGTATGCATCATCAATTCTTGATACTGAAGCGAAGAATTTACGCTCGCGAACCCATTCTGCTGGATATGCAGCTTTAGAACGAGAGTAAGGATATTCCCACTCGTCAGCAGTAATCAAATGAATAGGGTGAGGCGCATTGTGTAATACATTGTTATCAACTGGATAATCTCCGTTTGCAATTTCGTCAATTTCTTGGCGAATAGAAATTAATGCATCACAAAAACGATCTAATTCTGCTTTGTTTTCAGATTCTGTTGGCTCTACCATCAATGTTCCCGCTACTGGGAAAGATACAGTAGGTGCGTGAAATCCGTAATCAATCAAACGTTTTGCAATATCAGTTACTTCGATACCTGCTTTTTTGAATGGACGACAATCTAAGATGAATTCGTGTGCTACGACATTATTTGCATTTGTATATAAAATATCAAAATGTTTTTCTAAACGCGTTTTCATGTAGTTGGCATTCAAGATAGCACCTTGTGTAGCTTTCAATAAACCTTCTGCACCTAACATTAAAATGTATGAATAAGAAATTGGTAAAATGAATGCAGAACCATAAGGAGCCGCAGCGAATGTATTTGTAGCTTCTTTTCCTCCAGTTTCGATTAATGGAGAAGAACCTAAGAAAGGAGCTAAGTGTGCTTTTACACAAATTGGTCCTACACCAGGTCCACCGCCACCGTGAGGAATAGCGAATGTTTTGTGTAAGTTTAAGTGACAAACGTCTGCTCCAATATTTCCTGGAGAAGTTAATCCAACTTGTGCATTCATGTTTGCACCGTCCATATAAACTTGTCCTCCGTAGGCGTGAATCATTTCAGTAACTTCTTCGATATTGCTATCAAAAGCGCCGTAAGTTGATGGATAAGTAATCATCAATGCAGCTAAGTTATCTTTGTGTTTTTCACATTTTTCTTTCAAGTCAACTAAATCTGTTTCACCAGAATCTAGGTTTTTAACCACAACAACTTGCATTCCTGCCATTGCAGCGGATGCAGGGTTCGTTCCGTGAGCAGATTGCGGAATCAATGCCACATTTCTGTGTCCTTCTCCTTTTGCCTCAAAGTAAGAACGAATAACCATTAAACCTGAATATTCTCCTTGTGCACCAGAGTTTGGTTGTAAAGAAGTTGCATCAAAACCTGTGATTACAGCTAAATAATCTTCTAAGTTTTTGATTAATGTTTGGTAACCTTCTACTTGTTCTTTCGGTGTGAAAGGGTGTACATTCCCCATTCTTTCCCAAGACATGTGCAATAATTCTGTTGCAGCATTCAACTTCATTGTACAAGAACCTAATGCAATCATCGATTGATTAAGCGCTAAATCTTTACGCTCTAAACGTTTGATGTAACGCATTAATTCTGTTTCTGTATGATATAAATTGAAGTTTTCGTGTGTTAAGAAATCAGAAGTTCTGATTAAGTCTTGAGGTAAATAAGTGTCTTCAACTTCAAATTCAAAACCTTCTTCTGTATTTTTGATTGTTGCAAAAACACTTAAAATTTCGAAAATATCTTCTTCAGAAGTCATCTCATCAATTGTGATTGAAATTTTTCCGTTTTCGAATCCATTTACATTGATTTCTTCTTCAGCAAAAATTTTCACAATTTCGTCCGAGTTTTCAACCTCGATTTGAACGGTATCAAAAAATGCAGTATTTACTGTTTTAAATCCTAAATGTTGAACACCAGCATTTAAAATTCCAGCTTTTGTGTGAATTTCATTTGCGATATATTGTAACCCATCTTTTCCGTGGTAAACAGCATAAAAAGAAGCCATAACCGCTAACAATACTTGTGCTGTACAAATATTAGAAGTAGCTCTTTCGCGTTTGATATGTTGTTCACGTGTTTGTAAAGCCATACGAAGCGCATAGTTCCCTAAACGATCTTGAGAAACTCCAATAATACGTCCTGGAATTACACGTTTGTATTCTTCTGTACAAGATAAGAAAGCTGCGTGTGGTCCTCCGTATCCCATTGGAACACCAAAACGTTGAGAAGTACCAATTGCAATTTCAGCTCCCCATTCACCTGGAGGTGTTAATAATGTTAAAGCTAATAAATCTGTTGCTACGGCTACTTTTACGTTTACTGCGTTTGCTTTTTCTACAAATGATCTATAGTTATTGATTTGTCCTCCTTTTCCGATGTATTGAACAATCGCTCCGAAGAAATCTTCAGTTAATTCTGTCGTTTCAAAGTTTCCTACAACTAATTCAATTCCTAAACCATGTGCTTTCGTTTCTAAAACCGCTATAGATTGTGGAAATAAATTATCTGCTACAAAAAATTTGACAACGTTATTTTTCTTTTGATCACGAGAACGAGATTCAAATAACATGTGCATTGCTTCACCACATGCAGTTCCTTCGTCTAATAAAGAGGCATTTGCAATAGGTAAACCTGTTAAGTCAGAGATAACAGTTTGAAAGTTTAATAAAGCTTCTAAACGTCCTTGCGCAATTTCAGCTTGGTATGGTGTGTAAGCTGTGTACCATCCAGCATTTTCTAATACATTACGTTGAATAGGAGCTGGTAAAATTGTACCATAGTATCCATATCCAAGATAATTTTTTACTTTTTTATTTTTTGAAGCGATTTCAGCTAAATGATTAATAGCTTCAAATTCTGATAAAGCTTCTGGTAAATCCAAAGCATTTTTCAATCGAATATTCTGAGGGACTGTAGCCTCAATTAAAGAATCAATAGAATCTTTCCCAATTACAGAAAGCATTTCAGCTGCTTGCTGTGCATTGTTTCCAATATGTCTAATGGAAAAATCGTTTGTGTTCATTGTGTTTGCGCTATGTTTATTTTCGCGTAAAAATACATTTTTTTCTCTTAAAATAAAAGCAAAATAGAATGATAATAATTAATCGAATGAATGAGTTAGAATTATAGTTTTTCTAAAATAATTAAGAATAAAAACGTTCTTTTTTTTTAAAAATTAGTAATATTGGCAATAAAATTGAGACAGTTAATTCGATAGAATTGCTTAATTTTATTCTATGTTTAAAAAATCTATGCAAACAGACGATTTTATGGAACTTAATGAAAATATTTCTGAAGTCAAAAAAGAGAAAAAATTTCCTTTTCTAAAAAAATTGGAAATCATGATGGAAGATGCAAAATTGCAAGATGCGAAAAAATCTAAAATGAAACGTGTTCATAAAAAAGGAAATTCGCAAATCGCAAAAAAAATGGGTGAAGAAGCTGTAGAAATGGTGATCGCTTCGGAACAAGATAACGATGAAAACTTTTTAGAAGAATCGGCAGATGTTTTCTTTTATTACCTTATGGCGCTACATGCCCGTGGTTTTGAACTGAAAGATGTCTTGGAAATTCTGAAGAAAAGACACAAAAAATAATAAATACCAAATACTACTATGCAAAAAGGCGGGACGTCGATAAAATTAATTGTTGCAGCTGCAATTGTTATTTTCTCTGTGATTAAATATTTTTCTTCTTCTTCTATTAATGAATTAACAGGTGAAAAGCAGTATATATCATTGACTAAGGATGATGAAATTGCAATTGGAATTAATTCGGCTCCGCAAATGGCACAAGAATTTGGTGGATTATCTCAAAATTCACAATACCAAGAAATCGTAAAACGAGTAGGAGCAAAAGTTGTCAATAATAGTGATGCTCATAAAACTAATTATCCTTTTCAGTTTTATGTTTTGGCAGATAATCGAACGGTAAATGCTTTTGCGTTGCCTGGTGGACCTATTTTTATTACCGAAGCGTTGTTGACACGTTTGCAAAGTGAAGATCAATTGGCTGGTGTTTTAGGTCACGAAGTGGGCCATGTTATAGCCCGTCATAGTGCAGAACAAATGTCGAAGCAAGAACTTTCGCAAGGAATTGCAGGCGCGGCTGGAGTTGCTGCTGGAGATGTAAATTCGGCTTATTATGCACAAGTTGTAGCGAATATGGTAAATATGAAATATGGTCGTGATGATGAATTAGAGTCAGATGATTTGGGTGTACGATTTATGATTCAGGCAGGTTATAATCCTGAAGCATTAATTGGTGTGATGGATATTTTAGAAGAAGCATCAGGAGGAAGCCAAGTGCCAGAATTTCAAAGTACGCATCCATCGCCATCTAATCGTCGTGAAAAAATAAAAGCTGCTATTGAGAAATATAGAAATTAATCAATAAACTTCGTTTTCAATTCTGGTGTAGGTAACCAACAACTTTCTTGTTTTCCAAACCAACGATAACGATTTTTTGCAATAAAACTATACACGATATCGCGCAAAGGTTTTGGCACAACCATAAAAAAATGCAGGCAAGAAGTTATTCCGTCCAAATGTTTAGCAATTTTTAGCGCAGCAGAAGATTTGGTATAAAATTTATCATCTTCGATAAAAACGACCGAATCAAATTGAGCTGTATCCAAATCATTTTCTTTCAAGAAATTTTGTCCAAAATCTGATTGTAACGAAGCAAAACGAAATTGATTTCTTTTGTCATGTTCGATCACAAACTGAACAGATTGATTGCATAAATTGCAAATTCCATCAAACAAAATAATTTTCCTCGTTTTCATACAATAAATATACACCAAAAGTAGCTAAACTCTAAAGGTTATTTTTAAATTAGCCAAAATTAACAATCAATCATGTTTAGCGAATACTTATTCCGAAAAGTTGATAATTCTCCACTTGTAATTTTCCGAATTATATTTGGTTTATTAATTGTTGCCGAATGTTGGGGAGCCATTTTTACAGGGTGGGTACAAAGTAATTTTGTAGAGCCACAATTGACATTTTCGTTCATCGGATTCGAATGGACAAACGTTTTCTTGGGCCATAATATGATTTATTTGTACGTGCTCATGGGAATTTTAGGATGGTGTATTGTATTTGGTTTTGCATACCGTTTTTCAATCATTTTATTTTCTATTTTATGGTCGTTAACGTATTTCATGCAAAAAACAAGTTATAACAATCATTATTATCTGTTTATGCTGGTTTCGTGGATGATGACAATAATCCCTGCGCATCATTTCTTTTCGATTGATAGTTTAATTTTTCCAAAGATAAAGCGATTAACCATGCGCAATTGGGTGTCAACATTGTTTATTATTCAATTATTGATTGTTTATACTTTTGCGGCTTTTGCTAAGATTTATCCCGATTGGTTTAATGGTGTTTTTTTACAAATGAAATTTCAAGAATATGGAGATTTATTGACATATAAATACAATTTAAACGAATTAGGAAATGCTGTAAGCAGTTTAGAATTTGCTCAAGTAATTGCTTGGTTGGGATTCTTTTTTGATTTATTGATAATTCCTGCAATGTTGATAAAAAGAACTCGTGGAATAGCTTTCAAATGTGCTTTATTTTTTCATATTTTTAATTCAGCCGTTTTTGGAATTGGAATATTTCCATTCTTTTCGTTAGCCATGTTAATCTTTTTTTACGATCCTATTAAAATTCAGGAAGTAGTTTTTCCTAAAAAATCGTTTATGATGGATCGTTCAGATGACGATAATTTATTAACAACTCGTCGTGTAATGTTCTCCTATTTGATGTTTTTCTATGTGATTTGGCAAGTTTATTTACCCATTCGTCATTATTTTATTCCAGGCAATGTTTTTTGGACAGAAGAAGGGCATCGTATGGCTTGGCGTATGATGTTACGAAATAAATTTGGAGAAGTAAGTGTCTTTGTTTCTAAACCTGATCCACTTAAAAAAGGTAAATTCCTTGAACGAGAAAAAGTAGATTTGACCAAATATTTGACGTTTAAACAGATCTCTAAAATGGCTGTTAGTCCAGATATGATGTGGCAATTTGCACGATTTGTAAAACAAGATTATGAAGAAAAAGGGATAAAAGATGTCAAAGTTTTTGTTGATGCAAAAGTAGCTGTTAATGGAAGTGAATATTATCAATTTACAAATCCGAACTATAATTTGGCTTATACAACATGGAGTTATTTCGGGCATCAAAAATGGATACAACCAACACCAAAAGAATTGAATTTATCTTATTTTGAATAAATTTCGTAACTTTATACGACAACAATCAAAGAATACAATTATGAAATATACATTATTTGCAGTGGCTTTTTCAGCTTTATTGTTCTCGTGTGGAAACAAAGAAAACGCAGGAGTTAGTGCTTACAAGGGAATGGATAAGCAGAAACAGGAGCAAAAAGATTTGGATAGTATTGGGAAAGAGGCTCAACAAACGTTTGATGATTTTAAATTAGCTTTGTCAATGAAAGATACGACAACAACAAATTTTATGATTCAGCAAAAATTTCCAATTCCAAAATCTGAATTGAAAGAAGGTATTTGGGTAAGTGATATTGTGAATAATAATGATACGTTGAAAGGTGTTGTAAATAGCCAAGTACAATATATAAAAGAACTTAAAATGGGGGATACAATCATAATCGATCCTACTAAAATTGGTGATTGGATGTATTATAAAGCTGATAAAATGATTGGTGGTTTTACGATAAAATATTTGCGTAATAAAATGACTCCTGAACAGCGTGCTACATATGACGAACAATTTAAAGTGAAATTTGAAGATTAATTTCGTTTGAAAAAATAAGAAAATCAAAAGGCAATCTTTCGTTAGATTGCCTTTTATTTTTGAAATTATTTTTTTGTAGGATCAAATCCGTAAACAAATTCATTTAATAAACCTTCAGAACTTTCTAAATCAACAAAATCCATTAGTTCCTCAATATAAGTAGAAATAATAGTTTTGTCGTTGATACTTAAATCTATTTCATAAGGTTTTAATTCATTAATAGTCTTTTTTATTGCTAAAAGATAATGTTTTGTTTCAGCATTTTTACTGCTACCGATGAATTCAAAAGTAGAAGCCAATCGATTTAAACTTTTTTCAACAATAGGTTCTAAGTTTTTAATAGACAATTCATTTTCTTGTGAATAAAACTTTTCTTTTTTAATGAAATCTTCAAACATTTTTTTTCTATTATTTTGAGCAATTAAAAGTAGCGAAAGTGAGAAGAAAAATAAGGTTAGTATAGATTTTAATCTCATAGTTAATCAATCAATGATAATTGAATTTTACGTTTTTCGGTGTCAATACCGATTACAGTAACCTCGATTTGTTGACTCAAATGTACTTTCGTGTTAACATCCGAAATAAATTCATTTGAAATTTTCGAAATATGAATCAAACCATTTTCTTTAATTCCTATATCAACAAAACATCCAAAATTGGTGATATTATTGATAATTCCAGGAACTTTCATTCCCAATTGCAAATCTTCGAACTTCTTCAAACGTGGATCAAAACTAAAAACTTTAGCTGTAGAACGTGGATCTAAACCTGGTTTTTCCAATTCTTTTTTAATATCTTCTAAAGTCGGTAATCCTACTTTATCTGAAATATATTTTTTCAAATCAAGTTGATTGATTAATTCTTTGTTTTGAATTAAATCGTGTAATTCAACCTTCAAATCTTTCGCCATTTTTTCAACAATTGTATACGATTCAGGATGTACAGCGGAATTATCTAACGGATTTTTTGCATTCGGAATTCTTAAAAATGCAGAGGCTTGTAAAAAAGCTTTTTCACCTAAACGCGGAACTTTTAATAATTCTTTTCTCGAATTAAATGCACCATTTTCGCTTCGATATTCTACAATATTTTCGGCCATTTTTTCGCCAATTCCAGCAACATAATGGAGTAGGTGTTTACTTGCAGTGTTTAAATTTACACCAACTTTATTTACACAAAATGAAACAACATCATTTAACTCGTTTTTTAATAAATTTTGATCCACATCATGTTGATACTGACCAACTCCAATCGATTTTGGCTCTATTTTTACCAATTCAGCCAAAGGATCTTGTAAACGACGACCTATAGAAATAGCACCACGTACAGTAACATCTTTATCAGGAAATTCGTCACGAGCAATTTTAGAAGCTGAATAAACAGAAGCTCCAGCTTCGTTTACGACAAAAACTTTCAAAGGACGATCGAATGCTATGTGTTGAACCAGGTTTTCGGTTTCACGGGAAGCTGTTCCATTTCCGATAGAAATCGCATCTACATTATATGCATTTACCAAAGATTTAAGCTTTTTGATTGCTTGTGCTTTTTCATTTTGAGGGGCATGTGGATAGATATTTTCATTATGTAATAAATCACCTTGCTCATCCAATACGACAACTTTACATCCCGATTTAAAACCAGGATCAATAGCTAAAATTCTTTTTTGACCTAAAGGCGGAGCCAAAAGTAATTGATTCAGATTTTTTGAAAAAACATTGATCGAAGTTTCATCTGCTTTTTGTTTCGCTTCTTTCAAAACTTCATTCGAAATCGATGGAGCCAAAAGTCTTTTGTAAGCGTCTTTTATAGCTTCCTCAATTAACCAAGAAA
Organism: Empedobacter stercoris; assembly: GCF_020281205.1. Classification (GTDB taxonomy): domain Bacteria; phylum Bacteroidota; class Bacteroidia; order Flavobacteriales; family Weeksellaceae; genus Empedobacter; species Empedobacter stercoris. The sequence continues at coordinate 18,379 of NZ_JACXZC010000028.1, forward strand.
CTTCAGGTTGAATAGATTTTATCAAGGTATATTCAAGAAATTTGAACGCTTCTTTTTTATCAATGCTTACATTTACTTTTAAGAACCCTTCGTTCTCACCACGTAAAATTGCCAAAAGTCGATGCGAAGCAATTTTTTTAAGAGGTTCTTCGTATTCAAAATAATTTGAAAATTTTTGTGCTTCTTCCTCCTCAGTTTTAGATTTGACCAGTTTACTTTCGATCAGCGCAGTTTTTCTAAAAATATCTCTCAATCTATGGCGAACATACTCATTTTCGTTGATCCATTCTGCAATAATATCTTGAACGCCAGCAAAAGCATCTTCGATCGTTATAACATCCTGATTCAAATATTTAGTAGCTAAACCATCTAAATCGGGTATGTTATTTTGCTTCATAATAATTTTAGCCAAAGGTTCTAATCCTTTTTCTTTTGCAATTGTGGCACGCGTTTTCTTTTTCTTTTTGTACGGAAGATATAAATCCTCTAACTGAACCAAATCAAAACTTTTCTGAATACGTAATTGTAATTCATTTGTCAATTGATTTTGATCCTCTAAAGTTTTTAAAATGAATTCTTTTCGAGCAACAATTTCTAGATACTGTGATTGTAATTTTTTGATAGTAGAAATTTGAACTTCATCTAAATTACCTGTCAACTCTTTTCTATATCTCGCAATAAAAGGTATAGTGTTATCATCGTTCAAGCAATTGATCGTATTGTTAATTGATTTTTCTGAAATAGACGTAATATGTTGATGAATGTATTGAATCAAATTCATGTTAAAAGTTTGGACTTGCAAATTAGCATTTTTAATAAACATAAAAAAACAGTAATTTTATTTATATAGGTCGTATTATTTTGGATATGCTATTTTGTAATTTATTGAAAAAGAGCCAAAATCAAAAGGAGTTTGTTTAAAATAAAAAATAAGTAAAAATATTTTTTAAAAAAAAAGTTTTGGAAATTGTTAAATTATTTCTAAATTTGTAATCAGGTAGTAGAGAGTAAGATTGATTTTTTTTAATGTTAAATTTATACACACTTGTGTAAGTTTTTTTTAAAAATCAATTGGGTTTAAGCTGAGGAGCTTAAACCCGTTTTTTTTTATAGTAAGTTTTATATCTTTGAGTCAAAATATTACTACAAATGGCGCGTTTAAAACTGATCTTACCTGAATCTTTTTTATTTTCAACAACAATAGCAGTACGTATAACAGATTTAAATTACGGAAATCATTTAGCAAATGATAAAGTGTTATCTATTTTACATGAAGCACGAATGCAGTTTTTTCAACATTATGGCTATTCAGAATTGGATTTTGCTGGTGTAAGTGTGATTATGGGAGATGTTGCGATTGAGTATAAAAATCAAGCATTTTATGGAGATCAATTATTGATTGAAATAAGTGTACAAGATTTTTCACGTGTAAGTTTTGATATTGCCTATAAAATATCAACAAAAGATAAACTCATTGCAAAAGCAAAAACAGGTATTGTCACTTTCGATTATAAGAATAATAAAGTGGTTGAAGTACCAGAAAAGATAAAAGATATTTTTCTAAACAGATAAACTTCAAAAAATAATTACGCTAATCGTTTAAGTCTTTGTAAATTTGCACCGAGTTATGAAGATTTTACCATATAAAAATTTATTTGTCGGAATCACCGACACATTGCAGCAAATTTTCTTCGAAGGAAAATATGCAGATAAAGAAGTTGAGCGAACATTGAAATCGAATAAGCAATGGGGAGCGCGAGATCGTGCCTTTATTGCCGAAACTGTGTATGATTTGGTTCGTTGGAAACGTTTGGTTGAAGGGGCAATGAGTCGTCCACTTTCTCCTGATACAATTTGGGAGTTTGTTGGAACTTGGTTTGCTTTAGATCCAGAACAAACGTTACCGAAATGGGAAGAATTTCAGAAAATCTATCCAAAAGAAGTTTTAAAAAGACACCATCAATCTTCTAAAAACATAGCAGTAGCAGAATCTTTTCCAGATTGGATGTTCGAGTTAGGTGAAAAGTCTTTAGGAAGCCGTTGGTTAGATGAAGTACGTGCAATGAACTCGCAAGCGCCGACAGTTTTACGTGTAAATTCATTAAAAACAGATCGTAAAACGTTGCAAAAAGCATTAAAAGAACGACAAATTAAAACGAAAGTTTTGTCGAAATACCAAGATGCTTTAGAATTAGAGGAGAAAACAAATATCTTCAGAACTGATGAATTTCAAAATGGTTGGTTCGAAGTTCAAGATGCTGGTTCTCAATTAATCGCTCCTTATTTGCGTGTGCAACCAGGAATGCGTGTTGTTGATGCGTGTGCTGGAGCTGGAGGAAAAACATTGCATTTAGCTGCTTTGATGGAAAATAAAGGACAAATTATTGCAATGGATTTGTACGAATGGAAACTAAAAGAGTTGAAACGTCGTGCAAAACGTAACAATGTTCAGAACGTACAAACAAAGGTTATTGAAGCGAAAACAATCAAACGTATGGAAAATTCTGCTGATCGTTTGTTAATTGATGCGCCTTGTTCTGGAATGGGAGTGTTGAAACGTAATCCTGATGCGAAATGGAAATTAAGACCAGAATTTATTGATGAGATTACAGCTATACAAGAAAAAATCTTAGCAGATTATTCTAAAATAATTAAAGTTGGTGGGTTAATGGTTTATGCAACATGTTCTATCTTGCCACAAGAAAATGAACAACAAGTAGAAAAATTCTTAGCAAATCATCCAAATTATAAACTGATTTCGGATAAAATGCATTATCCTTCTGAAACAAATTACGATGGATTTTACATGGCTTTGATTGAAAGAATTTCTTAATTAAAGATTTATAAAATATTAAAAGACCGAGATTTTCTCGGTCTTTTTTATTTACAATTTTATCTTAAACCTCACTCGTCGATTTTCAAAATTTTTCCAATCAATACAATTCGTTGCAGGATCACATTCTTTGTGTTTCAAATCAGAAAAACCTTTACCAAAAATTGTGAATCGATTTTTATTTAATCCTTTTTCAATCAAATAATTCAATACTGCATTCGCTCTTCGTTGAGATAAATCAAAATTGTATGATTCCGTTCCCACAGCATCAGTATGTCCTTCAATTACAAAATATAGCGTAGGATTTCGCTTCATTATTGATACAACTTGATTCAATTTTGGATAATCAATTGTTCTAATTTCAGCTTTATCAAAATCAAATTCAACCGTTTCCATCAAATAATTTGAAAAATCTTGTACATAATTTCCGATTTTTTCTTCGTTCAAATTTTCTTCTGGACAACCATTTCCAAAACGATTTCCTTTTACGAGCGGACATTCGTCTTCCAAATCCATCACGCCATCGCCATCTGTATCATAATCGTTGTTGAAATTTTCAAGATAATCTTTTTGTATCAATAAATTATATGGAGTCGAAATATTGAATTCAGTTCCAATTTTCTCAATTTCTTTTCTATATCGCCCATCTTTCTTACACATTTCGCCACAACGTTCTTCATCTTTCAAGAGATAATCAATTTTTTGCTTCGCCCAATAAAAGGTAATTGCTTCTGTAAATTCGCTTTGATTAGGCTGATTAATTTCAAATGTTTGAGTGAAATTTTGATTGGATTGATTTCCAATTAATTCCATTTTTTTTGGATATCGAAGATTGCAATCACGTGAAACAAAATTGACAGTATTTTGTGCCAAATAGGTATTGAAATTTTTAGGAAATGTTTCGCTGAGGTTGATTTGTGCTGATTGTACTTTTATATGATAAATAGAAGAATTGATAATAGCTTGATAAAATTGAGTAGTTTTTTGGTTAAATTCTTTCGGTTCGTTTACTGTAATTGGAAGAGTACCTGTCGCCAAACTAATAAAATTCATCGCTTTATAATCTAATTCTCTTCCAATTCCAAGTGTAATAAATTGCGTGTCTTTTGCATAATTTCGAAGCGAATTATAAACAGTTTCATTCAAATTCATTTTTCCATCCGAAATAATAGCTATAATTCGTTTATAATTTTTATTAAAAGGATTTTTCTGAATTTGATTGATGGCTTCATCCAATAATTTTTCACCATTCCCACTTAAAGAATTAATTTTTTGTAATGCAAAATTGATATTTTCTTTTGTTTTTAATTGCGATTTTTTGAAGATTAAATCATTTTTTGTCGAATAAATCAGTACATTAAATTTATCTGTTTCATTTAATTTAGGTAAAATTTGATTCATCAATTTTTTGATGGTTTCAATTGGTTGGTTCATCATCGAACCTGAAGCATCTAAGACAAACAAAAATTCGCGTGGTGTAGTAAAGTTTAAATTGTTTTTTCCTGGATCTATCGTTCCTAAAATATAATCGCAACCATTTTTGGTAAAGGTTTCAATTCCTGTTTGTAATTCATTTTTTGTATACGAATAAAGAATGTTTGGAAGTTTAGTTCTAGTAAAATCAGTTGAATAATTTCCTTTGTCATCAAGATGGAATTTTAAATCGGAAGTGATTTTTGAAATGGGAAAATTTCCAGAAAGATTAATTTTTGAGTTAATGTGTTGAGGAAAACCATTTATTTTATTATTCCAACGATTAATTTGTGTGAAAGATTCAGTTCTTTTGACGATAAATTCTGGAAAAGAAAGTTGATAATTTAAATTATTTTCTTCTATAATTCTCGAAGTTTTTAACTGAATTATAATCGTTGCATTCGCAGGAATTTTTCCTAAATCTAATTGTAAAACTTGATAATTTTTCTGAGCTTTAAAAATTGTTGAGGCATCAATGTTTTTCAATTCTTTTCGAATATCTACGATCGATTTGGATTGAATTTCAAAAACATTTTCATTGACTATAGCTTTTAACTCATAAATATTTTGTGAAACTTGGTAAGGATAAATAAATTTGGCCGAAATTTCATCTTCAGATTTGTTTTGGAAATGATAAATGCTACTTTGATTTCCTAATAAATGATGAAAACTATAGTTGTTTTCGAGTTTAATTGCTTCAATTTTTTCAAAATCGTCGTCATTTTTTAGTTCTAAATAAGGAAAGATTTGTTGTGCACAACAAAATGTATTCAGAATTATAAAAAAAAGTAAAAAATGTATTTTTTTTGGGTTCAAGTTGATGCTTTTAAATATGTCAATGTAAAGATAATGAAACAATTGATGTGTTGTTTATTTACTTTATTGCTAATATTGATTTTGTATAAAAAATAAATAAAGCAGCTGTTAATTTTAATGGTTATATACAAGGAGTTATTTCTTGAATTTAAAAAGATTGGTTTGAAAATTGCATTAGTCCGGATTTAACAAATAAGTTAATTAAATTTGCACTTTATTTTACATAAAAGATGAATTTTAATTTCAGAGAAGTTGAAAGAGTAGAAAGTATTTCTGCGAAAGATTTTCAGAAATATTACGTAAAACCTCAAAAACCAGTTGTAGTAGAGGGGATCACAGAGGATTGGCCTGCCTATGAAAAATGGAATTTTGAGTATATAAAACAAGTTGCAGGAGACAAAATTGTTCCTTTATATAATAATGATCCGGTTGATTATACGAAAAAAGTAAATGAACCTGTTGCGAAAATGAAAATGTCTGAATATGTAGATTTATTACAAAGTAAACCTACTGATTTACGTATATTTTTATACAATTTAATGAGTCAAGTTCCGCAATTGCAGCAAGATTATAAAATGCCAGATTTGGGATTGAATTTATTCAAATCGATGCCAATGTTATTTTTTGGAGGAGAAGGTTCAAATGTGTTTATGCATTATGATATCGATTTAGCGAATATTTTGCATTTTCATTTTGCAGGAGAAAAACGTTGTATAATTGTACCGCCAGAAGATACAAAATACATGTACAAAATACCTCATTCGGTTATTTGTAGAGAAGATATTGATTTTGATCATCCTGATTTTGAGAAATGGCCAGCGTTGAAAAAAATTAATCCAATGGTAGCCGATCTTAAACATGGAGAAATGCTATATATGCCTGAAGGTTGGTGGCATTACATGAAATATTTGACACCAGGATTTTCGATGAGTTTGCGTTCGTTGGCTCACAAACCAAAAAATTTATCAGAAGCGATTTATAATATTTTTTTGATGCGAACATACGATAATGTAATGCGTAAAATGAAAGGTCAGGCTTGGATTGATGAAAAGAATGAACGCGCAATCACAAAAACGAATAAATTAATTGCACGATAAAATAGTTTTATAGAAAATTTTTCTAAATCAAGGAATGTCTATTGAAAGATGTTCCTTTTTTTATTCTATTCACTTAAAATCGTATAAATCAATAAATAATTTATTTTAATTATACTAAATTTAGAAAGATATTTGCAGAATATTTTTCTGAATTTTAAGTAATATGATCACTAAAAAAGGAAATTTTTGGGCTTTATTCCCTTTAATCATTTTTATACTCGTCTATTTTTCGGCATCTACCTATTTGAACGATTTTTATACTGTTCCAGCTTTGGTCGTATTTATGTTAGCTTTGGTTATTGCGTTTGTTCAATTTCCTAAAGTTCCTTTTAAAAGCAAAGCCAAAGCGTTTTGTAATAATGCAGGTGAAGAAACGATCATGCTAATGATATTAATTTTTCTACTTGCAGGTGCTTTCGGAAGTTTAGGAGCAACAATTGGCGCAGTAGAATCGACAGTTAATTTATTTCTGAATTACCTTCCTTCATCCTTTATTGTAGCTGGATTCTTTATGTTATCATGCTTTATTTCGACTGCTTTAGGAACTTCAGTAGGAACAATTGTAACAGTGGCACCTATAGCGGTTCAAATGGATAAAATGATTCCAGGCTCTATGCCAATTTTGTTAGGAGCTGTCGTTGGAGGTGCAATGTTTGGTGATAATTTATCGTTTATTTCCGACACTACAATTGCTGCAACACGTACGCAAGAAGTAAGTATGAAATCTAAATTTAAAACAAATTTTCGAATAGTAGTTCCTGCAGCTATTGTTTCGATAATGATATATTTTTCACTTTCTCAACATTTTGATACTTCAAATTTCAAAGGAGAACAGTTAGATTTTGACTTGATTTTAGTTTTACCTTATTTGTTAGTTTTCGCTCTGGCAGTTTCTGGAGTTAATGTTATTTGGGCTTTAATCATAGGAATTATCTCGTTCATTGGAATTGGATTATTTTATTCTGGCATTCCAACTGTAACATTAATTTCTGCTATTAATGAGGGTTTCAAAGGTATGTTCGAATTATGTATCATCTGTTTAGTGATTGGCGGAATTGTTGGAATTATTCGTTTGAATGGTGGGTTAGATTTTATCATTTATCATTTAACGAAAAATATCAAAACAAAACGTCAAGCAGAAATGAGTATTGCATCACTTACAGCGTTAGCAAATGCTTGTTTAGCGAATAATACAATCACAATTTTAATTTGTGGTAAAATTGCCAAAGAAATTTCTGATCATCATAAGTTAGAAGGCAAACGCGTAGCGAGTATTTTGGATACAGTTTCGTGTTTTGTACAAGGAGTTTTACCTTATGGTGCACAAGTATTGGCAGCTGTTGCTGCGGCGAACGCTATTTCGAATGTTGCAAAAGTTTCTTCGATAGATGTTTTATCTAATTTATATTATCCATTTTTGACGGGAATTTGTACGCTTATTTTTATCTTATTTTTTCAACCAAAATCAATTAAAAAATAGATTGATGTAGGATATTCATTCGTCGGATATTATTTTATAACTTTGTGAACTGAAATTTTTAAGATGAAAAGAGTTGTCGTAGGACTTTCTGGAGGAGTAGATTCAAGTGTTACAGCCTATTTGCTAAAAGAGCAAGGCTATGATGTGATCGGATTATTTATGCGTAATTGGAACGATGCATCAGTAACGTTGGAGGATGAATGCCCATGGATAGAAGATAGTGCAGACGCTTTGTTGGTAGCTAAAAAATTAGATATTCCTTTTCAGGTAATTGATATGTCTGATTCGTACAAAGAACGTATTGTAGATTATATGTTCAATGAATACGAGCAAGGAAGAACACCAAATCCAGATGTATTATGTAACAGAGAAATCAAGTTCGATTTGTTTTTGAAAACAGCTTTAGAACTTGGTGCGGATTATGTTGCAACTGGACATTATGCACGAAAAACGTCTACAATTGATAAAAATGGGAACGAGATTTTTCAGTTATTAAAAGGAACTGATAACAACAAAGATCAATCTTATTTCTTGTGTCAATTGTCGCAAGAACAATTAAGCAAAGCATTATTTCCAATTGGAGATATAGAAAAACCAGAAGTAAGAAGAATAGCGCAAGAACAAGATTTGGTGACAGCTAATAAAAAAGATTCGCAAGGACTATGTTTTATTGGAAAAGTAAGTTTACCCGAGTTTTTGCAACAGCAATTAAAACCAAAAGAAGGTGTAATTATAGAAATTGCGAAAGATTGGAACGGATATAAACGCGAAATCCCAACTTTTACAACGAAATACGAAGCATTAGAGTTCGAAGCTAAAGGATTTTCTTATAAACAAGAAGACGGAGAAATTGTAGGTAAACATCAAGGTGCACATTATTTTACGCGTGGTCAACGAAAAGGATTAGGTGTAGGAGGAAAAGTAGAACCTTTGTTTATCATCGATACAGATGTTAAGACCAATGTGATTTATACAGGTCAAGGAGCAGATCATCCTGGATTATTGAAAAAAGCTTTATTTATAAAAGAAGAAGAAGTGCATTGGGTTCGCGAAGATTTAGCACTTAAAACGGACGAAACAATGGAAGTTATGGCGCGTATTCGTTACCGTCAACCTTTGCAAAAAGCTACTTTACATAAAGCTGAAAACGGAATGTATGTAGAATTTGAGCATCCTCAATCGGCAATTACAGAAGGTCAGTTTTGTGCTTGGTACAAGGAAGATGAACTTTTAGGTTCTGGTGTGATTAATAATTAGAAGTTAAATTATTTTATATTTTCAAACGCTCAAGATTTACTTGAGCGTTTTTTGTATATCATAATTTGTGAAATATGGTTATAAAGAAGGAATATTCTACTTAAAACCTTGTTAAACTTCAGGTTGATGATAATAAATCTATTGCGAAATAACGAAAAATGTAGTTATTTAGCATACCAATTTTTATCAAATGAAAAACGTATTTTATATCATGATGATTAGTTTTTTAACATCATGTGCTGCAATTCATAATGTACCAACTTCACAAAATCCGAATAATTTTATTCAACCCAATACAACAAGTTCATTTGTTGATCAAAATGGTAATTTTTATCCAGATAATTGGTTGAAGTCCTATGGAAAACCACCAATGAATGCAAGTAGAAGGGATTATTCACTAATGAAAATTGCAACAGAAAATAATTTTCAAAATCAATTAACGACTTACGAAGAATTACGTCTTAATAATATTGAAAAAAGAGTTAAGAATAAAAAACGTGTTATCATTTTTGTTCATGGAATTGACAATGATTATTTATTTAGTTTAAAAAATTATAACAAAGCCAAAACCTATATGAATCTTAATTCATCAACCGATGAGATAATCAATTTTTATTGGGATGGGTTGGTGAACGAGAGCCTTTTTGGTGCAGCAAAAGTATGGGTTAGTGCAACAACAAATAGTCAAATGGCAGGTGTTTTTGGGTTGCGTAGAATCTTGAATGTTATTCATAATAAAGACGTTTATTTGATTTCGCACAGTCGTGGAGCTTCAGTAGTGTTAAGTGCTTTGGTGAATCCTTCTTTGCGAGGAAGTGAGATAAAACGTGCTAAAAATGCACATCATGTTGATTTTACAAATGCCGAAATGTTGAAAGAAAATAACAACAAAATTTATAGTATCATGTTAGCCCCAGCAATTGGGAAGATTGATTTTACCACAGATGCAAATCAATACAAAACTTTTTCTACTCAACTGAAACGTATGCATATCACGATTAACAATACAGATTATGTGTTAGGAAAGGGTAAGACAGGTTTCATGTCTCGCAACTTGATTGCGACTGATTTTGGGTTTAAGAAAGATTTGTTTGATGAACTCTCAAAAAATTATACGTTTTTAGAAGAAACGGATTTTACAGGTCAAGATTCGCATGAATTTAGAAAATATATCACCAATCCAAAATTTATTTCGATTCTGAAAGCGTTCAAATTAACAAAGTAAAACGAAAAGCGAAAGTCGAATTTCGCTTATTCATTTCGTAAATCAAAAATCTAACGTTGTCATTATTTTTTAAATTCAATCACCTCTAAATTTTCAATTTTACCATCATTCAATTCAAAACGTAACATTGTACGAACTTTCTGAAAACCATGCTTACCAACAGCACCAGGATTCATATGAATTAACCCCAATTGTTTATCAGGCATAACTTTCAAAATATGAGAATGCCCACAAATAAATAATTTTGGGGGATTTGTATAAATTTCTTGACGAATAGCAGGATTATATTTGCCAGGATAACCACCAATATGGGTGATCCAAACATCGACACCTTCTAAGGTAAATCTATTGTTTAGAGGAAATTCTGCACGCGCTTTATTATCGTCAATGTTTCCATAAACAGCACGCAACGGTTTTATTTTTGCTAATTTGTCGGTAACAGAAATATCTCCGATATCCCCAGCATGCCAAATTTCGTCTGCTTGTTGCGCATATTCCAAAATTCTATCGTCGATATAAGAATGCGTGTCCGAAAGTAAAAGAATTTTCTTCAAAAGGTTGTATTTTTGTTGTTCAAATTTACAACAATTGCGATATTTTTTAGAATTAGCATACAACGGAAAAAATTATTTTGGTTATCAAATCCAACCCAATCAAATTTCGGTTCAAGAAGTAATCGAAGATAGATTGTCTAAACTATTAAGAAAAGAAATTTCGATAGTTGGTGCAGGCCGTACAGATTCTGGTGTTCATGCCAAAAAGATGTTCATTCATTTTGATTATGACGAATTACTAAATAATGATTTAATCAAAAAACTAAATTCTTTTTTACCAAAAGATATAGCCGCTTATCGCTTATTTTTGATGGATGATGAAGCGCATGCTCGATTTGATGCGACTTCGCGTTCGTATAATTATTTTATTTCACCCTTCAAAGATCCTTTTGCGTTTGAAAGTGCATGGATTTTTAATCGTAAATTGGATGTAGAAAAAATGAACGATGCAGCAAAATTGTTAATTAAGCAAGGAGATTTCGGAAGTTTTGCTAAATTACATACCGATGTAAAAACCAATATTTGCGATGTAAGAGAAGCATTTTGGCGAACAAATGAAAGTAATCAGTTGGTTTTTAAGATTACTGCAGATCGTTTTTTGCGAAACATGGTACGTGCAATTGTTGGAACATTGGTTGAAGTTGGATTAGGAAAAATTTCTATCCAAGATTTTGAAGAAATTATTGAACAAAAACAACGTTCTTCAGCTGGTGCCTCGGCTCCTGCGCAAGGATTGTATTTGGTAGATGTTCAATATCCAAAAGAATTATTTAAAAATGAGTTCAAATAACGAGAATACATCGTTTGATTTTAATGGATTAAAACGTGTTTTACAAATTGGTGCACAAAGCAAATATTTATTTTGGGCCGTGGTTTTTGTAGCAGTTTTTAGTGCATGTTTTTCTGTTTATCGTCCGTATTTAACGGGAAATATTATTGATGATTACATTCAGACAAAAGATTTACCAGGTCTAAAAATGCAAATCGTAAAACTTGCTTTAGTGTTGGTTTTCGAAGGGATATTGTCATTTTTCATGGTTTATTTAGCAAATGTTGTTGCACAGCGTGTTATTCGTTTGTTACGCGTTCGTTTGTACAATCATCTGATCAAGTTTAAGCTTGGTTATTTCGATAAAACACCAAACGGTGTTTTGGTTACACGTTCAGTTTCAGATGTTGAAACAATTGCTGAGGTTTTCAATGATGGTATTTTGGTAATGTTGGGAGATGTGCTAAAGATCGTGTTCATTGTATTTGTAATGTATTGGATGAATTGGGTTTTGGCTACTGTGGTGATTATTATTCTTCCGTTAATGATGATTATTACACGTTTGTTTCAGAAAGCATTGAAAAATGTGTACCAAGAAGAACGTACGATTGTGGCGAAGTTGAATACATTTGTACAAGAGCGTTTGACAGGAATGAATATTATTCAGGTATTTAATCGTCAACAAGCAGAATACAATAAATTTGTTTCAATTAATAATGATTTAAAGAAAAATTATCTAAAAACAGTTTTCTATTTTTCACTTTTATTTCCTGTTGTCGATATTATTTCGGCTTTAGCAACCGGAAGTTTAATATGGTTTGGAGGATTAAGAACAGCAGTTTATGGAGATGTTTCGGTTGGTGATTTAATTGCCTTTACACAATATGTAACCTTATTAACAGCGCCTATGCGTGCAATTGCAGAGCGTTTTAATACCATTCAACGTGGTTTAGTAGGAGCAGATCGTGTGTTCAAGATTTTGGATGATGATCAGACTTTAACGGATAATGGAAAAATTAAATTGGATCATGTGAAAGGAAAAATCGATTTCGAGAATGTTAAATTTTCTTACGTTCCGAATAATTTGGTGTTGAAAGGAATTTCTTTTTCAACAAATCCAGGAGAAAAAGTTGCAATTGTAGGTGCAACTGGAGCAGGAAAATCAACGATTATTAACTTGTTAAGTCGTTTTTATGATATTGATTCAGGCACAATAAAAATAGATGATGTTGATATTTATGAAATGGATTTACAGAATCTTCGTCATCATGTAGCGGTTGTTTTGCAAGATGTATTTTTATTTAATACAACCATTTATGATAATATTGTATTAGGAAACAAAGATATTTCGTTGGAGGAAGTACAGAATGCTGCAAAAATTATCGGGATAGATCATTTCATCATGTCATTGCCAAAAGGTTATTATAGTGAGGTAAGCGAGCGAGGTTCTACGCTTTCTGTTGGTCAACGTCAATTGATTTCGTTTTTGAGAGCGTATATTTATAACCCAGAAATTTTGGTGTTAGACGAGGCGACTTCTTCGATTGATACAGAATCAGAAGAGTTAATTCAGAAAGCGACCGATAAATTAACGCAAGGTAGAACGTCTATCATTATTGCGCACCGTTTAGCGACAATTCAGAATGCAGATAAGATTATTGTAATGGATAATGGAATGATTGTTGAACAAGGTACACACAGCGAATTGTTAGCAAAGCAAGGATATTATGCTAATCTTTATGAAGTTCAATTTTCAAAAGAAAATTAATAAGAATAATTCGTTAGATTTGTTTAAATTGAACAATCAAATAATAATATAAACTTTTAAACTCTAATTAAAATGAAAAAATTATTTTTAGCCGCTGCAGTATTAGGTGTAGTTTCTTTATCTTCTTGTAAATCTGAAAAAGAAAAAGTAGCAGACAAAGTAGAAAATACGCAAGAAAATGTAGCAAATACAGTACAAGATCAAGTTGAAGCAGGTAAAGAAACGATGGATAAAGTTGCAGATGTAGCAAAAGATTTACCAACTTTCTCTGATCCTAAAGTAACTGAATTTGTTACCAAATACAACCAATGGGCTGCAGATATGAAATTAGCAGCAACTGCAGGTGATGCAAATAAATTAGCAGAATTAACAAAACAATCAGTTGATTTTTCAAAAGAATTACAAGGTTACACACAATCTTTAACAGCAGAAGATGCAAAGAAATTACAAGATTGGACAGCTGAAATTCAAAAACAATTAAATAACTAATAGGTTGTTTTCAACTTTATAAGCTCGGATATATCCGAGCTTTTTTTATGATTTATGATATAGATTCATAATATAATAATCCATATCTTTATCATAAAAATTTATAGATATCAATTTTTAAATATGACATTAGTACAATTACAATATGTGCTGGCTGTTGCTGAGCATAAGAACTTTACAATTGCTGCTGATAAATCCTTTGTTACTCAACCAACGTTGAGCATGCAAATTCAGAAATTGGAAAAAGAGTTAAATATTGATATTTTCGATAGAACTTCGCATCCAATTAAGATTACACAAATTGGAGAAAAAATTGTTGCACAAGCCAAAACAATTTTAATGGAAGCTAATCGAATGAAACATCTTGTTAACGAAGAAAAAGGTTTGTTAGAAGGTGATTTTGTGATTGGAGTTATTCCAACCGTTTTACCATCTTTGGTGCCATTGTTTTATAAAACTTTTCAAAAAAATAATCCGAAATCAAATTTGATTATCAAAGAATTGCAAACGGATAAAATTGTAAAAGGAATAAAAGATGGCTCATTAGATTTTGGAATTGTCGTTTCTCCACTATTCGAAGATCAACTGATAGAAAGACCTTTATATTATGAACCGTTGGTAGGTTATGTTCCAAATGGACATCGTTTAGCGGGCAAAGAAAAAATTAATGAAAATGATTTAGATACTTCAGATTTATTGATTTTACAAGAAGGTCATTGTTTTAGAAATAATGTATTGGCATTATGCGATACATCTAATATGAAAAACCGTCCGATAAAATTGGATTCAGGAAGTTTCGAAGCTTTGATAAAATTAGCAAACGATGGATATGGAATGACATTGTTACCAGCGTTGGTTGCGGATGATTTATCAGATGAATATAAAAAGTTTGTAAAGAATTTCGAATCTCCAGTTCCTACGCGAGAAGTTTCATTGATTTTTCATCAATCTCAACTGAGGGATTCTTTTGAAAAAGAATTAATCAATACAATTCAAGGTATATTGAGAGGGAAAATATTTTTAGAAAAAGACCAAAAAATGGATTCGAATATGGTTTCTTTACCAAAAAAATAATAAAAAACGACTCAAAATTAAATTTTGAGTCGTTTTTTTATGTCTTTAAATTTCCTTTAAGGAACTATTGTTGTAAATAAATACGTAGCAAAAAGTGTTAATAAAACAATTCCTTGCTGAATATTTGTTCGACCAGAATTTAATGATAAATAAACAGTGAATAAGGATAATACTAATAAGATAGATGATTTTGCATCTATTCCTAATGTTACTTCTAGTCCTGTAAAATAACATACGATTGCTACAGCAGGAATTGTTAATCCAATTGATGCTAAAGCAGAGCCTAAAGCCAAGTTAAGGCTTGTTTGTAAACGGTCTTGTTTTGCGGCTTTATATGCGGCTAAACCTTCTGGTAATAAGATAACTACGGCAATTATAATTCCCACCAATGATTTTGGAGCACCTAAATCCATCACAATTGTTTCGATGGTTGGCGATAATTTTTTTGATAATAAAACAACTGCACACAAAGCAACTAATAATAAAACTAAACTCGAGATTGTAGTCAATAAATTTGGTTTTTCGACATGTAATTCTGATGTCACATTATCTTTGCTAGTTTGCGGTAAGAAATAATCGCGATGACGAATGGTTTGGACAGAAATAAATCCGCCATATAAAATAAGAGAAATAATTGCGACAAAAATTAATTGGGAAGACGAAAATTCACCGCCTTTTTCTGATGTCAAAAAGTTGGGTAAAACTAATGTTAAAATAGAAATAGCAACCAAAGTAATAAGGGCTGTCGAAACACCTTGTTTAATGAAATTTTGCTCCCTAAAACGAACACCTCCTGCCAATAAACATATTCCTATTATTCCGGTTAAAATAATCATCACAGCTGCAAAAACAGTGTCTCGCGCCAGGACAGATGGAAATCCAGTCGATTCTGACATCATCAATGAGACAATTAATGAAACCTCGATTACAGTGATGGCTAAGGCTAAAATTATGGTTCCGAAAGGTTCGCCTACTTTATGCGCTACAACTTCTGCATGATGTACAGCTGCTAAAACTGCAAAAATTAATATGATTCCTAAAACTGTAGAAAACCACACTTGTTCTTTAAATTGGTCGGCAAATCCTAACGAAAAGATTGCTATAATTGGGCAGATAATTGTCCAATAAGGTAATGTTAAATTGAATTTTCTTGAAATAAAATTGTTTACATGCATTCAATAGATGGTTTTGGATTAGCTACAAAAATAATCAATAATATTGATAATTAACATGTATGATTATCATAAATAGTAATGATTGTACATTGTTTTTTGTTAAATTAACGGTTTAACTAATGATTGTCATTAGAAGAGTCTCAATAAAAAATTAAATTTGCACCATGTTAAACGTATCTGACGAAAAGTTAAAAAAATGGTTCGCTACTGCTTGTGTATGGGAAACGGTAAGTTGTGTACTTTTGTTTTTAGTCGCAATGCCGATTAAATATCAATTTGATTATGTGCTGCCTATGCCATTTGCCGGAAGTTTCCATGGTTTTTGGTTTACAGTTTATCTGCTGTTACTTTTCAAAGTTAGAAAAATTTACAAATGGGATGATGAAGATTTTATCATTTACATAATGTATGCTTTTGTACCTTTTGCAACTTTAGCAGTACATAAAGTGATTAAAGAAGATAAAAACAATCAATAAAAAAGGCTTCATCGTGAAGCCTTTTCTATTTAATAATCATATGTCTTTCGCCATTTAGCAATTGTATTTCTACTTATTTTATATTTTTCAGCAATATAGGTATTGGTGTAATTATTCTTTTTCTGAATATTTAATATTTTCTGAATAGAGTTTAAATCATACGATTTGTGTTTTTGATTATCAGTAGTTTCGTTAGTGTTTAATATCTCTGATAGTTTGATGACATCCAAAACATCCATTCTTTTTTTAAAAGCTTTTTGCTTTGTTGAATTTTTTCTGGGAACTTTTTCTGAATAATCTCTTTATAAATTTTTTGGTAGTTTGGTTTTTGCATGATGAGTAAAATTTAATTTTGAGGTAGATATTTCTTTATCCAATTATGGATGGTATTTTTAGGTATATTGTATTCATTCGAAATTTCTTGAATCTTTTTGTTTTCAGTTGTGTATAAATCCAAAACAAAGTCAATAATCTCCTTTGTATAGACACTTTTTCGAAAGTTTGGTAATACAGAACTTGTGAAGGAAGTTGTTTTAGAAGAGTTTTTTGGAAGAGGAGAAAACAAAATAATATGTTGCGAATAGATTCTAAAAAAATCATACTCTAATAATTTTGACCATTTGAGCAAATCATTAGTTAAGATACTTTTACTCTTGAATTGTGCTTTTATTTCTTCTTCTGTATAAGTCTTAAAAAAAGCAATAATTCTTGATGTGTCAATGTCTAATTCTTTCACTCTTTTTTTTATCAAAGAGCCAATGTGTATATTTTTCATACGGTAGTAAAATTCGGTAGTATAAATATAAAGAAACAATATTTTTTTTACCTAAAATATTGATGATAAATATTGTTTCTGTATGTTAAAAGAAGGTTTCGTTATATTGAATTTATTTTATAAATTTATGCGACTAAATTAAGTATAATGATTATTCAACCAAGAACAAGAGGTTTTATTTGCATTACAACTCATCCTGAGGGAACTGCAAAAAATGTTCACAATCAAATTGAGTACGTAAAATCAAAAAATATTTCAACTGAAGGACCAAAAAAAGTATTGGTAATTGGAGCTTCGACAGGTTTTGGACTGTCATCTCGTATTACGGCTGCTTTTGGTTATAATGCAGCAACAATAGGTGTTTTCTTCGAAAAACCAGCTGCACCAAGAAAACCTGGAACTGCAGGGTGGTACAATACAGCCGCTTTCGAGAAAGAAGCGCACGAAGCTGGTTTGTATGCAAAAAGTATCAACGGAGATGCTTTCTCAGATGAAATTAAACAACAAACGATTGATTTAATTAAACAAGATTTAGGTCAAGTAGACTTAGTCGTGTACAGTTTAGCTTCGCCACGTCGTACACATCCTAAAACAGGTGTAGCTTATTCTTCAGTTTTAAAACCAATTGGTGAGCCATTTACAAATAAAACAGTTGATTTCCATACAGCAAGTGTAACGGATATTACAATCAATCCAATCGAATCGCAAGAAGAAATTGATAACACAATTGCAGTAATGGGAGGTGAGGACTGGAAATTTTGGATGGAAGATTTGAAAGCCGCAGGCGTTTTAGCCGAAGGTGTTAAAACAGTTGCTTATTCTTATATCGGACCAGAGTTGACACATAGAATTTACAAAGATGGATCTATTGGTATGGCTAAAAATGATTTAGAGAAAACTGTTCCAGTGATCAATGAATTATTAGCTGACTTGAATGGTATTTCGTACGTTTCTGTAAATAAAGCATTAGTTACTCAGTCCAGTTCCGCTATTCCAGTTGTGCCATTATATGTTTCATTATTGTACAAAGTGATGAAAGATAAAAATATTCACGAAGGAACAATCGAACAAATGCAACGTTTGTTTGCAGAGCGTTTATACACAGCGAACGGAGAAGTTCCTTTAGATGAAAATGGACGTATTCGTATTGACGACTTAGAAATGAGAGAAGATGTACAAAAAGAAGTGGATGATTTATGGAAAATTGTTACTTCTGAAAATATCAACGAAATTTCGGATATCAAAGGTTATCGTGATGAGTTTTTCCAATTATTTGGATTTAATTATGATCAAATCGATTACGAAGCAGATACGAACGAATTGGTAACTGTTCCAAGTATTTCATAAAATAATTTACAAAGATACAAAGCCTCAGAAATTAATTTCTGAGGCTTTTTTTATTGTTTTGTTTCCGAGAGTTAGTGGAAGATGATGCTACAATAATAGCCAGTTAATCTCTTATTTATTATCGAGAAGCGTTAATTCCAATATTATTTGTTGAATAAGAATACCTTTTGTATTATTATGAATTAGGTTTTATTTTTTAATGAATTTTGTAGAAATCCTTTGTCCATTTTTAGTCGTAATAACTCCTAAATAAACACCTGGAGTAAGAAATTCTACTTGGTTAATTTTACGTGTAGAATTTAAAACATTTTTTCCATTAAAATCATAAACAGACAAAGACAGAAACTCAGGATTTATTACTTCTAATACCTGATTTACAACCGTTGTTGCTAAAGTAGCAGTTGTATTACTAAAAATCTCCGTTGTTCCTAAAATGCTTTCGATAATGTAGCAGTTGAGGTTAAAATAAAGTCATCCGCTGCATGAATAGTTCGGGAAGATGAAGAAGCACTTATTGCACTTCCTTCAGATGCTTGTTCCTGTGTAAATAAAAGTGTCGTTTGCGCATTAATGAATTGGCAACTAAAAATTAGTCCGAATAAAATAGATAAGTAATTTTTTTGTTCATATTGTATTAATTTCAGCTAATATAATCTTATTTATATTTGTACAAAATCAAAAATTAAGAATATCTGGCTAACTTTATTTGTACAATAAAGACTGATGTAAAATCATTAGCTTTTAAAGTAGAAAGACTTCACAAAACTTTTAGGAATGGAGCCTCTTTGTTAGATGTGAAACTTACATTCTCTTGTAATCTTCCCCTTGTTAAGAACACTTAAAAGTAGAGTTTTTATTTAATATTATTGTATTATTATTTTGATTAATT
>NZ_JACXZC010000029.1 GCF_020281205.1 Empedobacter stercoris
ATTTAGCACTTGGCTAATCATTGGGGGCTAGCCCCCAATGATTTAATTTGAGTTGCACTTATTTGTTGAACTTAGAAATACTACCTTTTTATTTATATATCTATTTTTTAATAATTCTTCTTGATGATTTACAGCGCAAGATGAAATTATAAGATAAATAATAATGATAAAATATTTATACATAATAAAAGTATCTTAATGTTGACTTTATGAATATATTACTTTTTAAAACAAAAAAACCACCTAAATAACTTTAGATGGTTTTTGAATTTATGTTAAGAACAATTTTATCCGTTCATCGAAATTAAAAATTCTTCGTTGCTACGAGTTGTTTTAATACGTTGATGCAAGAAATCCATCGCTTCAACAGGATTCATATCCGCCAACATATTTCTTAATACCCACATGCGTTGTTGAGTTTTATCGTCTAATAATAAATCATCTTTACGCGTAGAAGAACTTACTAAATCAATCGCAGGGAAAATACGTTTGTTCGAAATCTTACGATCCAATTGTAATTCCATGTTACCAGTTCCTTTAAATTCTTCGAAAATAACTTCATCCATTTTAGAACCTGTATCAATCAATGCAGTTGCAATAATTGTAAGAGAACCTCCATTCTCGATGTTACGAGCAGCTCCAAAGAAACGTTTTGGTTTGTGTAATGCATTAGCATCAACACCACCCGATAAAACTTTACCAGATGCAGGAGAAACCGTGTTGTAAGCACGAGCAAGACGCGTAATAGAATCTAAAAGTATTACGACATCATGTCCACATTCTACCATACGTTTTGCTTTTTCTAAAACAATGTTCGCAACTTTTACATGACGATTTGCTTCTTCATCAAACGTAGACGCAATAACCTCTCCGTTTACAGAGCGTTTCATATCAGTTACCTCTTCTGGACGTTCATCGATTAATAAAACAATCAAATATACCTCTGGATGATTTTGAGCAATTCCGTTCGCAATATCTTTCAATAAGGTTGTTTTACCCGTTTTTGGTGGCGCCACAATCATCCCACGTTGACCTTTACCAATTGGTGTAAATAAATCAATTACGCGATTTGATAACGATTTAGAATTACTAAGATTGAATTTCTCGTTAGGGAAAAGTGGAGTTAAATGCTCAAAAGCGATACGATCGCGTACATAATCGGGCGTTCGTCCGTTAATTTCTTTGATTTTAATTAAAGGAAAATATTTTTCACCTTCCTTTGGAGGGCGAACTTCTCCTGTAATTGTATCTCCCGTTTTTAATCCAAATAATCTAATTTGAGATTGAGAAACATAAACATCATCTGGAGAAGATAAATAATTGAAATCTGACGAACGTAAAAAACCATAATTGTTATCTGGTAAAATCTCTAAAACACCTTCTGTTTGGATAATTCCATCAAATTCATAATTCGCAGCGCGGTATTTATTTTTTTGATTTTGTTGGTTGGGGTGATTGTTTTGTTGAGATGGTTCGTTTTGATTACGTTGATCAGATGGATTGTTTCTCTTCTGATTGTTATTTTTTTTCAGGTCTTGGCTTTTGTTCGCTCGTTCCTGAAATTTATTAACACGAGGATTTTTCTCCTCATTTTTGTCTATTTCTTCTGAAGTATTATCCATCTTTTCGATTTTGACTTCTTCTTGAATAGTCTCTTTTTGATGAGTTTCTACTTCTGGATTTTGAACTCTTTTACGTTTCGGTTTCTTCTCTTCAACAGGAAGATTATCGGTTTTCTCTTGTGCTTTTTCTTTTACAGCAGGTTTCGTTTCTGCTTTTGTTTCAACACTTTCCTCAACTTTTGGTTGAGTATTAATAAAAGCTAAGACAGTATCTAACAGCTCGCCTTTTTTTAATTTTTTATACCCATCGATTTTTAATTGCTCTGCAACTTGTTGTAAATCTGGTAATTTGAATGATTTTAATTTTTCGATATCAAACATAATCCTATAATGAAGGTATTAATGTATTTATATTTTTTTATTCAATAAAGTAATTGGGAATCATAACAATAGAATTGTTACAAAGCGAATAAATTTGAGATTTATTAATGCAATAGTACGAATAATTATAAAAACTCAAAAAGTTTTTTTACATTTGTATTCGAAATTTAAGAAATGATTCAAAGAAAGCAAAGTATATATTTATTCTTAAGTGGAATAATTTCGAGTATATTCGCCATGAATTTTGATAAACTATTTGATATTCCATTACAATGGTTGCAAAATCCAGAGAAGGGAGATTACATTTTTTCATTAGCCTTTTTCTCATCAGCTTTAATTTCGTTTTTAACCATTATGTTTTTTAAAAAACGAAGCTTACAGATTAGCTTGGGATGGTTAAATATTATTTTGAATGTTTTATTAATTGGTTCTTTTGTTTACTGTCTATTAACATTACCTGGAGAAGGAAATTCTGAGAAAGGTATTTGGGCATTAGTTCCTTTAGCTTCGATTGTGCTTCTGTCAATTGCCAATCGTTTGATTAAGAAGGATGATGATCTTGTAAAATCAGTAGATAGATTCAGATAGACCAAAAACTTTTTATATTATGAGTGTCTAAAAGCAGTTTCAACGTGTTGAAACTGCTTTTTTTGTTTCTATTAATTACATTTTAATATAAAATAAAGAAGAATTTTACTTTTTTATTTTATTGACTGTTTAAAACAGGGGTATAGAAGTGTTAAGTTGTATTAATTTTCGATTAACCCCTAAAAAAATAGGGGTAGTTTTATTTTGTGTTTATTTTTTTATTTATTTTTGTACCATAAAACAACATAAATTATTTCTTTATGACATCATTTCGTTTTGAAGCTTTAAAAGCCGCAAGTAATCGTAAGCCGGTTAGCGTTCCTGATTTAGGTAAAAAATCAGATATTTTTGCAAGTAATGTATTTAATGACAAAGTAATGCGTCAGCATTTAACTTCGGAAGCATACAAAGCAGTACGTTCTGCAATGGATTATGGTACTAAAATTGACCGTAAAATGGCAGACTTTGTAGCTTTAGGTATGAAAGAATGGGCGATGAGTAAAGGAGTTACGCATTATACACATTGGTTTCAGCCTCTGACAGGAACTACAGCAGAAAAACATGATGCGTTTTTTGAAACCTCATTTGACGGAGCAGATCCAGTAGAAAAATTTAGTGGATCATTATTGGTTCAACAAGAGCCAGACGCATCTTCTTTTCCGAATGGAGGAATCAGAAACACCTTCGAAGCACGCGGGTATACAGCTTGGGATCCTACTTCTCCTGCATTTATTTTTGGAACAACATTGTGTATTCCTACCGTTTTTGTTTCGTATACAGGTGAAGCTTTAGATAATAAAGCCCCATTGTTAAGAGCACTTTTGTCTATAGATGAAGCGGCTACAGAGGTGGCGAAATTTTTTGATAAAAATGTAAAGAAAGTTACACCAACTTTGGGTTGGGAACAAGAATATTTCTTAATTGACGATGCTTTAGCAGCTTCTCGTCCTGATATTTTACAAACTGGTAGAACATTGTTAGGTCATGTTTCGGCTAAAGGACAGCAATTAGAGGATCATTACTTTGGATCGATTCCTACTCGCGTGTTGAATTATATGCGCGATTTAGAGAACGAATGTATGTTGTTAGGAATTCCTGTCAAAACACGTCATAATGAAGTTGCTCCAAATCAATTTGAATTAGCGCCAATTTTTGAAGAAACAAATTTAGCGGTTGACCACAATTCATTATTAATGGATGTCATGCAAAAAGTAGCAGAGCGTCATCATTTTAAAGTGTTATTTCACGAAAAACCTTTCAAAGGTGTTAATGGATCTGGAAAACACAATAACTGGTCGTTGGCAACTGATACAGGAGTGAATTTATTAGCGCCAGGCAAAACGCCAAATAGTAATTTACAGTTCTTGACATTTTTTATTAATACAATAAAAGCGGTTTCTATTTATGAAGAATTATTACGTGCGTCTATTGCATCAGCTTCTAATGATCATCGTTTAGGTGCAAATGAAGCGCCTCCTGCTATTATTTCAATTTTTATTGGTCAGCAATTGACAAAAGTATTGGAAGAATTAGAAGGTGTTTCGACAGGGAAGTTATCTCCAGAAGAAAAAACGGATCTAAAATTAAATGTCGTTGGGAAAATTCCAGATGTATTATTAGATAATACAGATCGTAATCGAACTTCTCCATTTGCATTTACAGGAAATAAATTTGAGTTTCGTGCGGTTGGTTCTACAGCAAACTGTGCAAACGCAATGACAACTTTGAATGCTATTGTTGCCAAACAATTGATGGATTTTAGAAAAGAAGTTGATACGTTGATTGAAAGCGGTTTGAAAAAAGATGAAGCAATTTTTAACGTTTTACGCGAATACATCAAAGAAACCAAACATATTCTTTTTGAAGGTGATGGATACAGTAAAGAATGGGAAGAAGAAGCGGTTCGTCGTGGATTATCAAATCATAAAACAACTCCAGCAGCTTTAAAAGCAAAAATTTCTCAAAAATCGTTGGATTTATTTGCGGAAGTAAATGTGATGAATCATACAGAAGTTGAGGCTCGTTACGAAATCGAATTAGAGGATTATATCAAGAAAATTCAGATAGAGGGACGTGTTTTAGGTGATATAGTAAGAAATCATATTATCCCAACTGTTTTTAAATATCAAAACTTGTTAATCAAAAATATTAAAGGATTCAAAGATATATTCGGAGACGACTATGAACAATATGCTGGAGAGCAATTAATTATTTTGAAGAAAATTTCGATGCACGTTAACGAATTAAATGCAAAATTACACTTGATGATGGATGCACGTAAGGAGGCAAATGTGGTGGAGTCTTTAGAAGAAAAAGCTCACGCTTATTGTGATAAAGTAAAACCTTATTATGACGAAATTCGTTACCATGCAGATAAGTTAGAGTTGATGGTGGATAACGAATATTGGGTTTTAACAAAATATAGAGAGTTATTGTTTACCCGATAATATTTTTAATGATATAATACAAAGCCGATGATTTTTCATCGGTTTTTTTGTTTAAACAAGTGATATATGTCATTTATTTTGAATTGTTATAAATTAAGCGTTTTGATAAGGCAATATTGTGTTTTATATATTTTTTTCTATAAGTTTATAGTAACATTAATATTAATTAACACTTAAAATGAATTTTTTATGAAAAAAATTTTATGTTCTTTATTGACTTTATCGTCTCTTGCAACGCTATCAGCACAAATTTTTGAAGAAAATTTTGATGGGAATGGACCAGGTATTAGCGCATGGACAGTTATAGATAATGATAAGAATAAGCCTGCGTCTGCAGTGAATTTCATAACAAATGGATGGAATTCTATTGATCGACAAGGAAATAATGGAAATTATGGTGGACCTATGGGAAACTTTGCAGCAATGAGTACTTCATGGTACAGTCCAACAGGAACATCAGACGATTGGTTGATTTCACCAGTTATTGATCTTAAAGATGCTAAAGATCCTGTTTTAGAATGGAAAGCTAAAGCGCAAGACCCAGATTTTTCTGACGGTTATAAAGTCATGATTTCTACAGGAGGTAATGCAATAGCTGATTTTAAAACTGAAATATTAAGCGTGTCAGCTGAAGATAGTGATTGGAAAAAAAGAACTTTCAATTTAAAAGACTATGCAGGACAGCAAGTAAGAATAGCATTTGTTAATAACTCTACTGATATGTTTATGTTATTAATTGATGATATAAAGGTGACAGAATCTTCAGGAGGAGGTGATCCAGATCCAACAAGTGATGTTATTTGGTCAGATAATTTTGACGATGTAGATATTTCTGATTG
This sequence comes from Empedobacter stercoris, assembly GCF_020281205.1. Lineage (GTDB taxonomy): Bacteria > Bacteroidota > Bacteroidia > Flavobacteriales > Weeksellaceae > Empedobacter > Empedobacter stercoris. Next base: position 5,818 of record NZ_JACXZC010000029.1, read on the forward strand.
GAAGTTATCAGATAAAGATGGAGACAAATTTAATTGGTCAGCTGTTCAATCAACAGATGCATCAGGTAACCCTGTTGGCAGTCCATTAATTACTTCGGCATCTTATATTAATGATTATGGTCCTTTAACTCCAGATAACTGGATAACATCTCCAGAAATTGATTTAACAAATGTAGACGGTAAAGCAACTTTGAAATATGGAGTTTTTGCTTCTGATCCATTGTATAACAAAGAGAATTATGCCGTTTATATTTCTACAACTAACGATACTTCTAATGAATCAGATTTCAAACAGGTGTTTACCGAAAAAGACTTGCCTGGTACAGAAACTGAAAGATCAGTAGATTTAACAGAATTTGTAGGACAAAAAATCTATATTACATTCAGACACTTTAATGTATCAGATATGTACAGAATCAATATTGATAATGTATCCGTTGAAGGAAAATTGAAAACATTAGGAACATCAACTGTTAAATCAGATAAAGCTGTTAGTGTGTATCCAAATCCAGTTCAAGATTCATTCAAAGTAAACTTAGACTCAAATGCAGATAAATCTAAAGTAACTTTAGAATTATTTAATCTAAATGGAGCTAAAGTTAAAACATTTAAACACGCAGATTCATACGATATTTCATCTTTACCAAAAGGAGTTTATATTTTAGAAATTAATAATGGCACAAGCAAAGTTGTGAAAAAATTAGTTAAAAAATAATTTTTAACTAAGATTAGAATACAAAACCGATGATTTTTCATCGGTTTTTTTTATTCAAATTTTCTGAATCACTTGAGTTATTGTATCTTTGCAATCCAATAAAAGTATATGGCAGATTTAGGTCTATTAGATAAATTAAGAGCAATTAAACAACGATTTGATGAGGTGGCAGATTTGATCATCCAACCAGATATCGTGACAGATCAAGCTCGTTATGCAAAATTAAACAAAGAATATTCTGATTTAAGAGATTTCGTAGAGATTCAAAAAGTATACGAAGGATACTTAAATGCGATTGAAGAAGCAGACGAAATCATTAATGACGGTTCTGATACAGAAATGGTTGAATTAGCTAAAATCGAAAAAGATGAAGCAATCAATGCAATTCCTGCAATAGAAGAAGAGATCAAAATGATGTTGATTCCAAAAGATCCAGAAGATGATAAAAACGTTATCGTTGAATTGCGTTCTGGTACAGGAGGAGATGAAGCAGCAATTTTCGTAGAAGACATTTACCGTATGTATTCGATGTATTTTAAAGAAAGAGGATGGAAACATGAAGTTTTGAATACTTCTGATGCATCTGGAAAAGGATACAAAGAGTTGGTGATGCAAGTGGAAGGGAATGCAGTTTATGGAACGATGAAATACGAATCAGGAGTTCATCGTGTACAACGTGTTCCAGAAACAGAATCTCAGGGGCGTGTGCATACTTCGGCGATTACTGTTGCGGTTTTACCAGAAGCCGAAGAAGTGGATGTGGTGATTAATCCAGCAGATTTAGAATATCAAACAGCTCGTTCGTCTGGTGCGGGAGGACAAAATGTAAATAAGGTTGAAACGAAAGTTCAATTAACACACAAACCTTCAGGTATCGTAATTGTTTGTCAAGAAGCGCGTTCGCAACATAAAAACCGCGAGAAGGCATTGCAATTGTTACGTACAAAATTGTATGAAATAGAATTCGAGAAAAAACATTCAGAGCGTTCGGCTCAACGTAAATCTTTAGTGTCAACTGGAGACCGTTCGGCTAAAATTCGTACATACAACTATCCGCAGGGACGTGTAACGGATCACCGTATCAATAAGTCGATTTACAATTTGGATAACTTTATGAATGGAGATATTCAAGAAATGATTGATGCGTTGAAAGTGGCAGAAAATGCAGAAAAATTGAAAGGATCAGATGAAGATTTCTAATATTCATCTGATTAATAGAATAAAAAAATCCATCTCAATGACTGAGATGGATTTTCGTTTATTATAAACCTATAGATACACCCATAAAAGGTTGAAATCCGCTAGAGAATATACTTTCATTTTCTTTGTATAATACGTTATACATAACACCTGCTTGAAATCTTACAGATCCAGAAGATTGATAACCAGCACCTAACCATAAAGCAGATTCATCTAATTTTGTTTCGTAATTATAGTTATAACGTTCGTTATACTTTTGTTTCCCTGTGTAGTACATATAGTTGGCTCTAAGAAAAAGATTTTCGACTGGAAAAAAGTTAACATAAGGTCCAGCATTAAATAAATTCAATTTAGCATAATCGTCTTTTGCATATTGATAACCGGCTGCAGCACCAAGTTCTAAATTGTTAGCAATCATGTAACCAACACTTGGAGAAACATTGAAACCAAAATAACCATTATTACCAAAAGATAATCCAAGACCGCCACCAAATCGCCAATTATTGTTAAGTAATTGATTTTGATTTATTTGAGCATAAGTAATACTGCTTAGGGTTAAAGAAATGATAAATAAGAGTAACTTTTTCATAGAAATTTAAATAATATTTAACGTTTAAAAATGGCTATAATTGAAAAAACCACTATAAATTTGTCCTATCAAAAATAATAATTCTGTTTTTCAATAAACATCATTATTAATTTTAATCGTAACGAGTCGTTCATAGTTTTTTATTATAAAAGAATAGATATTAGGTTTAATAAATCTATAATTTATTGCTTTTCTGGTTTTATCTTTGCAGTAGTAAAGTTAATCAAAATAGACAATATAAAAATTTAAACAAATGAAATTATTATCGCCAGAAAAAAAACAAAAAATCGCTGATATTTTAATTAAATTATTAGCAGACGAGCATATTTTATATTTAAAAACAAGAAATGCACATTGGAATATTGAAGGTCCAGATTTTCAAACCATACATGTGTATTTTGAAACGTTATATAACGAGTTACAAATTGTCATAGACGATGTTGCGGAAAAAATACGTCAAAAAGATGTATACGCACCAGCAACAATGGCAGAGTATTTGCAGTTAGCTCATTTGTCAGAGGCAAGAAAAACAGAAAACAAAGATAGTTTAAGTTTTATTGCTGATTTGCTACACGACCACGAAGTGATTATAAACTTTTTGGCAGAAGCTGTAGTAGAAATTGATGAGTTCAACGATATTTCAACTTCGGATTTCTTAGTTGGTTTATTAGAACAACATCAAAAAACTGCTTGGATGCTTAGATCGCATCTTAAATAAAGTGAACATTATTTTACTTCATAAGTTTTTAGTGTTAATTCATATTAGTGTTAATTAGGTTGAGCCTTGGATTTTCCAAGGCTTCAGCTTTTTATAGAGGTTTGTATTTTAACCCTCTACTTCTTTTACTTCTGCATCTAACGCATTTGTTTTTACAGAAGCTATTCCATTTTTAGCACCAGATTCTGTTTCGTACGATTGGCTTGTTCCAATAATTTGTCCATTCGTAGCTTTCAAATTGAAATGCCATTTTCCAGAAGTTCCTTCTTTCAATTCAAATTTAGAATCATCTTGCGAATTTTTACGGACTGATTCGATTCCGTTTTCGCAACTTGCTTTTTGTTTGTACCCTTCGCTTGCCAAAATATTTTGTCCGTTTTTAGCTTTCAAACGAAAACGATATTCTCCTGCTTTGTCTTGATAAATTTCAAACATAATAAATAGATATTTAATGGTTTATGATGAATATAAATGTATAAAATTTATTTGATAGTTTGAATGATGAAAAATAGGTTCAATAAAAAAATCCTGAAATTAATTTTCAGGATTTCAAATTTTTATTCGATTCTCTTCAAATTGTCAACATTGTTTTTATGAACATATAGCGGGATGTGTTCGATTACAACGTCATTTTTCTCAAGTCCAAAAGATTTCGGTATGTTAAATTCTATTTTCTTTAAAATGTAATATATTTTTAAAGTAAAGAATTCTTTCATGCTTAGTTTGGTTTCAATTGAAGGGAATTTTTCAATTAATACAAATTTCATGTCAGGATCTTGATTGTATTTTTTTAGACAAGGATTCAAGTATTTTAATTCCAATTCTCCATTTGCATACATATCATTGATTACTTTTTTGATATATTGTTCTGTTTTGGGTTGAACTCTAAATCCAATATTAAACGTAATTCGATATATTTTTTGCTCAACAATTGGCAGAATTTTATAATTTAATGTATAAGGTTCGCTATCACGACTAATGTTGACAAACCAATATACATCTGCACGTTTTGGTCGCTTTGATAGGATAGATTGAATACTGTATTTTTCAATGTTTTTTGGATTGGTAGATTTGGTTAAATAAAACAAGAAAGTCGAATATTTGTTTATGGTTTTGTCTTCGCTTAATTCTGTTAATACATTGGCATATCGCTTTATTTTGACAAATTCGAGGTTGCGTGAATTGAGAATTTTACCATAAAAACTACAATACATAATCACGAAGAACAACCATCCCATTAATAGGGCTAAATAGCCACCATCTACAAATTTTACGACATTCGCGATAAAGAAAGAGCTTTCGATAGCGACAAAAATGGATAAAATAGCAACTATAAATAGTTTGTTGAATTTGGTGTAATAATTTAGATAATACGATAACAAAAAAGTAGTCATTAACATGGTAATGGTAATTGCAAGTCCATAAGCGGCTTCCATGTGAGAAGAGTCTCGGAAATATAAGACAATAAATACACAACCTGCCCACAATAAGAAGTTGATTGTAGGAATGTAAACCTGACTTTTGTGTTCGTTAGGTTGAATAATCAATGTTCTTGGCCAATAACCTAAGTTAATAGCTTCGTTGATCAAGGTAAATGAACCTGTGATTAAAGCTTGAGAAGCAATAATAGCTGCACCAGTAGCAATACAAATTCCAGGAATTAGAAACCATTCTGGCATCATTTCGTAAAAAGGATTTCGTCCGTCTAACATTGGATTATCTTGATGCATCAACCATGCTGCTTGACCTAAGTAATTTGTAACTAAACAGATTTTAACGTAAATCCAACTGATTCTGATGTTTTTTCGACCACAATGACCTAAATCTGAATATAAGGCTTCTGCTCCAGTTGTACACAAGAAAACGGCTCCAAGTATCCAAAATCCATGAGGATAATTCATTAAAAGATTGTAAGCGTAGTAAGGATTTAAAGCCTTAATAATACTTGGATGATGTACGATGTGTAAAACTCCTAACCCCAAAAGCATCGTAAACCATAAAACCATAAATGGCCCAAATATTTTACCTACTTTATTTGTTCCAAATCGTTGGAAGAAAAATAACATCGAAAGGATAAAGATAACAATAGGAATAGTAGGGAGGTGTTCTAAACCATTTAACATCCGAAGTCCTTCTACAGCGGAAGAGACGGAAACAGGTGGAGTGATTATACCGTCTGCAAGTAATGCAGAAGCGCCAATAATCGTTGGAATAATTAAGTTTTTACCTTTTTTCTTGATCAGCGAATACAACGAAAAAATTCCTCCTTCACCATCATTATCTGCTTTTAGTGTCAACCATACATATTTGATCGAAGTCTGAAAACATAAAGTCCAAAAAACACACGAAACGCCTCCGTAGACAATTGCTTCATCAATTACACGATTTTCTCCAATTATCGCTTTCATTAAATATAAAGGACTTGTTCCAATGTCACCGTAAATGATTCCAAATGCGATTAATAGAGTTGCCGCTGTTACTTTATTCATTGTATGGTTTGATTCCATAAGCAATATTTTAAAATTTCTACGAATGTATGCTGTTGAAAAGAGATTTTACAATCTTATTTATTTATAATACAAAAGCTACTTTATATTTATTTTCGATTTTAATCATAGCGTATTTTTACACCAATTCTTTTCTTTTGGTTAATTATGAATAAATTTAAGTATTGTTTATCCATAGTATTTATTTTTAAGGGATTGTTTTAAACTAATATCTTATTGAAAATTAATAATTTGTAATGATTTGCATTTAGATAAATTAATTTTTAAAACTTTATTATGCTTGCATAATAAAAAAAGATTATATTTGTTAGACATACACTAAAATATGTTAAGAGAAGATTTAACGATAGATTATTTATTGCGTTCAACATGGCTTTCTGTACAAAAAATGTATAACGAGCAAGCAGGAGCTTACGATTCCACTATGGTGTATGCTTTTACATTATTATCAATAGATCCAAAGGGAGGTACGCCAAGTACATCTTTAGGACCTAAAATGGGAATAGAGCCAACGAGCTTATCACGTACATTGAAAAACTTAGAAGCAAGAAAATTTATCGTCAGAAAACCAAATCCAGAAGATGGTCGAAGTGTTTTAATCACATTGACAGAGGAAGGTTTACGAATGAGAGACATTTCAAAACATTTTGTTTTGCAGTTTAATGAATCAATTAATAATCACATCGATCCAGAAAAAATGCAAATTTTCTTGGAAGTGATTTATAAGATTAACCAATTAATATCGGACAAAAAAATATTTAAAAACAATTATGAGAAGACACGTTAAACATGTAACTGTATTAGGATCAGGAGTAATGGGGTCTGGTATTGCATGTCATTTTGCAAATATCGGAGTCGAAGTCTTGATGTTAGATATGGTTCCTCGCGAGCTTACACCACAAGAGCAAGCGAAAGGACTTACTTTAGAGAGTAAAGTAGTTCGTAACAGAACTGCTCAAACTCATTTAGACGCTGCTTTAAAAAGCAATCCTTCACCAATTTATGACAAAGCATTTGCTTCTCGTATAACCGTAGGAAATTTTGATGATGATTTCGAGAAAATTAAAAACTCGGATTGGGTAATAGAAGTTGTGATCGAAAGATTGGATATTAAACAATCTATTTTCGAACGTGTCGACAACTTCCGAAAACCAGGAACTTTAGTGACGTCGAATACTTCTGGTATTCCAATTCATTTGATGGCGGAAGGTCGTTCGGAAGATTTTCAGAAACATTTCTGTGGAACGCACTTTTTTAATCCACCACGTTACTTAAAATTATTCGAAATTATTCCAACTCCTCAAACAGATCAATCTGTTGTTGAGTTTTTCCAAAATTATGCATCTTTATTTTTAGGTAAAACACCTGTTTTATGTAAAGATACACCAGGTTTTATCGGGAATAGAGTGGGAGTTTACTCGATGGCAAAAGTGATGGAATTGGCGCAAGAAATCGGATTAACGATTGAAGAAGTTGATACGTTAACAGGTTCTATTTTGGGTCGTCCAAAAACGGGGACATTCAAATTGGGTGATTTGGTTGGTTTGGATACTGCATATAATGTAACAAAAGGTTTACAGCAAAATGCAACAAACGACGAAATGATTCAAGGTCTGAAAGATTCAAAATTCTTGAATTTCTTAATCGAAAATAAATTCTTAGGCGATAAAACCAAAAAAGGATTCTATTACAAAGAGATTGACAAAGACGGAAACACGAATCGTTTTGCGTTAAATCTTGATACGTTAGAATATCGTCCGATGGAACGTGCAAAAGTTACAGCTGTAGAAACTGCTAAAAATGCAGGTTCTATGCGTAATAAATTAGGTGTTTTATTGAAAGACTCAGGAAAGGCTGGAGAATTAATCCGTAAACATTTTGCGTCATTATTTGCTTATGTTTCGCAACGTGTTCCAGAAATAACCGATGTTCTTTATCCAATAGATGATGCGTTAAAAACTGGTTACGCTTGGAAATATGGACCATTCGAAACATGGGATTTAGTTGGTTTACAAAGCGGAATTCAATTAGTAGAATCAGAAGGTTTCAAGGTTTCGGATTGGGTAAAAGAATTGGCAGAAACTGGAGCAGATTCTTTCTATAAAATTGAAAATGGAAAGAAATTATTCTATAATCAATCTTCAAAACAATTCGAATTAATTCCTGGTCAAGATGCATTTATCGTATTGGATAACATTAGAAAAACCAACGAAATTTGGTCAAACAAAGAATGTTCAATTCAAGATTTAGGTGATGGTATCATTAATATCGAATTCCGTTCTAAAATGAATTCTCTTGGAGGAGGAGTTTTACAAGGAATTAATAAAGGAATCGAGTTAGCTGAAAAAGATTATCGTGGAGTTGTGATTGGTAACCAAGGCGACAATTTCTCTGTTGGAGCTAATTTAGCAATGATTATGATGATGGCTGCTGAGCAAGATTGGTGGGAGTTGAACATGGCAATCAAAATGTTTCAAGATACCATGATGCGTGTTCGTTATTCATCTATTCCAGTCGTTGTTGCTCCTCATGGAATGACACTTGGTGGAGGTTGTGAAATGTCGATGCATGCCGATAAAATTGTAGCTGCTGCCGAAACTTACATTGGTTTGGTTGAGGTTGGAGTTGGTCTGATCCCAGGTGGTGGAGGTTCAAAAGAATTTGCGCGCCGTGCAACAGAATTTGCATTGAAAGATGATGTAAAAGTAAATCATTTGCGTGATAATTTCATGAATATCGCAACTGCTAAAGTAGCAACTTCAGCTTATGAAGCGAAGAATATGGGAATTATTCGTGAGCAAGATATTGTTGTGGTAAATGCAGAACGCCAAATTGCAGAAGCGAAGAAGCATGCAATTATTATGGCAGAAGCAGGTTACACACAACCAATTCAACGTAAAGTAGAAGTGTTAGGAAAAGAAGCGATGGGAATGTTCTATGTCGGAACAGATTCTATGGTTGCTGGACGTTTTGCTTCAGATCACGATCGTTTGATTGCAAATAAATTAGGATATGTAATGACAGGTGGTAACTTATCTGAATCGACTTATGTTTCAGAACAATATTTGTTAGACTTAGAGCGCGAAACTTTCTTATCGCTTTGTGGCGAAAGAAAAACGTTAGAGCGTATCCAACATATGTTGAAAACAGGTAAACCTTTAAGAAACTAGTATTTTGATTTTTGTATTAAGTAAAATGTAAAAAGTATTAAGATGAATAACTATAAAGATTTACTTGTTTGGCAAAAATCAATTGATTATACAATTTATGTTTATTCAATTTTGAAATCTTTTCCTAAGGAAGAAATATATAGTTTGACATCACAAATAAAAAGAAGTTTAATATCAATTCCTTCGAATATAGCAGAAGGAGCTGGTAGAAATAGTAAAAAAGAATTTAATCAATTTTTATCTATTGCTTTAGCTTCGAGTTTTGAATTAGAAACTCAATTAATTATTGCATTAAAACTTAATTATATTGAAAATGATGAATGTTTGAAAGAATTGAATCATATACAAAATATGATAGCTAAGTTAAAAAAGTCACTTAATACATAATACAACAATACATAATACTTTTAATAAAATGAAACAAGCATATATAGTTACAGGATATAGAACAGCTGTAGGAAAAGCACCAAAAGGAACATTACGTTTTACGCGTCCAGATGAAATGGCTGCTACAGTAATTAAGCGTTTAATGCAAGATTATCCAACTTTAGATCCAGCACGTATCGATGATTTGATCGTAGGCTGTGCGATGCCCGAGGCAGAACAAGGATTGAATATGGCACGTCTTATCTCGTTAATGGGATTAGATACAGATAAAGTTCCAGGTGTTACAGTAAATCGTTATTGTGCATCAGGTTCGGAAGCAATTGCATTAGCAGCTGCTAAAATTAGAACAGGAATGGCAGAATGTATCATCGCAGGTGGTGCAGAATCGATGTCGTATATTCCGATGGGAGGTTACAAGCCAATTCCAGAAACAGCTTTAGCAAAAGATCATCCAGATTATTATTGGGGAATGGGATTAACGGCTGAAGAAGTTGCGAAGGAATTTAAAGTTTCTCGCGAAGACCAAGATTTGTTTGCATTCAATTCGCATCAAAAAGCGTTAAAAGCAAATGCCGAAGGAAAATTTGCTTCTCAAATCGTTCCAATAGGAGTTGAATATAACTTCTTAGATGATAAAGAAAAAGTTCAAACCAAGAAAATAGATTTCAAAGTGGACGAAGGTCCTCGCGCTGATACGTCTATTGAAGGTTTAGCAAAGTTACGCCCTGTATTTGCACAAGGAGGATCGGTTACTGCTGGTAACTCTTCGCAAATGTCTGACGGAGCTGCTTTCGTAATGGTAATGTCAGAAGATATGGTAAAAGAATTAGGTCTTGAGCCAGTTGCTCGTTTAATGGCGTATTCTACGGTTGGCTTAGCACCACGTATTATGGGAATGGGACCAATGTTCGCTATTCCGAAAGCGTTGGAACAAGCAGGTCTTAAACAAGAAGATATCCAATTAATTGAATTGAATGAAGCGTTCGCTTCGCAATCTGTTGCGATAATGCGCGAGTTGAATCTGAATCCTGATATTGTTAATGTAAATGGAGGTGCAATTGCTTTAGGGCATCCATTGGGATGTTCTGGAACAAAATTAACCGTTCAATTGTTACATGAAATGGAAGCGCGTAAAGCCAAATATGGAATGGTTACCATGTGTGTTGGAACAGGTCAAGGGGCAGCTTCAATTTTCGAATACCTAAAATAAAACACAGAATTGAGAGGTTAGATTATAGATTTCAGATTTATCTAACTTCTCATTTCTAAAATCTAATATCTAAAACAACAAAAAAATATGTCTACAAATCCAAATAGATTAATAGGAGGTCAATACTTAATTAAAGATGCCTCTTTTAACGACATCTTCACTTACGAAGATTTATCAGAAGAACAACAAATGATTTTGCAATCAGCAAAAGAATTTATCGATAAAGAAGTAGTTCCGAATAAACACAAAATCGAGAAAAAAGATTATGCGTTAATTGAAGAATTAATGCGTAAAATTGGTGAATTAGGATTATTAGGAATTTCTGTTCCAGAAGAATACGGTGGAATGGGAATGGGATTCGTTACTACAATGTTAGTTTGCGATTACATTTCTGGAGCGACAGGGTCTTTAGCAACAGCTTTCGGTGCACATACCGGAATTGGTACAATGCCAATCACTTTATACGGAACAGAAGAGCAAAAACAAAAATATTTACCAAAATTAGCAACAGGAGAATGGTTTGCTTCATATTGTTTAACTGAGCCAGAAGCAGGTTCTGATGCAAATTCGGGAAAAACAAAAGCTGTTCTTTCTGAAGATGGAAAAGAATACATCATCACAGGTCAAAAAATGTGGATTACAAATGCTGGTTTTGCAGATTTATTCATTGTTTTTGCACGTATCGATGAGGATAAAAACATCACTGCTTTCATCGTAGAAAAAGATAAAGCGGGTGCTGGTTTTTCTTTAGGAGAAGAAGAAGATAAATTAGGAATTGTATCTTCATCAACACGTCAAGTTTTCTTTAATGAAGTTCGTGTTCCAGTTGAAAATCTTTTAGGAGAAAGAAACGGAGGATTTAAAATCGCAATGAATGCATTGAATGTTGGTCGTATCAAATTAGGGGCGGCATGTTTAGATGCTCAACGTCGTATTTTAGATTATTCTTTACAATATGCAGCAGAACGTAAACAGTTCAATACATCAATCAATACATTTGGAGCAATCAAAGAAAAATTAGCTGATATGGCTGTTTCTGCGTTTACTTCAGAAGCGGGTGCTTACCGCGCGGCAAAAGATGTGGAAGATGCAATCGAAGATAATATTGCGAAAGGAATGCCACATAACGAAGCCGAGTTAAAAGGTATCGAAGAATATGCAATTGAAGCTTCTATTTTGAAAGTTTGGATTTCTGATGCAGCTCAAGTTTCTGCCGATCAAGGAATTCAGATTTACGGAGGAATGGGGTATTCGAAAGAAATGCCAATGGAAGCAGCTTGGAGAGATGCGCGTATCTCAAGAATTTACGAAGGAACAAACGAAATCAATACCTTATTATGTATTTCGATGTTGGTGAAACGTGCATTCAAAGGAAAATTAGATTTAATGTCTCCAGCAATGAATGTTGCCAACGAATTAATGTCAATTCCATCTTTTGATGTTCCAGATTATTCAGAATTATTTGCACAAGAAAAAGAAATTATTTCTAATCTGAAAAAAGCATTCTTTATGGTTGCGGGTTCAGCATTACAAAAATTTGGAGCTGAATTAGAACAACACCAACAATTGATTATTGCTGCTTCGCGTATCATGCAAGAAATTTATATGGTAGAATCTGCGATGTTACGTGCAGAAAAAATTGCAATTACAAAAGGTGCTGACGCTGCGAAAAATGCAGAAAAATTAGTTCAATTACAGTTATTCAAATCTGTTGAGATTATCAAATCAGAAGCAACTCGCGGAATTATTTCTTTCACAGAAGGAGATGAGCAACGTATGATGTTATCAGGTTTAAGAAGGTTTACGCGTTACAACGAATATCCAAACATAGTGAACTTAAAAACTGAAATCGCAGATCTTTTAATCAAAGAAAATAAATACACGTTCTAATACTATTTTAAAGTTAAATTATCTAAAGCAGTCAATTTTGACTGCTTTTTTTATATTTAATAGCTTGAATATTAATTTGGTATATCGTTTGATGAATATAAGTCAAGTACTAGTCTTTATATAAGTTAGTTGAGTTTTCATGGTACTTAAGTTTTAGTAGAGAAAGACCTCAGTTGTGTTCCAATTGAGGTTTTTTTTGGTTAAATAATAATGTTTATTCATTAAAAATAAATAAGTTAAGTGTGTTTTTATATCTAAAAAATTATTTCAGAAGAATGTTTCATAGTAACTTTAATAAAAATATTAATCCATAAAACCAAAGCTTATGTTAACTAACGCTATTATTCTTACGCTAACCATGTTTGTTACATTTTGTGTGATGTGTTTGGTGAAAATAGATGAATTAAGAAAGATGAAATAACCTAAAAAAATCCATTTGTAAAAGTGGAGTTTTCTTGTTTTATAACGTTATATTTACGTTATAAAACAATACAATGAAAAAGAAATTGGTGGTTTTAACGGGAGCAGGAATTAGTGCCGAAAGTGGATTATCTACTTTTAGAGATGCAAACGGATTGTGGGAAAATCACGATATTATGGAGGTTGCTTCTATTGATGGTTACCTTAGAAATCCGAAATTGGTTCAAGATTTTTACAATCAACGTCGCAAACAATTGTTCGAAGTTGAACCAAATGCAGCGCATTTTTTTCTAAAAGAGTTAGAACAGGATTTTGATGTTTCGATTATCACTCAGAATGTAGACGATTTGCATGAGAGAGCTGGTTCTTCTAAAGTGATTCATTTACATGGTGAGTTAAGAAAAGCACGTAGCGAAAAAAACGAAAAGTTGATTGTTGATTGGAATAACGAAATCAAACTTGGCGATTTAGCAGAAGACGGAAATCAGCTTCGTCCGCATATTGTGTGGTTTGGAGAAATGGTTCCTGAAATAGAAAATGCAATTGATGAGGTTTTGACAGCAGATATTTTGATGATTATTGGAACATCGATGCAAGTATATCCCGCTGCTTCGCTCAAAGATTATGTAAAACCAAATGTGCCTATTCTGTATATTGATCCTTCAGATTCTTATACCGATTCTTCAATTATTCATATCAAGAAAAAAGCAACAGAAAGCTTAGATGATTTAAAAACTATTTTGAATAAATTTTAGAATTTTACGTTTTAAATTGTTTAAAATCATAGTTCATGAAGTATATATTTTTACCTTATTTTGTTCTTTTAGCTTCTATAACGTTAAATGCACAAGAAGTTAACACTTATTACCAATCAATCGTAGATCAAGTGAAATATGATTCTGTTCAACAAAAATTACAAAAATTTCAAGATTTTGGAATTAAAACCGTAGGATCTTCGGCGCATGATTACACCTTCAGTTGGTTAAAGTCTTATTATGCAAAATATGGATATACTCAGATTGAGCAGCAATCGGTAAATGTTTTTGGAAATGTTGGGTATAATCTTATTGTAACAAAAATGGGTAAAAAATACCCTGACGAATTCATTATTATTGATGGGCATTACGATACTTTAAATGGACCTGGAGCAAATGATAACGGCTCGGGTACAGTAACTTTATTGGAAATTGCTCGATTAATGAAAGATATTGAAACCGATTATTCAATCAAATTTATACATTTCACAGGAGAAGAACGTGGTTTGATAGGAAGTCAAGAATATGTTAATAAAATTGCAGTTCCTCAAAGTCTAAAAATTAAAGCTGTACTCAATATAGATGAGGTTGGTGGAGTAGCAAACAAGGCAAACACGACAATTATTTGCGAACAAGACGAAAGCAATCCAACATCGAATAATGCAGCTTCGTCAGAATTAACCAATCAAATGGCAACTATTTTCCCCTTGTACACATCGCTTCAAACTAAAATATCGAATGCTTACAGTTCCGATTATATGCCTTTTCAAGCAGTTGGTTATCCGATAACGGGACTTTTCGAGCAAAATCAAACTCCTTATGCGCATACCTCTCAAGATATAATCGATCATTTAGATCTCACTTATCTTACAGAAGTGGCCAAAGGGGCATTAGCGACGTTGTTGCATTTTTCTCAAGCACAAGAGAAGTTGAATACAACAAATCATCCGATTTCTACTTTACAGGTATATCCAAATCCAGTAAAGAACTACCTTTATTTTTCTCAGACTTTGAAGCAGCCAAGAATTACCATATACAATGAAGTAGGAGTGCAGGTTTATGATAAAAAATTTCAAACAGCTGTCTCGCAAATAAATTTAGAACACCTTACGACTGGTGTTTATTTCATCAATGTAAACTCAAATCAATACCACTCTAAAATCATAAAAAAATAAATTGTTGCTCCTCATTGCTGTAATAAATTGTCTTTTTTAGCTAAATAGTTACTTTTTTTGTCTAATGGGGAATTAATTCTTCGATATACGAGCATCGAACAAACCATAGGGAATGGATATACAATGGATATGGAATCGATACAGCGTGGATACACAACTGATACAGAAAAAATGCATTTTAGTGCATACAACCTCCATTTAGGTTAATGGATAACCAATTAGGTTCATCATTCGTCACTTCTAATGAATTTGTTTATCTAAGGGGTAATTTTACATCGTTGTTGTGCCCCTTCAAGAAGAATACCGAATAAAAAATGAATATTCCAACCACAATAGAAACATAGGTTTTATTAAGTTTTACGTTCTACGCTTAACGTTTTACGGATTTTGTCATTCTAAGTTTATTTCAGAATCGCATCCAATGATACTTATTTTAGAGGTTTGAATCGTCTTGGTCATTATGCTGAATATCAAGTGGAAATACTGTTTTTGGTCATGTGTTCTTACGATTTAAATGATTCTCAAAGGTTATTTTGGTAATCTACTTCATTTTATATTTGTATTCAAAAAGTGATTTTGTGTTATTTCGAAGCCTTGAAAATTCCAGCCTCTCACAAATACATAATGGATTTTACTTAATACATTATAAATATTACATAGTACAACACTAAAATCTACTTTTTTAAATGAAATTTAAAGATTATCATTGCTCAAAAGACGAGTTTAAATTCATTGAAACTTTAAAAATGATATCCTTTTGTATTCCACTAAACATTTTTTTGTATAAAAAACAACTTGGCAATTATTACAACCCCTGAACTACAAAAATCTTTTACATACATTCTACTGCCACTATGTTGCCTTTATCCTGCCTTTATGTTGGGAGTATCTAGCAAGTATCTGTAGATGAAAAAAAATTGGCCCTTGCGTTATATATGTTGTTTATATTTAGTGAGTGTTTATTATCAACCTCACCTTACGGGTGTACAATCACCCTCAAAAATTATATTTTTAAGCTGTTATAAGCTCAATTCCTGCTTTATCTGCCTTATATTTTATTTTGGTCATCAGTTTATAATAACTCCAATTTCTCAGTACAAAATCTTCTTCTTTGGCCAGCTCTATCTTTTCTTCTTGATCCATTAAAATAAGTGTTCCTGCTTTATTATTTACACAAAAATCAATTAACTTTCTGCTGTAAACATGTAGTCGATGATGCACATAATTTTTTTCTACTTGACTCATTTTATCTAGCGCTTTTAGTTTCCTCGTTTTTCCTTTGCCCGATTTTGCATAAGTTGCCCCAATTTGTATTCGTTTACGGGACGCTTGTATCGCTAACCTTCGGTATAGAAACTCTTCTTTGGTTCCTATAGTAAGCCGAGATTTTCCTATTTTTACAACCAACGGATATTCTAAAGAGAGGGAAGCTTCTGCAATAATTTCGGGTTGTAATTGATGATTTTCTTTTTCGATCTCAACAACAGCTAACCAAAATATTTTACTTTTTTCTAACTTTATTTGTGATGTACAAAGTTTAATTTCTCCGCTTACCACTTGTTCCAATAACCTTTTATTACTTGTAAAATCTTTTCCCAAATAGGTTTTGAATGGAAGTTGAAACAACCGAAAACAAAAACATTTTTTCTCAGGATTGTAAGAGAAGCTACGTATACTTTCTGCTCCAAAAGGAAATGCCATATCTCGTTTGAAGTTTTTTAACGAAGCTTCTCCTTTCCAATATCTTTGAGAATCTTTGTTGTATGAACTGTGGAGTCTATTATTTAAACAAGATAATATATTGGTTGGAATTTCACCTTTAAAACGGTCTGATAGCACACGATAAGTGGTACTCATTTGCGAATTTTTTAATATACCCTCTGCATCTTTCTTCTCGTCCATTAATTTATATTTAACACCTTCAGAGAGGTACAAAAAATCTTTCATCATTTCTTGTAAATACAAATGAGAAACAATCAAATTAGCGGCTTTAAAACATCTGTTTTGCCATCTATAAAGCTTGTCTAATGCCTCTTTGCGTTCTTCTTGAGTTGGTAAATCGATAAGTATTTGTATTTTTCGAGTGAGTATTAAAGTAGATTTTTCCATGATCAATAGTTTAGGGATTGAACTTTGTTTTGTTGAGTGAATTTATAAGCGACTATAAATTCATTGTGTACCTCTTTTTGAGACAATTGTAATGCTGAAGCTATTGTTGAAAAAGATTGTTTATGCTTACATCGAAGTTTTAAAATCAACGATTGTGTTTCAGATATTTGATTTTCCTTCTCTGCTGTAGAGACTGTTTTGGTTTTAATAATTAATTTATCTTGGTGACTTAAAATCTTCTTAAGATCATCAATAGCATGTTTAATTTCGTTACTCGTTTCAGTGATTCCTCTTCCCATTGCTTTAGCAATCGCTTTGTATTGAAATCCATGTTTTAAACAGAGTTCAATCAAATGCTTTCTTTCAGCACTTAATAAGGGTAATACTTTTATAATTTGATCAAAATAGTGCTGTTGTGTTTCTTGTTCGTTTAGGTTTTGAATGTTATCTGCGGGATCATATCCAGCCAAATAACTTTGATAATTCTCATAACTTTCTAGTGAACTTACAGTTCTAAAAAACTTATTCTTCGGTTTAGCATAATGCGAATAGCAACTGTATTTCATTACAAACCTTAAAAAGAAAAAGATATGATCAGGAGATTCCATCTTTTCGCGATATTCCCATAATTTTAGAAATGCATCTTGTACCAAGCATTCTACTACAAATTCATCCTCAATTATTTGTTTACCAAACCAAAAGATTCGTTTATTGTACCTGACATAAATACGTTCGAAGGCAGTAGAATTACCTTTTTTTAATAATTCAAATTCCTTTTCTAGCATAATAAAGGTGGTTTTATTTATGTTTTACGTGATACGTATGACGTTCTACGTTTTTACATAGTTTTTAAATTCAACATTAGTTTTAAAAGTCACTCTTTTTCCTGTACATCGCGCCAACTTTGTTTTTGGGAAAGGGTTTTTTGTTTTTTATTTCAAATTTGTTCTTTACTTTCATTTTTTTATTCATTACTTATCTATTTTTATTGTCGGTATTCATATGCCCTTCGGGGAAGCTCATCCAAAAAACGAAACAAAAAAAGATGCCGACAGTAGTCTCTCAATGATTCAACTAAATAATTTATTTCCATAAAGTTGATAACTCACTTCGTTCAAACACCTCAACTTTTTTATTCCAATAATTTAGAGTTGAATTGCATTTCGATTCTAAATCGTCGGATTTTTAACTCCTTTTTCAATACTCAAATCCACTTTAAATAACAGATTTTGTCATTCTGAACCCGTCGAAGAATCTCATTCTTGATCTTAACCTCAAATACATAATACATTGTACTTTTTACATAATACAACAAACAAAAAAGGTAGCAGAGCCCAATAAATTTGGAAAATGGCAATAAAGGGTTTACTTTTAATGTGCGAAAAATAAAAGTATAACCTAGCTGTCAAAGTCTCATTACCGAGGCTCTGATAGAGAGCGTGTAAAGAAAGGGGAACCTTTTCTTTACGTTCCGTTAAATGTTATAAAACGGAGAATTGTTCTTTAAAAGAATGGAAAAAACAAACAGACTTTGTCTGGCGGTTTTTTACGGATGAATGGAAATTGTTTCGTTCTCATTTTGTGTTGGGTTTTATAGAACGATGTTTCTCGTGTATGAAGAAATACTTGCAAAAAAAGCAAGGCGGCTTCACACTTTAGAGTCAAGGGCGACCAAACCCTACTTAGAAAACTTTCGA
Organism: Empedobacter stercoris; assembly: GCF_020281205.1. Lineage (GTDB taxonomy): Bacteria > Bacteroidota > Bacteroidia > Flavobacteriales > Weeksellaceae > Empedobacter > Empedobacter stercoris. The sequence goes on from NZ_JACXZC010000029.1 coordinate 24,360, forward strand.
TTTAATAAGTCACTATCTAAAGCATATGTGAAAACCGCCCATGCCGTATGCGAAAGTACAAAACTTTTGAGACATGGAGCGACTTCACGATACTCTCGATAGTAAAATTGGTCGTTTTGACTCGAGATTCATCGTTTAATTATGACTATTAAAAGTCTAATTATCAATTCGCTTGTACAAATATAATAATATTATTTTAATATCCAACAAGTTGGATGAATAACTTTTGTTAAATGAAGAAAATATTCGAATTTGAAACTACCCAATTTGATTTTGACTTAATAAATCATATGAAAAACCTCAGAAAAATTAATAAGGTAACTAAAGATGAATTAAGTATAAAAATGGGGGTTGCTAAATCTTTTGTAGGAAATGTTGAATCTTATACACAGCGACATAAATATAGCACCCGTCACATAACTCTTTTAGCAAAAGCATTTGGATATAAAAACATTGGAGAATTATTAGATTTTCCAACTCCTAAATATGATAAAATTAAAGTTACTGTAGAGCAGACTTATAATGAAGCAGGCACTAAAGTATTGAAAAGTGAGGTGGTGAAGATTGTTGAGATAAAATAATTTGTTAAATTAAAGAATTATCACAAAAAATCTAAGGGACTTGGTGTCGATTTTTTATCAATATCTGTAATGTGCGTATAAATCATGGTAGTTCTAATGTCGTTATGACCTAATAATTCTTGAACTACACGTACATCAATTCCACTTTTTATAAGATGAGTAGCATACGAATGTCTTAAGGTATGTACGCTGCCTTTTGATAAAACGCCAGCTTTACTCATAGCATTTTTTAAAATTAATTGGACACTTCTTTCGCTGTATTGATTGCCTTTAGCACCTTCAAACAAAAAGTCTTTAGGTTGATAAACCTTATAATATTCTCTCAATAATAACAAAAGTTTATTTGGCAAAGCAACTATTCGATCTTTGTTACCTTTACTTTGACGAATAAGAAGTAAATCACTTTCCGATTTTATATCTACAATTTTTAAATTTATCAATTCGCTTAGTCGCAATCCACAGCTATAGATTATTGTAAGAATAGCTTTATGTTTTAAATTTTCTGTTGCATTTAATAAATTTCGTACTTCTTCTTGAGAAAAGAAAGTTGGTAATTTATTAACTTTTCGTTTCGGATAAAGATAATTTAATTCGATTTTCTGATTTTCAACTAATTCAAATACTTTTTTAATTGCTCCAACCAAAGAACGTTGATAGGAAACACTGATATTTTCTTGAATTACTTTTGTATTGATAAACAATTCGATTTCTGAAATAGGAATTTCATCTAATCTATTGTATTTTTCCATCTGCTCCAAGAAAACTTGAGCGTAACCACAATACGATTTTATGGTATTGTTTGCATATCGTTGTAATTTTAATCGATTTTGCAACGTTTTTAGAATTGTTTCGCTATCCATACATTCATTATTACATTTTACATTAAATTATTTCGTGATACATGAATTTTATTTTTATAAGTATCTAATTTACAAAAAAATAATTATATTTGTTTTTAATTTTACGAAATGCGGATATAGCTGTTTTTTTACGAAACAAATGCTATACTAGTTTCGTGAAAAAACAATGTTATGGGCAAGGCTAAAAAACAACGACTATGAAACTTAAAGACATTTTTACGGACAATAAGACCAAAGTTTTCGTGGTGACTAGCCAAGACGAAGAAAATGAACTTTATTGGACTATAGAACCGACTGACTTTGACCTTTTACCAGAAGAAGAGAATATTTACTACGTAAAAGCATATCAAGTTTCGGCTGACTACACTTACGACTGTTACCTTGGTATAATGACACCTGAGAGAATTGCTGAGACTGTTGTAAAGAGAGAACCAAGCGGACAAATCGTTGCTGAAAGTATTTTCGACCAAAAACAAACAATAATTCCAGCAATTGCCTCTGACTGTTTTGGCGCCTATGAATTGTTTTACGCAAAAGAACATCCGCAAATTGGAATTGACGTTTTAAGAGACGGACTTAAAAAAGCAATAAATAAAAACATAGTTGCCGAAGACTTAGGATACATTTTACGTGACGAAGAACGAATTGACGAAGCAATAGAAGCATTTAGAATTAGCGAGCAGTTCGGGCCATCTTCTGAATATATCTATTTGGAACTTTCACGACTTTACAAAAGGTTGGGACAAAAATCATTACAATTAGATTACGAAAATAAATTTAAAAACAATGCTGGGATTGCGTGATGGAACAAGAAGCCCAGCCCATAACACGGTATTGCCAAAAGCGGGGCTGAAGTGCAAAGTTCAAGGTAAGTAATTCTATTCCGCCAAAAACGAATTTTATTCGTTTTTTATTTTTAAATTTAACTCACAAAAATTCGTTTTGGCTAGCCTCGGTGCTAAATCGAAACTTACCGCTTCGATTTCCCCGCCTTCGGCAATACCCAAAACGTTGGCTGCAAGCATATCGAAACTCACGAACAAAGAGAAATGAAAGAAATTATTGAACTTTCAAACAAAACAGTAACGATAGACAGAAACGAATTTCTGAAAGTTAAAGGTAGCATTGACACTAATTTATATTATGTCGAAAGTGGAAGTTTGAGATTTTTTGTTTTAGACGATTACGAAGAACAAACCATTCGATTTGGGTATAAAGAAAATTTAATTGTTTCATTAGATTCTTTTTTAACCGATAAACCTTCTGAATTATACATTCAAGCAATTAAAAAGACTGTTCTAAAAGTTATTACTAAAGAAAAAATTACCAAATTTTTAGAAACTGAAAAAAATAGAAGTTTGTGGACGAAGATTCTGGAAAATTTAGTTCTTCAACAAATGGAACGAGAAATTGACATCTTGACAAACTCACCAAAAGAGCGATATGAAAGAGTTTTAAAACGAAGCCCGCAACTTTTTCAAGAAATTCCTAACAGGTATATTGCTAATTATTTGAGAATGAGTGCTGAAACTTTATCAAGATTAAAAAAGTCTTGACTTCAATCAAGATTTAGATAAAATGCATTTTGGAACTTTGCATAAAATTTTAAATTATGCAGTCAGAGAAATTAATACAAACACTTTTGGAGCAGACAAGACAAATTATAAATCAAGCTGAAAAATTAAAATCCTTTGATTTACAGACTTTGACTTGGAAAGAAAGTGAAACTTCGTGGAGCATCTTAGAGTGTTTAAAGCATTTGAATTTGTACGGTAATTTTTATTTGCCACAAATCGAAAACAAAATCAAAAATTCCAAAACTAAAACTGACCTGGAATTTAAAAGTGGAATGTTAGGAAATTACTTTGCAAAAAGTATTTTGCCGAAAGAAAAACTCAATAAGATGAAAACCTTTAAAGATAAAAATCCTTTAAACTCTAAGCTTGACAAAACAGTAATTGATGAATTTATAAATCAACAAATTAAACTTTTGGATTTGTTAAACCAATCAAGAAATGTGAGTTTAAATAAAGTGAAAATCCAAACATCAATTTCAAGCATCATCAAACTAAAATTGGGCGACACTTTTCAGTTTTTTATTAATCATATTATCAGACATTTAAAACAAATTGACAGAATACAAACTGCAATGAAAAATGCCTGACAGCCAACAAGGGTTTGGCGCAATGGCGGGTTAAGGCTAAAATTTGAAATTTCGGCATTCTTTTCCGCAAAAAGCCAATTATATTGACTTTTTTCTTAAATTTATTCAATTAATTGGCTTTTGCTTACCGTGTCGCTAAATTGAAACTATTCGCTTCAATTTCCGCCACTTGCGCCAAGCCTCGAAACGTTACCTGCAAGCTGAAACCAAAAATCCGACAAAATAAAATGGTTGAAACATTGATAAAAACATTGCAACAAAAATATCTTATCAAAACAAACACAATTTCTAAACAAAAAGGTGGTTGGGCTTCTTTGGCTTATAAAATAGAAGATGAAAACGAGCATTTTTATTTTTTAAAAGTTTATGAAAAAAGTCGAAAATCAACTTCTTATTTAACGGAACACATCGACCTTTATCTTCCCATTGTGGATTGGCTTGATAATCAAACTCTGCTGAAAGGAAAAATCATTCGATTGATTAAAACGCAATCTGATGATTTTAGGTGCGAAGATGAAAATTATATATATGTTTTGTTTGATTACATTAAAGGAGAAACAGTTGGAGAAAAAAATTTAACCAAAGAACAAATAACTCAATTAGCCGAAATTGTCAGTCAGTTACATCATTTAAAAAAAACTCCTTTTGACCTTTCGCAGATTTCTGAAACATTTGACCTTTCGTTTATTTCTAAACTAAACAATTGGATAGACAAAAACCTTGACCAACTAAAAACGGAAATCAAAACGGTACTGCAACCTAATCTTTCAATTATAAAAAATCAAATCAACGAATGGTATAATTTATCAAATGCTTTAAAGGAAAAAGATTTAAAATATTGTTTATGTCATACAGATATTCATCATTGGAATCTTATCACAGACAAACAAAAATTATATCTTTTGGATTGGGAAGGAATAAAGTTTGCACCACCCGAAGCCGATATTTTCAGCATTTATCAGCAACCTTATTTTGATTTGTTTATCAAAAGATATTATGAACTCAATCCTGATTATCAGATCAATGAAACGGTTTTACAATATTATCTGACAAGTAGAAAACTTCAAGATATTTTTGAGTTTATCGAACAATTACAATTTGACGAACTCAATTCGGAAGAATACAAAATCAACTTAAACTATCTGAAAAAAGAAGTTGATAACATAATATCCAAACCTAAAAACACAGCCAGCAGGTAACAAGGGTTTTGCAAGAGCGGGGCGAAAATACTCCGTTGGAGATTTTCGCTATATTTGTAGCTTAGTGCTTCGGTCGATATTTTCTGCTGAAAATCCCCGCCCTCGCAAAGCCCAAACCGTTATCGGCAATACGAAATAAAGTAGTTCAGAAAAAATATTATATTTGCAACATAAATAAAAAGTAAGCAGAAAATGTAAAAATTAATTTCTTAGACAATCTAACAATCAGCTCAAAAAATTGGGCTCCCACTTTTGTTAAACTCAAAAAGAAATTAATTATGCTTACGATTCAAAATTTATCCTATTCACATCCCAATAAAAATACGCTGTTTACTAATTTAAGTATGACAGTAAACCATTCCGATAAAATTGCATTAATTGGCAATAATGGTGTTGGAAAATCTACTTTACTCAAACTTATAGCCAAGGAATTAGAACCTGATGACGGACAAATTTCCTCCGAAACCAAACCCTATTATATTCCTCAAATTTTCGGTCAGTTTAATGATTTGACAATTGCCCAAGCCTTACAAGTTGAAACCAAACTCAATGCTTTACACGAAATTTTAAACGGAAGTGTAGATGAAAAGAATTATAGCCTTTTAAATGACGATTGGACGATAGAAGAAAAATGTCAAGAAGCCCTAAGCTATTGGGATATTTCTGATTTATCACTATCTCAAAAATTAAGCGAATTAAGTGGAGGACAAAAAACAAAAGTCTTTCTCGCAGGTATATTTATTCATCAACCATCATTTGTTTTATTAGATGAACCCAGTAATCATCTTGACAAATCCAGTAGAGACTTACTATACGATTTTATTCAAACCTCAAGAGCAACTTTTATAATCGTTAGCCACGACCGAGAGTTACTTCAGTTATTAAATCCTATTTGTGAGCTCAACAGAAATGAAATTAAAGTTTATGGCGGAAACTATGAATTTTATAAAGAGCAAAAAGAAATTGAACAAAACGCCTTAAGTCAAGATATTCAGAGCAAAGAAAAAGCACTTAGAAAGGCGAAAGAAAAGGAGCGAAAAACAATTGAACGACAACAAAAATTAGATGTTCGAGCAAAAAAGAATTTAGGAAAAGCTGGACTTCCCAAGATAGTATCAGATGCTTGGAAGAATAATGCTGAAAGAAGCTCAGCAAAAATTGCCGGAGTTCATTCAGATAAAATTAATGGTATAAAAGAAGAACTTCAAGATTTGAGGCTTTCCGTTTCTGATATAGAACAAATGAAATTTGAATTTGATTCTTCCAATCTTCATAAAGGTAAAAATCTGTTTATAGCAGAAAATATCAATTTCGCATATAGAACAGGAGGTTTATTATGGGAGAAACCTCTAAACATTCAAATTGTCAGCGGTGAACGAATTGCTATCAACGGAAAAAATGGAACAGGAAAAACCACACTTATCCAAATAATACTCGGAAAACTTAAACCAACGGAAGGAAAAATATTTATTGCTGAAAGTCATTCTGTTTATATTGACCAAGATTATTCTTTAATCAATAATCATTTACAGATTTATGAACAAGCTCAAGAATTTAATCAAACCGGCCTTCAGGAACACGAAGTAAAAATCAGATTAGACCGTTTTTTATTTTCAAAAGATGATTGGGATAAGCCTTGTCATACATTGAGTGGCGGAGAAAGAATGCGGTTAATGTTGTGTTGTTTAAACATTGCTAATCAATCTCCCGACATTATTATCTTAGATGAACCTACCAATAATTTAGACCTTCAAAACATCGAAATTTTAACCAATGCAATCAATGAATATGAAGGAACTTTAATTGTAATTTCCCACGATAAAACGTTCTTACAAGAAATAAATATTGAACGAACTATTGAATTAATGAAGTAAAGCCGATAACATCGGTTTTGCAAGAGAGCGGGTTATTGTTTCCGTTCAAAGATTTTCGTTATATTTAAAGTTCCGTCTTCGCTTGGAAGTCTTATGCTAAAATCCGCTCCCTCGCAAAGCCGCGGCCCGTTAGGCGTAATTTTAAAACCAATGACACTCCAAGAATTAACTTTAAACATTTTTGCAGAAAGAATATTAACAACTTTTGATAGTAAAAAACTTGTTAATTGGGCAGTTGAAGTTATTCTTCTTGGTTATGAAAGTGAAAACCTTTATCTTTTAGCAGGTTTAGATTTTGAATCAACTGAAGAACGAGAAAAATATTTCATTGAATCATTAAAAGATTTACAAATTGAAATAGAAACAGATGAAGAAAAACTAATTGAAAATTATGCTATTACATTATCAAAAAAAGTAGTTGAAAAAGAAGTCGATATTGATTATGGATTTAAACAAATGCTTAAAATAGTTACAGCTAGTGATTATGACCAAAAGTATATTCCATTTTTTGAAATTGATGAAGATTTAGATTACTTAAGATACGATAATAATACAATTTTCAATTACGGATTAACTCTAGAAAATTATAAAGAATTTATTCTGGAGGAATTTAAAATATTTCTTGAAATGGAAACCCTAAAAATTCCCTCAGAAGAGCGTAAAAAGTGTTATTGTGAGAAATGTAATAAATTGAATGTTCCAATCACTAAAACAAAATATCAACTGAAAAAACCTTTTAAATTTTCAGTTTGGAGTTGTGGTTTATGTGGTTCGACAAAATTAAAATTCAACAATAATCACGAAGTAAAAAAACTAATAATAAAAGAATTCAAGAAAAACTACGCCTAACATGGGTTTGGCGCAATGGCGGGTTAAGGCTAAAATTGAAGTTTCGGCTTTCTATTCCGCAAAAAGCCAATTACATTGACTTTTTTTCTTAAATTTATTCAATTAATTGGCTTTTGCTTACCGTGTCGCTAAATTGAAACTTTGCGCTTCAATTTCCGCCACTGACGCCAAGCCCCGAAACGTTAGCGGTAATTTTACCAAACAGAATGTTGAACATAAAAAAATATAATCCGATGAAGCTATAAGTAACTGTCCAAAATATATAAACTCAAACTTTTTCATTGCTTTCAAAAAGTAATGGAATATTATATTATCAATTTATAAAATTAGAAAAAATGACACAGTTACAAATGATTGACAAAACAAAATCTATAGCTCAACAAGACGAAAATGTTTCCGCTGTTTTTATGTATGGTTCATTTACCAAAAACGAAGGAGACAAATATTCTGACATCGAATTTTACATCTTCTTGAAAAATAAAGAAAATTTCTCAGCGGAAAAATGGGTAAATCTAATCCATCCAGTGGCTTTATATTTTACAAACGAATATGGAAGCGAAGTGGCTATTTTTGAGAATATGGTCAGAGGAGAATTCCATTTTTTAAAAACGGAGGATATTGAAATCATCAAATCCTGGGACGGAATTGTTGCATTTAGCGATTTTGACCAGATGAACCTAATCGACAAAGACGGACTTTTAACGAAAACGCTTAATCAAATCAAAACGAAATCGCCCGAAAGAATTACAAATGAAAATATTTTGTGGTTAAGCCAATCATTATTGAATGTTGTACTGACAACAAGCAACTTGATTAAACGAGAAGAATTTGCTCATGCTCATCATAGCCTATCGAATGTTCAGAAATACTTGCTTTGGCTTATAAGAACAAGAACAAACAAAACAAAACATTGGGAAAGTCCAACTAAAAGTCTTGAAAAGGATATTGATACGACTTGGTATTTTGCGTATAAAACAGTAACATCGGATTTAAATCCTAAAAATATAATTTTAGCTTTTGAAAACTCATTAAATTTATCGGAAAAACTATTTGACGAACTAAATATTGAACCAAAAATGAAAGAAATCCTACATGAAATAAGAAAAAACTACCGCTAACATCGGTTTGGCGAAATGGCGGGTTATGGGAAATATAGAAAGTTCGTACATTTTTTGTCGCAACAGCTTTTTATATTTCCTTTTTTGTTAATTTAGTAAATAATAAAAAGCTGTTGCTCAAGTTAGTGAAAGATTGAAAGTTTTGGCTTTCTAATCCGCAAAAAGCCAATTATATTGACTTTTTTCTTAAATTTATTCAATTAATTGGCTTTTGCTTACTGTGTAGCTAAATTGAAACTTTTCGCTTCAATTTCCGCCACTGACGCCAAGCCCCGAAACGTTAGCGGGCATTGTGAAAGATACCAGCATAACAGTTAAACATTGATAAATGAAAAAAAAACTACTTTGGATATTAATTTTAGGACTGATAATAATCAGTTGCAAACAAAGGAAAACAGAAATGAAAGAGAAAATAATTAAAACAAACGGCATTGAACTCTGTACGGAAAGTTTTGGAAATAAGAAAAATCCAGCAATCCTTTTGGTAGCAGGTGCAACCGTATCAATGCTGTATTGGGACACTGAATTTTGCCAACAATTATCTGAAAAAGGATTTTTTGTTATTCGTTACGACAACAGAGATGTAGGAAAATCCACTAATTATGAACCAGGTTCTACTCCATACGATATTGTTGACTTAACTAATGACGCTATTTCAATATTGGATGGCTACAAGATTGACAAAGCACATTTTGTGGGGATTTCTTTGGGCGGACTAATTTCTCAAATAGCATCAATAAAGTTTGCCGACAGAGTTAACTCCTTAACTCTTATGTCATCAGGCCCTTGGGGAGACTCAGACCCAACTATACCTGAAATGGACACGAGTATTTTAGATTTCCATAGTAAAGCAGGTACAGTCAATTGGACAAATGAAGACAGTGTGGTAAACTATTTAATTCAGGGTGCAGAATTAATGAGTGGCAAGAAACAATTTGACAAACAAAGAAGTGAAAAACTGATAAGAGCTGAGTTCAATAGAGCCAACAATTATATAAGTATGTTCAATCACGCTGCATTGCAAGGTGGTGAAGAATATTGGAACAGATTAAACGAAATCAAACAACCCACCTTAATTATCCACGGAACAGACGACAAAATTTGGCATTATAAGAATGCAGGTTTTTTACTAGAAAAAATAAAAGGTTCAAATCTAATCACCCTTGAAGGTACAGGACACGAATTACACGTTGATGATTGGAAATCAATTATTGATGGAATAGAAAAACACATAAATGACTGATAAACAAAAACAACGACCCGCTAACAATGTATATAAAAAATAGGCGAAACAGTAGTAAATTCAAGGCTTTTGGCTCGTATTATACTTTGTGCTTAACCGAAAATTTGGCACTTCGAAATCGCCTACTTTTCATATACTAACCGTTAGCGGGCATTGTAAAACGACAGACATCAAGAACAGTAACAACAAATAGAAATGGAAATTAATAAGACAATAATCGTTGGAGCATCAGGACAAGTTGGCTCTCATTTAATCAAAAGACTATCTGAAAATGGCATTCCTGCCATAGCCTTAGTTCGTAATCCTGAAAAAATTAAAAACTTGAACCTTGAAGTTCGACAAGCTGACTTGTTTGACACAGAACAAGTGATAAAGTCGTTTCAAGGTATTTCAACCGCATTTTTATTAACACCAGAGAATCCGAGTTCCAATGACATCATTGGAGACACCAAACGAATAGTAGAAAACTATAAAAGAGCAGTTATCGAAAACGGAGTTAAAAGAATAGTATGCCTATCTTGTATTGGTGCCCACAATCAAGGAGACACAGGCAATATTCTAATGTCAAGACATTTAGAGCAAAGCTTTCAAGATATTGAAATCGAAAAAATAATTGTTAGACCATCATACTATTTTAGTAATTGGCTTGGTTACTTTGAAACAGCTCAACAATATGGTGTTTTGCCGACATTTTTTCCTGAAAACTTGAAAATTGCAATGCACTCACCACTCGACTTGGCGGAATTTTTAGCAGAAATCATTGCTAAACCTATTCAAGAAAAAACTTATAAAGTGTATGAAATGGTTGGACAAGAGAAATATAACTCTCTTGAGGTTGCAAAAGCTTTTTCTGTTTTAGTCGGTAAAGATGTATTCGTACAATCAATACCCAACGACAAATGGAAAGAAACACTTTTATCGGTAGGTTTTACGGACAATACTGCTGACAATCTAATTGATATGACGCAAGCAGTAATTGACGGCTTGACAGTTCCAGAGTTCCCAGACAAAATAACGACTCTAAAAACAACCATTGAGCAATACCTGAAACAACAACTCGAAAAATAACAACGACCCGCTAACATCGGTTTTGCGTAATGGCGAGTGACGTTCTTCGCACGAACATTTGTGCTAATTTTGAACTGAGTACTTCGTTTCAAGTTTAGTGCTGAAAATCCGCCACTACGCAAAGCCGAGAACCGTTGTACGACATAGTAAAACCGAACCAAACAAAATGAAAGTCAGAGAAGAAAAGTTAAGAACAATTATAGAATGGTCGGAGAAAAACGAAGATGTAAGAGTTCTACTTCTGACAAGTTCACTTGTAAATCCTTTAGCACTTGTTGACGAATTTAGTGATTTAGACATTGAATTTGTTTTTGAGGATAATACAAATTACATTTCAGACAAAAGCTGGACGCTTAAATTCGGAAATCCAATTGCTATGATTGAAGAAGACGAAAGTTGTTTTAACCATAAACACGCAATGAAAATGCTACTTTATGAAGACGGTGTGAAAGTAGATTTTAAACTTTACAGCAAATCAAAATTTATAAAGGAAACGCAAGAGAAAGAATTACCAGAAGATTGGGATATTGGTTATAAAATTTTAATTGATAAAGATGGTATTACAAAGCAAATGCTGAAACCAACTTATCAAATTTCCATTATCAAAAAACCGTCTGAAAAAGAGTTTCAAAATCTAATAAACGATTTTTGGTGGGACACAACTTACGTGGCAAAGTGTCTTGTGAGAGATGAAATATTCTATGCGAAATTTATGTCGGAAACCGTTATTCGCACAGAATATTTAATTCCTTTAATTGAATGGCACATTGCAAGTGAACACAATTGGAACATAACGACCAATAAATATGGACGACTTTTCAAAAAGTATCTTAACCAGGAAATGTGGGCTAAAACAGAACAAACATTTTCAGGGAGCGATATAAAGGAAAATTGGACTGCTCTATTTTCAATGACTGATTTAGTTTCAGAAATAGGAACTGAATTGTCAAAAAAATTAGAGTACAAATACCCGGATAAATTAGAAAATGACATACGAAAATATTTAGCTGGACTAAAACCCAAAACATAACTACGTCGTACAACATCGTATTGGCAATAGGCGGGCTGAACGGCTTCGTATCAACGGAAGTGCAAAATTCAACTTCTGTTCTTCGATTAAAGTTCAGTGCTAAAAATCCCGCCCATCGCCAATACGCGGCACGTTATGTGCCATTTTTGAATGACAATGCGAATAGATACAGACAAACAAATGAATTTACTTAGTGATAAGAACGTTGC
>NZ_JACXZC010000002.1 GCF_020281205.1 Empedobacter stercoris
AATGAGCCCGATACAATATCGAACTCATTTTTATAATTATTAATTTTTAATCTGTCCAAACTTTTGGGTGCAGTCTATTCATCTGAAGCTTTTTTTGAAATGAGTATGATTAAAGTTATTTTTTATCAAAAGTTCCTGTGTAAACAGAAGTCAATTTGTCTAATGAAATGTATTTTTTGAAAACTTCATTTACTTGACTTACATTCAGAGCATCAACTTTTTTCTCTAAATTATCGAAATCATCAAAACTAATTCCGTTTAACAAATAACCATTCGATAAACTTAATAAAGTACCATCCATTCCCAAAGATGTGTTACGTCCATTTTTCCAACTTACGATATTTGTTTTTAATTCTTCAGCTGTGAAACCATCTTTCAATGCTTTTGCAACTTCCTCTTTCAATGCTATTTCAACAGCTTCACGTTTAGTAGGATTCAAAAATGCGTAATATCCCCAAGAAGCAACATCGTTTTTAGGATCGTTTGGAATAGAAACATACGAACCTGCACCGTAGCTGATACCTTCTTTTTCTCTCAATCGCATAGGAATACGAGCAGATAAAAATCCACCGCTACCAATCATTTCGTTTGCCATAACCATTGCTGCATAATCTGCACTTTCACGATTCATTTTGAAGTTAATTGATCCAACTGCAGCTGCATTTTCTTTGTCAGCAATGTTGTATATTTTGTCTTCTTTTTTAGTTGCTGTAAACGTTGGATATGCTTTTTCGTATTTCGATTTACTATTCCATTTGCCAAATGTATCACTCAGTATTTTTTCAACTTTAGCTTTATCATTAGTTCCAACGACAGAAACAACTCCGTTTTGCGCACCTAAAATGTTTTTATAAAAATCAACTAAATCAGTTTGTTTTATAGTTTTAATTTCATCTTTTAATTCACTAAAAGAAGCAGTATAAAAAATAGATGATTTTGGATAATTAGAAGTTAAACGATTAATCTCATTGAAAGCTAAAGCTTGTGGATCGTTAGTGTTAGCGTCTAAATAAGTGGTGTATTCATTTACAGTTTTTGTTAATTCGGCTTGAGGGAAAGTTGGTTCTGTAATAATTTGACGAACGATATCCATTGTTTTGTCTAATGAATTTTTGTACGTATTAATTGTTACGGATAACGTTTGTCCACTAAATCTAAATCCGACAGAAGATTTCAACTCATCTAATTTATCTTTGATTTGTTCTTTTGTTAGATTCTTCGTTCCAGACATTAACAATTCAGCCGTTAATTGACCAATAATTCCTTTATTCGCTAAATCTTTTTCATTCGAAACAGGTAAATTGAATGATAAAATAACTTTTTCACCTTTGATTTCTTTATCGATGATTCCGTATTTTAATCCATTGTTCAATTTCCCTTCTGCATAATGCGCTTTAAGATTTTTGATCGAAGCTTCGAAAGGTTTTGCTTCCTTCTCTGCAGCACGACCTTTATAATTTGAAACTAATTCTGTAATTTGTTTATTCGTTAATTCATTCGGTTTTACACGAATTTCATCTTTTGTAGGAATAAATGTTCCAACCGTTCTATTGTTCGCTCTAAAATATTTTTCAGCAACACGCTTGATATCTTCTTTTGTTACTTTTTCGATATTATCGCGGTACAAGAATCCTAAGCGATAATCACCAGCACCAACAATTTCGGTTAAAGCAATTGCAAAATTAATGGTGTTATTTTTTCTATTTTCGATGTTCTTGATAATATTCGCTTTTGCACGTTGTACATCTTGATCAGTATAATTAATTGTGGCAACTTTATCTAATTCTGCACGAATATCATTTTTCGTTTGTTCAATATTTTTCTCTTTCGGAATTTCTGTTCCAATATAAAAGAAACTCGCATCACGAACTTCTGGACTAAATGCCCAAATAGAAGCAATTTTGTGTGTGTCTACTAAAGCTTTATATAAATACCCAGATGGATCTGAAGTCAGAATATTGTTCAACACATCAATCGCTGCATAATCTTTGTCGCTGTAAGCTGCAACGTGATACATCACGCCAACAGATTGAGAATCACCTGCGCGTTTTACTTCTACAAATTTTTCACCGTCTTGTGCTGGTTCAACGGTTAAGACTTCGTCTAAAACACGAGTTGGTTTTGGAATTGGAGCAAAATATTGATTGACATAATCCATTGTTTTTTTCTCGTCAAACTTTCCTGCAATAATTAATGTAGCATTATCAGGTTGATAGTATTTTTCGTAGAATTTCCGTAATTGAGGTGTTTTAACACGTTCGATATCTTCTTTGGAACCAATCGTCGACTTTCCGTAATTGTGCCATAAATATCCAGCAGAAATCACACGTTCCATCAGTACACTTGAAGGATTATTTTCTCCAATTTCAAATTCATTGCGAACAACCGAAAACTCTTTATCTAAATCTTCTTGTTTGATGGTTGCATTAATCATTCGATCGGCTTCCATTTCGATACTCCAACGTAAATTTTCATCACTTGAAGGAAAGATTTCATAATAATTTGTACGATCATACCATGTTGTTCCATTTGCTATTCCACCTTTATCAGATAACATTTTTTTGATATCACCAAGGTTTTTAGTCGATTTAAACAACATATGTTCTAACAAATGCGCCATTCCTTTTTCTCCGTAACCTTCATGTTTAGAACCTACATTGTAAACAATGTTTACGACAACATTACTTTGAGATTGATCAGGAAGTAATAAAACTTGCAAACCATTAGATAGTTTGTACTCTTTTATTCCTTCTACTTGAGTTACAAAAGTTGCTCCTCCAGCTTTAGTTTGAGCCATTACATACGATGAATTTGCAAAAGCAAAAACAAAACATAAACTCAATAAAGTTTTTTTCATGTATTTATTTTTAGTGTTATTAATAGGATGATATAAAATTATAATCTATTCGTTAGACGCAAATTGTATGGTGTAAGTTACAAATCTTTTGTTAAATTTGTGATGCAACAAACAAAAGAAATGGAAACAAAAGAGGTAAATAAAATTACTTTCGAAGAGTTTAAAAGTCAAATCATTAGTGATTATAGAACGGCTTTTATGTCTCGTGAAGTAAGTCTTTTAGGAAGAAGAGAAGTACTTACAGGGAAAGCAAAATTTGGAATTTTTGGTGATGGAAAAGAGTTACCACAAATTGCAATGGCAAAGGTATTCAAAGATGGAGATTTCCGTTCGGGGTATTACCGCGATCAGACATTTATGTTCGCTATTGGTCAACTAACAGTTGAACAATTTTTCGCACAATTATACGCTTTAACTGATTTAGAAAAAGAACCTTCATCTGGAGGTCGTCAAATGACTTCTCACTTCGGAACAAGATCTTTAAACGAAGATGGTTCTTGGAAAAAACTAACAACGCAAAAAAATTCGAGTGCAGATATTTCTCCTACAGCGGGACAAATGCCACGTTTATTAGGATTAGCACAAGCATCAAAATATTTTAGAAATGTACCACAAGCCGATGAAGAGCAACAATTTTCTGTAAGTGGAAATGAAATTGCATTCGGTACAATTGGTGATGCAAGTACATCTGAAGGACATTTTTGGGAAACGATAAATGCGGGTGGAGTTCTTCAAGTGCCAATGGTGGTTTCTATTTGGGACGATGGCTATGGAATTTCCGTTCCAGCTAAATTTCAACGTACAAAATCGAATCTTTCTGAACTATTATCAGGTTTTGGAAGAACAGAAAACGAAAGAGGTTACGAAATTATTACTGTAAAAGCTTGGGATTATCCAGCGTTGATCGAAGCATATACTCGTGCAGAAAGATTTGCGCGTGAGCATCATATTCCTTGTATTGTACACGTGCAAGAATGTACACAGCCACAAGGTCACTCTACGTCTGGTTCACACGAACGTTACAAATCAGAAGAGCGTTTAGCTTGGGAAAAAGAATACGATGGAATAGCAAAATTCCGCGAATATATTTTAGCATTTGCAGATCATTCGGATGCAATTATTACAGCAGAAGAGTTGGATAAATTAGAAGCAGAAGTAAAAGCAGAAGTAAAAAAATCTCAAAAACAATGTTGGGATGATTATTTGAATCCAATTTTAGAGTTGAAAAATCAAGCATTAGATTTATTAATGAAAGTTGGTTCAGAAAGTGTAAATTCAGCATTTATCAATATTGAAATTAATAATTTAAAATCGAAGAAAAGCCCATTTAAACGTGATGTTTATGGTGCAGTTCGTAAAATAATTCGTTTAACTCGTTCTGAAAATTTAGCTTCAAAGGCTGAATTAATTTCTTGGTTAGAAGTTAAATTGGCAAAAGAGGAAGAAATTTATTCGACAAAATTAGTTTCAGGAACAGCTACAAATGTACCTCAAGTTAAACCTGAGTTTGGAGAAAATCCAGTATTAGAAGATGGTCGTGTAATAGTTCGTGATAACTTTGATAAACTTTTCGAAAAGTATCCAAAAGCATTAGTTTTCGGAGAAGATGCTGGAAATATTGGTGATGTAAACCAAGGTTTAGAAGGTCTTCAAGCGAAATATGGAATCGATCGTATTTCAGATACAGGAATTCGTGAAGCAACAATTCTTGGTCAAGGAATTGGGTTAGCAATGCGTGGTTTACGCCCTATTGCAGAAATTCAATACTTAGATTATATTCTTTATTGTTTACAAGGAATTTCAGATGATTTAGCAACTGTACTTTATCGTACAAATGGTGGTCAGAAAGCACCCGTAATAATCAGAACGCGTGGGCATCGATTAGAAGGTGTTTGGCATTCTGGTTCTCCGATGGGAGGAATCTTGAATTTGGTTCGTGGTGTGAATGTTTTGGTTCCTCGCGATCTAACTAAAGCAGCAGGTTTTTACAATACATTAATGCAAGCAGATGAACCAGCAATTGTGGTTGAAAGTCTGAATGGTTACCGTCTGAAAGAACCTGCACCAACAAATATTGGAGAATTTACAACGCCAATTGGTGAAGTTGAAATCACAAAAGAAGGACAAGATGTAACGTTGTTAACTTATGGTTCTACTTGGAGAATTGTAATGGAGGCAGCAAAAGAATTAGAACAATTAGGAATTTCGGTTGAGGTAATTGATGCACAATCATTATTACCATTCGATATTAATGCAGATGTTGCAAAAAGTTTATCAAAAACCAATCGTTTAGTAATTGTTGACGAAGATGTTCCTGGTGGAGCAAGTGCATTTTTGTTACAAGAAATTGTCGAAAAACAAGGTGGATATTTTACATTAGATAGCGCGCCATTGACGATTACAGCGAAAGCTCACCGTCCTGCTTATGCGACAGATGGAGATTATTTTTCAAAACCTTCTGTAGATGATATTACTGAAAAGGTTTATGAATTGATGCGCGAAGCAAAACCAAATGAGTTTCCTGCTTTGTACTAAAAAATAAATTTTAAAGTTATATAAGCGTGTGTCTTTGTAAAAAGACACACGCTTTTTTGTATTTTTATCAATCAAAATAGTAATGAAAATGAAATTCTATTCGATTATCCTGTGTTTATTAACGACAATTGTTTTAGGACAATATCAAGAAGTTAATCCACCAAAAAATATTAAAACTATTCAAGTTTTTAATCCACAAACAAACGACAATACACCAATTATCAAGTTAGGTTCAGAGGAAAGTTTATTTTTTCTTTTTGATGATATTAATGCAGGATATAGACGTTACCAATATTCTATCGAGCATCGAAATGCAGATTGGACAGAATCAAATATTTTTCAATCCGAATTTCTAAATGGTGTAAACGCAGATTATGCACGTACATATAAAAACTCGTTCAATACTTATCAAAAATATACCAATTATCAAATTCGATTTCCGAACGAACAAATGAATATTAAGTTACCAGGAAATTACATTTTGAAAGTGTATTTGGATACGGATGACAACCCTATTTTTACGAAAAGATTTGCCGTTTATCAACCAATTACTGATGTTGGCGTGGTGGTTTCTCGTTTTAATAATCCAACTGTAAAAGAATTGAATCAGCGCTTACAAGTTCAGGTTTCAAGTGGAACTCAAAATTTGACGGAAGTTCCAGATGGAGCAAAGTTATTTTTGATGAAAAATAACAATTGGAACGAAGGTTATTTTGTTAATCGACCATCATTTTCTCGTCCAAATCAATTAACATACAACGATACCAATACACTTTTTGAAGGAGGAGCTGAATACAATTGGTTTGATAATAAAAATTTGGAGGTTCCGAGTATGACAACCGAAAAAACATTCAGAAAAGATAGTGTATACCATACTGTTTTACGCGTAGATTTTCCGAAATACAATTTACCATATGATGATTACCCAGATATTGATGGTAATTTTTATATCCGAAATAACCGTTATGGAAATGAATATGCAGCGAATTCTGAAGCGGATTATTCGTGGGTTTATTTTGCGTTAGATGCGTTCGAAGATCAAAACGGATTGTATGAACCTTACGTCGTGGGAGCTTTTAATAATTGGAATATTGATGAAAATTCGAGATTAGAGAAAGATGATTCAGGACTTTGGGTAACCGAATTATTTTTGAAACAAGGCTATTACAATTACCAATACGTTGTAAAAAACACCAAAACAGGAAAAATAGATCCAAGTTATGTGAGTGGAAGTTTTTGGCAAACCGAAAACCAATACCAAGCTTTATTTTACTATAGACCTTGGGGACAACGTTACGATATTTTGATGGGGTACGGATCAGGAAATTCGAGGAGATAAATTACTTCAAATGAATTTTTCTAAATTTTAGATTTAAAAATTTCACTATAATTAACGATAGAATTCACTATAATTCTATTTAAATTTGGACATGAACTTTATATTCAGATTTTTATCACTCACTATATTGTTTTTTTTGGTTGGATGTACTTCCGAAACCAAAAAATCTCCCGTAGATTTTTATTATTGGCGAAGTAATTTTTCGATCAATGAAACGGAGATAAAAACAGTCGATTACCTAAAGGTAGAGAATGTTTACATTCGTTTTTTTGATGTAGATAAAAAAGCAAATAAAATTTCACCAATTGGGATTATTCAGAATTTTGATGCAACAAAACTTAACGTTAATTATATTCCGACCATTTTTATTACCAATCAAACTTTTCTAAATACATCCAAAGATAAAGTAAAAAAATTGGCTAAAGATGTGTTTAATTTTTTGAACGAAACAGCTGAAAGAGGAAGCTTAAAAAGTTTTGATGAAATTCAAATTGATTGCGATTGGTCAAAATCGACACGAGAAAATTATTTTACATTTTTGTCTGAATTGAAACATATTTCGGGCAAACAAATTTCTGCCACTTTACGTTTGCATCAAGTGAAATTTAAAGAGCAAGAAGGTGTTCCACCATTGGATAAAATGGTTTTGATGTGTTATGCTACCGAAAATCCGACCGATCAAACTGAAAACAATTCAATTTTAGATTTGAAAATAGCCAAAGATTATTTACAAAATTTAGAAGATTATCCAATCAAATTAGATGTGGCTTTGCCAATTTATTCATGGGCGATTTTAACAAATCATCTTGGAAAAATAAAGTTAATCAATTCTTTTTCGGAGCAAGATTTGATAGGGAAACCTGTGAAAAAAGTTCGTGAAGGTTTTTACGAAGTTGAAGATGATTTCTTCGTTCGAAATTTTTATGTGAGCAAAGGTTTTACCATTAAAGTAGAAACAATATCACCTCAATTATTAGTTGAAACAAAGTCGTTTATCGATACAAAATTAAAAGACAATTACCGTTTGATCTATTATCATTTAGATTCAAAATTTTTAAATACAATTCCTAAAGATCTATGAAAAAAATAGTACTATCATTAAGTTTAATCTTTGGACTAACTCAAGCATTTGCTTGCGCTGATGGAGGAGGAGAAGATTACTATTATTACAATCTTTTTTCTCAAACATTAAGCGAAGCGCCACAATATCAACCTTTTTTGATGACATTGGATAATCCATATTATTCGATTGATGAAAATCAAAAAAATGAGAATATTTTAGATTGGCAAAAAACATTAGGAATCACATATCAACAAGCTTACGAATTGGTTTTTAAAGCATCAAAACAAGAAGTTGATTCGATGATTAAAACTGGAAAATCAACCAATTCAACAACCAATTTTGCGACAACAGATTGGATAAAAAAGAATAAACAACAATTGCTTTATTTATCATATGCCAAATATTTAGAGCCTTACATGGCATTTTATTACATTGATAATGGTGAGTGGTCGTATGTCGATCGTCCAGAAAAAAATGTTAATAATCTAAATTATAAAAAAGTTCTTGAGGTTCTAAAGAAGAGTTGGAATGCGGAAACAGATAAAGAATTGAAAACGCGTTATGGTTATCAATTGGTTCGTTTTGCACATTATTTCCATGAATACAGAGATGCTATTAACTATTTTAACATGTATGTAGCTTCTCAGGGACTAAAAAATTCGATGTATTATTATGCGTTAGATCAAAAAGGTGGTGCCGAACGTGCACTCGGAAATTATGTACAAGCGAATTATGATTTTTTCGAAGTTTTTTCACATTCTAATGACCGTAAATTAAGTGCTTATCAGTCGATGAACGTGACACAAGATTTAAATTATGAGAAGCTTTTGGCAAATGCAAAAACTACACAAGAGAAAAATGATTTGTATCTATTGATTGGTTACAATGACTTTTCTAATCCGTTAGCACCCGCGAAAAAAATTATTGCAAATGATGTGAATGCGCCACAAGCTCGAATTTTATTTGCGCGTTCTATCAATTTAATCGAGCGTCAATATTTGCAACAAAATCCTGAAGATTATTATTGGAATTCGACACAAGGACGAAAAAAATACACGGATTTGTATTTGCCTGTAAAATTGAATAATGAATATTATGGAAGTTCGGTTGATAATTCGAAAGAAGAAATTCAAATTAATGAGTTGATTGCCTTAGCAAAATTACAAGCTACAAAAGCCGATAACAAAGAATTTTGGAATTTATCGGTTGCTTATTTGAATTTATTGAATAAAAATTTTACCGAAACGAAGACGTATTTAGCAAAAGTAAATTCGACCTCGAAAGAATTTCAACAACAAAAAAATGTAATTCAAGTTTTATTAGAAATTTTCGAACAAAAGAAAATTACGGATAGTTTTGAGAATCAATTGATGCAAAAATATGCGTCAATCCTTCATTACGAATACCCAAAATTACCAGAAAATGAATACGAATATCCTATTAGTGAGAATCAAAAAATGAATCTAAAAAATGTCATTTTAGACGTTTTGGCAAATCGATATTTTTTGCAAGGCGATAAAGGAAAAGCGTTTTTGATTCATAACGAAATTACACAATTAGGTTCAAATCCGAATTGGGCGATTATCAACGATTTGGATAAATTGGATAAGAAAACGAATAAAACAGCTTTCGAAAAATATTTAATCAATACAAAAGTAAAATCGAGTTCATGGGATTGGAGAACCGAAAAATCAACGGATATTCAATTTAAATTAGCTGATTATTTAGCTGATTTCAAAGGGACTATTTATTTGGGCGAAATGAAATTTGATTTAGCAAAGAAGGAATTCGAAAAAATAGATCCAACATTTCATACTTCCGAAAGTTCATATTTTGTGTATGATTACAATTATTCGACAGAAAAAGAAACAAAAACTTGGGTAGAAAACCAATTTGATGGCTTTCATAATATTCCAAGTAAGATTTTTGGGTACAATAAAATTGAATGTTTTAACTGTGATGAAAATCAGGTAATTGAAACGCCTTATTTGAATGAGTTCAAATTTATCAAATCTAAAATGTCAAAATTAGAATTGACGAATGCAATGATTGAATTGAATAAAATCGGGAAAAAAAATTCTGAAGAAGGTGCGAAAGCAAATTATTTATTAGGAAATTTTTATTACAACACAACAACTTTAGGGTATTATCGCTATTTGTTGACATTTGATCGAAACAACGAGAATGGACCAAAATATCATAATTATGATTCGGAATATGAAGCAACAACAAATTTCTTTTATAAAAGTTTTGGTTGGGGTGGATATTATGTTGATAATTTTACACCTTCAGAAAATTATTTGAAAAAAGCGTTTGATGCAACTAAGGATAAAGAGATGAAAGCGCAACTATTGTTTGCATTATCAAAGAATGAACAAGGTCGTTTTTACAATGCAAAAGATCCAGTTTTGAAACGTTTGTATGAAGATCAATATTCGAATGAAAATAAAATATTGGCATATAAAGTGGCAAATTATCGTTCTAATTTCAAGAGTTTAAAACAATATTCAGATACGAAAGCGTATCAAGAAATCAAATCAAATTGTAAATATTTCGATTATTACACGAATAACTTTTAATCCAGTAAACGCTTCTAATTTTAGGAGCGTTTTTTGTTAGAAAATTTTTGACTCAAATAGACTATTATGAAATGTTTTGTAACACAAAAACCAATTCATCGCTATGAAGCTGTGAAAGGTAAAGAGATTCAACAAGAAATTTTTAAATTAATTCAACAAGATTATCCAGCTATATCCGGAGAAGAAAATGTTTCAATTAAAGTTCTAAATAAATATCGTCGTTTATTTTTTGCTAATTTGATTTCGCAAGAAATAGGTGAAATGGAAAAATTGGATCAAGATGTTATAGAAGCAATTCGAAATAATTCGATTCTTTCAGAAAATATCAAAGAAGAAACAGTAAAAACATTAACAATTGGTGAAAAAATAGCTGATAATGTGGCTACTTTTGGAGGAAGTTGGACGTTTATTGTTGCGTTTTTTGTGTTTTTATTAGCGTGGATGTTACTTAACTTCTGGATGTTACATAACAAAGGATTTGACCCTTATCCGTTTATTTTATTGAATTTAATTCTTTCTTGTTTAGTGGCGATTCAAGCACCGATTATCATGATGAGCCAAAATCGACAAGAAGATAAAGACAGGGATAGAGCTGAACACGATTATAAAATCAATTTGAAAGCTGAATTGGAGATAAAATTATTAAGTGAAAAAATAGATCATTTATTGGTTCATCAAAACAAAAAATTATTAGAAATTCAGGAAATGCAAATTTAGTATTTAGAGAATATCGAAAAACAAGTGATTCAACCTAAAGATAAGAATGATACGGATCAAAAAGATTAATATAAAGAGGCAATTTAGTTAATTATTCAAACTGAAAATTTTCATTTATTTTTCATAAATTTGGACTTTGAATAAGTATAAACAAACAAAATAATAAGAATGTCAAAATCATTTGCTCAAATTCCTCAAGCTGTTAACGAAGAGGTGAAATCGTATGCTCCTGGTACGCCAGAGCGCGCGCAATTATTAGACGCATACAAAAAAATGTTTAACGAGGTAACAGAGGTTCCTCAATACATTGGTTCTGAAGAGATTTTTTCAGGAAATAAAAAAGAAATTCGTCCTCCACACGATCACCAAAAAGTGGTTGGTTATTTCCACGAAGGAACTCAAGACGATGTAAGAAAAGCGATAGATACAGCGTTAGCTGCAAAAGAAGCTTGGGTTGCAATGCCTTGGGAAGATAGAGCGGCAATTTTCTTAAAAGCTGCAGATTTAATTGCTGGTCCTTACCGTGCAAAAATAAATGCTGCAACGATGATTGGACAATCTAAAAATGCGATGCAAGCAGAAATTGATTCAGCTTGTGAGTTAATCGACTTTTTACGTTTCAATGTACAGTATATGACAGAAATTTATGCAGATCAACCAGTCTCTTCTCCGGGAGTATGGAATCGCGTAGATTATCGTCCATTAGAAGGATTTACATTCGCTATCACTCCTTTCAACTTTACTGCAATTGCTGGTAACTTACCTTCTTGTATGGCTTTGATGGGGAATGTTGTTGTTTGGAAACCTTCAGATAAACAAACTTTAGCTGCTAAAGTGACTATGGAAGTGTTCAAAAAAGCTGGTTTACCAGATGGTGTAATCAATATGATTTTAACTGATGGAGCAGAAACTGCAAAAACAGTTTTAGAGCACAAAGATTTTGCTGGATTACACTTCACAGGTTCAACAAAAGTTTTCAATACTTTATGGAAACAAATTGGTGATAATATTAATAATTATAGAACTTACCCTCGTATTGTAGGAGAAACAGGAGGAAAAGATTTCGTTATGGTTCACAAATCTGCTTGTGCAACAGAAGTTGCTGTAGCTTTAGTTCGTGGAGCATTCGAATACCAAGGACAAAAATGTTCTGCAGCTTCTCGTGCTTACATCCCTTCTAATTTATGGAACGAGGTAGAAAAACAAATGAAAGAAATGTTAGCAACTGTGACATTAGGTTCTCCTGAAGATTTCTCTAATTTCATGACTGCTGTTATTGATAAAAATTCTTTCGAAAAATCAAAAGCATATATTGATCGTGCACATGCATCTTCTGAAGCTGAAGTTGTAATTGGTGGTACGTATGACGATTCTGTAGGATACTTTGTTCAACCAACAGTAATCAAAGTAACAAATCCTCAATACGAATCAATGGTAGAAGAAATCTTCGGACCTGTATTGTCTGTTTATGTATATGATGAAAATGAATTTGAAGCAACTTTAAAATTAGTAGACGAAACTTCTGCTTATGCTTTAACAGGTTCTATCTTCTCGAAAGATCGTGCTGCTGTGGGAATCGCATCTAATGCATTGAAAAATGCTTGTGGAAACTTCTACATCAACGACAAACCAACAGGAGCTGTAGTTGGGCAACAACCATTTGGTGGAGCACGTGCTTCTGGTACAAATGATAAAGCTGGATCTGCAATGAACTTGTTACGTTGGACTTCTGTTCAAACTATCAAAGAAACATTAGTTCCTGCGACAGATTATAAATACCCTTTCTTAGCAAAATAAATTTTTAAGAAATAAATTTAGAATAAGCCTTACATTTGTAGGGCTTATTTTTTTGGTATGAATGATAATTCGGAAAAAGCAATCAAAGCTTCGATTTTTAGTATTGTAGGAAATGCTTCTTTGGCTGGAATTAAGTTTTTGGCTGGTTATTTTGGAAATTCATACGCGCTTATTGCAGATGCTATCGAATCTTCGGCAGATGTTTTTTCATCAATATTTGTATTCTTTGGGCTGAAGTATTCAGCTAAACCAGCAGATGAAAATCATCCGTATGGACACGGAAAAGCTGAAGCGTTAATTACATTCTTAGTGGTTACTTTTCTGATTGTTTCTGCGATTATTATTGCGAAGGAGAGTATTACAAATATTATTACACCACATCATCAACCCAAACCTTTTACGTTATTAGTTCTTGGAGGAATTATACTGTTTAAAGAATTATCGTTTCAATATGTGATGCGAAAAAGTGTCGAGACCAATAGTTCTTCTTTAAAAGCGGATGCTTGGCACCATCGATCAGATGCGATAACTTCGCTAATGGCATTTATCGGAATCTCGATTTCTTTGGTGATGGGACCAGGTTGGGAAGCTGCAGACGATGTAGCAGCACTTTTTGCATCAACGTTCATTTTATATAATGCATATAAAATTCTTCGTCCTGCTTTGGGCGAAATTATGGATGAACAATTGTATGAAGATGAAATTGAACAAATTCGTGAAATAGCCTTACATGTACCAGGTGTTATGGCGACCGAAAAATGTAATGTTCGTAAGAACGGAATGAATTATTATGTGGATTTACATGCGATTGTAGATGGCTCTATTTCAGTTGTAGAAGGACATAAAATTAGCCATGATCTAAAAGATGCTGTTCAAGCAAAAATGCCTCAAGTAAAAGATGTGTTGGTGCATATAGAACCTACTTTTGTTTCGGTTCGAGAATATTTTCGAATCAATCAAATAGAAGATAAAAGGGTAGAGAGATAATTTAAATAAAAAAAGAGAAGCAATTGCTTCTCTTTTTGATTTTTCTTTATTTTTAAAAAATCATAATATATATATAAAAGGTCGATTTTAGAATAATTTGAACCCAATACCAGTACTGATTAACCAAGGATTAAGATCTACATCTGCTGGCACATAAACTTGTTGATCCAAAGCAGCTCCAACTGTTACATCTGTGTTTAAATATAATTTTTTAACATCCACGTTCCAATATAATTTATCATTGATTTTATAATCAAATCCTAATTGAAATCCGAAGCCTACTTTATTTTCATAATCAACACTTGTTACAGCTGCATTTCTACCTTTTCCTGCACCTTCGTCGTAGAAAATTGTATAGTTAATTCCAGCTCCAATATAAGGTTTTAAATTTTTTGTAGGATACATATGGTATTGCACATTTACAGTAGGAGGAAGTAACATTACACGACCTAAATCTAAATTTCCTAATGCCGTATTTACAGCAACAACTTCATGTTTAGACGTTCCTAATATTAATTCGGCTGCAAGATTTTTCGTAATATAATACGTAAAGTCAATTTCAGGAATAACATTATTCGTAACAGCTACATTTCCACCTATAGCTTCAATTTTAGCATCTTCTACAGGAACTACACCTGTTGCTCTAACACGCATATGCAACTCTCCTGCTTCTTGACCAAATGAAATTGCTGAAGTTAAGATTGCTCCCAATAGTATAAGTCCTTTTTTCATAATCATTGTTTTTTAATTTCTGACAACAAATCTCGGATTAATCTGTCCGAATTAAAATGTTTAAAATCATTTTTTAAAATGACTTTAAACATTTGTAGTTAATTCAGTTTTTTTTAAATTAAAACCGCTGAGAGTCAATTATTTTTAATGAATAAAAATAATCGTAAAAGAAAAACTTTTCACTTAATAGAAATTTATTACTTTTGAAGCTAAGTCATAAAAAAATAATAAAACTCAAAAAAATGGATTTCTTAGAAAATGAAAATTTATCATTAATCGCACAGTCTGCAAGAGATTTTGCAAAACAATACATTCAGCCTAATATTATGGAATGGGATGAAGCTCAAACTTTTCCTGTAGAAGTTTTTAAAGAACTTGGAAAAATGGGATTCATGGGAATTGTTGTTCCAGAAGAATACGGAGGAAGCGGATTGTCTTATGATGAATATGTATCGATTGTAGATGAAATCTCACAAGTCGACCCTTCTATTGGATTGTCTGTAGCTGCGCACAACTCACTTTGTACAAATCATATTTTAGAATTCGGAAACGAAGAACAAAAACAACGATGGTTACCAAAATTAGCAACAGCAGAATGGATTGGAGCTTGGGGATTAACAGAGCACAATACAGGATCTGATGCAGGAGGAATGTCAACAACAGCTGTTAAAGATGGTGATGAATGGGTAATCAATGGTGCAAAAAACTTTATTACACACGCCATTTCTGGAGATGTAGCAGTTGTGATGACACGTACAGGAGAAAAAGGAGCTAAAAATAATGCAACAGCTTTTGTTATCGAAAAAGGAACACCAGGTTTTACTTCAGGTAAAAAAGAAAATAAATTAGGTATGCGTGCTTCTGAAACAGCAGAATTAATCTTTGATAACGTACGTGTTTCTGATGCTAATCGTTTAGGAAATGTAGGAGATGGTTTCAAACAAGCATTGAAAATTTTAGATGGTGGTCGAATTTCTATCGCGGCTTTATCCTTAGGTATTGCAAAAGGAGCGTATAAAGCTGCTTTAAAATATGCACAAGAGCGTCACCAATTTGGAACTGCAATTGCCAATTTCCAAGCAATTAATTTCAAATTAGCTGAAATGGTAACTGAAATTGAAGCTTCTGAATTATTAATTCGCAAAGCTTCTTATCTAAAAAATCACAAAAAACCAATGACAACAGAAGGTGCTATGGCAAAATATTATGCATCGGAAGCTTGTGTTAAAATATCGAACGAAGCGGTACAAATATTTGGAGGATACGGCTATACAAAAGATTTTCCAGTAGAAAAATTTTACCGAGATTCTAAGTTATGTACAATTGGAGAAGGAACAACTGAAATCCAAAAATTAGTTATTGGAAGAAATATTTTGAAAGATTAATGCAAAAGGATTTGTTTAATTACTAAAGAGTTGTATATTTGCCATCTCAAAAAGAAATAGATAAAATTATGTTGATTATACCAGTAAAAGACGGAGAGTCAATCGAAAGAGCTCTAAAAAAATACAAAAGAAAATTTGATAAAACAGGTGTTGTACGTCAGCTAAGAGCACGTCAACAATTTACAAAACCTTCTGTTTCAAACAGAATTAAGATGAGTAGAGCAATCTACAAACAATCTTTATTGGCACAAGAAGAAGCGTAAAAAGCTGTTTTAAACAATATAAAGAATTAATTTCTATTGACCTATTTATTAAAGTTGTAACTTTGATGAATAGGTTTTTTTATGGAATTAATTCAACTATTCTTAGATTATTTAGCGCTCGAGAAAAACTATTCTACGCTAACAATTACAAGTTACAAAAGAGATTTAGATGATTTTGTTGAGTTTTATCAACAAGAAGAAGATTCATCTGAAATTCAACACGCAACCAAAAATCATATTCGTGCATTTGTAATGTACTTATCCGAATTACAGAAGTCGGAGAAAACAGTAAATCGCAAATTAAGCGCGCTGCGCACGTTTTATAAATATTTAATCAAGGAAAGTCATTTAACGATTAACCCAATTGAACAAATACATTCTCTCAAGCAAAATAAACAAGTGCTGGTTCCATTTACACAGACAGAATTAAATGATTTGTTGAATAATGATGAATTCTTTCCTGATACGTTTGAAGGAGTAAGAGATCGTTTGATGATTGATGTGATGTATCAAACAGGTATTCGACGTGCCGAATTGATAGGTTTGAAAGAAAATGACATTGATCCAGCTACGCTCTCTATTAAAGTTTTAGGAAAAAGAAACAAAGAACGTATAATTCCGATTTCAACTTTTTTGTTAGAAGATTTAGCAATTTACAATACACGAAAACATAACGAAATTACCCTACAATGTACAAATGTTTTTGTAACAGAAAAAGGAAAACCTTTGTATGATAATCTTGTTTATTCCAAAGTTAAATATTACCTTAGTCTTATAAGTGTAAAACATAAAAAAAGTCCTCATATGTTGAGGCATTCATTTGCGACCCATATGTTAGATTCTGGAGCAGATTTGAATGCAGTGAAAGATATTTTAGGGCATTCAAGTTTGTCATCGACTCAAATTTATACACATGGAAGTATAGAAAATTTAAAAAAAGTGTTTAACAAAGCTCACCCACGTGAGAACAAAAAAGAGTAATTATGACAATTAACTTTCAAGCAGTAAACTTCAACACTAAACAAGGTTTAGAGGAGTATTTAGAAAAAAAATTAGAAAAATTAGAAACTTTGTCAGACAAAATCATTGCAGCAAACGTTTCTTTTAAATTAGAGAATACTGCAGAAAAAAACAACAAGACAGTTGATATCAAATTAGAAGTACCCGGAGATGATATCGTTGTGAGTAAAACTGGACAGTCTTTTGAGGAATGTATTGATTTGTCGGTAGATACATTGAAAAAATTAATTATCAGAAAAAAAAAAAAATTAGCGATCGATAAAAATTGAAGAATTAGCTAAAAAAAAATCATAAAAATTTGGTTAATTCAAAAAACAGCGTAAATTTGCAGTCCGTTAAACAAACAATTTTAACGGGCTGTTCTTTTAAAATAAGTCTTTTATAAATAAATAATGCCGATGTAGCTCAGCTGGCTAGAGCAGCTGATTTGTAATCAGCAGGTCGTGGGTTCGAGTCCCTCTATCGGCTCTAAGTTTTTTTATAAGAACAAAAAGTAAGGCGGGGAGATACTCAAGCGGCCAACGAGGACGGACTGTAAATCCGTTGGTTTCACCTTCGCAGGTTCGAATCCTGCTCTCCCCACAAACTTAATTTTTAAAAGTTTTGTGGTTTAGGATTTAATCTTTAAATTTGCAAAGCTTTTTAGAAGTGAATGCGGGAATAGCTCAATTGGTAGAGCGTCAGCCTTCCAAGCTGAATGTTGCGAGTTCGAGTCTCGTTTCCCGCTCAAATTCTAGTTCGCTAGTGTAGTTAATCTTTGTAAGTAGTTGTTGAAACTTATTTAATCTAAGGTTGGCGAATCAAAAATAAATACCTTTATATAAATTAAAAAGTGTATTTTTGCACTTGAAATAATTAAAAGTTATTTTTTTTAAATTTAAGTATAACAATAGAAATTAATAAAAAGTAAAATGGCAAAGGAAACTTTCAACCGTAATAAGCCGCACTTAAATATTGGTACTATTGGTCACGTTGACCACGGTAAAACCACTACAACTGCAGCAATTACTAAAGTATTAGCTGATGCTGGTTTTTCAGAAGCAAAAGCTTTCGATCAAATCGATAATGCTCCAGAGGAGAAAGAGCGTGGTATTACAATTAATACATCTCACGTAGAGTATGAAACTGCTAACCGTCACTACGCGCACGTTGACTGTCCAGGTCACGCGGATTACGTAAAGAACATGGTTACAGGAGCTGCTCAAATGGATGGTGGTATCTTGGTAGTTGCTGCTACTGATGGACCAATGCCTCAAACTCGTGAGCACATCTTATTATGTCGCCAAGTAAACGTTCCTCGTATCGTTGTTTTCTTAAACAAAGTAGATATGGTTGACGATGCTGAGTTATTAGAATTAGTAGAGATGGAAGTAAGAGATTTATTGTCTTCTTACGAGTACGATGGAGATAACACTCCAGTTGTTCAAGGATCTGCTTTAGGTGCATTAAATGGAGAACAAAAATGGGTTGATGCTTTATTGCATTTAATGGAAGAAGTTGATAACTGGATTGAAGAACCAGTACGTGACTCTGACAAACCATTCTTAATGCCAGTAGAGGATGTATTCTCTATTACAGGTCGTGGTACTGTTGCAACAGGACGTATCGAGGCTGGTGTTATTAACTCTGGTGATCCAGTTGATATCGTAGGTATGGGAGAAGAAAAATTAACTTCTACTGTAACTGGGGTTGAAATGTTCCGTAAAATCTTAGATAGAGGTGAAGCTGGTGATAACGTAGGTTTATTATTACGTGGTGTTGAGAAAACAGAAATCCGTCGTGGTATGGTTATTTGTAAACAAGGATCTGTTAAGCCACACAAAAAATTCAAAGCTGAGGTTTATATCTTAACTAAAGAAGAAGGTGGTCGTCACACTCCATTCCACAACCGTTACCGTCCACAGTTCTACGTACGTACAACTGACGTAACAGGGGAAATTAACTTACCAGAAGGTGTTGAGATGGTTTTACCAGGAGATAACTTAACTATTACAGTTGAATTATTACAACCAATTGCATTAAACGAAGGTTTACGTTTCGCAATCCGTGAAGGTGGACGTACAGTTGGTGCAGGTCAGGTAACTGAAATTTTAGACTAATTATAGTCAATCAATAATATAGAAGATGTGGTAATCTTCAATGATTACCACTCTTTTTATTCTACGGGCATAGTTCAATGGTAGAATAGCGGTCTCCAAAACCGTTGATCAGGGTTCGAATCCTTGTGCCCGTGCTAAATGAAAACGATATGAAAATCGTACAATATGTAAAAGAATCCTTTGTAGAGTTTAAAGAACATGTAACATGGCCATCTTTTTCTGATTTACAAAGAGACACTATTATTGTTGCAATAGCTACAGTTCTGTTAGCTATATTTTTATATGCGGTAGATACATTATTCACACAAGTGCTTAACTTTATCTACGGCGCTTTTTAGTTTATATAATATCCCGTTTAGTAATTAGAATCATGAGTGAAAAGAAATGGTATGTAATCAAGACTGTAGCTGGACAAGAGCTGAAAGTTAAAGATTATATTGAAAGAGAAATTCAGTACCAAAATTTGAATGATTATGTAGGACAAATTGTTGTTCCTATGGAAAAAGTGATTCAAATCCGCAACGGTAAAAAATATCAAAAGGAAAAAGTACATTTTCCTGGCTACATCATGATAGAAGCTGAGCTTGTGGGAGAAATACCTCACATGGTAAAGAATACATCTGGTGTAATTAGCTTTTTGAGTGCAACCAAAGGAGGTGATCCTGTACCAATGAGACAATCGGAAGTTAACCGAATGTTAGGTAAAGTTGACGAATTAGCAGAAAATGTTGATACAAATCTTGGAGTAACTTACATTGTAGGTGAAAATGTAAAAGTAATCGACGGACCATTCAATGGCTTCAACGGAACGGTTGAGAAAATCATTGAAGACAAACGCAAACTTGAAGTGATGGTTTTAATCTTCGGACGTAAAACACCACTTGAGTTAAGTTTTAACCAAGTTGAAAAGATTGCATAATCAATCAACAAATTAAAAGTAGAAAATTTAGGCTGCTTCCACATAACGCTTAATTTTAAGAATTAAAAAAATGGCAAAAAAAATTGAAAAAGTTGTAAAACTTCAAGTTAAAGGAGGACAAGCAAATCCTTCGCCACCAGTAGGGCCGGCTTTAGGTGCTGCAGGTGTTAACATCATGGAGTTTTGTAAACAATTTAATGGACGTACACAAGAAAAACAAGGTGCAGTGTTACCAGTTGTTATTACGGTGTATCAAGACAAATCATTTGATTTCGTAATTAAAACTCCACCAGCTGCTGTTCAGTTAATGGAAGCTGCGAAATTGAAAAAAGCATCAGGTGTGCCAAACCGTCAAAAAGTTGGTACTGTTACTTGGGATCAAGTGAGAGCTATTGCTGAAGACAAGTTAGCGGACATGAACTGTTTTACTGTTGAATCTGCTATGAAAATGGTTGCTGGAACTGCACGTTCTATGGGTATAACTGTAAAAGGTGGGCAAGCTCCAGAATAATTAAAACATTTTAGGAAATGGCAAAGTTAACAAAAAAACAAAAAGAGGTATTAGCTAAAGTAGAAAAAAACAAACTTTACTCTATTGATGAAGCATCATCATTAGTAAAGGAGGTTAACTACGCAAAGTTTGATGCTTCTGTAGATATAGCAGTTCGTTTAGGTGTAGACCCTAAGAAAGCTAACCAAATGGTTCGTGGTGTAGTTTCATTACCACACGGAACAGGTAAAGATGTAAAAGTATTAGCATTAGTTACTCCAGATAAAGAAGCAGAAGCTAAAGCAGCAGGTGCTGATTATGTAGGATTAGACGAATACTTACAAAAAATTAAAGATGGTTGGACAGATGTAGACGTGATCGTTACTATGCCAGCTGTTATGGGTAAATTAGGACCATTAGGACGTGTTTTAGGACCTCGTGGATTAATGCCTAACCCAAAGTCAGGTACTGTAACTTTAGAAGTTGGTAAAGCCGTTTCTGAAGTAAAAGCAGGTAAAATCGACTTCAAAGTAGACCGTTACGGAATCATCCACGCTGCAGTTGGTAAAGTATCTTTTGATGCTGATAAAATTAAAGACAATGCGAATGAATTAATTCAAACTTTAATTAAATTAAAACCAACAGCTGCTAAAGGAGTATATGTAAGAAGCATCACGCTTTCTACAACTCAATCTGTAGGTGTATCAGTAGATCCAAAAAGTGTAAACGCTTAAAATTAGTAGATTATGGCAATGACAAAACAAGATAAAGCAAATATGATAGATGAATTGCAAGCTGTATTAGCAGAAGCAAAAATCATCTACTTAGCAGATATCGACGGATTAAACGCTGTTAATACTACTGAATTAAGAAGAGCTTGCTTCAAAAGCAATGTATCTTTACGCGTAGTAAAAAACACTTTATTAAAGAAAGCGATGGAGAACATCGAAGACAAAAACTTCGAAGAACTTTACGGATCTTTAAAAGGAAATACAGCATTAATGACTGCTGAAGTTGGTAATGCACCAGCTAAAGTAATTGATGTTTTCAGAAAAAAATCTGAAAAGCCTATTTTAAAAGGAGCTTGGATTGAAGATAATACTTGGGTTGGTGATGACAAATTACCACAATTAGTAGCATTGAAATCTCGCGAAGAATTAATCGCAGATATCGTTATGTTACTTCAATCTCCTATCAAAACTGTTGTTTCTCAATTAGAGAACAAAGAAGCTGCGAAAGCAGAAGAAGGAGCTTCAGAAGAATAAGACACACTCATATTAAATAAAGTTTAAAAAACAAAAAGCATTAAAATGGCAGATTTAAAAAAATTAGCTGAAGAGTTAGTAAACTTAACAGTATTAGAAGTTAACGAATTATCTACAATCTTAAAAGACGAGTACGGAATCGAACCAGCTGCTGCTGCAGTTGTTGTTGCTGCTGGTGGAGCTGAAGCTGCAGAAGAGCAAACAGAATTCGACGTAATCTTAAAAGAAGCAGGTGCATCTAAATTAGCAGTTGTTAAATTAGTTAAAGAATTAACTGGAAAAGGATTAAAAGAAGCTAAAGATTTAGTAGATTCAACTCCAGCTACAGTTAAAGAAGCAGTTTCTAAAGATGAAGCTGAAGCTTTAAAGAAACAGCTAGAAGAAGCTGGTGCAGTAGTAGAATTGAAGTAATTTTTATTACTCAAAAATATAGGTTTGGACCTAACACAGGACGTGTTAGGTCTAAACCTTTTTACGCATAAAGTCATTATATAAACCAAAATTCATTCGAAATTGGCCACTAAAGCAACATTAAGCA
The DNA here is from genome assembly GCF_020281205.1 of Empedobacter stercoris. Classification (GTDB taxonomy): domain Bacteria; phylum Bacteroidota; class Bacteroidia; order Flavobacteriales; family Weeksellaceae; genus Empedobacter; species Empedobacter stercoris. The sequence continues at coordinate 22,586 of NZ_JACXZC010000002.1, forward strand.
ACTCGACTGAGAAAAAAGAAAGATTGAACTTCTCTTCTGCAAAAGCAGTCGCTCAGTTCCCAGATTTCCTTGACATTCAGATCAAATCGTTTGAAGATTTTTTCCAGTTGGAAACAAGACCTGACCAACGAAAAAATGAAGGTCTTTACCGAACATTTGCTGAGAATTTTCCAATTACGGATACTCGCAATCAGTTTGTTTTAGAATTCTTAGATTATTTCGTAGATCCACCACGTTACACAATTGATGAGTGTATCGAAAGAGGGTTAACGTACAGTGTACCTTTGAAAGCTCGTCTTAAATTGTACTGTACGGACGAAGAACACGAAGATTTCGAAACTGTTGTGCAAGACGTTTATTTAGGAACAATTCCTTATATGTCACCTTCAGGATCATTCATTATCAATGGTGCAGAACGTGTTATTGTATCTCAATTACACCGTTCTCCTGGGGTATTCTTTGGACAATCTTTCCATGCGAATGGTACAAAATTGTACTCATCTCGTATTATTCCTTTCAAAGGATCTTGGATTGAGTTCGCAACAGACATCAACAGCGTAATGTACGCTTACATCGATCGTAAGAAAAAGTTACCATTAACTACTTTATTACGTGCAATCGGATACGAAAGAGATAAAGATATCTTAGAAATTTTCGACTTAGCAGAAGAAGTAAAAGTTAATAAAGCTAATTTAAAGAAAGTTGTAGGTCGTAAACTTGCTGCACGTGTATTAAACACATGGCACGAGGATTTCGTAGATGAAGATACAGGAGAAGTTGTATCTATCGAGCGTAATGAAATTATCTTAGACCGTGAAACAATCTTAGAAAAAGATCACATCGATCAAATCGTAGATTCTGGTGTTAAGACAATCTTATTACACAAAGAAGATATCAATTCTGCTGATTATGGAATTATCCATAATACTTTACAAAAAGACCCTACGAATACTGAAAAAGAAGCCGTAGAGTATATCTATAGACAATTACGTAACGCTGAGCCACCAGATGAGGAGACAGCAAGAGGAATTATTGATAAATTATTCTTCTCTGATCAACGTTATTCATTAGGTGAAGTAGGTCGTTACAGATTAAATAAAAAATTAGGTTTAGCTATTAGCGAGGATATACAAGTATTGACTCGTGAAGATATCATTTCGATTATTAAATACTTAATCGAATTAATCAACTCTAAAGCAGAGGTGGATGATATTGACCACTTATCTAACCGTCGTGTAAGAACGGTTGGTGAGCAAATGGCAAGCCAATTCGGAGTAGGTTTAGCTCGTATGGCTAGAACTATCCGTGAAAGAATGAATGTTCGTGACAACGAGGTGTTTACACCTATCGACTTGATTAATGCTAAAACATTATCATCTGTTATCAACTCATTCTTCGGAACGAATCAGTTATCTCAGTTCATGGACCAAACAAATCCATTATCAGAGATTACACACAAACGTCGTTTATCAGCATTAGGACCTGGAGGTTTATCAAGAGAAAGAGCGGGATTCGAGGTACGTGACGTACACCACACTCATTACGGACGTTTATGTCCAATTGAAACTCCTGAGGGACCAAACATTGGTTTGATTTCGTCATTATGTGTATTCGCTAAAGTTAATAACTTAGGATTCATCGAAACACCGTACAGAAAGGTAGAAGAAGGAAAAGTGGACGTCGAATCAGCACCTATCTACTTAACTGCGGAAGAGGAAGAATCTAAAGTAATTGCTCAAGCCAATATCGACATGGCAGACGATGGTACTATTGCTACTGAACGTGTAACAGCTCGTGAAGACGGAGATTTCCCTGTGGTAACTCCATCAGAAGTAGACTTAATCGACGTTGCACCTAACCAGATTGCTTCTATCTCAGCATCATTAATTCCTTTCTTGGAGCATGATGACGCCAACCGTGCGTTAATGGGATCGAACATGATGCGTCAGGCAGTTCCATTATTAAAACCTCAAGCACCAATTGTAGGTACTGGATTAGAAAAACAAGTTGCAAAAGATTCTAGAATCTTAGTTAATGCAGAACGTGAAGGTACAGTAACTTATGTTGATGCTGACATTATAACAATTAAATATGATCGCTCAGAAGACGAAGAATTAGTAAGCTTCGATACCGCTGAGAAAACATATAATTTAACAAAATTCAGAAAAACCAATCAAGGAACTACAATTACGTTGAAACCAATTGTAAAAGTTGGTGATCGTGTAGAGAAAGGACAAGTTTTATCTGAAGGTTATGCAACAGAAGGAGGAGAATTAGCAATTGGTCGAAACATGGTTGTTGCCTTTATGCCTTGGCAAGGGTACAACTTCGAGGATGCCATTGTAATTTCTGAGAAAGCTGTTCGTGAAGACTGGTTCACATCTATCCACATCGATGAGTATTCATTAGATGTACGTGATACTAAATTAGGTATGGAAGAATTAACTTCTGATATTCCTAACGTTTCGGAAGAGGCTACAAAAGACTTAGACGAAAACGGTATGATCCGTATCGGAGCAGAAGTAAAACCTGGTGATATCTTGATTGGTAAGATTACTCCAAAAGGAGAATCTGATCCAACTCCAGAAGAAAAACTATTACGTGCAATTTTTGGTGACAAAGCTGGTGATGTAAAAGATGCTTCTCTTAAAGCTTCTCCATCATTACGTGGTGTTGTAATCAATAAAAAATTATTCTCACGTAGTATTAAGGATAAACGTAAACGTTCTCAAGACAAGGCTATCATTGATAGTGTAGAAGCTGAGTACGATGTTAAATTCAATGAATTAAGAGAGATTTTATTAGAGAAATTATACGTTTTATTAAACGGAAAAACATCTCAAGGTATTTACAACGACTTGAACGAAGAAGTGATCAAGAAAGGTGTAAAATACACACAAAAAATCTTATCTAACGTTGAAGATTTCTTAAATTTAACTGGATTAGAATCTCTTTGGACAACAGACGAGGATAAGAACGAATTAGTAAAAGAGTTGATACATAATTATAAAATTAAGTACAACGACTTACAAGGAGCGCTTAACCGTGAAAGATTTACAATCTCAGTTGGAGATGAGTTACCTGCAGGTATCGTAAAATTAGCGAAAATCTATATTGCGAAAAAACGTAAACTAAGAGTAGGGGATAAAATGGCTGGACGCCACGGTAACAAAGGTATTGTTGCACGTATCGTTCGCGACGAAGATATGCCTTTCTTAGAAGACGGAACACCAGTAAATATCGTACTTAATCCACTTGGGGTACCATCTCGTATGAATATCGGTCAGATTTATGAAACGGTATTAGGATGGGCTGGATTAAAAATGGGACAAAAATTTGCAACTCCTATTTTCGACGGTGCTGAAATTGATGACATCGATCGTATTACAGAAGAAGCAGGTATTCCTAAACACGGTACAACTTATTTATATGATGGTAATACTGGAGAGCGTTTTGATCAAAAAGCTACTGTAGGGGTGATTTACATGTTAAAATTAGGACACATGGTTGACGACAAAATGCACGCGCGTTCTATCGGACCATACTCTTTAATTACTCAACAACCATTAGGAGGTAAAGCACAATTCGGTGGACAACGTTTCGGAGAGATGGAGGTTTGGGCATTAGAAGCATTCGGTGCATCTAATATCTTACGCGAAATCTTAACAGTTAAGTCGGATGACGTAATTGGACGTGCGAAAACTTACGAAGCAATCGTAAAAGGAGAGCCAATGCCAGAACCTGGTATTCCAGAATCATTTAACGTATTGTTACATGAATTACAAGGTCTTGGATTAGACATAAACTTGGAAGAATAATAGGGCAACCTATTATTCTACCTTTTTCGTTATAATAATATAATTGTTAGATACATTTCTATATGTCAACAAAAAATAAAACAAGTCAATTCTCAAAAATCCGTATCGGGTTAGCTTCTCCAGAATCGATTCTACAAGAATCTAAAGGTGAAGTTTTAAAACCTGAAACGATTAACTATAGAACGCACAAACCAGAGCGTGACGGGTTATTCTGTGAGCGTATCTTTGGACCTGTAAAAGATTACGAATGTGCCTGCGGAAAATATAAAAGAATCCGTTATAAAGGTATCGTTTGTGACCGTTGTGGGGTTGAAGTTACTGAAAAGAAAGTTCGTCGTGAGCGTATTGGACACATCAACCTTGTTGTGCCAATTGCACATATTTGGTATTTCCGTTCATTACCAAACAAAATTGGTTACATCTTAGGATTACCATCTAAGAAATTAGATATGGTAATTTACTACGAAAGATATGTCGTAATTCAACCAGGTATCGCAAAAGGACCAGAAGGGGAAGAATTAAATAGATTAGATTTCTTATCAGAAGAAGAGTATTTAGATATTTTAGAAACTCTTCCAATCGAGAATCAATATTTAGAAGATTCAGATCCTAATAAATTCGTTGCGAAAATGGGTGCTGAAGCATTAGAAGACCTATTATCTCGTATCAATTTAGATGAATTATCTTACGAATTAAGACACAAAGCACATAACGAAACATCTAAACAACGTCGTACAGAAGCGTTAAAACGTTTACAAGTTGTTGAAGCGTTACGTGAGTCAAATATGCACCACGTCAATCGTCCTGAATGGATGGTAATGCGCGTTATTCCGGTTATTCCACCAGAATTACGTCCATTAGTTCCATTAGATGGTGGTCGTTTTGCAACATCAGATTTAAATGATTTATACCGTCGTGTAATTATCCGTAACAATCGTTTGAAACGATTAATGGAGATTAAAGCGCCAGAAGTAATTTTACGTAACGAAAAACGTATGTTACAAGAAGCGGTTGATTCATTATTCGATAATACGCGTAAAGCATCTGCTGTTAAAGCTGATGGTAACCGTCCATTAAAATCATTATCTGATTCATTAAAAGGTAAACAAGGTCGTTTCCGTCAAAACTTATTAGGTAAACGTGTGGATTATTCTGCTCGTTCTGTAATTGTTGTTGGACCAACACTAAAATTACACGAATGTGGTTTACCAAAAGATATGGCTGCTGAATTATACAAACCATTCGTAGTTCGTAAATTAATCGAACGTGGTATTGTAAAAACAGTTAAATCGGCTAAGAAAATTATCGATAGAAAAGAGCCAGTTGTTTGGGATATTTTAGAAAATGTAATCAAAGGACACCCAGTTTTATTAAACCGTGCCCCTACGTTACACCGTTTAGGTATCCAAGCATTCCAACCGAAATTAATTGAGGGTAAAGCAATTCGTTTACACCCATTAGTGTGTACTGCCTTCAATGCCGATTTCGATGGTGACCAGATGGCCGTTCACTTACCATTAGGACCAGAAGCTGTTTTAGAAGCACAATTATTAATGTTGGCTTCTCAAAATATCTTGAATCCTGCAAATGGATCTCCAATTACTGTTCCTTCTCAGGATATGGTATTGGGTCTGTACTATATGACGAAAATTCGTCGTACTGACCACCAATTTACAGTAAAAGGTGAAGGATTAACTTTCTATTCAGACGAAGAAGTTCAAATTGCATACAACGAAGGAGCTGTTGACTTAAACGCGCCAATTCGTGTAAAAGGAACTATTCGTGTAGGAGAGGAGTTAGTAGAAAATCAATTAATCGAAACTTCAGTAGGACGTGTGTTATTTAACCAAATCGTTCCAAAACAAGTAGGATTTGTAAATGAAGTATTAACGAAAAAATCGTTACGTACAATCATTAACAAAATCATCAAGATTACAGATTTCCCTACAACAGCTGCATTCTTAGATGATATGAAAGCATTAGGATACCGCAATGCCTTCGAGGGTGGTTTATCATTCTCTTTAGGTGATATCTTAATTCCAGAACAAAAGAAAGACCTTATCTCTGGTGCGATCAACCAAGTTGAGAACATTAAGATGAACTATAACATGGGTCTTATTACAAATAACGAACGTTACAACCAAGTTATTGATGTTTGGACAACAACAAACGCAACGTTAACTGAAATTGTAATGAAACGTATGACAGAAGATCAACAAGGATTTAACTCTGTATTCATGATGCTTGATTCTGGAGCACGTGGATCGAAAGAGCAAATTCGTCAGTTATCAGGTATGCGTGGATTGATGGCTAAACCTCAAAAAGCTGGTTCTACTGGTGGGGATATCATCGAAAACCCAATTATCTCTAACTTCCGTGAAGGTCTGTCTATCTTAGAGTACTTTATTTCTTCGCACGGTGCGCGTAAAGGTCTTGCCGATACTGCCTTAAAAACTGCCGATGCTGGATACTTGACTCGTCGTTTGGTTGACGTTGCGCAAGACGTTATCGTTATGCACGAAGACTGTGGTACATTAAGAGGTTTAGAAATTTCAGCACTTAAGAAAAAAGAAGAAATTATCGAAAGTCTTTCTTCTCGTGTATTAGGTCGTACTTCGTTAAATGATATTTATAATCCAGATAACGGTGAGTTAATCATTGCTGCTGGTCATATTATCACAGAAGATATCGGTGAAGTTTTAGAAGCTGCTGGTATCGAAAACGTAGAAGTTCGTTCTCCATTAACATGTGAAGCAAAAACTGGAATTTGTGCGAAATGTTACGGACGTAACTTAGCAACAGGTAAAGAAGTTCAAAAAGGTGAATCTGTAGGTGTAGTTGCTGCACAATCTATTGGTGAGCCTGGTACACAGTTAACATTACGTACGTTCCACGTGGGAGGTACTGCTGGTAACGTTTCTGAACAAAATACAATTAATGCAAAAGTTGATGGTACTGTTGAGTTTGATGACTTACGTTTAGTGCAATCTACTGATGATGCAGGAAACCTTGTAGATACAGTTGTTTCTCGTTCTACAGAGATGAAAGTTATTGACGATTTAGGAAACGTTCGCCAACAAACTAACATCGCTTACGGTACAGTTTTATCAGTGAAAAATGGAGCTAAAGTTCAAAAAGGTCAAGAGATTGCAAGCTGGGACCCTTATAACGGGGTAATCATCGCAGAATCTACTGGTAAAATCGAGTATGAACAATTAGAACAAGGGGTAACCTTCCAAATTGAAATCGATGAGCAAACTGGATTCCAAGAAAAAGTTATTTCTGAATCACGTAATAAAAAATTGGTTCCAGCGTTAAGAGTTATCACAATTGATGGTGAAGAAAAAACATACAACTTACCAGTAGGTGCACACATAATGGTAAATGATGGAGAAAAAATTAATGCAGGTAAAATCTTAGTTAAGATCCCTCGTAAGTCGGCTAAATCTGGCGATATTACAGGAGGTTTACCTCGTATTACAGAGTTGTTAGAAGCTCGTAACCCATCTAACCCATCAGTTGTTTGTGAAATGGATGGAGTTGTATCTTTCGGTAAAATTAAACGTGGTAACCGCGAAATCATCGTTGAATCTAAAAATGGTGAAATCCGTCGTTACTTAGTTAAATTATCTGCTCAAATCTTAGTTCAAGAAAATGACTTCGTACGTGCAGGTGAGCCTTTATCAGATGGAGCAATTACACCAGAAGATATTTTAAGAATCTTAGGACCAACAGCGGTTCAAGAATACTTAGTAAACGAGATTCAAGATGTGTACCGTTTACAAGGGGTGAAAATTGATGACAAACACTTCGAGATTATCGTACGCCAAATGTTACGTAAAGTTCGTATTGTTGATTCAGGAGACACAAGATTCTTAGAAGATAGTTTAGAGCATAAAGACGATTTCATGGAAGAAAACGATCGCTTATTTGGAATGAAAGTCGTAGAAGATGCAGGAGATTCTGATACATTAAAACCAGGTCAAATCATCTCAGTTCGTGATCTACGTGATGAAAACTCTAAATTAAAACGTGAAGATAAAAACTTAGTAATAGCACGTGAAGCTTTACCTGCAACAGCAGAAGCAGTTTTACAAGGTATTACAAGAGCATCTTTACAAACTAAATCTTTCATGTCTGCGGCATCGTTCCAGGAAACAACAAAAGTTCTTAACGAAGCAGCTGTAGCTGGTAAAGTAGACGGTTTAGTAGGATTGAAAGAAAACGTTATCGTTGGACACTTAATTCCTGCAGGAACTGGATTAAAAGAGTATCAAAACATTATCGTAGGATCTAACCGTGAATACGAGGAATTAATAAACGCAAAACAAGAATTATAATGTCAGAAAATCAACAAAACGAAGGATTAAACATTGAGTTAAACGAATTAGTAGCTCAAGGTGTTTATGCTACAGGAGCAATCATCAACCACTCACCATCTGAGTTCGTTGTAGATTTTGTTCAGTTTTTACCAGGTGCTAGACCATCAGTAAAATCAAGAATTATCTTGTCTCCATTACAAGCAAAACAATTATCTCAATCGTTAGCAGAAAACGTTTCAAACTTTGAGAAAAACTTTGGTGAAATCAAAGAACCTCAAGTAAACAACGGTACTGCAACTTACGAAGCTTAAGAATTATTCTTAATATTTCAAAAATCCCTCAATCGTAGATTGGGGGATTTTTTTGTTTAATCAAAACTATCAGATTGATAATATTAACTTCATTAATTCTTTCAGATTTATTAAATTAATAATATTTATAAATATATTTACGAATAATCTAAAACAGATAGGGGTTAAAGTTTTTTTCTCTATTTTTTAAAATCGAAAAAATGTTTAGATTTGTAAGAAGCAAATACACAAAGCATGTCTGACTATAAATTAATTCTACCTTCGATGGGAGAAGGTGTAATGGAAGCTACTGTTACCAATTGGATCAAAAATATTGGTGATGCAATTGCCGAAGATGAATCGGTTGTAGAAATTGCAACTGACAAAGTAGATTCTGATGTTCCTTCACCAGTTGCAGGAGTTTTAAAAGAAATCTTGGTTCCAGTAGATGGAATTGCAAAAGTAGGTGAGCCAATCGCAATTTTATCTGTAGATGGAGTTGTAGAGCAAACCGAAGAAGCAGAAGAAGTTGATACAAACAGTGATCAAGAAATTGCAGATACTGCAAAAACAATCGAAGCTGAAGTTGCAACAATTAAATCTGAAACGATTATTACATCGTCTGATGATAAATTTTATTCACCTTTAGTAAAGTCTATTGCAAAAGAAGAAGGAGTTTCTCAAACAGAATTGGATCAAATTTTAGGTTCAGGAAAAGATGGACGTGTAACGAAAGATGATATTTTAAATTTCGTTAAAAATAGAGGAACTCAATCAGTAAATACTACTGTCACTGCTCCAGTTACTCAGCCTCAAGCACCACAAATACAAGCTGCACCAATTTCTGTTGGTGAAGGTGATGAAATCATCGAAATGGATAGAATGCGTAAGATTATTGCGCAAAATATGCTACAAGCAAAACAAATTGCACCTCATGTAACATCTTTCGTTGAAGTTGATATGACGAATATCGTTTTATGGAGAGATAAAAATAAGAATGAGTTTCAAAAGAAACATGGTGAGAAAATTACGTTCATGCCAATTTTTATCGAAGCTGTAGCAAAAGCTATTCAAGATTTCCCAATGATTAATGTATCTGTAGATGGAGATAAAATCATCAAAAAGAAAAATATCAACATTGGTATGGCAGCTGCTTTACCAAGCGGAAATTTAATTGTACCTGTGATCAAAAATGCAGATCAATTTAATTTAGCAGGATTAGCTTCTCAAGTAAATGATTTAGCAAACCGTGCACGTACGAATAAATTGAAACCAGTCGAAATTCAAGGTGGAACTTATACAATCACCAATATCGGTTCTTTTGGAAATACGTTAGGAACACCAATTATTCCTCAACCACAAGTCGCTATTCTTGCTGTTGGAGCAATTGTAAAGAAACCTGCAGTTATTGAAACTCCACAAGGAGATATGATTGCCATTCGTCACAAAATGTATCTATCCCATGCTTACGATCACCGTGTAGTGGATGGCGCGTTAGGCGGTATGTTTGTAAAACGTGTAGCCGAATATCTTGAAGCTTTTGATATGAATACACTTGTATAAATATTCATTTGTTAAAATAATAATTATATATCGTAAAAAACTCTGATAACATCAGAGTTTTTTTATTTTCACAATTAGGTTTAATATATAATGAGGTATAGGTTTTTTTTTTTGATTGTATCGATGTTGTCAGTGTTTGTTTTTTTACAAAATACTGAAGAAAAACAATACTTTTTACCAAGAAGCAATTCAACAAATAAAAAAGGATAATGGAAAAGTATCAAGATTTATGAATATTTAATCAATAATGTAACAAATCCAGAACATAAAATTAATTATCAATTAGATTTAATTAAACTAAAAATCTATATTTCGAAAGATGTAGAAGCAATTGATATCTTTTTTGCTATTCAAGATGAAATCGAAAGTTTAAAGAATCGAGAAATAGAAGATAAATACAATATTATTGGGGCAGATTTGGCACAATATTTAGGATTTAATGAATATTTTCAAAAAACTTCTTAAAAAGGTAAAATCAAAAGATAAAAAGTGGATTGATAGCATTCATCACAAGTTTTTAGATCTACGAACAGATTTAGCTGTGAACTCATTTCCCACATCTCCTATTCAGTCCGAAATAGATGCTTATACAACCATTGATAGTTTAAACAATACGATTAATGAGGTTGAAAAATTTATCTTTTAAAGAAACTTGAAAATTATTATCTTAAAAAAACTCACTCGAAAAATACGCTATATATAATACACAATTAACAAAACTTAATGAGCAATTAAAAGTTGAGAAAAAAGGAACAAAAAATCATCTTGTCAACAAACTATTTGAACAGAATAGAATCCGATTAGCAAAAGAAAATCGAAATATTAAGAACTTATCTTACGTTTTTAGTGCAGTTTTAGTAGGTTTATTTTTATTTATAATTTTTTATAAAAAGAAGGAGAAAATTGAAGAAACAATTACGAAACCAAATTTAATTTCGGACAAAGTTGAAAACGAAATATTAATCAAATTAGATCATTTTGAACATAACAAAGGCTATCTAAATCCTCATATTACGATTGTACTTTTGGCTAAAGAACTGGATACAAATGTCAAATATTTATCCTCGATTTTGAACAATAGTAAACAGAAAAGTTTTAATAATTACATCAACGAATTGCGAATTGAATATATTGTGAAATGTCTACAAGAAGACCATAAATTTCGTTTGTACAAAGTGAGTCATCTTGCCACTCTAAGCGGGTTTTCTTCACAAAGTAGTTTCACAACTTTTTTAAAATTGGTGACAGGAACCACTCCATCTGTATTTATCAAAAATTTGACTGACAATGAAGATTAGAATATTCTATATATTTTTTGTTTCTTTTGCTTCTGTTTTATGCGCTCAAAAAGTAGATAGCATTCGAATTGTGTATGATTACGTTTATTTTGATTCTCAAAAAGCGATTGAAATGGCAGATCAAATTATTAAAAATTCAAATGATAAAAATGATTAAAACGATTGAAGATAGAATTTCGAATGTTGGTGCAGAGATTGGCGTAACTTTAGAGGAAGTAGCTGGACAAAATGATCAAATTGTAGCTTTGGTAGGAGAGGGAGATATGGTTTCTAATTTGAGAGTATACAATTTACCAAATTTTGATTTGGTTTATGATTTTCCAGCCATGCATAATGATGATTTGTTGTCTTTAAATTTTAATCGAATTCCAGCTGAAAATAGTTACCATTATGTGATTGGTTTATCTCAATTTGAAACGGATGCAGATAAAAAATACGGTGTAGTAAAAACATTATGATTCTTCAGGGAAAGAAGTGAATAAAGTTCGTTTACCTGTTACAAATGAGTCAGAAAGATTTAGTGTGTTTTTAACAGAAACAACGTTAGATCCAAAATAGTCAATGATGATGATAAGATCGAATATGTGTACGCTTATCAAGATCGTATCAATGATGTTCAGGCAAATACTTATGCGATAGCTCAGGACGAAAATAATGTTATTGCAACATTCTCAGGACGAACAGACAAAGGAAATGTAAACAGTGCAGGTTATTTGACGAATAGAAAAGGGGAGTTTGATCGTTTATATATTTATTATGGAGGAGATTATTCTGCGACAAGTTTCTTAACAGAGTTTTACAAATTACCGATGCAAACGTTGAAGGTAAATGATATTTCGAACGCTAAACAATCAATAAAATATTTGAGTAATGTGAATCAAATCCGTATTGATTATGATTACCAAACTTATCAAGTTTATAGTGTGAATGAAATTTAATTTCTTCTGGAAATTCTGTTCAAACAATTTTTACGAACGGATGGAATAAAGGAGTTTATATCATCAAAACAATAGATAAACAAGGAAAAGCAAATACGGCTAAAATCTTAGTTTTCTAAGTTAATTAACACGAATAATGAAAAAATCCAACTAATTATTAATTGGTTTTTTTTCGTTTAAATTTATAGGTTAACATCACACCTCCTTTATATAGTAACCATTCTCCACTTTTATTGAATGATTAAGCAGAATCGTAACGACCAATTTTAGAAGCATCTTCTTTATAATATATCAAAGTAATATTTACCTTCTACAAATCCCATATACATTTGCAGATGACTTCCAGCAAAAGATTTCCATGGAGAAATAAAACCGTCTGCTTGTAAAGTAATTTTATCAGTAATTGCGTGTTCTACTCCAAGGTTAACCATCGCAAGAGGAAGGGTTAGAACATTTGCTTTGAGCTGTTTTTCAGTTTTTTGAGCAAATAATGTGGCAGGAAATAATATGCAAAAAAGTTTTTTCATCATCAAAATTGAATTCATTAGCTTGCAAAGGTAAAAAAAGTGATTTATTAAGAGGTTAATTCAAGCTTTTTTATAACTTTACTTAACATTAAATAACACTATGGCAGCGTTTATATCAATCTTAATCATTTTTTTAATTTTCGGAATTTTTGTTTCGATATTTTTTGTTATTGCCGTTTCTGATGCAAAAGTTAGAGAAAAGAACGAGTTGCATACGTTGAAAAGCTTACCCGAAGATATAGAACTGAAAGCGGTTGTGCGATATAACATTGGGCGTCCACAAGGGAAATTTCTTAAAATGAAATCCTTTCAAGGAAGTGGGGTGTTATATGTCCAAGGTGAGCAATTAATTTTTAAAGATATTTTAGGAAACGAAGATCATGTATATGATTTAAATACATGTAAATTATCTTGGGTTGAAAACAAAATTAACGGAATTACAAATGCGTTTAAGGTTGCAGATCACGAAGCGATTATATTCTTTTATATCGATAAAGGAGTTTCGATTTTTAGTACGATAGAAGAAAATGCTTCGACATCAGATTTGTACATTCGTCTGAAAGAGTTGCGCAAAAGCATTCGAAATGCTAAAAAAGTTGAGTCGGCAAATGAATAGTTAAGCCGGCTCTAAATCCGCTCATATCTTTAAAATCTTTATTCTCTCTAAACTCAAAAGAATAACCCGCATTTAATTCCACAATACTTAATACAGCAATCCCCGCTTTGGGTGTAATTGTCCACGGAGAAACTTCAGCTCGAATCACATAAAAAGCTGAACTGAAGTTTGAGCTATACGGATCAACTTGGTTGTTGCGAAAATTAAACATATATCCCGCACCAATCTCTGGTATCACACGAAATTTATCTTTCATATACCCCAAATTTGCATTTGCACTAAAGGTCAAAATATTGTTATTGTCTTGGACTAAAAATAAATCTGTTCCAACTTTTCCGTAATTTCCATTCCAATATTCGTAACCAACATTAATTGTAAAATAATCGGTTAAATTTTGTTGTGCTTTTGCCTGAAAACTACTGATAAAAATAAAGAGTGCGATGAACTTTTTCATGTGATAAAATTAATGAATAATTATTTTATAGGAAGAATATTAATCTTATAAAAAATAAATAGCTACAACAAAATATGTTGTAGCTATTTAGATTGATTTATTAAAATTTAAAATCGACTCGAAATTTTAATCCATCGTAAATCCTTTCGTATAAATACGTCCGTAATAATCTGCAAATTTAATTGAAACGCGTCCTTTATAGTTTTTCAGGATTTTTTCTATGTCTTCTTGCGAACTTACATTTTTTTCATTGATAGAAAGAATAATAAATTCATTCTGAACACCAGCTGCAGCTAATTTCCCTCCTGATTCTAAATCTTTCACCATTACACCATAATTGATTCCAAAATTATCTTTTTGACGTTCTGTTAATGGTTCAAATTGTGCTCCCAAAAGTTCAGTTGGTGTTAAGTCAGCTTTGCTTCTTACTTTTGTACTTCCTTTCGCATCTTTCAACGTAATTGTGTATGTTTTTTGTGCATTTCCACGTTTTACAGTCAATGTTACTTTATCACCAGGGCGTTTGCTACCTACGATAAAAGATAATGTAGAGAAAGATGTAATTGGTTTTCCGTCTACAGCTGTAATGATATCACCTTCTTCAATTCCAGAATCGATTGCAGATCCTTTCGAAACCAATTCAGTAACCATTACACCTTTATCAGTTTTTAAATTTTTCTTAAATTCTCTGTTGTATTGTTTTACAGCATCTTCATTTGATAAATCAAAACCTTTGATACCTAAATACCCACGCTGAACCATTCCATAAGATTTAATATCCTCCACAACTTTTTTTACCAAGTTTGCAGGAACAGCAAATCCATAACCAGAGTATGCACCTGTTGGCGAAGAAATAGCAGTGTTAATACCAATCAAATCTCCATTTGCATTCACTAAAGCCCCACCAGAGTTACCTGGGTTAATCGCGGCATCTGTTTGAATAAATGACTCGATTGGTGATTCAGAGTTTTTACCTAAAATATTAATGCTACGTCCTTTTGCTGATACAATACCAGCGGTAACAGTAGAGGTTAAACCAAATGGATTTCCTACAGCTAATACCCAATCACCGACATTAATAGCATCAGAATCTACAAACTTAGTAAATGGTAAACCTTTCTCTGTAATTTTAAGTAACGCAATATCTGTACTTGGATCGGTACCAACTAATTCGGCTGTATAGCTTTTTTGGTTATTTAGGGTTACTTCAATTTTAGATGCACCCTGAATCACGTGATTATTAGTAACAATATATCCATCTTGCGAAATAATTACACCAGACCCCATTCCAGATGGTTGATCTTGATCAGGTTGTTGTTGCTGTCTTCCTCTTTGTTGTGGTGAAGGTTGTCCAAAAAAGAAATCAAAAGGATCAAAGAATTGCTGTTGTTGTTGCTGTCTTCGATTCGAATAATTTTTAATACTTACAACGGTGTGCACAGCTTTATTAGAAGCTTCTACAAAATTAGGCGCATCGTAGCCGTAATTTCCTTTATAATCAACTAATTCGAAATCTCCATTTTTTTGTTCGTTGGCATTGGTAATAAATGGATTGTTTGTATTATCATTCATCAAATAAAAACCTCCCATAGTTGTCATAGAACTAACTAAACCAACTAATAAGTAGCCTGTATATTTTTTCATTTCTTTTTTATATAAGTTTTTAATGTTTTTGATTAAATCAAATTTAAGACCAAAATTTTAACATTTCAAACCGTTTAACGGTTGTTAACACTATATTATAAATCTTTTATAACATTAGTTAAGAGTGATAAAAATGTATTTACTTTGTTTAAAATTTAAGAAGTTGAAATTAAAATTTTATAAATACCAAGGAGCTGGGAATGATTTTGTCATGATTGATGATAGAGAAAAAACATTTCCTATTTCGACAGAACTGATTAATAGGCTGTGTGACCGTAACTTTGGGATTGGAGCTGATGGATTAATTTTGTTACAGAATGACGATCATTCAGATTTCAAAATGGTGTATTTTAATTCTGATGGAAACGAAAGCACGATGTGTGGAAATGGTGGACGTTGTATTATTCGATTTGCCAATGATTTGGACGTTGCCAATGACAAAATGACATTTAATGCAATCGATGGTTTGCATCATGGTGTAGTAGATCACGATGTTATTCGGATACAGATGATTGATGTGAATGAAGTTGAAGACCACGATGGTTATTTGTTTATGAATACAGGTTCGCCACATCACGTAGAATTTGTAAAAAATGTAAAAGACATTAACGTGTACAAAAAAGGAAAATCTATTCGCAATGGAGCTCCTTATTTTGAGCAAGGTTCTAACGTAAATTTTGTAGAAGTCATGCCAGATCATTCGCTGAGAATTAGAACGTACGAGCGAGGTGTAGAAGACGAAACCTTGGCTTGTGGTACTGGAATTACCGCTGCTGCAATTGCTGCTTATGTGAAAAATTTAGTAGACAAAAACGACATCAAAGTAAAGGCAATGGGTGGTGATTTATCGGTGAATTTTGAAGAAAATAATCATAACTTTGTCAATGTTTGGTTGAACGGACCAGCCGTAAAAGTTTTTGAAGGTGAAATTGAAATTTAATTCGATCCTATGAAAAAAATAAATTTTGTATTACTATTAATCTGTTCATTTGTACTCATAGGATGTACATTTATAGATGGTTTCAAGGGAAATGCAACAAAAGATGGTTACATCTATATTTCTCGCGGAGCTAATTTTGATCAAGTCTTAGATTCTTTAAAACCATTTTTAAAGAACGAAAAGTTGTTCAAACAATATGCTGAAGATGCAGATTATCCAGCAACCATTAAATCTGGAAAATATAAAATTTCAAGCACAGATACTAACCGTGATATTGTCGATCGTTTGCAAGGTGGAGAACAAGAAGAAGTGAAACTTCGTATCAAGAATGAACCTACAATTTATCATTTGGCAAGTTCTGTTTCGAAACAAGTTGATATGGATTCGGTTCAAGTTTTAACAGCGATTCGAGATTTTGTAAAAGAGAAAAATGATACCACGTTAAATGACGAAACGGTAAAACAATATTTTATTCCAGAAACGTATTTTGTGTATTGGGGAATTACACCAGAAAAATTTGTAGAAAAAATGGTGGCTCAACATGATAAGGTATGGAACGAAGAACGTCTTGCAAAAGCAAAAACACTTAAGCTATCACCTTTAGAAGTGACAACTTTGGCTTCAATAGTTCAGTTAGAATCATCTGATAATATGGAAGAACAACAAAAAGTGGCGCGTGCTTATATGAATCGTTTAGCGAAAGATATGCGTTTGGAAGCGGATCCAACTTCTATTTATGCTTACAAAATGGAAAATGGTTGGAATCAAAAAGTACAACGCGTGTACAAAAAATGGACATGGTCGTCGAATGCTTACAATACCTATCGCAACAAAGGTTTGCCTCCTGCGCCCATTTGTTTGCCGAATTTAGGAGCAATAGACGCGGTTTTATCACCAGCTAATCACGATTTTATTTTCTTTGCAGCTGACCCGAAAAAACCAGGTTATCATATTTTTACTGCCGATTATCAAGAACATTTGAAAAATGCAGATGTTTACCGAAAATGGTTAAAAGAGAATAATATTAAATAGTATTTAGCTAAACTTAATTTAGTTATCAACAACAAAGTAAGATCAATAGAAAATCCCTCAACAGCTTTAAAATAAGTGTTGAGGGATTTTTAATTCGTTATTATTTGATTTTTTAGAACTTATATCGAAGACTCACGATAAAATATCTGCCCAAAACATTGCGTGTTGTAGTCGATATGTAGTTATCTGTAAAGCCATTTGAAACGATAATATTGTTTCCTAATAGATTTCCACCCGTTAAAGTTAGGTACGTTTTCTTCGCAATTTTATAACGCGCAGAAGCATTCCATTCTTTTGCATCATTTAAACGTTCTCCATTACGGTATTGTAAACGATAGGAAAAATCGGACTGAATTAATAAATTATCCGTCACCGACCAAGCGGCATCTCCATAAGGACGCCAAGTTTCAAATTTTTGTTCGAACAAAGATTTGAAATTACTTAAGCTTAAATTTAATCCAGCTTTTAATTCGAATTTCTTATTGAATACAAACGAATTTTCTAAATTATACGTCTGATTAAAAGACGTATTATTAACCACTCGTTCTGTATCGTCGATTTTACTTCCTGTGTAAGTGTAATAGTCAGAATAATTTAAATTAGCTGTTCCACGCACATTGTACCATTTAGCAAAACGTTTGTAAATCATAAAATAACCTGAATACGTATCATTGTCATAATCCGAATTCAATAAGGTGTTAATCTGTGTTTGATTTTCTTGATTTAGGACAGAAGTTGTTACGATACTTTTTTCACGTTTCGAGTAGGATACATTTCCAAAAATATTGAAAAATGAAAAGGAATTAAAATGATTGAAACTTAACGAAGCGGTATGTGTTAGTGCTTGTCTTAAATCACGATTTCCTTGAAAAACACTGAAGTAACTTTGCAAAACATACGAATCGGTCAAATCTTTTGCATGCGGTAAATCGTAGGCTTGTTTATAATTTGCCGTTATAGAAGTCGCATTGTTAAACTTATAATTCAAGCGTGCGTGTGGTAAAACCTTCGTTTCATTAAACTTCTCGTTTGTCCCATCTGTGAACTTTGCATTTTCTGAAAAGAAAATCAATCCAGCACCAAGATCAGCTTGAAAATTCCCTATTTTTTTTGTCAATGTTACATCTCCAAAGGTTTCATTGTAATCAAAATTCGTATCACTTATGGTATTGAATGAAGTGATTAAGTTTTGGTAATCATACAATGAATTTTCAAAACGTTGAAAACTGAAATTTGTTCCAACCTTAAATTTAAGGTTCGCTGTATTGGTTAATAAATGATTATAAACGGTATAAAACTGAAACGTATTGACATTATATCGTTGGTCTTGATTCAAATTATATTGATCGTTAATTTTTGATAAATTCCCAAAAATAGTAAATGGTTGATTCGATGAATACAAGTTGAAATCTGGTGTTTCATTTTGGAATTGATGACGAAGATAAAAACCAATGTTATGATCACGACCAATCTTTTTGATGTACGATAAATTTTGACTTAATCTGAAATTTTCGCGATCTGTAAAGTTATTTCTAAAACCTGTTTTTTGCCCATCAAGAAAATTATCAACCGATTGTTCGTCTTCATTTTTCATGTAGTTAAAGTTCAGGTTATATTTAATCTGTCCTTTATCATTCGGATTATAGTCAAGTTTTATACGAGCCATTCCCATCAACGTATTGTTTTTGTTTCGTTGCTCATCTATCGTTGTATAAGGATTTTCTACCGTATTATAAAAACGTTCTACCGTAGAATTGTACTTGATGTTGTTCGTGTTAACTAATCCAAAACCAGAAACTTTAAGCCTTTTATTAGGCTCTACACCGTAATGTAAAGCGCCGTTATACGTACTCATTTCTGGAGCATCAGATTCTGTAGGAAATGATAAACTTGCATTTCCTCCTCTAATGGACAGTTGACTACCGTCTTCCGTAAAATTAGACATTCCACCAAAAAATGTCATGTAATCATCAAAGTCAAAAACCTTTTTTCCAAACGTATTGAAATCATGGATGGTTGTAGCATCACTTTTTTCAGAGAAATAGAAAATTTTAGCTTGCGCATCAGCGTGTTTGTCGGCATCTCCACCAATTGTAACATTTCCAAAAGCGATACGTTTCATATCTTCTTTTAGTTCGATGTTTAACGCAAATTGTTCGTCATCTTCTTGTAAGGAAGAAGCAAAAGGATTGGATTTAAACTTTGTATCCAACTGAATTTTAGAAACAGCATCAGAAGGTAAATTTTTGTTCAATAACTTTTCGTTACCACCCAATACTTCGCGACCACCAACGGTTACTTGAGACATCGGTTTACCTTTGTACATCACTTTTCCATTTACGACTTCGATTCCTGGTAATTTTTTTAGAATATCTTCTAACGTTTCTTCGTTTCCAACCTTGAAAGAATCCGCATCAAACTCGATTGTATCACCTTTTACTTTGATGGCTTGCTGCGCCTTTACAATGGTTTCTTGCAAAGAAATTTGATTTCCTTTTTTTAGCTTTAATTTTTTGTTGACGTTTTCTGTTAAGTCAACATTTTCTATGTAAGTCTCAAAACCAGCCTGTTCAATTTCAATATCATATTTTTGACCACAAGGTAGTTTGAATTCAAATTCTCCAACATTACTTGTAAAAACAAAGCCTTTACCTTCGTTATTTTGATCAAAAATAGAAACTGATGCATCGGTAACAGGAATACCATTTTCGTCTGCAACAGAACCTTTTAGTTTACATTCTTGTGCAAATGTAAATTGAGCTGCCCCAACGAGTAAGAGTGGGTAGAGTATTTTCTTCATAGAAATGTAGTGTTATTGTATACTAATTTTTGTAGAGGTTTTGAGTAAAATTCAATCAATTCAACTTAAGTTGAACTGATTGAATTCTTATTTTATGCATTGATTATTTGGTGTCTACGCCACCGCCCATCAATTCTTGTGCTTTTTTCTGGATTTCCAATACTACTTTCATAAATTCGTTTTGCGTTACAACTTCACCTTTAGTCGGTAAGGCAATTTTTAAATCTTTATCCGAAATTTTCAAATCTTTTAAGGTATAAATCATTTTAGCGCCATTCGCTTCAAATTCTGCTTTGATGATTAATCCTGGTAATCCAGCTAAAGAAGTAGGTCCGTCTTTGATTGGAATTGCTGGTGCATACCAAGCGGTAACTGGGATAGAGTCCATCATCACACCTTCTGCTTTTGTTGCTTGGTATCCTGCGATATCCGTTTTTTCGCGTGAGATTTTCCATTTATAATCTGGAATCTGATCTTTGATTAAATATTGTTTAACCCCCATATCCACTTCTTTGTAGTATAAATGAGGTGTAACCGTAAAATCTTTGTACGTTGGTTTATTGTCCATTGCAGCCATTTGTTGCGCAATAATTCCTAAACCACCTTGACCATTGTTTACTTTTTCTTCTAATGTAAATGTTGAATTTTTAGAATTACTTTTGAAGAAATAAGTCATAAAAATTCCACCATCAATTTCAGCTTTCAACATAGGACCAAATTGTGCTCTGTATGCTTCTGGAATAGTTTTCATGGTTTGATCATAATCCATTTTAACTTCCATGACATAAGTGGCGTCAATATTTTGTGCTTTATTGTCTTGTGCGATAGAAACTGTTGTTGTAAGAATTCCTAAGGCAAATGTTAAGATTGCTTTTTTCATAATTGTTGTATTTTCTATAGTTAGTCTACTTAGTAGGTTGAATGTTACAGAAAAATATTACATTGTTTAGTCAACATAAAATGTCATTCAAAAAAAAGATAGGTTTCCAAGTGACATTTTTTACGTTTTATTTATTGTTAGATTATAATAAATAAGTCGAAATATGACCACCTTTCTTTGCAAACTCTTTTTTCAATTCATCAAATGAATCTTGGTTAATCGCTTTTGTCGAACCTTCTAAAATATAAGTTGTATACCCAAGCGATAAAGCGTCTTTTGCTGTGTAGTACACACAAAAATCACCTGCTAAACCACAAACATATACACTCGAAATATTGTGATCTTTTAGATAACCATTTAACCCTGTCGGATTTTTTTTATTCACATCAAAAAAAGCACTATACGAATCTATATTCGGATTCATTCCTTTTCGGATAACCGCACTAATCTTCTTTTGATTGATATCTTTATGCAATTCAGCTCCTTTTGTTCCTTGTACGCAATGATCTGGCCATAGAACTTGCTGTGTTCCATCTAAATCAATCACATCAAAAGGATTTTTTTCTGGATGTTGAGAAGCAAAACTCTTATGATCTGCTGGATGCCAATCTTGTGTAGCGACCACCAAATCAAATTTTTCTTGTAATTTATTGATGCGTTCGATAATTTGATCTCCTTCATTAACAGCTAATGCTCCTCCTGGCAAAAAATCGTATTGCATATCCACGATGATTAAAGCTTTCATAGTATTTTATTTCTTAAGATTAATATGATATTAAATATAAGTTTTTAAATACGAAAATAGCTTAATTTTCAAGGAAATTTAATCCCGTTTGTTCACGCCAGAATTTCGCATCTCTTCAAAACGTTTGCGTTGATCGTTCATTAACTTGTTGTATTCCTTTTGTGAAATTGCATTTTTATCTTTTGGCTTTTCGATTGATTTAGTATTTGTTGCAGTCGAAATATTCGTTAAAGATATGATACGTTTACCACTTATGGGACCTCTGTTGATCTCCGTTTCTACCTCTGCAATTAAACCAGGTAAACCCCAATAATTTTCAGGACCTGTTTTGTATTTTAATGTCGGAATGTACCAAGCTGTTGTTTGAATACTATCAATAATAGCTGTTGCTTTTTTGGCTTCGTTACCTAAAATTGTTTTAGTTTCTCGCGTTAATTTCCACTCATAATTTTGTAAAGTATCTTGTATGGTATAACTTTTCATCATCATGTTTTGTTCTTTCAACAACTGTTGTGTAGACGTATTTTTGTAAATGTTATCTCCATTCATCAACATCATTCTACCTCCACGCAAACCTCTCATTCCTTGTTCTTGCGAATTAGAAATTTTCTCCACCAATTTATAAAGTGATTCTTCGCCTAATATGGTCAAGGTAAAATCTTGGGGTTCTTGTAACGATTTCACCATTTGTTCTTGTATATCTTTTGGCATTTGTCTACTTCCACCTCCTGGAGGTTGAAATTTAAAATCGTCGGGTAGAATAATTCGAGAAGTATAACTAACTTCTAACTTTTCTTGTTGCGCAAAAGAAACAATACTTATAAGTAAAATAAAAACTGAAATTATCTTTTTCATTTGTGTGATTTTGTCATAAGACAATTAAAAAGTAAAAATGTTTAATCGACTCAAAAAATATTTATTCTCAAAGTCTAATCTTTATTTACACCTTCTGAACGCATTTTTTTAAATCGTTCCATTTGTTTTTTAGACATTGTTTCAAACTCTTTTTCAGAGATTACGTTTTTTTCTTTTGGTTTTTCGATAGGTTTCATATCTGCAACTTCTTTTACTTCTGTTGCTTTTATCGTTACATTTCCAAAACCTTTATTACTCGTATTTTTAGTACTAATAATTTCTAATTCCAAAATCAAACCTGGTAATCCATTGTACATCGCAGGTCCGTCTTTTACAGCTAAACTTGGAGCGTACCATGCCACTACAGATTTTGTACTGTCAATAATTGCAGTCGCTTTTTTGACATCAAAACCAATTATTTTTTTCGTTTCTCTGCTTAATTGCCATTTGTACTCGGTCAGCTTATCTTTTATTAAATAAGGCTTATCCATAAGATTAACACTTTTTGCAAATTCTTTTGTCGATAGATTTTTGTAAAGTCCATTTCCTCCCCCAGACATGCTCATTGAAACAGAAAAACCATTATTACCTTGATTATTACTTATCTTTTCAACTTTTTTATAAGTTGATTCGTTATCATTGATTACTAAAGTAAAATCTTTTGGTTCAGAAAGACTCTTGAAAACATTGTCATAAAAATCACTTGGTAAACTTACTGAACCAGAAGTTTCGACTTTCATGTTCTTTTTAAATTCATCTTTGTCTATATTTATAGTTTCTTGGTAAGTTACTTCCAGTTTCTGTGCAAAAGCGATTGTTGCCAATAATGAGAATGTAAATAGAGTAAATATTTTCTTCATTGTATGTGTTTATAAAACAATATTATGAAGAATAAATTTAATTTCTATAAATGTAGAGTATTAAATAAATGTTAAACCTTTATTGAAAATAAAAATTATTTTAAGTCTTTGAAGTACTGACGTTTTTGAATGAAGTATTGAAAAGGTAATAACCCAATGTCAGAATATTTTTTTGATTGATGTTTTTGACGTTTTCTGTACATCTTAAAGAAACCTCCATAAAAATGCATATGTGATAAGAAAACTGCCCAAACATGCGGTAAACCTTGGGTAGGTAAAAATGCAATAGCAGCAATTCCATCCATTGAAAGACGGGTGAAAAGCATTGGAAATAATTTATTTGAAGGCAAGTTTTTCAGCATCATCCACAAACTATTTCTGTAATTTAAATACCATTTTTTCGGATTAGCTTTGTCTAAAGTAGCGCCTCCTAAATGATAAACAGTCGATTCTCCACAATAAAAAACTTTTCGACCCGCGTTGTTTAATCGCCAACACAAATCGATTTCTTCCATGTGCGCAAAATAATCTTCATCAAAACCATTTTGCTCAAAGAAATCTTTTTTTCTGATGAATAAACTTGCACCTGTAGCCCAAAAAATTGGTATGGTATCGTTATATTGTCCATTGTCTTTTTCTAACGTAGAAAACACGCGTCCACGACAAAATGGATAGCCAAACTTATCGATAAAACCACCACCAGCACCTGCATACTCAAAATATGATTTGTTTTTGTAGTCTAATATTTTGGGTTGAACAGCAGCGATCTCTTCGTTATTTTCGAATAATATTTCAATCGGCTCAATCCAATTTTCAGTTACTTCAACATCTGAGTTTAATAAACAAAAATATTCCGCATCAATATGTTTTAACCCTTCATTATAACCTTGTGCAAAACCATAATTCTCTTTGTTTTGAATGATTTTCACTTCAGGAAATTGAGTTTTCAACAATTCAATAGAATTGTCAGTCGAAGCATTATCAATCACATAAACTGTGGCATTTTTAGAATGGTTGATAACCGAAGGTAAAAATTGAGGAAGTAATTTTTCTCCATTCCAATTTAAGATGGCAATTGCTGTTTTCATGAATATTTAAAATTACAAATCGGCGTATTTCCAACGTTTGTGGCTCCAAAGCCAATTATCTGGATGTTGTTGAATAGTTTTCTCTAAATGTTCAAAAAATTGATGTACAATTTCGTTTTCAGCAAAAGTATCTTGCTGAGGTTGCAAACGAATAAAAGTGGTGTGGTAATGACCGCGTTTTATTTTTTCTGTTTGACAATAAACAACGCCCATATCTTTGCGACGTGCAATTTTATCAAACCCATTAAAAACAGGCGTTCTCTGGTTAAGAAAGTTGATAAAATAATGAACGGCAGATTGTTTCGGACTTTGATCTGCTACGAATAAATACGTTAATTCACCGTCATTTGGCGCTTTCATCATAAAACGTAAAACATCTTTCATGTCCAATGCTTTCGTCCCAAAACGACCACGCATGGCATTAATTTTATCATTCCAAAATGGATTTCGAATCTTGTGGTAAACAGCAGCAGTCTCCTCTGTAGATAGATATTTGACAGCACCAATGAACCATTCCCAATTGAAAACGTGTCCACACATCATCATGGTATTTCGTTTTTCCGCTTTTATTTCATCAAAAACTTCGAGATTAGAATAGGTAAAACGTTTATCTAATTCTTCTTGAGAAATTGAAAAGCTTTTTAAAGTTTCGACCAAATAATCACAAAAATTAGCATAGAATTTTTTATGAATGGCTTTGATTTCTTCTGGCGATTTCTCTGGAAAAGAATTTTCTAAATTGGTTCTAATAACACGCCTTCTATATCCAATAACGGTGTATAACAGAAAGAACAAAAAGTCAGAAAATCTGTACAATACCGAAAGAGGTAAGCGCGAAATTTGATAGATGATAAAATAAAAAATGCTGTTCATTCGACAAACAAATAAGCGACAAATTTACGAATTAAAATTTGGTTGTAGCCTGCCAAATTGCATCTTTCGGAACTGGAGCTACAATCGTCATTTCTTCTTTTTTGACAGGATGTTCGAAGGTGATTTGATAGGCATGTAAACAAATACTACCGTCAGGGTTAGAGCGTTTTGCACCATATTTTAAATCACCTTTTATAGGGCAACCAACTGCTGAAAGTTGTGAACGAATTTGATGTGAACGACCTGTGAATAATTTCACTTCGACACAATGAAACGTATCCAAAGCACCTAAATAGGTGTATTCTAATATCGCTTTTTTAGCTTCAGGCGTAGGTTTAGAATAAACCGTTGTTTTATTATTCTTTGGATTTTTCTTTAAGTAATGTTCCAAACGTTCGAAATCTTTCGGAGGTTTACTTTGAACAATGGCGCGATAAACCTTGTCAATATTTCGTTTCTGAAACATCTCATTCATGCGTGTCAACGCTTTCGAAGTTTTGGCAAAAATTAAAACACCAGAAGTCGGACGATCTAAACGGTGTACCAATCCTAAAAAGACATTTCCAGGTTTATTGTCACGCTTTTTTATATAGTTCTTTAGATTGTCGATAAGTGGAATGTCACCTGTTTCATCGCCTTGAGCCAATTCACCAGCTTTTTTGTTGACGATTAAGAGGTGATTATCTTCGAATAATATTTCAGGATTCATGTTTTTGAGATTGAGGCTGAGATTGAGATCTACTTAATCTAACCATTAGAGTTATTTTATTTTTTTAAAGCTTTTTTGAGTTTATTTATCTCAAAAATTATGACATTTAATTCTTTAAAAAGATGATTTATCGAATCTTCTTTAAAATATCCAACTTTTTGTCCATAAATTAAATGAGATTTGGTTTCGAAGGCAGAGCCTTTTGCAATTTTATAAAACCTAACTTTATCATTAATACTTGACTTACCAAAACCTTCGGCAATATTTGTTGAAATACTTTCTGCAGAACATCTAATTTGAGAGGTTAATCCATAATCTTCAGTTCGTGCAAGTTTGAAGTTAATTCAAAGATTTGAACTGCAATATTCATCGCTTTTATCCAAATTGGCATTTCTGTGAAATCATGATAAGGCATAATTTGTAAAGGTTGAGTCTAATATTGAGGTTGAGGTAAAGTAAAAATGTTAAACTTAATCTCAGTCTTCACCTTAACCTCAACCTTACTAATTAATATTGCTCATTTGCATTCGGAAAATCTCCAGATTTTACATCTGCAACATATTGTCCAATCGCTTGGTGAATTTGATCTTCTAAGTTTAAATATTTACGAACAAACTTAGGTTTGAATTCGTTGTTTAATCCCAACATATCATGTACCACTAAAACTTGCCCATCGCATCCAGATCCAGCACCAATTCCGATTGTAGGAATGTTAATTGATGCAGTAACTTTTGCAGCTAAATCAGCAGGTATTTTTTCCATAACCAATGAAAAACAACCCAATTCTTCTAATAATTTAGCATCATTAATTAATTTATCTGCTTCGTCATTTTCTTTCGCACGAACTTTATACGAACCAAATTGGTAAATAGATTGTGGTGTAAGTCCTAAATGTCCCATAACAGGAATACCAGCATTTACAATACGGCGAATAGATTCTTCAATTTCTTTTCCACCTTCTAATTTGATGGCATGTGCACCAGATTCTTTCATGATTCGAACTGAAGATTCTAATGCTTTCTGCGGATCAGATTGATACGTTCCGAAAGGTAAATCAACAACCACTAAAGCACGTTTTGCACCGCGAACAACACATTGAGCATGATAAATCATTTGATCTAATGTGATTGGTAAAGTAGTTTCGTGACCAGCCATTACATTTGCAGCAGAATCACCAACCAAAATAACTTCCGTACCAGCTGCATCTACAAGAGAAGCAATGGTAAAATCGTATGCCGTTAACATCGAAATTTTCTCTCCAGTAAATTTCATGTTACGAACAGTTTCGGTTGTAATACGTTTGATTTCTTTATTTACAGACATTACGTTTAATATTTATAACTTCTGTAAAGTTAAATTGAATATTAAAACAGAACTAATTTTGTTGAAATTATTTCATTTTATATGAAAGAGATTTCTCAATACCTCGAAATGATATACTATATGGGATTCTTCGACAAGCTAAGAGTGACAACGAATCTGAATATTGAAAAAGGTTGAAAAAAATGTCATATGATTTGGAGGCGAGTGTCAAAAAGTTGAAAGTCATGGTTAAAATGTTTTACTGTTTGCGTAGCAAATGATTTAAAACATTGAATGACTGAAACTAATTTTGACCGTTGAAAATCAAAGACAAGTCTTTTTTCGTTAGTTTTTTTGACTGTTCCCCGAAGGGCATATGAATACCGATAAGTAAAATATATATTCAATGAATAAAAAAGTGACAGAAAGTATTTTACATTCATTTTTTCCTTGATGAAAAAACGAAACAAAAAAATCAAGTCTATGCTTACAAGTCGGTCAATAATGGCTATTCGCTAAATGCTTTAAATCATTCGCATAT
This sequence comes from Empedobacter stercoris, assembly GCF_020281205.1. Taxonomy (GTDB): domain Bacteria; phylum Bacteroidota; class Bacteroidia; order Flavobacteriales; family Weeksellaceae; genus Empedobacter; species Empedobacter stercoris. Next base: position 50,681 of record NZ_JACXZC010000002.1, read on the forward strand.
AAAATGCGAAAAGTAAATCATTTTTAACGCTCTTTACGCCGAATTGACGCTCGACTCTTCAGCAAGGACGGTTTATAAATTAGTTGTTATAAACGAATTCGAATGTTTAAATAGGAATTAAAAAAATCCGACGATTTAGAATCGAAATGTAATTCAACTCTAAATTATTGAAATTAAAAAGTTGGAGTGTTTGAGTGGAGCGAGTTGCCAACTTTAAGAAAATAATTTAGTTAGTTGAATTACCTGAGCCATACCATGGCTCCTCCTCTTAATCTCAAATGTTTTTTTGGATGAGCTTCCCCGAAGGGCATATGAATACCGACAATAAAAATACATAAGCTATGAATAAAAAAATGAAAGGAAGAAATGAAAATAAAGAAAAGGAATACCTGAGCCATACCATGGCTCCTCCTTTTAATTTCAAATTTTTAATTTCAATTTTTTTTTTGGATGAGCTTCCCCGAAGGGCATATGAATACCGATAATTAAAATAGATAAGTAATGAATAAAAAAGTGACAGAAAGATTCTTCAAGAAATTTTAATGTTCATTTTCATTCCTGATTTTTTACATTTACTTTAATAGATTGAAGCTCGTCTGCAAATCGTATGTCGACTCTAAAATTGGTTGTTAAAAGTGGATGAGGTTGAGATTCTTCTACAAGCCCAGAATGATATCGAATCTGAATATTGAAAAAGGTTGAAAAAATGTCATATGATTTGGAGACGAGTGTCAAAAAGTTGAGATAAAGAATTTTAAATTAAAAGGAGAAGCTCTGGTTGAGCTTAGGTATATATGTTCATTTTTATTCATGATTTTTTTTATTGTTTTCAAATGAATTCATATGCCCTTCGGGGAAGTCTTGACACAAAAACGAACCAAAAAGGTCAAGACTTCGATTTTCGCCGTTCAATCATCATTTTACTCACTAAAAAGATTAAATGATTCGCATAGGCTCACTAATCTTTTTTACGTTCGTTTCAATGGATTGAAGCTCGTCTGCAAATCGTATGTCGACTCTAAAATTGGTTGTTAAAAGTGGATGAGGTTAAGATTCTTCAAGAATTATTAATATTCATTTTCATTCCTGATTTATTGTAAAGCGTTTAAAATTACTTTTAAAACACTCACGCATAATATTACAGCAATAAAAGCTTTGGAATTCAGCTTCTATTTACTCATTTTTAGTGAATTGGTGTTTATATTTAGAGATTTTGACTAAATTTGTTCTCTTAAACTAATTATAAATCACCATAAATGAAAATAGCAATAGTAGGAACAGGCTACGTTGGCCTATCTAATGCCATTTTATTAGCTCAACACAATGAGGTAGTAGCGTTAGATGTTGTTCCAGAAAAGATTGCACTGCTTAATGCTAAAAAATCTCCGATTGAAGATGCTGAAATCATAGATTTTTTACAACACAAAGACCTTAATTTTCTTGCAACTTTAGACAAAGAGGAAGCGTATAAAAATGCTGAATATGTAATTGTTGCAACACCTACTGATTACGATCCGAAAACAAACTATTTTAACACATCAAGTGTAGAGTCGGTTGTAAAGGATGTAAAACACTATAATCCGAATGCTGTAATTGTAATTAAATCGACTGTTCCAGTTGGTTTTGTAGAGGATTTAAAATCAAGATTAGATTATCAGAATATTATTTTTTCTCCCGAATTTTTGAGAGAAGGAAAGGCATTGTATGATAATTTATATCCTTCTCGAATTATTATTGGTGAACAAAGTGAAAGAGCGGAAGTTTTTGCTAATCTGTTGAAAGAAGGAGCGATTAAAAAAGATATTCCGACCTTATTTACACATTCAACAGAAGCCGAAGCAATTAAGCTTTTTTCGAATACTTACTTAGCGATGCGTGTTGCTTATTTCAATGAATTGGATAGTTATGCGCAAATTTATAAGTTAGATAGCAAACAAATTATTGAAGGTGTTGGTTTAGATCCTCGTATTGGCTCGCATTACAACAACCCATCATTTGGGTATGGCGGATATTGTTTGCCAAAAGACACCAAACAATTGTTGGCGAATTACGATGCAGTTCCAAATAATATCATACAAGCCATTGTCGATGCAAATAGAACAAGAAAAGATTTCATTGCCGATTCTATTATCGCAAAAAACCCTAAGAAAGTTGGGGTTTACCGTTTGATTATGAAATCAGGATCAGATAACTTCCGTGCATCTGCTATTCAAGGAATCATGAAACGCATCAAAGCAAAAGGAATAGAGGTTGTTGTTTACGAACCAGTTCTGAAAGAAGATACGTTCTACGGATCGAAAGTAACGAAAGATTTAGAAACTTTTAAGGCAGCATGCGATGTGATTATTTCAAATCGAAATGCACCTGAATTGGCCGATGTGAAAGAGAAAGTTTATACGCGCGATTTGTTTGGAAACGATTAAATAACAACTAAAATACTATGAAAACAATATTAATTACAGGTGGAGCTGGTTTTATCGGTTCGCATGTTGTAAGAGAATTTGTCTTAAAATACCCAGAAACAAAAATTATCAATCTTGATGCATTGACATATGCTGGGAATTTGGAGAATTTGAAAGATATCGAATCTTATCCAAATTACGAATTTGTAAAAGCGGACATTGTTGATGCAAAACATATTTTAGAAATTTTTGAACACTATCAACCCGATGGTGTCATTCATTTAGCTGCCGAATCACATGTGGATCGTTCGATTACGAATCCATTAGAATTTGTGATGACCAATGTGATTGGAACAGTTAATTTATTGAATGCTGCAAAACATATTTGGAAAGATAATTTTGAGGGGAAACGTTTTCATCATGTTTCGACAGATGAGGTGTTTGGTGCTTTGGGAGACGAAGGTTTTTTTACAGAAGAAACATCGTATGATCCGCATTCGCCTTATTCGGCATCCAAAGCGTCTTCAGATCATTTTGTAAGAGCGTACCATGATACCTATGGATTACCAATTGTCATGACGAATTGCTCAAACAATTATGGACCTAATCATTTTCCAGAAAAATTGATTCCATTGTGTATTCACAACATCTTAAACGGAAATCCACTTCCAATATACGGCGATGGAAAATATACGCGCGATTGGTTGTTTGTGATTGATCATGCGAAAGCGATTGATTTGGTTTTCCACGAAGGTAAAAATGGAGAATCTTACAATGTAGGAGGTTTCAATGAGTGGCAAAACATCGACTTGGTGAAAGAATTATGTAAGCAAATGGATGAAAAATTAGGGAAAGAAGCAGGAACTTCGGAGCAATTAATCACCTTTGTAAAAGACCGTCCAGGACATGATTTACGTTATGCCATTGATGCCACAAAAATCAACGAAGAGTTAGGATGGAAACCAAGTGTGACTTTTGAGCAAGGTTTGAGTCTAACTATCGATTGGTTTTTAACAAACAAAGAATGGCTAGACAATGTGACGTCTGGTGATTACCAAAATTATTACGAAAAACAATATAATTAATCTGTTTTACGTTGATTTTAATCAACTTAAAACCTAACAACCTAAATTTATTTTATGAGTTTAGACTCGAATAAGAATCAAGAATGGTCACAAGTGATCGAATCTAAATCTTCTCTCTTTTCATTGAATTTGAAAGAAGTTTGGCGATACAAAGATCTGGTGTATATGCTTGTGAAGAGAGATTTTGTAACCTCTTTTAAACAAACTATTTTAGGCCCTTTGTGGTTTTTTATTAATCCAATTTTTACAACAATCATGTATGTGATTGTTTTTGGGAATATTGCAAACTTATCAACAGATGGTGCACCGCAAATTCCTTTTTATTTGTCAGGAGTTATTCTATGGAATTATTTTTCTTCTTGTCTTAATAATACATCAAATGTCTTTAGAGGAAACGCCTCTATTTTTGGGAAAGTTTATTTTCCGCGTTTGGTTATGCCTTTAGCAATTGTAACGTCTAACCTAATGCAGTTTGCTGTGCAATTTTGTCTTTTCTTAGGTTTTTTAATCTATTACTTGATTGTAGACCAAAATGTTCACCCTAACTTATGGGTATTGGCGACACCATTTTTGATTGTATTAATGGCAGCTTTTGCGATGGGGGCAGGAATGATTTTTTCTTCCATGACCACAAAATACAAAGATTTGTCGATGCTACTTAGTTTTGGTGTTTCGTTGTATATGTATGTAACACCAGTTGTCTATCCTGTGTCTTCAATTCCTGAAAAATACAGATGGATTGCAGATATTAATCCTTTAACAGGTATCTTCGAATGTTTTAAATATGCTTATTTAGGCGTGGGAGATTTCAATGTTGGAATGTTACTTTATTCCACTGTTTTTATATTTAGTATTTTATTGATTGGAACCGTTATCTTCAATAAAGTCGAAAAATCATTTATGGATACTGTTTAATTAGTAAGAATTTATTATGTCAAAAAATATAGTTTTAGATGTCGAAAATGTTTCGAAACAGTATCGTTTAGGTGAAGTAGGAACAGGTTCATTGCAACACGATATCAAACGTTGGTGGGCAAATGTAAGAGGACAAGAAGACCCATTTCTTAAAATTGGAGAAACCAATGACCGTACACAGAAAGGAGATTCTGACTATGTATGGGCGTTAAAAGATATTAATTTTCAAGTAGAGCAAGGACAGGCTGTCGGAATTATTGGTCGTAATGGAGCAGGTAAATCAACCTTATTGAAGTTACTTTCTCGTGTAACCAAACCAACTACGGGTTCTATCAAATACAAAGGTCGTATCGCTTCGTTGTTAGAAGTGGGGACTGGCTTTCACCCAGAAATGACGGGTCGTGAAAATATTTATTTGAACGGTGCTATTCTTGGAATGACACGAAAAGAAATCACCCGAAAGTTTGATGAAATTGTAGCCTTTGCAGGTGTAGAGCGCTATATCGATACTCCTGTTAAACGTTATTCGTCAGGAATGTATGTTCGTTTAGCATTTGCTGTTGCCGCACATTTAGAATCGGAAATCTTAATCGTTGATGAGGTCTTAGCAGTGGGCGATGCAGAGTTTCAGAAGAAATGTTTGGGGAAAATGGGCGATGTAACCAAAGGAGAAGGACGAACGGTGCTTTTTGTGAGTCATAATATGACAGCTGTTGAGACACTATGCACAAATGCTGTATCTATGCGTCAGGGTACTATTGTTGATGTAGGGCAGCCAGAACTTTTGATTAAAAACTATTTGGCAGATAGTATCACAAATTGTAGGCAGATAGAATTTGAAGATATTAGCAAAGCTAAAGGCAATGAGTATGTAAGGATTAAATCTGCTTCAATTAATAATCTATCAACTTTAGATCCAGCTGAAACAATTGATGTTACATCAGATATAGAAATTGTTTTTGAAATAGTGAATCAAACCAAAGAAGAGAAACTCTCATTAGGTTTTGATTTAAAAAATACACGAGGAGATGTGATTTTTGGAACGGGTAATAAATTTAATTTTCCGATTGATATTCCAACAAAAATATCGTGTCAAATTCCTGGGAATTTATTGAATGATGATACGTATCAAATTTTACTTTATATACATACTGAAGGGATGAGCTCTTTATATGCAGAAGATGAAATATTAAGTTTTGAGATAAAAGATATAGCTAGAGAAAGTGGATATTTAGGAAAAGTTAATGGTTTTATTCGGCCTCAGTTAATTTGGAAATAGCTATGTTAAGAAAATTGTATGATAAAAAAATACCAGCAATAGGTTTAGCAATTTTTAGAATTGCTTATTGTTTGGTTCTATTTGCAGAAATAGTACAGTTTTATTATTTTCGACATTTAATTTTTGACAAAGTACCTTATTTAGATCAAGCAGAAATCAATTTTGGAATTCCGATTGCGATCTGGGGTATTTCCGTATTATTTATTGCGTTTGGATTATTTACCAGAACAGCAACAATTGTTAATTATTTATTAAGTTTAATATTAATAGGGAGCATAACTACTTATGAATATCACATGTTCTACGCTTACATGGGAATTAATTTTTTGTTGATGTTCCTACCTATTTCAAGAGTTTTATCTATTGATAGACTTTTATTAAAATATAAATATTCTAATACAAAATTTGAATATAATCCTCCAGCAGAAGTAAGTGTACTTGCTTATTTTATACCTATTTTAGTTGGGGTCGCATTTGTTTATTTTGATTCCATATTTTTTAAGTTATCGTCTGACTTTTGGATGAAAGGGCTAGGAATGTGGTTGCCAACATCTGTACCACCAATTATTTTAAATGATTTACAATTTTTGTTAAATCAAGAATATTTAATGTATTTTTTAGGGTATTTAACTTTGGTATTCGAAGCGATATTCTTGTTTACATTTTTTAGAAAAAGATGGAGAGTTCCTCTTCTAATAATTGGTATAGGTTTGCACGTTGGTATTTTAATCTGTTATCCTATTCCTTGGTTTGCATTAGGAATGTGTAGTTTGTATTTATTAATGGTGCCAATAAGTTGGTGGGCTCTATTTTTTGGAACAAACAAGAAAAGATTACCAACAATTACGTTTTATTATGATGGAGAATGTCCCTTATGTAATCGTACCAAAATAACGATAAAGCACTTTGATATTTTCAAGAAAATAGAGTTTAAAACAGTTCAATATTATGCTGAACAAGAACCATTGCTAAAAGATATTCCTTACGATACATTATTAGATGATATACATTCTATAAAAAACGGAAAAGTTTACAAAGGTTTAGATACTTATATACAGGTTTTGAATAGTATGATCTATACAAAACCATTGAGTTGGATGTTGAGATTAACTGGTATTTATCATTTAGGAAAAGTAGTATATGCTTATATAGCAAAAAACCGAAATACAGAACATTGTACAGAAGAAAACTGTGGTTATACACCACCTGTAATTCCTCCAAAAGAAGAAGAATTGAAATTACTTCATAATTTTACTTTAAAAGATTTGAAGATAAAAATCATAACAGCCGGTGTTTTAGCTTTATGTCTTTTGCAATTAATTATTTCGTATAACTCTGACCTTAATGTAGATATAAGACAAGAAATAGGTGTAGAAGACAAGAAACTTAATAAAAAAATTGAGAAGACAGCTAAAAGTATCGAATCAATTGGACAAACTTATATGGGGATTACGCATCACGCTGTTTTTATGGATTACCATTTTAGCGAGTACAATCACATTATAGCACTTACACATATTGATAAAAATACAAAACAAGAGATATGGTTGCCAATTGTTAATAAGAATGGTACACCTGGGAAATATCAAGTAGGACCAATATGGTGTAAATGGTCTTTTCGTGTAAATGGTAACACCATAGATCAAAATAACTTAGAAAAAGGGATTCGAGATTTTACAGCATTTTGGGCTTATAAAAATGGTGCCGATTTGAATGACGCTACCTTCACTATCAAAGTAAAAAAAATAGATACACCTAAGAGTTGGGAAAAAGATTTCTTGAAAAAGCAAATGCAAAAACCTTGGAAAGATGTAGGTACAGCGCGTTGGAGAGATAAAGAATATTTTATTGACATACCAATAATAGAAGAATTATGAAAATAGCAATACTTGGTGCAAGTTATCTTCAATTACCATTAGTAGAGAAAGCGAAAGCTAATGGAATAGAAACACATTGTTTTGCTTGGGATGATGGAAAAGCAGTTTGCAAGGAAGTTGCAGATTATTTTTATGATATTTCTGTTTTAGAAAAAGAAACTATTTTAGAGAAATGTCAAGAAATAAATATTGATGGAATATTAACTATTGCAACAGATATTTGTGTTCCGACTATTTCATATGTTGCAGCAAAGATGAATTTGATCGGTAATTCTTTGCAAACCGCTTTGTTAACAACGAATAAAGGACTGATGAGAGATTGTTTCCATACACATAATATCCCATCACCTGCACACAGAACAATTACAGACATTAAACAGCTTTCTGCTATAGAGAATACATTTCCGTTAATTGTTAAACCTGTGGATCGATCAGGTAGCTTAGGCGTTAAAAAAGTATCCCATCAAAAAGAGTTATTGGATGCTGTAGAAGAAAGCTTAAGCTATTCTTTTGAGAAAACATGCATTGTAGAAGAGTACATTTCAGGTGTAGAAGTTAGTGTTGAAACATTAAGCTGGAAAGGCGAACATCAAATCGTAAACATTACTGATAAGGTACTCTCTCCAGAACCTTATTTTGTGGAAATTGCCCATCATCAGCCCACGACATTACACGCTTCATTACAAGAAAAAATTAAAAAAATTGCTTTGAATACCTTAAGAGCAACTAATATCGAGTTTGGCGCATCTCATATAGAAATGAAAATCACCGAAGCTGGAAATGTCTATGTCATAGAAATTGGAAGCCGTATGGGTGGTGACTTTATAGGTTCAGATTTGGTGAAATTATCTACAGGCATAGACTATTTACAATGTGTATTAGATATCGCTCTGAATCAATTTAATTGGCAAGAAAGTATTCCAAAATATAACCGATATGCGGGTGTTTATTTTTATTGTAAAGAAACGCAATCATTAAATCCTTATTTCCAGAAAGAATATGAATGGACGGTGAAGAAAGAAATTCTTAATGATGATTTAAAATTAATAAAAAGTAGCAATGACCGTTCAGGCTATCTTATCTATCAATCTGATAAAAAAATTGAATTATGACACGTATCGCTATTGTAGGTTCTGGACATTTGGGACAACAAATTGCTTATCATATTCACCAAGATACTGGTGATAAAGTTGTTGCTTTCTTTGACGAGTATAAAGAGAAAGATACATTGGTGGATAATATTCCTGTAATTGGTGGAAACAATGATATTGAAGAAGCTTATAAAAGCAAACAATTTGACGAAATACTTATTGCAATAGGCTACAAACATCTTGATTTTAAAAAGGCAATTTTTGATAAATTAATTAATAAAATTCCTTTTTATACTTTTATACATTCTTCAGTTTACATCGATCCAAGTGCAAAAATAGGAAGAGGTACAGTTGTTTATCCTGGCTGTATACTAGATCAATATGTAGAAATTGGTGATAATGTCTTACTTAATATAGGATGTGCAATTGCACATGACAGCCAAATAGGAAGTCATTCTTTTTTATCTCCAAGAGTGAGTATTGCTGGATTTGTAAAAGTAGAAGAGTTATGTATATTAGGAATTAATTCTACCATTATAGATAACATACGAATAACAACTAAAGTCCAAATAGGAGGAGCTACAGTCGTAATCAAAAACTTAGAAAAACCAGGCTTATATGTTGGTAATCCTGCAAGATTTATAAAATAAAAAATACACAAATGACCATACCTTTCAATAAACCATTCATTATTGGTAATGAACTAAAATATATAGAAGAAGCTGTACAATCTGGTAAAATATCTGGAGACGGATTATTTACCAAAAAATGTCAACAGTTTTTCGAAGAAAAATATAATTTTCCAAAAGTGTTGTTAACAACATCTTGTACTGATGCTTTAGAAATGGCGGCTATACTTTGCGACATCAAAGAAGGTGATGAAGTAATTGTTCCAAGTTATACTTTTGTTTCTTCTGCTAATGCATTCGCGTTACGTGGTGCGAAAATAGTCTTTGTCGATTCTTATGCAGATAATCCGAATATAGCCCCAAAAGAAATAGAAAAACACATCACTTCCAAAACCAAAGTCATCGTTCCTGTACATTATGCAGGCGTAGCTTGTGACATGGAAGCGATTATGAGTCTTGCCGAAAAACACAAGTTGTTTGTCGTAGAAGATGCGGCACAAGCCATAGATAGTTATTATACGTTTTCTGATGGAACTAAAAAAGCATTAGGTTCAATTGGTCACTTCTCGGCATTTTCTTTTCATGAAACCAAAAACATCATTGCAGGAGAGGGAGGGATGTTGGTGATAAATGATGAAAATTATTTTGAAAGAGCAGAAATTATTCGTGAAAAAGGAACCAATAGAAGTGCGTTTTTTAGAGGAGAAGTGAATAAATATGGTTGGGTAGATTTAGGATCATCATTTTTACCATCAGAAATCATTTCTGCATTCTTGTATGCACAATTAGAAAATTTAGATAAAATTCAAGCAAAGCGTGTAGCAATTTGGAATCGATATCAAAATGGATTAGCAGATCTAGCAACAAATACTAAAATCCAGTTACCTGTCATTCCAGATTTTGCGACTAATAATGCACACATGTTTTATATTGTTTGTAAAAATTACGATGAAAGAACGGCATTAATAAGCCATCTAAAAAAAGAAGATATTCATCCAGTATTTCATTATTTAAGTTTAAATAAAAGCGAATTTTTCTTGAAAAACAACGAAGAAATCAATATCCCAAATTCTGATAAATTTACGGATTGCTTGTTACGTTTGCCTTTCTATTATGAATTGACAGAACATGAGCAAGATTTAATCATATCTGAAATCAAACAATTCTATAATGGAGAAAACTAAAATTCTTTTTGTAGTTGCTGGGTTTTATAGAGCAGGTGCCGAACGTTTTGCTTATGAAATCGACCGAGCATTAGATAAAAATAAATTTGATTTAACTATTTTATCTTTAGAACAAGAAAAAAAAGTATCTAAACTGTGGAATGTTAGATATTATGAAAACTTACACAAAGAACAAGGTGCTGAAATTAGGTATATTGATGATTTTATAGATAAGAGATTTTATGAAAAAAATAGGTTGCGTAATAAAATAAAACGTCAACTTGGATTATTTCCTAAATATATAGATCTATGGAAAATTGATAAGTTGTCAAAATATATGGATCAATATGATGTTATTCATTGGATGGGGGAGTATATTTTTATAAATAATATTCCAAATAGAATCAAAGAAAAAAGTTTGATTCATATGATGACCGCAAGGTTTCAGAAAAATGATTTATATGATAATTTTGATCACTCATTCAATTTTAATTTCTGTACTCCGTTTAAGAAAGAAGAATTAAAGTACGAACTGGAACAGTTTGTAAGTTATCATTCTACATTTATTCCCTTGGTCATGAAGATTGATAAGAATAATAAAAAGTGGAAATTTAGAGAACAACATATAAAAAAAATAGGAATATTTACGAGATTAGATCCATTTAAACCATTAGATCCATTTTTCTATTCTTTCCAATTATTGTTAGATAGATTTCCTAATGTTGAATTACATATTTTTGGCAATGGAAATCCTAAAGAACATCGAATGATTGATATGTTAGAGAGGTTAGGAATTCAAGATAATGTTTTTTTTAGAGGACATCAAGAAGATATTGTAGAAACAGCAATTAATGAAGAGTTATCTTTGTCTTGGTTTCAGGGGTATAACAATGACAGACCCGCAGGATATGCAGGTTTAGATATCTGTACAACAGGAACACCTCTTATTTGTTGGGATTTTTCTCCTAAACCAAATAATTTTGAAAACCCAATTTATCCACATTACAAAAATCTTAATAAGTTTGTTGATAAAACTTTGCAGATTTTAACCGATGAGGTTGAGGCTTCAAATTTGTCAGATAAGCAATATTATGATGTTATAAATAATAGAGATGTTGATGATTATATTAATATTGTTGAAAATGAATATATTAGGATTAAAAAAAACTAATTAATCTAAAATGAAACTTCTAACCATAATCATATCAACACTCAACAAAGGAATACTAGGTTTAGAAAAAACTGTTTCATTTCAACATCCAGATATCTGTTATCTTATTGTTCATCAAAATCATGATGACATTGAAATCCCTAATCAGTTATTAAGAGATGATATAACAATCATAACTACACAAACAAAAGGTTTGTCAAATAGTAGAAACATAGGTATTTCAAATTGTACTACAAAATATGGGCTTATAGCTGATGATGATGTAACATATATTGAATCAGGATTACTTGAAATTCTTACTATTATTGAAAACGATAAATTCGATGTTGCTACATTTAAAATAAAAACTTTACATGGTGAACCTGAGTATAAAAACTATCCTTTTGAGAGTCTTTTAATAAAAGAAGATTCAAAACATTGGGTATCTTCTATAGAGATTTTACTAAATATTGAATCTATAAAAAGTAAAGACATTACATTCGATAATCGATTTGGATTAGGTACTTTCTTGAGGAAAGGAGAAGAGCAGATTTTATTATTTGATGCAATGAAATGCAATATGATAATAAAGTATTTTCCTATATATATTGTGAATCATCCTTATGAAAGTTCTGGTAAGAAAAAAAGTAAAGAAATGTTTAACTACTTTTATAGAGGAGCTTTTGATCAAAGAGTGAGAAAAACTTGTAGTTTATCAGATTTAACATCCAATAATTTAAATATTATTCGAAAAACTAAAAGTATACTTAGTTATTACCTTGGAGTTTTTTATAGTTATTGTAGAACAAAATAACAATCCGACTTATCAACCCAATGATTTTAACTCTGTAGTGGAAGCCTTGCGACAAGCTCTTGTAAATAAAGAAGGTGCCAAGTTAGATGAAGATTATGCCTTAACCTTTTGCAACCCCAAACAAATTGCACAACAGCATTTAGATTTATACACGAGTATTTTAAAGCTAAGCTATAACCTAAGTAAGTGCCTTTATCTATACTCTATCTTCCTTTTTAGGTCGAACAAACCATGGTATAGAAGGGGTATAAAAGCGATATAAAGGTAGTATAAAGGCGTTATAGAAAGAATATTCAAATCGAATAAATTTTGAAGTATTGTAAAATAATAGTATATTTAAACTATTGACATTCAGTAATGTAAATATAATACTATTATGGCAAAGTTAGACAGTTTATTTGGTATCCGAGGAAAAGTAGGAGATTTGATCTTTTTTGAACGTAATGGCCAATCATTTGTCAAAAAAAATACAGGAGGGTTTGTAAATGGAAAATCCCATGAACACCCAAATACCAAAGCCGCACAACAACGTTTCAAAGAAGTCGCCACATTCGTAGGGCGTTTTAAAAAAGCAATTAATCCTTTGATATGGCGTCAAAAAGATGGAACCTTTCACAATCAATTGGTATCATTCTTTTCTAAGGTTAGAAAACAATCGGATCAAGAAAATTTATATTTAGCATTGAAACAAGCTTATGAGGAACGGAGGCTTCAACAACTAAAATTAAATAAAAACTCGAAATTATATCCGTTGGATTGTTCTTATTCGTTGGAGAAGAACAGCTTGGTGATAAGCATGAATCTACTTCGATCTTGTGCTCAAAAACACCCTAATTCGTGCTTAGAGATTTCATTTGCATGGATGCAGTGTGACGAAAGTTTAGAATTAGACCTCGTCAATCTACAGTGTTTCTATTTTCCTCTTTCCGAAAAAGAAAAACCTTTGCATCAAATTGAATTACAGTTGAGGGAAGAAGCTTTATCCTCTGTTGGTTTTGCTTTTCCTATTGTTAGTGTAACAGTTGTTTATCAACCACATGCTTCTTCTGGGGCGGCGCATCCTTATCATTTTACCCTCACAACAATTTTATAAAATACATGTCATTCCAAATCTAATTCTGTATATTTGCGTGACTTAAACACTATGTAGACTACATTCAAGCGGAAATCATTGCGTTTGAACAATAGATTATACAACATCACTTGACCCAATAGGTCAAGTAATCTGTTGCCGTCAAGTTTGTATCCTAATAGGTGATTTAAGAAGGATAAAGTTCTCGTTAATTTACAGAACTATCCTATTAAGAAAAACAATTTTACAAATGACCGAACAACCTTTAGTATCTATCATTATTCCTACCTACAATAGAGCGGAACTTATTGGAGAAACCTTAGATTCTGTACTTGCCCAAACCTACCAAAATTGGGAATGTATTGTGGTGGATGACGGGAGTACGGACCATACTTCAGACGTTTTAGACAACTATACTAAAAAAGACAGTAGAATATCTTATCATCATCGACCAAAACAATACAAACCAGGGGGAAATGGAGCAAGAAATTATGGTTTTGACCTTTCCAAGGGAGAGTACATCAATTGGTTTGATAGTGATGATGTGATGTTGCCAGAGAAAATTGAAAAGCAATTAATTAATTTATTAAAAAATAATAAATTAATTTCAATTACAGAAGCTTATAAGTTCGAAAATCATGTAGATATTATATTAGAAAAACACGATGTAATATATTCTGAAAATTTTTTCCAAGATTATTTTAAACAGAATTTAAAAATTTTGACACAAACTCCCTTAATTAAGAAAGAAATATTCAAAATTAATAACATATCATTATTCGATGAAAACTTAAAAGCGGCTCAAGAATGGGAATTTTTTTGTAGAATCTTTTATCAAGTTCCACTTTCAGAGTTTGATTTTATTAATGAAGTAACAGTAGCAATAAGACATCATGTAAACTCAATTACAAATAATAAAAATCAGACTAAAATTTTTGAATATTATAAAGCAAGAAGTATTGTTCGAAAATATTTGCAAAAAATGAACAATTATGATCTTGAAGACTATTTTTCGAAATATAACTTCTTAGTAATAGATCAATTTATAAGAGCTAATCAAAAAAAATTTATCTATAAAATGTTTAAGAATGAATTTTCATTATTTAATAAACCTAAAGTATTAACCCAGTTTTTCTTTGTCTACTTATTTGTGTATTTTAGAAAAGCCAAATCATTTATTACATTTAGATATGTATAAAGTTTCCATAATTATTCCTAATTATAATAGAGCAAATCTTATTGGAGAAACATTAGATTCTATTGTAAGACAAACATATGAAAATTGGGAATGTATAATTGTTGATGATGGGTCAACAGATAATTCAATAGAAGTTATTAAGACTTTTGAAGAAAAAGATCAGCGATTCAAGTTATATGTCCGTCCAAAAGATTATCCAAAAGGAGCAAACGCTTGTAGAAATATAGGAATGAAAAAGTCTGTAGGTGATTATATTATTTTTTTTGATAGCGACGATTTGATGGTTGAAAATCATGTTGAAAAAAAATTACAAACTATAATAGAAGGAAACTCAGATTTTGTGATTTCTAAAACTGAATATTTTAATAATCCTGAGAATAATAATCCGATAAATTATAGACAATTGGGTATTTTAGAAATAACATCTGACCATTTTATTATGAAAAAAATAAATTGGTTAACATTAGATGTGATGATAAAGAAAGAGATTGCAAAAATGTTAAGTTTTACAGAGAAAAATCAATCTGCAGAAGAATATAATTATTTTGTAAAGCTTGTTTTAATTACAGTTAATGCAGTAATTATTGATACAATTCTGAGTAAAAGAAGATTTCATAAGGATTCATATCAAGTTAATCTTAATAACAATAAGAAAATTGTACAAAATCAATTTCATTATTATTATGATACTTATAAAGAAACCATTGATTTGAATATATCCAAATTATCACGCGAGTTTTTAATTTCAAATGCCGTAACATGTTTTTTTAAAAATAAGAAAATGTTAAAACAAATTAGTAAGAAGGAACTATATTATTATATTATTAAAGAATTCGGACTATTAAAAGGATTAAATAAAATAAGAATTATCGAATTTTCAATTTAAACTCAATGATCCCCAAAATAATACATTACTGTTGGTTCGGAGGTAATCCAAAACCCGCATCTTTTTATATCTGTTTAGAAAGTTGGAAAAAAGCCCTTCCTGATTATGAAATCATGGAATGGAACGAATCTAATTTCGATATCAATTGCTGTGAATATGTTAGATTAGCTGCAGAGAATAAAAAGTGGGCATTTGTTTCTGATTATTCACGGGCATTAGCTTTGTATCAATATGGAGGTATTTATATGGATATTGATGTTGAGGTAAAGTTTTCGTTGGATGAATTTTTAATTCATCGTGCATTTTCTGGTTTTGAGATTAAAGGTTCGCCTTTTACGGCCTTATGGGCGACAGAAAAAGGCCATCCTTGGACAAAACGAGTAATTGATTTTTATAATGAGAAAACAAGTTTCGACTTAACGACCAATACCGTTTTTGTATCTGATTTATTGGTGAAAGAATACGGAATTGACCCTACAAGAGACGAATACCAAGAAGGAAAGGATGGAATTGTAATTTACCCTTCTACTTATTTTTGTTTGGATTTGCCTAAAAATTATGCAACACACCATTTTGTAGGAACTTGGCACGAAAGAGATTACCCAAATCCATTCAAGGACTATGTACATGCTTATTATATAACAAGAGAGTTTGCTGAACTTAAAAATGGGAAAAAGGAAGTACATAATGTAATATATAATCATAAAATGATAGAAGTAGAACAAGTTCTTAATCAAATTCCATTTCGTATGATTGTTAACTATGTATTAAAGAATCTTTTTAGTAAAAGATAGCTTTTATATGATTTAGATTATAATTTACCTAAATTTACTTTTATTAAACGAACTAAACTATAAAATGATAGCCATAATCTATGGAACACGCCCTGAATTTCTAAAAGTATATCCAATTATACTTGAAGCTAAAAAAAGAGCGCTTACATTTACTACAATTAATACAGGTCAACACACAAGTATGTTGACAGAAATGGAAGAATTATTTGGTTACAAACCAGATTACACTTTGAAATCTCAATCAAATGCGTATTCAAATTCAAATTTATTAGCGAAACTAATTGATAGTATCGCAGAAGTAGTCAAGTCAAATGCTGTTGAAAAAATAATAGCACAAGGTGATACGTTTACAGTATTAGCCTCTTCAATGGTTGCTTTTTTAGAAAAAAAAGAATTTTATCATATCGAAGCAGGGTTAAGAACGGATGATATCCGTTTTCCATTTCCAGAAGAATACAATCGCAGAGTCGTTTCTTTAACAAGTGAAATTAATTTTGCACCTACTCCATTAGCCAAAGAAAATTTATTAAAAGAAAACATTTCTGAAGAAAGAATTGTTGTTACAGGTAATACAATTATTGATTTGTTAACTTATGTATTGGAGAAAGAGAATATCTCGCTGACTAAAGGGGATGATGTTTTTATCACTGCTCACCGAAGAGAAAATATTAGCGAAAACATGTTTTCGATTTGCGATGCGATAAAAGAATTGGCGTTAGAAAATCCTTCGATTACATTTAATTGGAGTTTACATCCTAATCCCAAAACGAGAGAATTTATCTTTAAAACATTTAGCGATATTCCACAAAATATAAAGTTTATAGAACCATTAAATTACATTGAAGCGGTTAAATTAATGGCAAAATCAATGCTTATTATTTCTGATTCTGGAGGTATTCAAGAAGAAGCACCAACCTTACAAAAAAGAGTCATTATACTTAGAGAAGAAACAGAACGTCCTGAAGTACTAGATTGTGGTTGTGGTATTCTTGTTGGAGCAGATAAGGAAAAAATTAAAGAAGAATTTTATAAAGAATTAAAAAATGGACAAAACAATTTTGTTAACCCATTTGGTGTAGGGAATGCGTCTCAGTTAATTTTAGCTCATTTATTATGATTATAGGTAAAGGGCTTATTGCATCTCAATTTTTGAAACATGATCGAGAAGATGTGGTATTTTTTGCGTCGGGTGTTTCAAATTCATCAGAGCAAGATAAGCAACAATTTAAACGGGAATTGGACTTGGTTTTAGAAACAATCGCCCAATATCCTACTCAATTATTGGTTTATTTTAGTACGTGTTCAATTTATGATTCTTCTAAATATAACAGTCCGTATGTGTTGCATAAGTTGCATATCGAAGAAGTAATCAAACAAAATACAACCAACTATCTTATTCTTAGAATTAGTAATGCGGTTGGAATAGGAGGAAATCCTAATTTGTTGATGAATTATCTTTATCGCCAAATTATGACGAATCAACAATTGAATGTGCACCAACATGCGACACGTAATCTGATTGATGTAGAAGATGTAAAGGATATTACGCTTCAATATATTCAGTCTAACCGTTGGAATAGAATTGTGAATGTGGCTTATGCCGAAAATTACTTTATACCAGAAATAGTAGAAGCCTTCGAGGAAATACTACAAAAACCTGCAATGAAGTTAATGGAAAATAAAGGGGAGCATTATTCAATAGATATTCATGAGTTGCAGTATCAATTTTCTATTCAAGATAAAGAAGGGTATTTAAATAATTTAATCAAAAAATATTATGTCAGAAATTAAATTAGCAATAGTTATCCCATATTATAAATTAACTTATTTTGAAGAGACATTACAAAGTTTAGCAAATCAAACGGATAAGAAATTTAATTTGTATATAGGAGACGATTCAAGTCCTGAAAATCCTTCTGAATTGATTGATAAGTACTCAAGTATCATTACAAAATATAAAAGATATGATACAAACATTGGAGGAAAATACCTCACTAAGCAGTGGGAAAGATGTATTGATGATCTTACTGAAAATGAGGAATGGATTATGTTGCTTTGTGATGATGATATCCTAACAGAAAATTACATTGATAAGTTTTATTTAAATTTACCTGAAATAATTCAATCAAACATAACAGTTGTTAAATACAATTGCAAGGTAATAGATACAAAAGGTAATGTTGTACAAGGACCTTATCAATATGAAAAAATAGAATCTTCAACAGTTTTTTTTAAAAAATTATTTTTTAATGAAGCTTTTAGTACTTTAAGTGAAAATATTTTTAGAAAAGATAAATATTTAAAATATAAATTTAGAAATATAGAATTAGCATTTGGCTCTGATGCAATAGCTCTTTTAGAATTTTCAGAGTTTTCTAGAATCTATATGATTAGAGATGAATATATGACATTTAGAAGATCGGATATTAATATTTCAGGTAATAGAAGAGATACTAAATTGAAAGTTAGAAAAATGAAAGGTAATGCAGATTATATGTATTATTTATTAGATAAATATGCGGATAGTTTTGATTACATAACTAGATTGGAAATGTGTAAGATGTTATATAGAAATTATCGACCTGTTTATCGAACAAATGTTCAATATAATCTAAAATATTTATATCTAATGTTTAATGTTTTAGATTTAAGTGATTTTATAAAAATTTTATCTCATAAAAATGATCACTGATAACAATTTTCATTATCTGTTTCGATTAGGAAAAAGAACAAGACCATTTTTCTTAAAGCGTAATAGTAAGTTTTTTTCTTATTATAAAATAAAAGAAAAAAACAGGCAGACAAATGATTTAATTTATACATTAATTAAATCAAGGAAACCATTTATGATTGCTCGTCTTGGAAGTACAGAATCTAGGGCTATAGTGAATCATATTGTCCAAAAAGAAATTAATAATGATCTTGAAGGTATCTACAAATATTTAATAGGTAATATTGGGTTGAATTGGAAAAGTTCATCAAAATATTTAGATAACCTTTGTAAATTGTCGGGCTTTTTTCCAAATGATAAGAATTTATTAGAAAAATTTATAAACCTTTATTTAGAAGATGCTAAGAATCTAGATATTTTAGGTGTTTGGAATGAGTTAGAAGAATATATACCTACAATTCCATCAAATACTCATTTATGTAATATTAGAGAGTTAGAACCTTGGTTTTTTACAAACCCTTGGACAAAAGCATTAGAAGGAAAAAAAGTTTTAGTTATCCATCCCTTTGAACAAACTATCATTAATCAGTATAAGAATAGAGAAAATATATACAAAAATAAAAATGTTTTACCTGAATTTGAGTTAATAACGATTAAGGCAGTACAGTCAATTGCAGATGAGAAATCTGATTTTGAAAATTGGTTTGAAGCTTTAGAATTTATGAAAAAACAGATAGATCAAACCGATTTTGATATAGCAATTTTAGGATGTGGAGCTTATGGTTTTCCATTGGCAAGTTATATAAAAAATAAAGGAAAGCAAGCAATTCATTTAGGAGGAGTTACTCAACTTTTATTCGGAATAAAAGGTAAACGTTGGGAAGAATGGGAGCATTATACCTCATTGAGAGGAAATGGATGGGTATATGCCGACGAAAAGCCGAAAGGATTTGATAAAGTAGAAGGAGGGTGTTACTGGTAATATAAAAAAATAGTATAATGAACGAAATTAGAAACAGAATTAGTTTTTTGTCTCAGAAATATTTAGGGACAATTTATTCGAAATTATATAGTTTAAGAGAGTTTTGGAGGGTTAAAAGACAAGAAATTTTTAAATATAAATTTGATAAAAATAGATATCCTGGTCTTTTTTTACAAAATGACTATAAACCTTTTGATGAGATAGAGTCTAAAATAGATCAAGTTATATATTGTTTTTGGACAGGTGAGAATGAAATGTCTGAAAATAGGAAAAGAGGTTATCAATCATTGGTCGATCATTCTGGAGTTGAAGTGAAATTAATTACACCTCATAATTTACAAGAATATATTCTTCCAAATCATCCTTTGCATCCAGCTTATAAGAATTTATCGCTTGTTCATAAATCAGATTATCTCCGTTGCTACTTTATGCATTTTTATGGGGGTGGGTATCAAGATATAAAATATAACGAAAAATCATGGTTAGAATCTTTTGAAACTATAAAAAGATCTAAATCTGGATGGGTTCTTGGTTATACGGAGATGCATGGAAGAGGTATGGGGCGTGGACAAGGAATTATAGACAAAGATTTACAATATTATTATAAACATTGCGTAGGTACAGGTGGATTTATTTGCAAGTCTAATACGAGCTTTACAACAGAGTGGTATTTGGAACTACTAAAAAGAATGGATTTTTTTGAATCAGAATTAGAAAAGTACCCAGGTGATATAAAAGGAAGAAATAAAGGTTATCCGATTGTACTTTTAGGTATTTTATCTCAAATATGGGCTCCATTATGTTTAAAATACAAAGATTTTATAATTCACGACAACACTGTTTTACCAGAGTTAACAAACTACCAATAATCACCCTTCATAACGTTTTTTAAAAATTTTAAACCCAAGAGAAGTAGGAAGATTTAGCAATAGATTTTCCTTTTTTTGTTGAGGTGTAAAATCATCACTCAGGTAATCGGAAATGGTCAAACTTGGTGCTTTTTTTAGGCGATTATAATTTTGTTTCCAATAAGCGGTATCATTTCTCATTGATTTATACTGCATTTGTAAGGTTAGTTTTTTGAATCCTACAATTTTTTTACGGATAAGCTTTTTACGAATAGGATCATTTGTAGATTTATACGACTTCGTAAACCATTCGACTATTGTTTGATGATTTTCAAAATTGATTTTCTTTTTATTAAAAATCGTTGAAGCCGAATTCATGTAATAAATATAGGTGATGTCTTGTATAAAACTAATAGACTCTAATTTCTCAGCGCAATGAAATGCCCATAATTCATCTTGTGAGAATAGCCCTTTGACAAATCGTAATTTATGGTTAACAATAAAACTTCTTACGTATAATTTATTAGGACCGATAACAGGGTATTTGCCATTTACAAATGCTTCAAAAATTGCTTTATTTCCTCGAATAATGTTTTTATCACTTGTAATTCTGAACATTTGTTTTTTATCACCGGTATCTTTATATTCACAAATAGATTCTCCAACGGTAATCTCTGCATTGTATTCTTCTGCGTTGTCAACAAGTTTTTTAATGCAATCAGCTGTAATGTAATCATCACTATCCAACATATAAATATACTTTCCTGTCGATTTATCAATTGCTGTATTACGAACAACAGACAAGCCTTGATTGGTAGGTAGATGATGTAATTGAATGTTTAATTCCTTATTCGAAGCCATATATTCTTCAATGATTGCAATACTGTTATCAGGCGTACAATCATTAACCAAAATAATTTCCAGGTTTTTATACGTTTGATTTTTGACAGATTCTAAACATCTGAAAATATATTGTTCACATTTATAGACAGGTATGTTGATGCTAACAAGTGGTAAGTTATTGGTTGAGGTCATGAGTTTGGCTATTGCATATAAAAGACAAATTTAACTATTTTTACTAATTGTTGAAACCTTCAATTAACATCTTACTATATTTGTGGTATAAACCTATGAATATGATAAATAAATTGTTGTTACTGCTTGATCGATTGATTCAAAAAGCAAAAAAAGAAGAAGCGTATAAGCTGTTTAGAAAAAATCCGCAATCTTCCATAGCTACTGATTTTAAGTTGGGGTCAAATAATTATTACGATATTTCTTCAGGTGCGACTATTACTATTGCCGAAAATGTAATGATTAATGAGTCAAATTATTTGACCATAAAAAATAAAGCAAATTTTTCAATCGGTAAAAATACTTATATCACCAGGGCGACAATTTCTTGTTTAGGTCATATAGAAATTGGAGAAAATTGTATTTTAGGAGAAGGAATGAAACTATTTGACCATAACCATCAGTATACAAAAGAACCATTCTCCGTTTCCAAAACAGACTTTACGATTGGTTTTATAAAAATGGGAAATAATGTTTGGACAGGTGCTAATGTTGTTATCTTAAAAGATGTAACGATCGGTGATAATGTCATTATTGGGGCAGGTTGTGTAATTCACAAAGATGTACCCGCCAATTCGATTATAGTGAATAAACAAGAACAATTAGTAAAACTGTTGTAATATGAAATTCTCTGTTTTAATCGCTCATTATAACAATTGGTATTATTTCCAAGAATGTTATCAATCTATTCTAAATCAAACTTATCCCGATTATGAAATGATAATTGTAGATGATTGTTCTAACGATGGATCTTATGAAAAACTCGTGGAATTATCGAAGCAGGATGATAAAATTAAATTATTCCGTAATTCAGCAAACAAAAAAGTTGGGTATACCAAAAGAAGATGCGTTGAGGAAGCAAGTGGTGATATTTGTGGATTTGTAGATCCTGATGATAGGATTGTGGCTAATGCATTGGAAGATGTTATGGATGCGTACAAAAATAATGCGGACATCATTTCAACATATTCCAAAATTAAATTAATTGATGAATTTTCACAAGAAAAGGGTGAGTTTAACTTGACAAAAAAGATAAAAAATAATCATAAAACGTTTTTTAATATCAATTTTGAAGTGGCTCATTTTTTTACGTTCAAGAAAGAGATTTATGATCAAACACAGGGAATTGATTCAAATTTAACTTCTGCAGTTGATCAAGATTTATACATGAAATTATACGAGTTAGGCGAGTTTTACTTTATTGATTCTTTCCAGTACTTATACCGCATTCATGATAAAGGTGTTTCTCAAGATAAATCTAAAAAAACAAAATTGAATCTCAATTGGCACACAGTTTTATTGACAACATGTAAAAGAAGAGGTATTGATAAGTTGTATAACAAAAATGTGGATGATATAGAAAATTTACCAAAGTTTATCTTTGAAAAAGAGAATACTTTCTGGAAGAAGTTAAAACGAAGATTTTTATGACCACAATTATTATCAAATCGTTTAACCGACCGTATTATTTGGATCGTTGTTTACATTCTATCTATTTACACGTAAAAGGGAGTTTTGAAGTTAAGGTTTTGGATGATGGTACGCCACCACTGTATTTAGAAAAGATAGCGACAAAATATCCTAAAGCACTTATTCTTCAATCAAATCAGTACAAAGAAAAAATTAAAGCGATTGAAGAAAATATAACATCTGCTAAACCGATAGATGGGTTTACGATTCCTACAGATTTGTGGTTCAATACAGTCAACTCTTCGTCTGATTTTGTTTTGGTAACGGAGGATGATGTATGGTTCACCGAATCAATAGATCTGGATGAATTAGTCAACGAAATGAAATCCTTTTCGATTCCTCTTTTAAAATTAGGATGGTTAGGAAATTATTCTGACGATAAGAATTATAGGATCAAACAACTATCAGAACATATTTATCAAACACAACCTGTTGATTTGTTCACGTCGAACAAAGTGGTGATGGATTTGTTTATGTACAACAAGTACAAGTTTTTTACCATTTTGTATAAATTAGGTTTAGTTGATAATCAAACGAAACGAAAATATTGGGGAATTAATTCCATCTTGATGGGGTTATATCAAAAAGAATATTGGCTGAGCATTTGGCAAGATGCAAAAGGGGAAGTGGACGAAAAACAACAATTACGAAATGCTGCTGTTTGGTACCACAAGAATAAAAAAGCTGTTTTTGCAAGAACCCATCAGGAAGTGTTAAAAACTACTTTCCAATCTTCAGCAACGGGTTCATACCATGAATACGGAAATCATTTTGATGTCAATCGAATGAATTATATTCTAAATGAAGCATGGTTAAAGGATGAATTTGATGCGATGGAAAATTATCCAAAAGATTTTTCGGATTACTACATCAAATCATTTTTAGATCAAGCGAATCATCCCGACGCACAATATGAGGAGTGGTATAAATGGGCAGAAAAATTTAGAGCACAATATAGAAATTTAGGTGCTGAAGTAGATCATTAAACTAAATCACATAAAAAAAACCTCAACGATAAGTTGAGGTTTTATATTTTTAGTAATGATGGATTATTCTTGTACCAATAATCTGAATCCTTCGCCGTGAATATTCACGATTTCTACTGCAGGATCTTTCTTTAAATACTTACGTAGTTTTGCGATGTAAACGTCCATTGAACGTGATGTAAAATAGTTGTCATCGTGCCAAATGCGTGTTAAGGCAATTTCACGTGGCATTAAATCGTTTTTATATACGGCCAATAAACGTAACAATTCGTTTTCTTTTGGCGATAATTTTTGTGATTTACCATCGTAAATTAATTGTCTCAATTTTGCATTGAACGTGAATTTACCAATTTTGAAATCTTCTTGTTCAAATTTTTCTTCTTCACCCGAATTACGTTGTAAAACAGCTTTTATTTTGTACAATAAAACTTCTGAATCAAATGGTTTTAAGACGTAATCGTCTGCTCCAATTTTGTAACCATTCAACACGTCTTCACGCATATTTTTGGCTGTTAAAAATATAATTGGTTGTTCGCTTTTTAGTTCTTTGATCTCTTTTCCTAATGTAAAACCATCTTTTTTTGGCATCATCACATCAAGGATGCATAGATCGTAATCACTTTCTTTAAATTTGGCAAGACCATCTTCACCATCGATTGCGTGCGTAACGTCAAAATCGTTTATAACCAAATAATCCTTTAAGACGCTTCCAAAGCTTGGATCATCTTCTACTAAAAGTAATCGTTGTTTATCACTCATTGATCTATGATTTTAGAGGGATTTTAATGAAAAAAGTACTTCCTTTTCCTGCAGCACTTTCTGCCCAAACTTGTCCGCCATGCAGCTGAACAATTTTTTTGACATAAGCCAACCCAAGTCCATGACCTTTTACATTGTGTATATTTCCCGTTTCTTCTCTATAAAATTGTTCAAATATTTTTTTCAGAACGCTTTGCGGCATTCCCATTCCTTTATCAGAAATCTCAATTATAAAACTGTTGTCTTTATTGTATGTTTTTACGCGAATCTCTGGTGTGTTTGGAGAGTATTTTCGAGCATTATCCAATACATTAATCACGATATTCTCTAAATGGAATGGATCTCCGTTGACAAAAGACTGTTCTGCATTGTATTCTTCAAATATTGTACCATTTCTTTCTTCTACAATAAATCTTATCGGCTCAATACTTTTTTGTACAACACCGTTCAAGTTGACTTCCTGAAAGTTCATATCCATTTGATTTCGATCTAACTTCGACATACGTAATACCATCTCAACATGAGCGTTCATCCGTTTGTTTTCTTGTTTGATCAAATCGGCATAATATTTCACCTTTTCGGGGTCTGTATATATTTTTTCGTTTCTCAAGGCGTCAGATGCAATATTAATAGTTGCAATAGGCGTCTTGAATTCGTGTGTCATGTTGTTGATGAAATCAGTTTTGATTTCCGAACTCTTGCGTTGCAACTGCATATAATAGATCGACAAAGAGAAAACCGTTATGATGATCATGGTTAAGATAAAAGTCAACGAAATAACCGGTACTGTTGGCGCAACAATGGCTAATTTTCGATTAACAAAATTAGCTGCCAAATAATATTCGATATGGTCTTTTCGATCCAAAAATAAAGGAACCATAAATTCGATCTTGTTGCGATCAAAATCAGCTGATTTGACATTGGTTTCAGTTGAATCTTTCTTTAAAACGGCTAAGATCGGAATGGCTTGATTGATTCCTCTGTTGCGTAATTCATTTTTTAGAATAGAATCCAACATTTTATAGTTAACGCGTTTGTCGATAGGCGTTGTTCCTGCATCCCAACGAGCAGCGCTTTCTAAGGTAAACGTTCCGTCTTGTAAAGCGTTTTCGAAATTCAAGTTTAGATTCGAAATTCCTGAAGAAGCTGAATCTTTGTCAATTTTAATGACACGTTCTTGTGAATAGATATTTGCTTTCGTTAAACTATCATTGTATTGACCAGAAGGCAACATTGATTTTTCGACCACATAACGTGTGACATAGGCATAAGTGACACCCAAAGAATCTTTGATGACTCTATTTGTCACGACTTGTGGTTTATCTTTACTTGATTTTAAATCAGATTCTATCGTACTAAATTTCTTGTAGTACTTATCTAATTCAACCTTATTTATTTTTTCAGTCGTGTAATTCATCGCTTGGTACACGTTGTTGTTAAAACTTTCTGTACCGTTCTGAATGGTTAAATTCAACCAATAGAATTGAATAATAATCAATCCTATAAGCGCAACACTCATGATAACGATTAAGATTTTATAAAATCCTTTTTTCATCTATATGTTTATTGAATGATTAAAAATAGTTTAATCTTTTCTAATTTATGCGAGATTGTTAGTGTGAAGCCATCTTTTTTTTGATGTTCATCAAGGCTTGTTCAACTTCATTTTTGAGGTGAGCAAGATCGCCATTGTTATCAATGATCACATCTGATTTGGCTTTTCGCTCTTCATCCGTAATTTGATGATTGATTCTCGCCAAAATATCTTCTCGTGTTAATCCATCTCTTTCCATCGTTCGTGCAATTCGCTTTTCTATGTCCACCATAACACTTATTACCATATCGCAATCTTTGTAGCTCCCACTTTCGATTAAGATCGCTGCTTCTTTCATTACGATAGGTGTTTGTTGAGCAATTTTCCACGCTTCAAAATCTTTGAAAACAGCTGGATGAACAATTGAATTTAAAACTTTCAATTTTTCATTGTCTTGAAAAACTTGTTTGGATAGATAGGCTTTGTTCAACCCATTCTCATCATAAGCTTCTTCACCAAAAGCAGCAATGATTTTCGCTTTTACTTCAGTATTTTCGTTCTGAATAAGTTTTGCTCTTGTGTCAGAATTATACACTGGAATGCCCAATTCCTCAAAGAATTTTGCTGCGGTACTCTTTCCAGAGCCTATTCCGCCTGTGATTCCTACTACAAAAGGGTGGTTGTTTTTCATAGTTTGAAGTTAAAAAAATGCCGAAGAATAATTCCTTCGGCAATCAGTTAAATATATGTTAACCTTAAACTTAGTTTTTTTCTTCTACTGCTTTTTCTACTTTCTCAACTTTTTCAGTCGATTTTGAATAACGAGCAGCAGTTAATTCACGAGAAATAGCAGCTTTTTCAAATTTAATTTTTCCAGCTCCAGTTTCAATGACAACAGCATCGTCGTGAATCTCGTTAATTTTTCCGTGAATACCAGAAGTTGTTACGACTAAATCTCCACGCTTGATGTCAGTTTGGAATTGTTTTTCTTGCTTTGCTTTCTTTTGTTGAGGACGAATCATGAAAAAATACATAATCACGAACATTCCTCCGAACATTAAAAGCATCGACATTCCTCCGCCTTGAGCACCTGCTTGTAAAAAGATTGTTTGAATCATTTTTAATTTTTAATGGTTTATTATTTATTGTCCAAATGCTTGTTGAGCATTTTGATCATTTGCAGTTGCTCCAATAACGTTTGCAGAAATGTCAAAATTTTCTTGTCCATTTACTGTGTTTGTTACTAAAGTAACTGTTTTTTGTTGTCTTCCGTTCATGTTACCCGCCGTATACACAACTTTGATAGAATCTGTAGCTCCTACTGCAATAGGCGTAGATGGGAACTCAGGAACTGTACATCCACAAGTTGCAGACGCATCACGAATAACTAATGGTGATTTACCGTCATTTTTGAACTTGATATATGTTTCTACTTTATTATTGGCCTGTACTTCTCCAAAATCATGGTTTGCTTCGGCTAATGTTAAAACTGGAGCAGTAGCAGGATCTACAACATTTTCAGCTTGTTGAGCTGTTTCTTCTGCTGTAAAGTTATCGCTTGCTTTTTTTTCTCCACAAGAGCTGATTGCGAATGATAGGGCGAATGCACCTAAAATAAATAATTTACTTTTCATATTTATAATTATTTGTCTCAGTCAAATTTAAGAAAAAATAAAGATTATAATAAACCTCTACCGTATTTTGGTAAATTATTATTGTCTTTTAACTCTTTTAGGGTTTTATCTAAGATTCCGTTAACAAAAACACGTGATTTTTCTGTCGAATAATTTTTCGCTAATTCGACATATTCATTGATGGTTACTTTGGCAGGAATGTTAGGGAAGTACATAAATTCTGTCAACGCCATTTCCAAAATAATCAAATCGATTGTTGCTATACGTTCTAATTCCCAGTTATCTGCTTTTTCGTCAATTATATTCTTCGTTTCCGATTGATGACGAATTGTTTTACGAAATAATTCTTCTGTAAACTTTTTGTCATCTACATCTTTGTACACTTTGAACAACGAAATCAATGGAGAACTATTTTGACGGAACGATTTAATCGTCGTATGAACCATTGCATTAGCAATGTGTACATCATCTGCCCAAGTAATTTGAATTCCTTCTAAGTAATCGTGCAGATCTTCGTATTCAGCAATCAATTCTACGAAAAAGCTCAAAATAAACTCTTTGTCTTCTTCGAAAGAACGGTTACCGCTATTCATGTACGTTTTGTACAATTCGCTTTCTGTTAAGTTTTTGTAGATGTTGTTTGGATAAGAATCATAAATATCCCAAAGTAAAAACTTGTTATCGTTCGAATGACGAGATAATTCAAGATTTTCTTCTAAAATTTTGAAAACTTTATTCTGAACAAATTTTAAATTTGGATTTAAATCTTCTTCGGTTGGAAAGTTTTTTGATTTTGCAAGATCTATTTTATGCTCTGCAATGTCCTTTTGAACTTTGATTAAATTTAGGATATAAATGTACAAATCATAGATTTGATCGATACTTCTCATCATATTTTTCTCGACCGTTCTTTCTTCGCCTTCCGTACCTAAACAATTGTAAGCATAGATATTCTGCATTACTTTTTCGCGTAGTTGTCTTCTTCCCAACATAATTTCAATGATATAACGTCTAATAAATTGATGCAAAGGTAAAAAAAAGAATGTAATTTTGTTTTGTGAAATCATTACAAAAGTTAAATAAATTTTTATGGAAGTATAAATGGAGGATTTTTTTAGGCTTCATTTTTACGATTTGTGCCAATTGGGTGCAAGTTTTTTCCGTGACATATATCAAAGAAGCAATCAATACGGTTGAAGAATTATTGCAAAATTTTAAACAAAACGGTACAGATAACCTCGAATTATTAAAAGAAGGGTTGATGTATGCCAGTTTGGCTTTTTTCTTTTTTAAAGTTTTGGGTGGAGCTTTAACGGTAGGAACGCGACAAATGATTATTGTGGCTTCTCGTTATATTGAGTTTGATTTGAAAAACGTGATTTATGATAAGTATCAAAAGTTATCCTTGTCATTTTACAAAAAGCACAAAACGGGAGATTTGATGAATCGCATTACCGAAGATGTCGCATTGGTGCGTATGTATCTTGGGCCAGGGATTATGTACCCCGTTGATTTGGTTTCTCGTGTCATCATAATCGCGTATTTTATGTTGCAGATAGATAAAGAGTTAACGTTATATACCTTAGCGCCTTTGCCTATTTTATCGGTTTTGATATACAATGTTGCACGAAATATCAACAAAAAAAGTAAACGTGTGCAGGAACAACAATCTACAATATCTTCTTCTGTGCAAGATACTTTTGCTGGAATTCGTGTTATTAAATCATTTAATTCCGAAACATTTGTAAAATCTAAATACCAAGTAGAAGCAGACGAATACCAAAAACGCGCACTAAATTTGGCTCAAATTCAAGCAGCTTTCGGGCCATTGATGGTAGTTGTAGTTGGCGTAAGTAATTTGGTGATTTTATATTTAGGCGGGATAAAATATATCGAAGGAACGATGGATATTGGTTCTATCGCTCAGTTTTTTCTTTACTTAAATATGCTAATTTGGCCTTTTACTTCTCTTGGATGGATTACGATGGTGGTACAACGTGCAGAAGCATCAATGACACGTATTAATGAATTTTTGAATGCTGAAACAGATGTCAAGGAAAAACAATTGGTGAATCATCATGTACAAGGAACAATCGAGTTTAAACATGTTTCTTATGTGTACGAAAATACAGGAATCAAAGCTTTGGATAATGTTTCGTTCAAAATTAATAAAGGAGAAACGTTGGCAATTCTTGGAAAAACAGGATCGGGTAAATCGACCATCGCTTTATTAATTGCACGTTCTTTAGAACCGACTTCTGGTGAGATTTTAATTGATGGTAAAAATATTCATGATATCAATGTGGAGTCAATTCGAGAAGAAATTGGATATGTACCGCAAGAAGCATTTTTATTTTCGGACTCGTTGACCAATAATATTTTATTTGGTTCGGATGATGAAGATGAAAAAACAGCAGAAATTTTTGCCAAGAAAGCTGTTGTACATGATAATATTGATCGTTTCAAGGAACGTTATGATACTGTTGTTGGAGAACGTGGTGTTACACTTTCGGGAGGTCAGAAACAACGAGTTTCTATCGCTCGCGCATTGGTAAATGATCCAAAGATTTTAATTTTTGATGATAGTTTGTCAGCTGTAGATACCGAAACAGAAGAACAAATCTTGAATAATTTAGCTTCAGAAATTGAAGGTAAAACAACAATCATCATCACACATCGTGTTTCTTCGGCAAAGCGAGCAGATCAGATTTTAGTGTTAGAAGATGGTCGTGTTTTAGAGAATGGATCAAACAGCGAATTGTTAAATAAACAAGGTTATTATTACGATTTATACAATAAACAGCTCTTGGATTAGGTTTTTAAGAGTAGAATCAATAAAAAAATAGAAAATATTTGCCTGAAATCTTGTTGTTTTCTTAATTTTTTTTAGATTTGTTATGAAACATTTAACAAAAACGCTATTAGACTTATGAATGATTTTGAAAACCAAGAAAAGGTGGATGCAGAAGGAGTCTTTTCCAAGGTATTAAGGGCAGGAAGAAGAACCTACTTTTTCGATGTCCGCGAAACAAGAGCAGGTGATTATTACTTGACGATTACAGAAAGTAAAAAAAATACACAAGAAGATGGGAATGTGTACTATAAAAAACATAAAATCTATTTGTATAAAGAAGACTTCGAGAGCTTTAAGGAGATGTTAGACGAAACAACAGATTTTGTTTTTGCTCAGAAAGGACAAGAAGTGATTTCGGAAAGACATCAAAAAGATTTTGATCCAAAAAATAAAATGGCAAGTAAAGATGATACACAAGTGGAGTCTTTTACGAATATCAATTTTGACGATATATAAGCCTATTTAAATGCGTAAAAAGGAAAACCTCCTCTCAATTGTTGAGAGGAGGTTTTTTATATTATTAAAGATAAAGTAAATACATAATGGCTTATATAAATAATTAAAATTATGATAGATATACAGTTATATTTAAGTGCCTATAGATCATTCATTGCTTCATTTGAAGAAGCGCTAAAGAAGCATTATGATATAAATGATAATTTATACGAAGATTGCATAGGTGTTTTATTCGAACGAATAGGAAGTATAGATGATTTTAATTACCGATTTCATGGAGGGGGATGCGAAGTTATTCAAAATAATATTATTTGTGATTATGACTTTATTCCTTATGATGAGGTTTTTAAATATCAATATACAATATGGAAATTATATAAATTTATAAAAAGTGATTCTAATATAAGTATTACAGAAGAAAAATTAAAAAAAGAAATTGAAGATCTTGTAGAAACAGGGCAAATAAAAAAACTTGTTATTGATAAGAAAGTTTATGACACATATTTTTTATAGAAAAAGACAAAGTCCAAATTTTTAGTAAAAAATCATGTATTTTTTAAATTCAGCTTTTTAATTTTTTTGCTGTACTAGGAGAGTCGTACTCTTCCTTTTTAAAATCAAGAATGTTTGATTCGTTAGAGTTGATAAGTTTTTCAAATAGTTCTTTTGTCATTATTACAAATATATTGAATAAAAAAAACTCCCAAAGTTACCTTTGAGAGTTTTAGATATTGTGATTAAACTAAAGCTTAGTTTAATAATTCTTTTACTTTATCCGCTGCATCTTGTAAAGTGATTGCAGAGTGAACCTGTAATCCAGATTCGTCAATCATTTGTTTTGCAACTTCAGCATTTGTTCCTTGTAAACGAACAATGATCGGAACATTGATCGCGTCTCCCATGTTTTTGTAAGCATCTAAGATACCTTGAGCAACACGGTCACAACGTACAATACCACCAAAGATATTCACTAAGATTGCTTTTACGTTTTCGTCTTTTAAGATGATACGGAAAGCTTTCTCTACACGCTCAGCATCAGCAGTACCACCAACATCTAAGAAGTTAGCTGGGTTACCACCAGATAATTTGATGATATCCATAGTTGCCATTGCTAATCCAGCTCCGTTCACCATACACCCAACGTTTCCATCTAATTTTACGAAGTTTAATCCCGCTTCACCAGCTTCAACTTCTGTTGCATCTTCTTCTCTTGTGTCACGTAATGCTGCGATATCTGGATGACGGAATAATGAGTTGTCGTCGATAGTAACTTTCGCATCTACTGCGATAATTTGATCGTCAGATGTTTTAAGAACTGGGTTAATTTCGAACATAGAAGCATCAATTGCTACATATGCGTTATATAAAGCGGTGATAAATTTCACTCCTTCTTTGAATGCGTTTCCTGATAAACCTAAGTTAAAAGCAACTTTACGCGCTTGGAAACCTTGGATTCCTACAGTAGGATCAATTTCTTCTGTAAAAATTTTATCTGGAGTAGACTCTGCAACTTCCTCGATATCCATTCCACCTTCTGTAGAATACATAATCATATTTTTACCTGTTGCACGGTCTAATAATACAGATACATAATACTCTTCTGTTTGAGATTCACCAGGATAATACACATCCTCTGCGATTAACACTTGATGTACTTTTTTCCCTTCGGCAGAAGTTTGAGGTGTAATTAATTGCATTCCGATAATATCGTTTGCTCTTTCTTTCACCTCGTCCAAGTTTTTAGCAAGTTTTACTCCGCCTCCTTTTCCACGACCACCTGCGTGAATTTGAGCTTTTACAACATGCCAACCTGTACCTGTTTGTTCAGTTAATGCTTTAGCAGCTTCTACAGCTTCTTCTGGTGTAGTAGCAACGATACCACGTTGTACTTTCACACCATATTTACTAAGGATTTCTTTACCTTGATATTCGTGAAGATTCATTTTTTTTGATTTTTCAATTACAAAAATAAAAATATTGTTGATGTATTCTAAATTTTGCCATATTATTTTTATCAGCTTCTACGAAAAAAGCAATTAAAATTAGTTATATGCATGGTACAAGATACAACTATTCATGATATAACAAGTCAAAACAAATGGGATATGATTTTTTAATCGTATTTTGTACACTATAAAATCTTTTATAAAAGTAGAATGAAAATTTAAGCTAAAAAAACTTAGAACTTCTGATTTAAGACTTAACACATAATTTATATCTTTACCTCATGATAAAAGCAGAAAATATTGTCAAAAAGTTTGGTGAATTAGAAGTGCTAAAAAATGTTTCTTTATCCATTGCAGAAAAAGAAATCGTTTCGATCGTAGGAGCTTCTGGAGCTGGTAAAACGACTTTACTTCAGATTTTGGGAACGCTTGAAAAAAGTTCTGAACCAAAGAAATATAATACGTCTATTCAAATTGCGGGACAAGATGTCACCAAGTTAAATGATCGTGATTTATCAAAATTTCGAAACGAAAATATTGGATTCATCTTTCAGTTTCATCAATTGCTGCCCGAATTTAATGCCATAGAAAATATTTGTATTCCAGCTTTTATCAAAAAAACTAAAAAAGCGGATGCCGAACAACGTGCCAAAGAATTGATGTCGTATTTAGGATTGTCGCATCGTTTGACGCATAAACCGAATCAATTGTCGGGTGGAGAGCAACAACGTGTGGCTGTTGCGCGTGCATTAATCAATCAACCAAAGATTGTTTTTGCAGATGAACCTTCAGGAAATTTAGATTCTAAAAATGCAGAAGAGTTACACGATTTATTTTTCAAATTGAGAGATGAGTTTGGACAAACCTTCGTGATTGTGACGCATAATGAAGAGTTAGCGAATATGTGCGATCGAAAATTGGTGATGGCAGACGGAATGTTTCAAACAGAATTATAATGAATAAAAAAGAACTGAAAGATTTTTTAGACGAAAAAGTTCTTCAGTACAATACGTTAGATTTTATCGATTCTGATCCTGTTCAGATTCCACATCGGTTTTCTGTAAAAGAAGATATCGAGATTGCAGGGTTTTTGGCTGCTACAATTGCGTGGGGTAATCGTAAAATGATTATCAATAATGCCAATAAAATGATGCAGTTAATGGGAAATTCGCCTTATGACTTTGTGATGAATTTCTCTGAAAATGATTTAGAAAATTTAGATGGGTTTGTACATAGAACATTCAATAGCGATGATTTGAAATTTTTTATACAATCGCTTCGCAATATTTATCAGCATCACGGAGGGTTGGAGCAGGTTTTTGCGAAACATCAAACTTCAGACTCTATGCAAGTCGCGATATCGCATTTCAAACAAACTTTTTTTGAAATTGAACATTTACCTCGTACAACTAAACATATTTCAGATCCATTGAATAATTCTGCTGCAAAACGCATTAATATGTATTTACGATGGATGGTGAGAGCAGATAAACAAGGGGTAGATTTGGGAATATGGAAATCGATTCCAACCGCTGTACTTTCTTGTCCATTGGATGTGCATTCGGGAAATGTAGCGCGAAAACTGGGGGTGTTGACTCGAAAGCAAAATGATGCAAAAGCCTTGAAAGAATTAGATGGCAAACTTCGTGAAATGGATGCAAATGATCCTGTGAAATATGATTTTGCTCTATTTGGTTTGGGGGTTTTTGAAGGCTTTTAACCGTTAAAATATCATAAAGTAAATTAGCATATTTCAAGATTTTGATTGGTGTTTGTAAATAAAATATTGATTTTAAATTTTAGACCTGTTGTGCATTTTGTTTAATTTAAAATACACAACTGATATTTTAAGATTAATTTTTATCTCGTTTAACATTCATTTTCGTTCAGATGGTTTATTTTAGAGGAACCTAATTTAATTGATAAATAAGAGTAAATGGTAAAGGTACTTGTAGGAGAGGAATTTAAAGAAGTTAAGTTAAAAGGAAACTTGCGAAATAGATATGTTATTTCAAATTTTGGACGCTTGGTAAGTTTTCAAGAGGGGATAGAAATAGATGGTCGATTATTGAAAGGAAGTTATACCAACGGTTATCGAATCTTGCGATACAGTTACAAAGATGAGTTAGGGAAGAAAAAGTATACTCAAAATTTAATCTATCATCTCGTTGCAGAAAATTTTTTACCACGACCAACAGAAGATCAAAAATATTTATTACACCTCGATTTTGTAAAAGACAATGACAATGTAACTAATTTGAAATGGGCAACATTAGAAGAATTTAGAGAACATTTTATGAGTAGTCCTTACTATGAAGAGGGAAAAGAAAAGTCTAAAAAGACGCGACAAATGATGGATGGTAATAAATTGACTACAACTGATGTTATTCGAATCAAGAAAATGTTAGCCAATCCTAATCGTAAAACAAGGTTACGAATTATAGCCAAACAATTTGGAATTAGTGAAATGCAGTTGTACCGAATAAAATCGGGTGAAAATTGGGGGCATATAAAAGTTGATTAATCAGATTAAATACAAGTGATTAGTTTAGAAAACGATAGTTGAATTATTTCGAGTATCGTTTTTTGTTTGATATAAATTGTATTTTTATCCAAAATAAAGTTGAAATGAAAGAATTAAATGGTATAAAATATATCGAGCGTTTACCTGCTGTTAAGTCGGATGCAACACCTTTGTTTGTCCTGATTCATGGTTATGGGAGTAATGAAGAAGATTTGTTTTCGTTTGCGCAAGATTTACCACCGCATGCACATATTGTAAGCGTTCGCGCAAGATATGATCTTGTTTATGGAGGTTATGCGTGGTATGATATTAATTTTGTGAACAACGAAAAATGGATGGATGAAGAGCAGGCAATAGAATCTCGAAATAAATTAGTTGAATTTATAGATACAATTGTTCAACAAGAAAATCTAGATGAAAAGAATGTAACCTTAATGGGCTTTAGTCAAGGCGCTATTTTGAGTTATGCCATTTCGTTGAATCATCCAGAAAAGATCAAGAATGTCGCGATTTTAAGTGGTTATCCAGAACATAAAATAATAGGTGAAATAGATGCATCTAACGATTTTTCGAACTTAAATTTCTTTGTTTCTCACGGAACAGATGACGTGGTTTTACCTATCGATTTAGGAAGAATGGGAGATGGATTTTTAAATGATTTGAACATCAAACACGAATACCATGAATACAGAAGTGGACATGGGATTGTTCCTCAAAATTATTTTGATTTGATGGATTGGATCAAAAGATTTTAAATAAATTTAACTTCTATGGCGTCGCCATGATATTCTTTAAATGAGGCGTCATAGAATTCGATATTGGTATAACGATACAATAATTCGGTGATTTCTTTTTTTAGAATTCCTTTTCCGTATCCATGAATCAAAATCAACCGAACTTGACTTTCGAACATTGCACGTTCTACTTCATTTCGTGCCACATCCAATTGTGTTTGTATGATTTCTGCATTGTTCAAATCTCGCCAATTGTCTACCAAATTTTCGATATGTAAATCAACTTCTCGTGTTAAATAGGGATGACGGTGCGATTTGCGAAATGTTTTGAATTTGGGTTTCGAAAATTCTTTGATTTCCTCATCACGGTATTCATCATAATCAATTTCAATCGCTTTGATAATTTCTTCTTGATGATATTCATACTCAAAACCAAACGCATCATTAAAGTAGACAAAATCACCTTTTAACTTGGTAATTGTCCCTGAAATATTATCATCTATCACTTTAACTTTCGTTCCAATCTTGAAC
Organism: Empedobacter stercoris; assembly: GCF_020281205.1. Lineage (GTDB taxonomy): Bacteria > Bacteroidota > Bacteroidia > Flavobacteriales > Weeksellaceae > Empedobacter > Empedobacter stercoris. The sequence goes on from NZ_JACXZC010000002.1 coordinate 88,039, forward strand.
ATTTCCTACATTTTTAGCAAAATTAAGAATTATTTTATGAGTTTTTAGATTGTTGTATTATTCAATTCAAAATCAATGTTGTATTTTTGACCATTAAACTAACCAAATGTCAAATCAACCTAAGAAAATAAAAGTACTTTTTAGGCTTCGTTCGTTAGAAATGGGTGGAGTTCCGAGAGTAGTTTTAGATTTATTGCGCAACTTGCCGAAAGATAAATTCGAATTCACATTGATGCTTAATTTATATCAAGGTGAATTGGTCAAAGAAATTCCAGCAGATTTAAAAGTAATTGTTGTAGAAAAAGGAAAAGAACAAATGAGTTCTAATTCTTTTGTTCAAAAAATGCAGCTGATTTGGCGCCGGTTGAAATTAGAAGTCTATGATCGATTTCCTTCAATATTATATGCCTTAAAAGTTCCTGAAAAATATGACATCGAGGTTTCTCCAGGTTATGCAGAATTTGATATGGTATTGAATTCTCCCAATAAAAACTCGCGTAAAATAGGATGGTTTCATACAGATGTTGGTTACGATAAAGACCAAAAACGTGTGTTGAGTAGAATTGAAAAAATGAAACATTTTGATTTTATGATTTTTGGTTCAAAACAAACACGACAAGTGATTGATGATTTGTATCAAGTAAAGTATCCAAAATCTACCGTAATTTATAATGTGATAAAAATGGATGAGGTTCTTAAAAAAGCTGAACTATTCGAGCATTCTTATGAAACAACGTTACCTGTATTTTCTTCAATGGGGCGCTTGCATCACCGCAAAGGCTATCATACATTGATGAAAGTTCATAAACGATTATTAGAGGATGGGTTTCATCATAAAATTGCAGTTATTGGAGGTGGTAATGAAATGGAAAATTTGAAGAATCAACAAAAGGAATTAGCTGTTGAAAACTCGTTTTTATTATTGGATTCTCAGACCAATCCATATCCCTATATCAAAGCATCCGATTATTTTATATTACCTACACAATCAGAGTCTTATCCGTTGGTGATAGGAGAGGTGATGTGCATGCGTAAACCTATTATATCTACAAATGTTGGTGGAATAGTGGAGATGATTGAGGATGGAGTTGATGGAGTTTTGATTCAATATGATGAAGATGAAATGTATCAAGCAATGAAATCATTTTTGACTAACCCAGAGTTGGTGAATAAAATTATACAAGGCACATCTACAGCATCTACTAAATTTGATGAAAATGAAATTTATCGTCAAGTAACTGAGGTTTTTGAACAACAATATCAATTAAAATTAGCAAATGAACGAGGTTAAAATAACGATTATTACACCTTCGTATAATCGTGCGCATACATTGCCTCGTGTGTATGATTCGTTGAAAAATCAAACGTTCAAAGATTTCAAATGGATCATTATGGATGATGGGTCTACGGATAACACCAAAGAAATTGTTGAGCACTTCAAAACTGAAGGTTTAATAGATATAGAATATTTTTGGAACGAAAATCAGCATAAGTTTATTACGGTTTTTGAAGGAATCAAGAAAGTAACTTCACCTTATTTCATGATTGTTGATTCGGACGACTCTTATCCCATAGATGCGTTACAACTATTATTTGATGAAGTTGAACAAATTCAGAATCAAGAGGAGTTTATATCCGTGATGGGATTATCTCAGTTCGAAGACGGAAGAATAGTTGGTCACGAGTATCCAAATAATGGATTTGATGGATCTATTTTCGATATGCGTTATAAGTATAAAGTACGTGGCGATAAATTTGGAATTTTTATCACAAAGACTTATCAACAATTGTTAATAAACTTCGATTATTCGATTTATCATGGGAAAGGTTACATTCCGCAAGCGGTATTCTTCAATACCTATGATGCAAATGGAGTGAAAACAAGGTTTGTGAATAAAGTTGTTCGTAACTATCATTTAGACGAAACAGATGAACATTCTGTTTCCAATACACGTTGGACAGGTAAAAATACATTTGGATTGATGGAAGGTTATAAATCGTTTTTAAATTCTTATGGAACAAAACTATTTCATTATCCCAAAACTTTAATTCGTAATTTGGTTGGATACCAAATCTATGCGATGATTAATCATAGAAATCTTTCAGAAATAAACAAAGAATTGAAGCATTTCAACATGTTGTCTATCTTGATTTATCCGTTAAGTTTAATTTATTCAAAATGTATTTCCTAATATGACACACTATCTAAAACTTATGCGAGTCAATCAATGGGTGAAAAATTTGTTTGTTTTTTTACCATTATTTTTCTCGGGAAATCTATTCAATATTGATTTGTTGATCGAATCATTTTACGGATTTCTGATATTCTCTTTTGTGGCAAGTAGTATTTACATCATCAATGATTATGTTGACATCGAAAAGGATAAAAAACACCCAGAGAAAAAAAACAGGCCATTGGCAAGTGGAAAAATCTCTAAACAAAATGCGTTTATCTTATTTTTGGTATTGCTTGTTTTAACGTGCTTTCTACTTTGGACTTTTGGTACGTTACAAGTTGCGATTCTTGTCGGGATTTATTTTTTAATGAATATTGCTTATTCGTTCAAACTTAAACAAGTTGCCATATTGGATGTGATGATTATTGCATTTGGCTTTTTGTTACGAGTTTTTGTTGGTGGTTATATGACGGGGATTTTAGTAAGTGACTGGACCATTTTGTTGGTGTTTGATCTTGCGTTGATTTTAGCTTTAGGAAAACGAAGAGGAGAATTGGTGAATGCCGAATTAGAAGGCGTTACTCGGAAATCATTGGACGGCTATAATCTCAATTTTCTTAATTCTGCATTAGCAATAACTTGTACCGTAGCAGTCATTTGTTACATGATGTTTATCCTTTCTCCTGAAACACAATCCAAATTTCATCATTATATAATTTATACCTTTGTCTTTGTTTTTGCGGCAGTTTTACGTTATTTGCAACAGACATTTGTGTATGCTAAAACCGAATCCCCAACGAAATTAATTTTTAAAGATCATTTTATCCAATTGTTGATTGTGTTGTGGGGAATTAGTTATGTTTTATTGATTTATTTTAATAATGGAAAATAAAAAATTAACTCCAGTAGCTAACTGGGGACTTTATCCATCTATAAAAGCACATGTTATCACTCCAACAACAATTTTAGAATTTCAGGAAGCAATTCTTTCGAATGAAGAATTAATTGCTCGTGGAAATGGACGTTGTTATGGGGATGCTTCATTGCAAAATACCATTATCTCAACTTCGAAATGGAACAAGTTTATTGCTTTTGATCGTGAACATGGAATTATAGAAGTTGAATCGGGTGTTTTATTATCCGATATTTTAGAAGTTTCTGTTCCATCAGGTTATTTTATTTCAGTGACACCAGGAACCAAGTTTATCACCGTAGGTGGAGCTATTGCATCAGATGTTCACGGGAAAAATCATCACATCGACGGATGTTTCTCTGATCATTTAATTCAGTTCGATTTGATGATAGAAAATGGTGATGTTTTACGTTGTTCGAGAAATGAAAATCAATCCTTATTTTGGGCAACTGTAGGAGGAATGGGATTAACAGGTGTTATTCTTTCTGCCAAATTTATGATGAAGAAAATCGAAACCGCTTATATCCGAAATGAAGCTATTCAGGCTAAAAATTTAGATGAAATTTTTGAGTTATTCGAGTCTTCCGAATCTTGGACATATAATGTCGCGTGGTTAGATTGTTTACAGAAAGGAGAGGCTTTGGGAAAATCGATTATGTTGCGTGGAGAACATGCTACCTTAGATGAATTACCAAATAAATTCACGAAGAATCCTCTTCAAATCAAAAAGAAATTTAATTTAACTATCCCTTTCTTTTTTCCAAGATTTGCATTAAATCCATTGTCAATTAAGATTTTCAATTGGTTGTATTTTAATAAGCAAGGTAAAAAACACCTGAAGAATTATGTAGATTACGAAACTTTTTTTTACCCATTGGATGCTGTTCATAATTGGAACCGTATTTATGGTAAAAATGGATTCATTCAATACCAATTTGTTATTCCAAAAGAAAGAGGGAAAGAAGGAATGCGAAAAATATTAGAAACCATTGCAGCAAGTGGAAATGGTTCTTTTTTGGTTGTATTGAAATTATTTGGAGAAAATAATCCACAAGCTTATAATTCTTTTCCAATGAAAGGTTATACGTTGGCTTTAGACTTTAAAGTGAATGATAAATTAGAAAAACTAATTGGAAGTTTAGATAAAATTATAATGGATTATGGAGGACATATTTACCGAACGAAGGACGCAATGTCAAATCCTGCATTAACAGATTATTTAAACAACATCGATTCTCCAAAATTTGAGTCGATGCAAAATGAACGTATCAATAGATTTAAGCAAAAATGATAGTATTAGGATCAAATTCAGACGTTGCAGTAGCTTTTGTAGAAAAGGTTTTAAAAGAAGGAAAACGTTTTCCAATGGTTTATTTATTTACTTCCAATGTTGATAAAACGGTTAAGTTAGCCAACCATTTTTTTGCGAAATATGAGCAAACATGTGAAGTAGTACATTTTGATTTAACCAAAGAAAATGATTTATCTCAACTCCATCACATTGAGTCTGAATTGTTATTTTGTGCGGCAGGATATTTAGGGAAAAATTCGGAAGAAGGTTTGTATGACGATTGGAATACCAAACAAATTGTCGAAATCAATTATTCGAAGCTAATTGTTTTAATGAATCATTTTGCAAAGAAATTTGAAGAGAAAGGTGCTGGAACAATTATAGGTCTATCATCTGTTGCAGGAGAGCGAGGGCGACAAAGTAATTTTATATATGGTTCGGCCAAAGCAGGATTTACAGCTTATTTAGCAGGTTTGAGAAACTATTTATTTCACAAAAAAGTCCACGTTATGACAGTGATTCCTGGATTTATGGACACGCAAATGACGGCTGATATCGAAACACCAAAACCATTAACCGCACAACCAGAACAAGCTGCAACGATCATTTACAACGCTTATAAAAAGAAAAAGAATGTGGTGTATGTGACATTTGTATGGTGGGGAATTATGATGATTATTCGAAATATACCCGAGTTTATTTTCAAAAAACTTAAAATGTAATGAATCGCAAATTATATCTTTTTGATTTTGATGGAACTTTAACAAAGAAAGATACCTTATTCGATTTTTTAAAATTCTCTTTTCCTAAAGTCTATTTTGTTAATTATCTGTTGTTTATGCCATTATTTGTCGGTTCTAAATTAAAGCTTTTAGAAGCTGGATTTGTAAAAGAAAAATTTATTTCAACATTCTTAAAAGGAAAACCTTATGTTGAAATCAATCAGTTAGCACAGAGCTATTTTGAACAGAATCATAACGAATTAATCCATCCAAAAGCAGATGAATACATCAAGTCATTAAGTAATTATCACGATAAATTTATAGTATCGGCATCGGTTGATTTTTGGGTTCAACCTTTTGCTGATTATTATGGAATGGGGTTAATTTGTACCAAAGCAAAGTTCGACGAACAAGGTTTTTATTCAGGTTATTTTGCTTCACCAAATTGTAATTATCAAGAGAAAAGAATTCGAATCGAAAAAGAAATCGACTTGTCTTTATATGATGAAATCATCGCTTTTGGTGATACAAAGGGAGATACTGCTATGTTTGAAATTGCTTCTGAGCGTTATTATCAATTTTTTAATTAATATATTTGTTGCACTAAACTAAACTTATGGAAAACTTTATAGATAAGAAGAAAGTATTCTTTGCTTCTATTCTCATAATTGCATTAAAATCAATTTTCTTTTTTACACGTCATATTCAAGAAGATGCTTTAATCTCTTGGCGTGTTGCCCGTAACATTATAGAATATGGTGTGTATGGCTATAATGGAGTTGAAAAAATTTCTGCTTCTACCACTCATCTTTATGTTTTTATAGGCGTTATTTTTCAATCGGTTTTCGGAGAAGGAAACTTTATTTATCCTTTACTTATTTTTAATACCATTTTATTTACGATTGGGATTTATTGGTTAGGAAAACTACTTTTTAACACCACAACAAAACTTATCTTATTTATCCTTTTTGTCAGTTTTTTACCACCGGCTATAAAAATGTCTATTTTAGGAATGGAGTTCGGAATGCTGTTCTTTTTCTATATGGCACTTATAAAGTATGGGTTTGTTGAAAGAAAAAATTGGGCTTTTATTGTAATGCCTATACTTATTCTTTGGACACGAATAGATACGTGTATTTTCTTAGGGTTATTGTTCATATATGATGTGATACAGCAGCGAAAATGGAATACAGCTCTAATGATTGGAGGTATTTTAGCGGTTGTAACTACAGTTGCATTCAACTGGTTTTATTTTGGGGAGATTGTCAATAATACGATCACTTCTAAGAAAAATAATTATTCTAACCCAACTTTATTAGAACGTTGGGCAGAATTTAAATATTTTGGACCAAATTTTTTTGGAATCATAAAATTTCCAACCTCAATATATAATTTTTCGACATTATTATTTTTTATTATCTCATTAATCAGTCTATTCTTTCTTTCGGGAAAATTAGAAACTAATCGTAAAAAAGTAGTTGGATTTTTATTCCTTTTTGGTTTGGTCAAAACGATTATATTCGGAGCAACAAATTCATGGTTTGACTGGTATTATTGGATACCTCAAATTTGTTTGTTCTTGCCAATTATAATAGTTGTATTAGACTCGGATAAATATAAATCCTTGTCAATTGCTTATTTTGTTGTTATTTTTATTCCTTTTACCGTTTACCAAGCTGTACATTCTATAGCAACTGGACATGGAGAATGGAATCATGCACGCAAGATTGGGTTGTATTTGGATTCGATTGAGCCAAATAAAAACAAATATATCTTCTTAGAACCTGCTGGTTATATTCCCTATTTTTCTAAATTGAAAGTTATTGATTATGTAGGATTAGTAGACAAGCGCTTGACAGACGAAAACATTGTTGAAAATGGGAAAGAAGTTGGTTTTTCCAACTTGATTAATAAAGCAAAACCCGATTATATTTTAGAAGATTTTAAACCCATGTTCAAAGGAACTTTAGCAGATCAATCTATTTATGAGGATTACGAACTTATAAAAGAATTTAAAATAGAGGATGTTGCTAAATCGGATCATCCAATATTAGATAAGATTTATAAATTCAAACCATCAGGTAGAGATTTTTATTTATATAAACGTAAATCGACAGCTAAATAATGGGTCAAAAAAAGAAAATATTAATACGTATTGGCTCGCTTCGTCATGGAGGTGCTGAAAAAGTATTGGTCACTTTTCTCAAAAACCTTTCACCAGACAAATACGAAATAGATTTATTGTTGAATCTTTATTCGGGTAAATACCTAAAAAATGTTCCTTCTTGGATTACTATCTATTACTTGAATAAAGGTGAAATGATAACAACCAATCGACCGCAGGATATTCCCGAAAAAGCATTCAGAGTAATTTATCAATTTGTTCTGAAGAAGTTTCCCAAATTATTGTACAAATTCATCTTACCCAATAAAACGTACGATATTGAATTTGCTGCAATTCATGGAATAGCCGATGAAATTCTAAATTCGCCCATTAAATCATCTAAAAAAATCGTTTGGATTCACAATGATTTATCCAATATTCCAGCATATACAGACGAACGTTTAAGGTCTTTTTTTAAGTTTGATCAGATTTTAGTGATTTCTGAAAAGATCAATCGACTTTTTTTAGATTTGGCGATTACGGAAGCTGAAAAAAAGAAAGTAGTTCGCATTTATAATCCAATTGATGTGCACGAAATAAAATCGTTAGCAGCTGAAAAATGTGACATCAAGAAAGCTGAGAATCAACCAACTTTTGTATCTATTGGTACTGTTTTTCCTCAAAAAGGTTTTGATCGTTTATTGCGAGCTCACAAACGTTTGTTGGATGAGGGTTTTCCTCATCAGGTATGGATTGTGGGAGATGGTTATGATTTTCCAACGATCAAGAAGTTAGTGGATGACTTAAAAGTGAATGATACAGCTTGCTTAATTGGATTCAAAGAAAATCCATATCCGTATTTTGTATTGGCAGATTATTACATTTTATCGTCTCGTTACGAAGGTTATCCTACGGTTTTATTTGAGGCGATGGTTCTTGAAAAACCAATTATTGCAACCGATGTATCAGGAGTTAGAGAAATGTTGAATGACGGAGAGTTAGGTTATATCATCAAAAATGAAGAGGAAGCAATTTATGAGGGAATGAAGTATTTTATTCAACATCCTGAAATTGCAGATAACTATCAACAAATTATTGCATCAAAATCATTGCCATTTCAATTAGAAAATGCCGTAGATTCAATCGAAAAATATTTAAATTAAATGAAAACAATTATTCAGAAAGATTTTTATAGAAATTTTGGGTATTGGACCAATTCGCCTTTTCTGAAAGGGTTTATGAGTCCTGGTTTTCGATTTATTTATTGTTTAAGAAAAGCCCAACAATATTCATCCAAACATCCTTTTGGCATTTTTTATCGTTTATTGCTTCGTCGCTATTCAATCAAATACGGTTATCAAATTTCAGCAAAAACAGAAATTGGAGCTGGTCTTAATTTAGGGCATTGGGGAACAGTTGTTGTAAACCCAAAAGCAAAGATTGGTAAAAATTGCAACATTGCACATGGTGTTACCTTAGGGCAGACAAATAGAGGAAAGTCAAAAGGTTATCCTACGTTAAAAAACGATGTTTGGGTCGGTACTAATGCAGTTATTGTTGGAGGTATTACGATTGGAAATAATGTATTGATTGCACCTAATAGTTATGTAACGCAGGATGTACCTGATAATTCGGTCGTGATGGGAAATCCTATGCAAATTGTGCCGAATGAAAAAGCGACTGAAGGATATATTAACAATAGAATAGAGGATTAATAGTTGAAAACGATACTTTTTATATTACCAGACCTTAATCAAGGTGGAGCAGAACGTGTCATTACAACGTTGTGTAACGAACTGGATCGAACAAAGTTTTCGCCAAAATTAGTGCTTTTCAAAAAGGAAGGTTATTATTTGAATCATTTAAAAAAGGATATTGAAATCATCGAATTAAATATCTCTCGTATTCGATATTCTATTTTTAAGATTGTTCCATTAATCAAAAAAATAAAACCCGAAATTGTTTTTACAGGTTGGGGTGAAATTTCTGCTTTTTTATCACCCTTAATTCCATTGTTTCCAAAAACGAAATTTATAACGCGTGAAACAAATGTTGTTTCAAAACATGTTACGCGAAAAGAAATTCTATTTTTCTATCGTTTTTATCCTAATTTTCATCAAATCATTGCGCAAAGTGATGATATGAAAAACGATTTGATTCAGAATTTTAATATTTCGGAACATAAGATTGTTAAAATTAACAATCCAGTTGATTTTGATTTAATTAACCGATTAAAAGAAGAAGAGGTGAGTGTTGGGTTTGACACGAGCTATAAAAATATTGTGGCGATAGGTAATTTGTCTCCGCGAAAAGGATTTGATTTGTTACTCGATGTGATGAATGAATTGAAACATGAAAAAATACAGTTAACTATTCTTGGTGATGGTGCCTTTAAAGATGAGTTGATTAAACAAAAGGACGAGTTGAAATTAGCGAATGTGAGGTTTCAAGGAAATGTTCCGAATCCGTTTGTGTATTTAAAGCATGCTGATTTGTTTGTTCTTTCATCCCGTTACGAAGGTTTTCCGAATGTATTATTGGAAGCAGGTGCGTGCGGAACCTATAGTTTGGCAAATAATGCACCTGGAGGAATCAATGAAATTATTCAAGAAGGAATCAATGGGGAAATTTTTCCAATAGATAATACGAAAGGTTTTGCGCAAAAAATAAAAGAAGTTTTAGCACATCACCATCCAAAAGAACAGCTTGTAGAAAGTATCTTTTCTCGATTTAGTAAACAAATAATTATAAAACAATACGAAGCTATTTTTAATCAACTATAATGAATAATCCACCTAAACTATCAGTTATTGTTCCTGTTTATAATACCGAAAAATATCTTTCGAAGTGTTTAGATTCTATTTTGAATCAAACCTATAAAGAACTTGAGGTGATTGTAGTAAATGATGGTTCGAAAGATCATTCGCAATCAATTATCGATCAGTACAAACAGATTGATGCAAGAATTGTTTCTATTCTGAAAGAGAATGGAGGGTTAAGCGATGCGAGAAATGCAGGTATTGACCATGCGACAGGTGATTATTTGGCGTTTATAGATTCGGATGATTACATTGATAGAACGATGTTCGAAAAAATGGTTGATTTGAGTGTGCAACATCAGTCAGAAATTGTTTTTTGTGATTTGGTAAAAGTGGATGAATATGGAACTGAGTTTCGTGATTTACCACAATCTCCACAATTACCAGAAAAGATTATTTTGGAGAATGATCTGACTATTTTTGGTGAAATGAGTTGTTTTGCTTGTAATAAAATTTTCAGAAGATCATTGTTTAACAAGCATCGTTTTAGAAAAGGAATTCACTTTGAAGACATCGAATTGATACCGAAATTAGTTTTAGATGCTACAGTTATTTCTAAAATTAATCAACCTTTTTATAAGTATTTTGAACGCCAAGATTCTATTACAAAGACACATACGGCGAAAGGTTTGGATATGTTTGTTGCTGTAAATGAGGTGACAAATTATTTTTATAAAAGTAAATACAATACATTTGCAACCGAGCTAAAACGTTTTCAAATCATTCAGGGGTATTATTCGTATTTAGCCTATGTGGCCTATGTAAAAGATAAAACCTTGAAAAGTAGAATGATTGAAGCTTTAAGTGATTTTCTGAAAGAGAATCACTTAACAAAGAAAGAGCTTAAAAATTATAATCGTTTTGAAAAGAATTACTTAAATTCATTACCATTGAAAAAAAGAATGTATTATTATTTGTCACTTATGAACCTTCAACTGTTAATTAAATTATAATTTGAAGTGAGTTTAATTTATTTATTCATATTTGCTTTTCTGCTTATCGCATCAATATTAGAGTTTTCTGATAAAAAAGTCAGTAAACAATTGTATGTGTTAATTGTTGTGATAATGGCACTAACAGCTGGTTTTGGTTATGGTTTAAGCCCTGACTGGATTGCTTATTTTAATACGTTTAATATGCTATTAGATGTATCTTGGCAAGAATTTGATCGATTTGCTTACATGGCAGGTATGGAAAAAGGCTTCCTTGGTCTAAATAAGCTATTGGTAGATTTTGGCTTTGATTTTGGAATGCTCACTTTGCTTGTGGCATCAACTTCCTTAATTTTAAAATCATCAACTTTTTACAAATATGGTGGTTTTCCTTTCCTTGTTCTATTTATCTATGCCATGCCAAACTTTATGTTTGAGGAGCATGTGCATATTCGTCAGGGTTTAGCCAATGCAATTGCAATATATTCAATACGCTACGTGATTGATCGAAATTTAGTCAAATTTTTAATTTGCATTGCGGTAGGTTATCAATTTCATGAATCTATTATTGTTTTTGTACTTGCCTATTGGATTGCTCCAATGAAATTTGACGAAAAATTTATAGGTTGGATCGTTTTATTTTCAATTATAGGGTTTTATACTGGATTAAATTCAATCATAGAGGTCATCATGAACTTTATGCCTATTGGGCAAGAAAAATTCGAAGGTTACGAAAGTGAGTTATACGCACAAGGCGATGGGGTGGCTATAGGAGATTTTGTGAAAATTATTTCTATTCTATCCATTATCATTTATAATAAATATGCTGTTCACGATAAATTGTATTGTTATTTCCGAAACTTATTTGTTTTTGGTGTACTACTTTATTTCTTCTTAGGGAAAGGAATTTTTGGTATTCGATTACCAGGTTTTTATTTAGTTTTTTTAGGTTTAACGGTAGGGAGATTGGTGTATGTTTTTGACGGAGATAAATTTAAACGAAACTTTATATATTTAAGTTTTGTATCATACACTGTCTTGTTGATTTTTTGGTTCCAAGTAAAGCAAGGACATAAATCAAATTTTGGAAATTATCGAACTATTTTTAATAAAGAGGCCGTGTACGGATTATGGAAATGGAATTAGTATCTATTGTAACGCCTTGCTATAATTCGGAAAAGTATATAGCGGAAACTTATCAATCAATAAAGGCACAGACTTATTCTAATTGGGAATGGCTTATTGTTGATGATTGTTCAACTGACCGTTCGGTTGAAATTATAAAATCGTTTCAAGATCATCGAATTCGTTTAAGTAGTCAAACAGTTAATCAAGGTGCTGCAAAAGCAAGAAATATAGCACTTACCAAAGCAAATGGAAGGTACATCACGTTCATCGATAGCGATGATTTGTGGTTACCAGATTTTTTAGAAAAAACGATCGATTATTTACAATCAAATGATGAGCAATTAGTTTACACAAGTTATAAACGAGTAGATGAAAATTTGCAACCCTTGTTAGAGGATTTTATTGCGATTGATAAAATTGATAGTAATCGAATTTTATACAACTGTCCAATTCCGATGTTAACATCTGTTTACGACTCCAAAACTATAGGGAAAATTACTGTTCCTGATGTAGAATTAAGAGAAGATCATGCGATGTGGATTGATTTGTTAGCTAAAATAAATTACGCAAGAGCAATTGAAGAACCCTTAGCTATTTATCGAATTAGAGATAATTCTGTTTCGAGGGATAAATTTAAAATAGCAAAAAAACAATACGATGTCTATAGAAAATATTTAAAAATGAATTTTTTTAAATCTTCTTATTACACTTTTTTTTGGGCATTGAATGGATTAAAAAAATATGGAAAACTTTAAATTATTAGACTATTTATATACACTGGATATTTCTCCAATTTACATCAATATTTTGGGTGCATTTTTTTTTGCATTGACTATCACTTTGATTTCTATCCCTAAAATAATTAGAATCTCTTATAGAAAACAATTAATGGATGTGCCAGGAGAGCGTAGTTCGCATACGAATAAAGTTCCTACCTTGGGAGGTGTCGCATTGTACTTTGGTATTGTGGTTTCGACTTCTATTTTCGCAACAGATTTAGGTGTTAATTATTCCTTTTTTCTATCGGCTATTACCATCTTGTTTTTTATAGGATTAATGGACGATCTATTAGTTGTAGCACCAGATAAAAAACTATACGGACAAGTAATAAGTACAATTTTAATTATTTTTGGTTCAGGAATTATGATTAATTCATTTTCAGGACTTTTTGGAATTTATAGAATACCATACGCTGTAGGGGTCTTGTTAACGATTTTTATATTCATTGTTTTGATTAATGCTTTCAATCTTATTGATGGAATTGATGGACTTGCAGCAGGAGTTGGAAGCGTAATTAGTCTATGTTTTGTGTATATTTTTTATCGAATTTTTGATTATGGCATAGGTATACTTGCCATTAGTACACTCGCTGTTTTAATAGGTTTTGCACGATACAATCTTTCCAAAAAATTTAGAATATTTATGGGGGATACAGGATCGATGGTCATAGGTTTTATTTTAACCTTTATGGCGATTCGATTTCTTTACATTAGCGAAACCTCCAATCTTGGCTTAAAGACTGGACCAGTACTTCTACTGTTTATCTTTGTGATTCCTATTGTAGATACTTCTTATGTTTTTACTGTTCGATTACTCAGAAAAAGAAGTCCATTTGCACCAGATAAAAACCATTTGCATCATCAATTTCTAAAATTAGGTTACAATCATTTGCAAACGTCGATCATTTTAGTATTAATTAACATTTTTTTTATAATCGTTGGGTATTATTTTAGAAATATTGAAATTAATAAACTATTTTTGGTCTTTATTGTTTTATCAATAAGTTTTGTTATCTCTCTAAGATATATTGTAGTATTAAAAAATAATAAAAACATATCATTATAAAAAATGCTTTACTTAAAATCAACTTTAACCAAAACCGCTATTTTATTAATCATCATGAATTTATTTTCATGTATATCACTTAAAGATGTTCAATTAATTCAACCAGATCAAAATTTAAAACTTGATGCTAAAGGGAAAATCGCTTTCGATAAACCTGAATACTATATTCAAAAAGGGGATCGCATTTTAATCAATGTTTCAAGTGCTTCTAAAGAATCTATGGGGATTCTAAGTGATTTTATTTCTTCAGGAAATCAAACTTTTGTTCAAGGAGAGAATTCAGGTGTATTAGTCAGAAAAGATGGAAACATAGAATTACCTCGAATTGGGAATATACATGTAGAAGGGTTCACTATAGAACAGGTTCGTAAGATAATTCAAGATGAATTTTATAAAATTTATGATGAGAAAGGAACTTTTATAGATGTAAATTTAGCAGGTATAGAATATACTATAGTGGGTGAAGTTAGTCAAGGGACATTTCGGGCAAATAAAAGAGATTTAACCATTTTAGAAGCTTTCGCTAAAACAGGATCTAATAATATATATGCAGACCTGAAAAATGTTCGTATAATCAGAACAGATTTGGATGGAACTAAGCAGGTTTATGTGGACTTGACAAAAGAATCTATTATGAATTCAGAGTATTATTGGATTCAGAATAATGATATTATTGTTGTTAATCCACGTAAAGAAAAAGTTTGGGGAGTTGGTCTAAACCCACTGAGCGTCGTTACAACAGTGATGGGAGCTATTGCAACTATTTTAGGAGTTTATTTATTTTTTGATAAAATTTAAGAATGGCGAACACAACGAATAATCAAAAAAGTAAGAAAAAACAATCTGACTTTATTGATGTAGAAAGGCTTATACCCAGGTTACTTAATGAGTGGCCATTATATATAATATCAATGCTGATTGCTTTAGCAGTTGCTTATTATTTAAATAACTGGAAACTGAATAAAATTTATTCGGCCAATACAACGTTTAAAATCAAGGATAATAGTTCGGCGAATAATTCTTTGGCATCTAATTCGATTAACTTCATTTGGGGAGGTAATGCCAACAAAATTGACGGATTATCTTATACTTTAACATCTCGTATTCATAATGAAAAAGTTGTTAAGAAGGCAGAATCCTATATTTTTTACACAGAAGAAGGCAGATTAAAAAAATCTAATATTTATAAATTAGATGCACCATTCCATGTGCATATTGATACATTTCATCAACAAGTTGCAAACGTAGATGTAAGAGTGAAGCCAAAGGATCAAAATTCATTTTATCTTGAAGTTGAAAATGCTAATGGATCGTTGTATCAATTTACAAAAGATAGTATTATTAAACCAGATGTTTTGAATCTTCCTAAAATTGGTTATTACAATCAATGGATGGTTGGAAAAAACTATAAAATAAAACTAACTCGCTCAAACGTACCGTTCTCAGAAAGTACAATTTCATTTAAGTTAGTGACTATTAAAGATGCAACATCTAGAGCGGTTAAGAATTTTAGTGTGTCAAATCCATCTAAAATTTCAAGTATTATTTCGGTTTCTAAAAATGCTGAAAGCTTAAATGAAGCAGTCGATTTATTAAATAATTCAATTCAGGTTTTAATAGAAAATGAACTTGCAGAGAGAAATTTATCGGCATATCAGACCAAAAAATACTTACAAGAAAGAATTGCAGCAGTAAAGCTAAAGTTAGATAGTTCAACGAATAATTTGCAAGAACTGCAAAAACAAACAGGAGTTTATAATTTTAATACAAAGAAAAGTGAACTTTTAGGAAAATTAACAGCTTTAGATAAAGAACGTATAGAAGTAGAAGAGAAAATTAATGCTTTGCACCGTTTAATGCCTAAAAAATCGAGTAGTGTTGATAATTTAATAGCGCTTAATATTGCAGGACTTGATGTTTCGTACTACATGACAAATGTAGATCAATTGGATAATCTTGAAAACCAACGAGAGCAAATGCTTAAGGTTTACAAATCAAATACGGATGAGATTAGAGAAATAGATCGTCAATTAGCGAAAACAAGAAACAATATTTCGAATGTTGTCAATGCGCATTTACAAAAGTTGAACACCGATTTGTCCATGATTAATGCCAAATTAGCGGAGTCTGAATTCAAAGCAAAAGATTTACCATACGAAGAAATAGAATTTGTGGAAGCAAATCGTGGGTTTGAGTTGAATAGTACAATGTATTCTACGTTGATCAATCAGTTAAACACAACCGATTTGTCTTTAGCCTCTATTGTCTCTGATATTACAATCATTGATCCTGCGAAGAATCAAGGTCAAGGATTTATTTACCCAAATCCAAATCGTAATTACTTGATTGCTTTAGGAATTGGTTTATTGATTCCTCTTATTTATGTGGTGATTAAAGAATTGTTAGATTTTAAAGTTCGTGTATTAAAGGATATCACAGGACGTACAAATATTCCAATTATTGGTTTGGTTGGTCCGTTAGGGGACAATTCACCATTAGTTGTTATCAATAATCCTAAATCTGGAATTTCAGAATCATTTAGATCCATTCGTTCGAATTTAAAGTATTTATATAAACATCCAGGACTCGACGAGCATAATAAAACCATTTTAGTCACTTCATTTATTGGAGGTGAAGGTAAAACGTTCAACGCGATGAATATCGCCAGCTCAATCGGTTCGATGGATAAGAAAACGATTCTGATTGGATTAGATTTACGTAAGCCAAAAATATTTGATGATTTTAATATCAACAATAAAGTTGGGGTAACAGATTATGTAGCAGGTTATTTAGATTTAAATAAAATTATACAACATACAATTTTACCTAATTTAGATGTTATTACAGCTGGTCCAATTCCTCCAAATCCTTCTGAATTGATTTTGAGTAAACGAATGGATCAATTGTTTGCTGAATTGAAAGAAAAATATGAATTTGTGATTATAGATTCGCCACCAATTGGATTGGTAACAGATTCTTATGATTTGATGTGTTATGCTGATTGTACATTGTATGTGACGCGTTACAATTATTCAGAGAAAAACTTTATTACGGCGATTTCGAATAAATACGATGTAGGAGAAGTGTCGAATGTTGGAATTATATTCAACGACTTCCAAATCAAAACGGGTTACAGTTATGGCTATGGTTACGGTTATGGCTACGGTTATGATTACGGTTATGGCTATTTTGCTGGTGACGAAGATTTTGATAATTCATTCTTTGGTAAACTTAAACGATTAGCTACTCGTATTAAAAGTAAATTTTTTTAATTAAAATGTTATTAAAGAACATATTTGATTATATACTTGCATTAATCCTACTATTTTTTTTAGTGGGATTAATTGTTTTGTTAGTTATCATAAGTTCTTTTGATACGAATCAATTTGGTGTTTTTACTCAAAAAAGAGTAGGGAAGAACGGCAAGTTTTTTACTATTTACAAAATCAGAACAATTAAAGGTTTTTCTGAAAATACAATTACCACCGATCAACATCATATTACAAAATTTGGAAAAATTCTAAGAGATTATAAATTAGATGAACTGCCACAGTTAATTAATATTCTAAAAGGTGAAATGAGCTTCGTTGGTCCTCGTCCTGATGTAAAAGGTTATGCTGATGTATTGGTTGGAGAAGATCGGATAATGCTTCAGGTAAAACCTGGTTTAACAGGGCCTGCTCAATTAAAATATCGACACGAAGAAGAACTCTTATCCGATGTTACAAATCCAAAAGCTTACAATGATGAAGTTCTTTGGCCAGATAAAGTGAAGATTAATGTCGACTATGTGAAGAATTGGAGTTTTAAACAAGATTTAATTTATATGGTTCAAACACTTATAAAAAAATAAAAGAGAATCCTAAATTGGATTCTCTTTTATTTTTGAAAATAGAGTAATATTATACTTGAATGACTCCTAAGTTAAATTGTTTTTCAATTGGTGCATGATTCGCTGCTTCAATTCCCATCGAAATCCATTTTCGTGTATCTAACGGATCAATAATTCCATCTGTCCACAAACGTGCTGCAGCATAGTATGGACTTGTCTCATCGTTGTATTTTGCCGTAATTTCGTCTAATAATTCTTGTTTTTTCACTTCATCTACTTCAACACCTTGTGCTTTCAATGAAGCTTCTTTGATTTGGAACAATACTTTCGCTGCTTGTTCACCTCCCATTACTGCTAATTGAGCCGATGGCCAGGCAGCAATCAATCGTGGATCATAAGCTTTTCCACACATGGCATAGTTTCCAGCACCGTAAGAATTACCAACTACAATTGTAAATTTTGGAACAACAGAGTTTGATACTGCATTAACCATTTTTGCGCCATCTTTGATGATTCCACCATGTTCTGATTTCGAACCAACCATAAATCCAGTGACATCTTGTAAGAAAACCAATGGGATTTTCTTTTGATTACAATTTGCAATAAATCGAGTGGCTTTATCAGCAGAATCTGAATAAATAACACCGCCAAATTGCATTCCGTCTTTTTTAGATTTTACAATTTTACGTTGATTGGCTACAATTCCTACCGCCCAACCATCAATTCGCGCATAAGTACAAATGATTGACTTTCCATAATCGGGCTTGTATTCATCCAATTCAGAGTTATCAACAAGTCGGTTAATAATATCATACATATCGTATTGTTCGGCACGAGATTCAGGTAGAATGCCATAGATTTCTTTTTCGTCTAATGCTGGTTTTGCAGCTTTAATTCGATTAAATCCAGCTTTATCGTAATCTCCAATTTTTCCTATAATCGATTTTATTCGATCCAACGCATCCTTATCATCTTTGGCCTTATAATCTGTTACACCAGAAATTTCGCAATGTGTTGTTGCTCCTCCTAAAGTTTCGTTGTCAATGTCTTCTCCAATTGCCGCTTTTACCAAGTAGCTCCCCGCCAAGAAAATAGAACCCGTTTTATCTACTATCATTGCTTCATCGCTCATGATTGGTAAATAGGCTCCTCCAGCAACACAACTTCCCATAACCGCAGCAATCTGTGTAATTCCCATTGAAGACATAATGGCATTGTTACGGAAAATACGCCCAAAGTTTTCTTTATCCGGAAATATTTCGTCTTGCATAGGTAGATAAACACCTGCACTATCGACTAAATAAATAATTGGTAATCGATTTTCCATGGCAATTTCTTGCGCTCGCAAATTCTTTTTTCCAGTAATTGGAAACCAAGCGCCAGCTTTTACTGTTGCATCATTTGCTACAACAATACATTGTTTTCCCGAAATGTATCCAATTTTTACTACAACACCTCCTGAAGGGCAACCGCCATGTTCTTTGTACATTCCATAGCCTGTTAAAGCACCAATTTCAATGCTTGGTTTTTTATCGTCGAATAGATAGTCAACACGTTCACGAGCTGTCATTTTTCGTTTGCTATGCAACGCATCAATTCTTTTTTTACCTCCGCCAAGGTAAACTTCATTTAGTTTGTTACGCAGTTTAGAAAGTAATAATTTGTTATGATCCTCTCTTTTATTAAAAGTTAAATCCATTGTGGTTTTCTGTTTGTTTACAGCTCTAAACTAATGAATTTTCTCCAATTCTTAAAATCAAATTTAAACTTACAAACCTGTACATACAAAGTTTTTGCAATGCGATTGCAATTGAGGAAAAAAGTGCTGAAAATCGTTTTCTAATTTTGAATAATTTAGTTCAAATTCAGGAATTATTTGATGTAAATTATTTTTGAATTTAGTTCGACTTCCAACTCCTTTCAAAGTTTTTTGAACACCTTCTATTGTTGAATAGTTTTCGAACCAATCATATTTTAAAAGGTAAAAAATGATTTCTTGTAATTTTTTTGGGAATGAAGGATATTTATCTTCAAAAAGTTGATAACAATTTGTTTTAAAATTTTCGAACGGAAATTCTGAGAAATCATTCCAATGTTTAATCAAAAAATAATCGTAAATCACATCAATAATAATCGGTGAAAATTTATGTTGTGTGTTGTGAAAATAACTCGAGCTTCGTTTCACAATTTCGTGCGAATCGGTAAATGAATCAATCGATCGATGAAGTAAAATTCCTTTCTGAATCTCAGTTTCATAATTCATGAATTGATTTCCTTTAACGATTTCTCCAAGTAAATTTCCGATTTGGAGCGATTGATTTCCGAACGATAAAAATTGGTGTGCGACAAAGTTCATATGGCTTATTTAGTTGCATAAAGTTAATTCTTTTTTAAATGATACCATGTTATTTTATAATCATGAAAAAAGCCATCTGAAAAGATGGCTTTTGAATTATTTTAGTTGAGATTTATTTACTGAAATCGACTTTCAATAAATCAATTTTTGTTAATAATTTTTGTTGAACAGTTGTATATTCTTCTTGCGATGCTAAAGGAGCATTGACAGAGAAATAATATTTAATTTTAGGTTCTGTTCCCGAAGGGCGACACGCTACTTTACTGCCATCTTCTGTGTAGAAAATTAAGACATTTGATTGAGGGATATTAATCGTTTTCTCTTCTCCAGAAACTAAATTTTTGTCGATTGAAGATTGGAAATCTTTTACACGAATAACTTTAGAACCGGCCAATTCTTTTGGAGGATTTGATCTGAATTCTACCATCATTTGTGCAATCAATTCAGCACCTTCTTTTCCTGGTTTAACAATGCTAATTAAATCTTCTTGATATGCTTTTCCTAATTCAAGGTAGATTTCAGTTAACTTGTTATATAAAGAACTTCCTTTTGCTTTTTGTACAGCTGCAATTTCAGAAACCAGTAAAGCTGTTGTAACTGAATCTTTGTCTCGAATAAAATCACCCACCATAAATCCGAATGATTCTTCACCTCCTCCAACAAATTTTTCTTGGCCTTCGAATTTACGAATCATATCTGCAATCCATTTGAAACCTGTTAAACCAACTTTACAATTAACATTGAATTTTGCTGCGATATCATAGAAGATGTCAGACGTTACAATAGTTGAACCAATAAATTCTTTTCCAATTAATTTACCAGCTTCTTGCCATTTTTCTAATAAATAATAAGCCAAAACAGTATTCATTTGGTTACCATTTAATAAAACGATTTTACCTTCATTGTTACGCGTTGCAACACCAACACGATCGGCATCAGGATCTGTACCAATGACAACATCAGCACCGATTTCGTTTGCCAAAGCAACCGCCATAGTTAATGCTTCTGGTTCTTCCGGATTTGGCGATTTTACTGTAGGGAAATCACCACTTGGAATTGCTTGTTCAGCTACTTGATGAACTTGTGTGAAACCAGCTTTTTCAAACGCTTTTGGTGTAATGGCAACAGAAGTTCCGTGAATAGATGTAAATACAATTTTGATATCTTGTTTACCTTCTTGCGTAAAACTACCGTTTGCTACACATGCATCAATAAAGGCTTCGTCAATCTCTTTTCCAATGTAAGTTAATAAGGTATCATTTCCTTGAAATTTAATTTCTTCAACTTTTACATTGTTTACTTCGTTGATAATTTCACCATCTTGTGGTGGAACAATTTGCGCACCATCATTCCAATATACTTTGTATCCATTGTAAATAGGAGGGTTGTGAGAAGCTGTTAAAACAATTCCTGCATCGCAACCTAAATGACGAACTGTAAACGATAATTCTGGTGTTGGACGGAAAGATTCGAATAAGTAAACATTGATTCCGTTTGCTGTTAAAACATCAGCAACCATTTTTGCAAACGTATCCGAATTGTGACGCACATCGTATGCAATGGCTATTTTTTTCTCTTTATTTGGAAATTGTTGATTGATATAATTTGCTAAACCTTGAGTGGCGGCACCAAGTGTATATTTGTTCAAACGATTTGTTCCAACGCCCATTATTCCACGCATTCCTCCTGTACCAAACTCTAAGTTTTTGTAAAAAGAATCGTCTAATTCGGTTGGATTGTTATCGATTAAATCTTGAACAGCTTTTCTTGTTTCCGCATCGTACGCGTCAGAAAGCCATAATTGAGCATTTTCTAAACTTGAAATCATTCTTGTTTTTATTTTTTAAGTACCTGGGCGCGGTCAGTTACTTTTGTATCCTTGTTTGGATCGCCCATGAAATTTACGATTGAGTTTCCTTTTGCAGCACCATATAATGTTTGACGAGCATTGATATCTAACAAAGCATTATCGTCTGTTGTGAAATTAGCTTCATTCACTTCATATTTAAACAAATCTAACTTTGCTTCTCCATACGCTTTTACTTTCATTGTTCCTGCAGTTCCTTCTAACATGATATTAGTTTGGTCATCCGCTTTTAAATTAAAGTCATTGGTAATCAAAAAAGTTTGACTTATTCGCGCTTGATCTGTGACATTCATCTCTAATTCATCAACATTTAATGTTCCTGAAGTGGTCAAAGAAGTTTGTTTATTCACATCAATTTTTTCTAAATCACGTGTTACATAAACATACAAATCATAAGCGCTGTATTGGTCTACATTTGATTTTTCTTTGATTGAAAGCATTTGATTATTTGCTGTAACTTCTAAATTATCGATAATATTTTGGTGCGATTCTACTTTAACTCCAGTTGTATTTCCTGGAACTAAAATAACATTACAATTACATGAAACGCTCAAATCTTTGATGTTGTCAGCTGTATATTCTTTTTGAGCTGTTGCTACGCCTTCTCCATCAATAGACGATGAGCAAGAAGTGGCAATTAAACCTAAAAATCCTAATAAAATAATCTTTTTCATAGTTGTTGGTTTTAATTAGTTTAAATTCAATTCTTTTTGAACTAAATACAATTGTTTTTCTCTGTTGTTACGAACAATTAACTCGCCCAAAAATCCCGCCAAAAATAGCTGTGTTCCTAAAATCATAAAAACCAATGAAATGTAGAAATAGGGACTGTCTGTAATTAATCTTGCAGGAGAATGTGAAATATAAACTTTGTATAATTTTTCGATTCCTAAATAAAAAGAGGCAAAAAATCCTAAGATAAACATCAAAGTTCCTAATAAACCGAAAATATGCATGGGTTTATTCCCAAATTTTGAAGCAAAAAATAGTGTAATCAAGTCTAAGAAACCATTGACAAAACGATTTGCACCAAATTTTGAAACGCCATATTTACGCGCTTGATGTTTTACTTTTTTCTCAATAATTCGAGAATAGCCTGCGTTTTTAGCTAAAACAGGAATATAGCGATGCATATCTCCATACAACTCGATATTTTGCGTTACTTCCCAACGATAAGCTTTCAAACCACAGTTAAAATCGTGCAATTTTACACCCGAAGTTTTGCGTGCTACACCGTTAAATAATTTTGAAGGAAGATTCTTTGTCAGTTTGTTGTCTTGACGATTCTCTTTCCAACCCGATACAATATCTGCTTTGTTATTTTTAAGCATTTTGTATAACGACGGAATTTCCTCAGGAAAATCTTGTAAATCGGCATCCATCGTAATCACAACATCGCCTTTTACTTCTTTGAAAGCAGCACTTAATGCAGGAGATTTTCCATAATTTTTACGGAATTTAATTCCTTTTACTTCAGGATTGAAGTTGGCAATATATTCGATAATTTGCCACGAATCATCTGTACTTCCGTCATCAACGAAAATAACTTCGAATGTAAAATCATTCTGCTCACAGACTTTTTTGATTCTGTAGAATAATTCCTCTAAGGAATCTTGTTCGTTCAACAAAGGAACAACAACTGAAATATTCATATGTTAAAAAACACGTTTTTTTAAGAATTGTGAAAACATTGCTGAAATTGCAATGTAGAAAGATAAGAAAATTGAGAATAATCCAAAAAAGTTTTTAACAGTAAATAAATTTAATGTTTTATAATCATCTGAATTTCTAAATGTTTCGATATCTTTTGCGATTTTAGGATCAGACATATTTGATGTAAAAGTGTCTAATAATCCTTGTTTCAAACTATCTTGAGCCCATTCACCATACGTATTAAAAAATACAAAGATGACAATCAAACTAATGATTCCACCAAAGAAGATGGTGTAAAAACCAATCTTGAATCCTTCTTTAAAGGTCATTAAATCTTCTGAAGTTTGATGATTTTTAGCTTTCGCTCTTGATAAATTGAAAATAGTGAAGAAACAGTATACTGCATACAATGGTAATACTACGAAACAGCAAATCATGAAGCTGTAGGTGTAATAATCTTGTACAGAAACGGTTCCGTTAAGAGAGAAATAAAAGTATAGTGCAAAAAACAATACTAAGGTAATTCCCGCCAGCACTAATGAATTTTTGAAAATTTTATTAAAACTAATCATTTTGCAAAGATAAATATATCCTTTATTCTATGATAGTTTATTTTGTATGATTTAAAAGGTAATTTATATTAAGAAATAAATTATTTTTGTTTGTAAATGATTTCATTATTTAAATATTTTTTTAGCTGTATCTCTCATCACTTCGTCTCTATTAATAGTAGAAGTGAATGATAAAACGATGCCTTTAGACGAATATTTACATGATTATAATTCTGTTTTATACAACAATCCTTCAGAAGTTATTTCGAATGCAGAGTTTTTGATTCGAAATTTGGATAATAAAAAAAATATTGCCGAAACTTATCTGCTTTTAGCTTATGGTCATTTTTATGCTGGGAAAAATGATAAAGCTTTAGAAAATGCTGCTCTTGCTAATCTGGAAGCATTAAAAACATCGAATATAAAGCTAATTGATGATTCAGAATTGAATCTATCAACAGTATCATTTATATGATTTTTCTGAAAAATATATTGCTGAAAATCATTCAGAGAATGGAATTTCAATAAAGGCTTCACAATTTTTTAATCAAGGAAATTTTGGGAAATGTATTGAAACGTTTTTAGGTAAAAAAAAATTGACGATTGAGGAAAAACTTATTTTGTCAAAGGCTTATCTTAAAAATCATCAATATGATAAAGCCTTTCAATTACTTCAAAATCTGAATCAAAATGATGCACTTGGTTTGTATTTTAAAACAAGAATAGAATTGTATTTGGGAGAATTGTACTTTGATAAAAGGGAGACAGATAAAGCGCTAAATCATTATAAAATTGCGTTGAGTTTGGCCAAGAAATTAAATCATCCTTATTTAATTAACGATGTTTATTACAATTTGGGAAGCTTGTATTTAGCAACTCATTCTATTCACGAAATTAATTATTATAGCGAAAAGTATGACTCCATTTCTACGTTGAATTTATTGATGAATCAGAAAATTAATAATGAAATTTTTTATCATCAATCAAAAATAATCCAATTAAAGCAGCAAAAAACAGAAGATTTATTACAAAGACTTATCATTTTTTCCTTTGTTGTGTTATTCTTAACTATCCTTATTTATGGTTATATTCTGAACAAAAAAAAGGAAAAATTAGGTGTTGTTACTACAATTTTACAAACCATAAAAGAATCTAAAAATGAAGTTGTACAAGCTGATTTGGAAACTAAATATTCGCAAAAAACAGATTTGTTGTCTAAAGATAAAGAATACGCGCTTTTGCAAAAGTTAGATTCTTTTGAGAAAACGAATAAATTTTTATCCAAAAATGTTTCGTTAAGGCTTGTTGCATCTAAACTTGATACCAATACAAAATATCTGAGTGAGGTGATTAATCGTCATAAGAAAAAGAATTTCAACACTTATATAAACGAACTTAGAATAAAATATATACTGAATAAGTTGACAACCGATTCTAATTATTTGAATTATAAAATCAGTTATTTAGCGGAAGAAGCGGGGTTTTCTTCGCACAGTAGTTTTGTGTCTGCATTTAAAACTTTTACAGGAACTACACCAACACTTTTCATTAACACTTTAAGTCGAACAGCAGAATTATGAGAAAAATACTATTGATGTGGCTGATGTTGTATGGTAGTTTTATTGGTTTTGCGCAAAGTGATTCGATTAAAATTAAAAATCTTTACGAAGAAGCCAAGACAAATGTTTATAAATACCCAAAACAAGCAATAAAACAAATCGATGTTTTGATAACTCAATCAAACATAAATGCTAAACAGCTGGTTGATATTTACATTTTAAAATCTACTGCATATTCTAATTTAAGAGACAATGAGAAAGCATTGGAACATTTGAATAAAACCTATGAATTGGTTAATGTTTTAGAAAATAAAGGACAAAAAGTAGCTGCGTTTCATCGGATTTCATCTATTTATCATAGTTTAAAGTTGTATGATAAATCGCTTGTTTACTTGAATGAAGCTGAGAAAACAATTCAGAATTTAGAAAATAAACAGGAAAAATTAGAATCGGTTGCCTATAATTGCACCGTAAGAGGGTTGATTTTTAAAGATCTGAATAATACCAATAGCGCAATAAATTATTTTAACAAAGCCATTAGGAGTTATAATGAAATAGAGAATAGTTTTGTTGCAAATTCTAATAAAAGTGTTATTTATTATAATTTAGGATATTGTTATTTAAAAACAGATTTGAATGCCGCTGAAAAATCATTTATCACATCTTACGAATTATCAAAATTAACAGCTACAAAAATCTTGATTGCTTATTTTTTAAAGGGGTTAGGAGAATATTATTTTAAATTAAATAATTATGAAACATCAAATAAAAAGCTGAATGAAGCATTAATTGTATTGGGTGATATTGATGATTCTGTTTTGCAACGAAATATCTATAGTTTAATAGGGTTGAATAGTATTGCACAACAAGAATGGAAGCAATTCGAGAAAGCAGATAGCTTGAGTACTTTGTATGCTAAAAAAGTGTTGAATTCCGAGAACAAAACCATTAGTATAGCAGTTCAATCTTTAAATCACGAAGCCAAAGTTAGTACCAAGAAAACATTGTTCAATGCCCAGTTAGTTGGTGTTTTTTCTCTTTTTATTTTGATTCTTATGACTTATGTTTTTTATAATAAACAAAAAAAAATAAATAAATGTATTCTTCAAAATCAAGAAGAATTGGTTGATCTTCTTCGTTAAAAGTAATTTTTTTTTCTAATATAATTTATTCATAATGAAAACGAAATGTTCTTTCGATTGTTAAACGAAGAAAAAAAATCTTCAAAATACTTTTATTTTATCAAAACATTCTTACCTTTGCATCAGGCAAGTCCTACACAACCAGCTCCTGTTGAATCCTCCAGGACGGGAACGTAGCAAAGGTATACGGTCGTAGCGGTGTGATGTAGATCGCTTGCCTATTTTTATTTCTCTAAATTTCACTCCCACTTTTTTTTACCCCATTATTTATTCATAAATTTGCAACCATTGATTTAAAGAATTCAATGGAAACAAACAAGACACCAAAGTACATTTTCGTTACCGGAGGAGTAACATCGTCGTTAGGAAAAGGAATCGTAGCTTCTTCATTAGGAATGCTATTAGAAGCTAGAGGATATAGAGTGACAATTCAAAAATTAGATCCTTATATCAATATAGACCCAGGAACACTTAATCCTTACGAGCATGGAGAATGTTACGTGACGGAAGATGGTGCAGAGACCGATTTAGATTTAGGACATTATGAGCGTTTCTTGAACCGCGCTACATCTCGTGCTAATTCAGTTACTACAGGTCGTATTTATCAAACAGTTATAGAAAAAGAACGTCGTGGAGATTATTTAGGAAAAACAGTTCAAGTTGTTCCTCATATCACAAACGAAATCAAACGTCGTATCAAATTATTAGGTAATACAGGTGATTACGATATCATCATTACTGAAATTGGAGGTACAGTGGGTGATATAGAATCTTTACCATATATCGAAACAATTCGACAATTAATTTGGGAATTAGGTGAACATAACTCTTCAGTAATTCACTTAACATTAGTACCATATTTAGCTGCTGCAGGGGAATTGAAAACAAAACCAACACAACATTCTGTTCGAACTTTAATGGAAAATGGTATTCATGCCAATATTTTAGTGACAAGAACTGAACATCATTTACCAAAAGATGTCAAAGCTAAACTGGCATTATTTTGTAATGTTCGCAAAGAAAACGTAATCGAAAGTATGGATGCAGACACAATTTATGAGGTTCCATTTTTATTACATGAACAAAATTTTGACGAAGTTGTTTTAAAAGGCTTAGATTTGCCAACTGATCAAGAACCAGATTTTACAGTTTGGAACAAATTCTTATCAAACCATAAAAATCCTAAAAACGAAATTGAAATTGCTTTAGTAGGTAAATATGTTTCGTTACATGATTCTTATAAATCAATTACAGAAGCGTTTGTACATGCTGCAGCAACTTGTGAAACAAGTGTAAAAGTTCGTTGGGTGTATTCTGGAGAAATTACAGAAGACAACGTTGGCGAGCAACTGAAAGGTGTTGCAGGAATTTTGATTGCACCAGGTTTTGGAGATCGTGGAATTTTAGGTAAAATAATTGCTGCAAATTATGCACGAAGAAATAATATTCCAACATTAGGAATTTGTTTGGGAATGCAAATTATGGCAATCGAATTTGCACGTAATGTATTAGGTTACGAAAAAGCAGATTCAGCAGAAATGGATTTAACAACGCCTTATCCAGTCATTAGTTTGATGGAAGATCAAAAAGATGTATCGGATAAAGGAGGAACAATGCGTTTAGGAAATTGGAAATGTGAATTAGCTGAGCATTCAAAAATCAAAGCAATTTATAATTCTGAAGAAATCTTAGAGCGTCATCGTCATCGTTATGAATTTAACAACGAATTTTATGATGAATTTGTTGAACATAATTTTATCCCAGTTGGTAAAAACCCAGAAACAGAATTAGTAGAAATTTTAGAACATAATCAACACCCATTTTATATTGGTGTACAATTCCATCCGGAATATAAAAGTACAGTTGCTTCGCCACATCCTTTATTTATAAGTTTTATCGAAGCTTCTTTATTGAATAAACAAAATGATTTATTAAATGCAACAAGAGAAAAAATTTGATTTTAACCAAACGATTGGTTTTATTTTAATTGCTATTCTTTTTGGCGTATTCTATTATCTTAACAGACCTTCGGAAGAACAAGTCGAAGCTCAAAAGAAAGAATTAGTCCAAAAGCAAGAGCAAGCAAAAAAACAGGAACAATTAAACAAAACAGCTACAACACAAGCTTTTCAAACTGTAGATCCTACATTAGCAAAAGATGTTGAAGTGAGTAATGATAAACTTAAAGTTAAGTTTTCGCCAAAAGGAGCTCAGATTGCTGATGTTCAAATTATCGGTTATGATGCTTTTGATGCGAAAAAAGATGGAAACAAAGATCCTTTACATTTAGTAAAAAATGGATCAAGTAAATTCAACTTATCATTCAAAACGAAACAAGGAGCTGTTCTTAATGTTTCGGATTTGGTATTTGTACCACAGGTGCAAAAAAATGCGAACAATACAATTGTGACGTTTACAGCCAATGCGGAAAATAGTCAAATTCAATACATCTATACATTAGGCGATTCTTATGGGATTGATTTTGAAGTAAAAACTCAAGGTTTATCTAATATTACTTCAGAAAATAAAGTCGATTTAGCATGGACGATGGACGGTTTCAGTACAGAGAAAGGGAAAGATCAAGAGAAATATTGGTCACATACTTATTTTCAGTTCAAAGGAAACAAAGACATCGAATACGAATTATTTGGAGCTGATGAATGGCAAGAAGAGGAAGCAATTTCTTGGGTAGCAAATAAACAACAATTCTTTGCGACAGTTTTATCTAATGACGAAGGGTTCAAGAATACAAAAGGTGGATCTATCAATTCGGCTGAAGAAGACTTAACGTATAGTAAACATTACAATTTAAGTTCTCAAATCGATTTAAAAAATAGTGAAATCAATTCAAAATTCACATGGGATTTTATTCCATTGGATTATAAAATGTTGAAAGATTACAACGACAAAGGATTCCAAAACTTAATCGATTTTGGTTGGGGATTATTTGGTTGGTTGAATAAATATTTCTTCTTGAATATTTTCAAATGGTTAGCTTCTGTAGGAATCACTTACGGATGGGTAATCTTCTTGATGACAATCGTTGTGAAATTGGTTTTATCTCCAATTATGTACAAACAATACCGTCAATCAGCATTGATGAAAGTTGTTCGTCCTGAATTGAATGAAATCAACGAAAAATACAAAGATCCGAAAGATGCAATGAAGAAACAACAAGAAACGATGGCTATTTATCGTAATGCAGGAATTAATCCATTAGCAGGATGCTTACCAGCTTTACTACAAATTCCTATTTTCTATGCGTTGTTCCGTTTCTTCCCAAACTTAATCGACTTAAGAGGTGCTCCTTTCTGGTTCGTAGAAGATTTAACAGCTTATGATGATATCATCAGTTTGCCAGAATGGGTTCCGTTCTTAAATGGTCACTTAAGTGTATTTGCTTTATTATATATCGTTGCAATGATGGTTTATTTTAAAGTATCAGGATCTATGGACAACTTCCAAATGCCACAACAAGAAGGAATGCCAAATATGCAATTCATGAAATATATGATGTATGTAATGCCAGTTTTCTTCTTTGTATTCCTTAATAATTACGCCTCTGGACTATCATGGTATTATTTAGTTTCTAATACGATTAACATCTTTATCGTCTTATACATTAAGAGGTTTATGATTCATGAAGCAAAAATTCATCAAATTATTGAAACGAATAAAACCAAACCTAAAAAACAAGGTAAATTTGCTACTCGTATGCAAGAAATGATGAAGCAAGCTCAAGAGATGCAAGAGCAACAACAAAAAAATAAAAAGAAATAATAATTTCTAAAAGATCATTCTAAAAATCCGTTAATAATAATTAACGGATTTTTTATTCATTAAAGACAGTAAGGTTTTTGTATAGTTAATCTATTGTTAATAAAATGGTTAGTGTCTTTTTGAAATGTTTGTAGTGTATAAAATACACTTTTTTTGAATAAAATGTTTTTTATTTATTATTTTCAGATTATTATTGTCTTTAAATAATAAATAAGATGAATAATATTTACTCAATTAAAGACCAAACAGCAAATCCTGGACCGCTTGGTTTGTATGGATTTGCCATGACTACAATTTTACTAAATATTCATAACGCAGGTTTTTTTCCCGTCAATAGTATGATCATGGGAATGGGAGTTTTCTTTGGAGGCGGAGCGCAGTTTGTAGCTGGAGTGATGGAATGGAAAAAAGGAAATAACTTTGGTAGCATTGCTTTTATGTCTTATGGAGCATTTTGGTTATCACTTGTTTTTACTTGGTTAGCACCAATGTTTGGAGTGGAAAAAGCCGACGGAAATTCGATGGGTTGCTATTTAGGAATGTGGGGGTTTTTTACATTAATTAATTTTTTACAAACGTTAAAAGGTAGTTTGGTTGGTAAATTACTATTTGGATCATTAACCTTATTATTCTTTTTATTGGCTGCTGCAAACTTTACGGGTGACGAAGCTATTCTAAATTTTGCTGGTTGGACTGGAATTATTTGTGGATTTATAGCTTTTTACGAAGCATCGGCTATTATGATTAATCAGAAGTACGAAAAAACAATTCTTCCATTGTAAAATAAACATAAAAAAAATCCTTTCGCAAAACTGCGAAAGGATTTTTTTTATAAAGAATAACGAATTATTTATTAAACATTGGTGCTAAAAATTTTTTCCAAATAAATAGTAAAATCAACTCTCCTAAAATAGAGAACATCCAATCAAATGGATTAAAGAAACTTATTTCTCCATCATGAGAAATTCCTAATATAGTTCGCATATAAGCTCCTAAATAAGTACCAACAATACCAATTAAAGCTGTTACCCAAAAACCTCCTGGATCTTTTCCTGGCATGATGGCTTTTGCAATTCCTGCATAAATAAGCCCGAAAACAAGGTAAACTAAGAAGCTCTAAACTCCTGTAATAGTCAACATAATAAATGAAGTTGTCATCATAATTAATTAATAATATTTTTAAAGGTTGTAAAATAATGTTAAGTAAAACTTAACTAAAATCGTTCCAAAAAGATAAGAAAACTTTTTTGTATTTTTGTATTACTTATAAAATAAATTATATGTCTTTAATAAAATCAATTTCGGGTTTTCGTGGAACAATCGGAGGAAAGCCAGGAGATAACTTAACGCCCATTGATGCAGTAAAATTTGCTGCTGCTTACGGAACATGGTTAAAAAATCAATCAACTCAATCAGAGTACAAAGTGATTGTTGGCCGTGATGCTCGTATTTCAGGTCAAATGGTTTCTCAATTAGTTTGTTCTACTTTACAGGGATTGGGTATAAATGTCGTTGATTTAGGATTGTCTACTACCCCGACAGTCGAAGTAATGGTAACACATTTACACGCAGATGGAGGAATAATCTTAACAGCTTCTCATAATCCAAAAGAATGGAATGCTTTGAAATTGTTAAATGCCAAAGGTGAATTTGTTTCTGCTGAAGATGGTGCACAAATTTTAGCTTTTGCTGATAAAGACGATTATACATTTGCAGAAGTCGATAATTTAGGATTTTACGAAACATTTGATGATGCAATTGACTTACATATCGAGAAAATTTTATCTTTACCTTTAGTTGACGCAGAAGCTATCCGTAACAAAAATTTTAAAGTTGCAATTGATGCAGTAAATTCGACTGGAGGAATAGCAATTCCCAAGTTGTTACAACGCTTAGGAGTGATTCATTACGATATGTATTGTGAACCAAACGGACATTTTCCACACAATCCAGAACCGTTAAAAGAACATTTAGGCGATATCTGTCAAAAGGTGGTTGATGAACAAGCAGATTTTGGAATTGTGGTTGATCCAGATGTAGATCGTTTGGCGATTATAGATGAAAAGGGTGAAATGTTTGGTGAAGAATATACATTGGTTGCAGTGGCAGATTATGTATTGTCCAAAACACCTTCAGCAACGGTTTCTAATTTATCTTCTTCTCGTGCTTTACGCGATGTGACGGAGAAATATGGTCAAAAATATTCACCTTCAGCAGTTGGAGAAGTGAATGTTGTGGTAGAGATGAAAAATGTTGAAGCTAAAATTGGCGGAGAAGGTAACGGAGGAATTATTTATCCAGAATTACACTACGGACGCGACTCTTTAGTTGGTATCGCTTTATTCTTGACACATTTAGCTGAACGAAATATTCCAGTTTCTGAATTGAGAGCATCTTATCCTGCTTATTTTATGGCAAAAAAGAAAATCGAATTAACTCCAGAAATTAACGTAGACGAATTGTTAATGAAGATTCAAGAAGTTTACAAAAATGAAGAAATCAACACTGTTGATGGTGTTAAAATAGATTTTCCAACCGAATGGGTTCACTTAAGAAAATCGAACACAGAGCCAATTATTCGTATTTACACAGAAAGTACTTCAGAAGAAAATGCGAATAAATTAGCAGATAAAATGATCGAAAGTATCAAAAATATTATTTAAAACAATCTGTTTTAATTGTTTAATAAATGTGCAAAACTCTAACAATTCGTTGTGAATTTTGCACATTTTATTTTGTAAATTAGTTTGATATTATGGACGAAGATTTTTTTAATAACGAACTGATTGAACGTTTTGAACAAATGCTTGAGAATCGTGAGTATAAATATTACGATTCGGAAGATTTGGTTGAAATAATTGAATTCTACATTGAAGTAAATGATAGCGAATATGCCAAACGTGCATTGGATTTCGCAGAAAAAATGCATCCCGAAAATGTAGAAATCAAGATCAAGAAGATAGAATATCTACTTTTGATTAATGAGTTGAAACGTTCGGCGAAATTAATTCAAGATCTGGAAGAAGTTGCTGCTAATGAATTGGATTATTTATTGGTACAGGCACGTTTTTGGGGAATGAAAAATATGCCTCGAAAAGCCATTGGCTTTTACGAAGATGCATTGTTGATAGATGACGAAGAAACAGATTTTATTTGCAATTGTATCGGGAATGAATACTTGAATTTAGATGAGGTTTATTCAGCTTTAATCGCATTTAGAAAGGCATTAAAATTTAATCCAGAAAATGATTATTCTTTTTATTCGATCATACAATGTTTCGAAGATATTCATAATCCAGATGAATGCATTGATTTCTTGCAGGATTTTATCGATGATAACCCTTATTCAGAAGTTGCTTGGTTGCAACTTGGTATGTTGTATAATCACAAAAAAATGTATAAAGAAGCCATAAATGCTTTAGATTATGTGATTGCAATAAATCCAAGTTCTATAGCTGGTCATGCGAATAAAGCGCTTTCTTATGAGGAATTGAAAAATTTCAATAAAGCTATTGAGATATTAGAAGAAACTTTAGAATTTGATGATTTTCCAGCTGTGACGTATTTTAAAATTGGTGAATTATACGAGAAATTAGAAAAACCTCAAAAAGCCCTAAAAGCCTATCATATTGCGATAAAAGAAGATCCACAATTGGATAAAGCTTGGGCAAAATCTGCCGCTTTGTATGATAAGATGGGAAATTTGGATGGAGCAGAATATTACATTCAACGCGCCATTGAATTAAGTGACGATAATTCTGAATATTACACCAATTCAGTTTATTATTTCTTGAAACAAAT
The DNA here is from genome assembly GCF_020281205.1 of Empedobacter stercoris. Classification (GTDB taxonomy): domain Bacteria; phylum Bacteroidota; class Bacteroidia; order Flavobacteriales; family Weeksellaceae; genus Empedobacter; species Empedobacter stercoris. The sequence goes on from NZ_JACXZC010000002.1 coordinate 122,511, forward strand.
GAAGTTTGAGGAAGCAGTAAGATGTTTAGCAAAATTAGTTGAACTAAAACCTCTTGTTTTTAATACATGGTTTGCGTATGTAGAAACTTTAATTGCAATTGGCGAATATGAACAAGCAATTGAGATTTTATTAATAGGTGCTTTGAAGAATTTTAACCGTGCCGAATTTTTCTATCAATTAAGTAATGTTTATTATTTGATTGATGAGGAGCAATTAGGAAATGAAGCATTACGAAATGCTTTGAATATGGATAGTACAATCAAAGAAATAATGTTTGAAAATTATCCTATTCTTCAAGATAAAATAAAAAATATCTCTGAAGATGATGATTAATTAAATCAAAATAGGCTGCCCAAATTGGCAGCCTATTTTATTATGTTTTAAATTATTGTTTTTAGAAAAATAATGAGAATAAGTAGTAAAAACCACTTGCTATAAGTGCAGAAACAGGAATTGTCAAAATCCAAGCCCAAAGTAAACTTATTGTTACACCCCAACGAACAGCAGAAACTCTTTTCACCATTCCAACACCAATGATAGAGCCTGTGATAACGTGTGTTGTTGATACAGGCATTTTGATGTGTTCTGTAAAGAATAATGTAATTGCTGAAGCTGTTTGTGCAGTAAAACCTTCGATAGGGGTTATTTTTGTAATTTTGTTACCCATTGTTTTAAGAATTTTCATTCCTCCTCCTAATGTTCCTAAAGCGATTGCGGAGAAACATAAAATTGGCACCCAATCATGAATATCAGTACTACTTGAAGTGATGAACCAATCTTTCCAATGAAAGATATCATTCAAAACCCAGTCATTCATATCAGTATTTGCAATGGCAGTTTGGTTTGCAAGTAAAGCGAACGTGATTACTCCCATTACTTTTTGCGAATCATTTAATCCATGACCAATACTTAGCATAGCAGAAGAAAGCAATTGCAATTTTTTGAACCATGCATCAGCTTTATGTGGTTTAGCATTTCTACAAAGATTAAGTGTGATAATGTAAATTACGTTTCCGGCAATTAAACCAATAATCGGTGCAACAAAGATGAAAGCAATTATGGTTAAAATAATTGTACTGTTAACAGCTGAAAAATCGAAACCAGTTGCAGCTAAAGCACCTCCAGCTAATCCTCCAATTAACGTATGCGAGGAAGAGGAAGGAATACCTAATTTCCATGTTAAAATATTCCAAGTAATTGCAGCAGATAGTGCGGCCATAACGACAACAGATGGATTAGATCCAAATGCTACAACGACATCTTCTTTAATAATTTTAGCGATTGTATCTGCGACTCCAAATTCTCCGATGATATATTTTGCTATGAAAAAGGCAACAAAGTTGAAAAATGCAGCCCAAATAACTGCTTGAATTGGAGTGAGTACTTTAGTTGTAACGACTGTTGCAATAGAGTTTGCGGCATCATGAAAACCATTCAAGAAATCAAATAAAATGGCTAAGCCGATAATGATAAATAATACAGTTAGTTGCATTGCGCAAATTTAACAATTTCTTAATTTTAAAATGTCGATTTTGTAAAAATATTTTAAATAAAAAAGGAGCTTAATTTTAAGCTCCTTTAGAAATATAATGTGTTATATAAATAATGTGACAACGTAGTAAATTAATGCAGCTAATAGCGCTGAAACTGGAATGGTTAGTACCCATGCCCAAAGTAAACTAATTGTTACTCCCCAACGTACTGCAGAAACACGTTTTGTTAAACCAACACCAATGATAGATCCTGTGATGGTATGTGTTGTAGAAACTGGGATTCCGAAATGTTCAGAAATGTAAAGTGTCATTGCACCAGAAGTTTCAGCAACTACACCTTCTAATGGTGTAACTTTTGTAATCTTAGATCCCATTGTTTTGATGATTTTCCATCCTCCACCCATCGTACCTAAAGCGATTACGATAAAAGATGTAATAGGAACCCATCCCCAATGCGCAACAAAATACTGAAATTTATCTTCAGCTTGCATGTATTCTGGATCAAAATCCACATTCATATGGTAAAAAATCACTGCAGCTCCAATGATACCCATTACTTTTTGCGCATCATTCATACCGTGTCCTAAAGAGAATAGGGCAGAAGAGACTAATTGTAATTTCTTGAACCACCATTCAGCTCTTGCGGGTTTTGCTTTTTTACAAATATGAAGTGTAAGAATGGTTAAAATCGATGCGATAATCATACCGATTAAAGGTGCTAAAACGATAAAGCAAATAATTGGAATTACTTTTTTGTAAACAATCACATCTTCTCCGCCTGCTGAAAAACCTCCTGCGTGCGCAAGTGCAGCACCAATAAATCCTCCAATCAATGTATGAGAAGAAGAAGATGGTATACCGAATTTCCAAGTCAAAAGATTCCATGAAATGGCAGCGATAATTCCAGCAAGAATAACTTCTAAAGTAATAAAGTTCTCATTTACTGATTTAGCAATCGTATTACCGATTTTAAATTCTCCAATCCAATAAACTGAAATAAAGTAGGCAGCAAAGTTAAATACAGCAGCCCATAAAACAGCTTGGAAAGGGGTTAAAACCTTAGTTGCAACAATTGTCGCAATAGAATTTGCAGCGTCATGAAAACCATTAATATAATCAAAAACAAATGCTAAGAAGATAATAGTAATCAATAAGATTCCTGGCGTAGACGTGAGCATGCTCGAAAACGCTGTGAAAAATTCAGTCATATCTTAATGTTTAAGATTTAATTTTACGAATGTTTAACTGCTACTGCTTCTAATACATTTGCAACACTCTTACATTTATCTGTAGCAGATTCTAAAGAAGATAAAACCTCTTTGTATTTGATGATGTTTTTAACATCTGTTTCGTTTTCGAAAATTTCTTGTACTGCTTTATCAAAAATACGATCAGATTTGTTTTCTAACTTATTGATACGTTCACAAATTTCGTAAATACGATTCACGTTTCTCAAATCTTTCAACTGCTCGATTCCTTCACCGATTAATTGACAAGCTTCTAAATTAACAGCCGTAATTTTACGAATAGACTTCGTGATTTTATCAACTTGATAAATATTGATGCGATTTGCTGCGCCATTCAAATTGTCAGCAACATAATCAATCGATTTTACCAATTGGTAAATATCTTCTCTGTCAAAAGGAGTAATAAAATTTTTGCTTAACTCTATATTTGTTTTTTGAGTTAAATATTCAATTTTACTTTCGATTTTAGATATTTGAGCAATGTAATCTTCGCGTTCCTCAATTGGAGCATTTACACATTCATGTAACAACTCAGCTAATTTGATTAAACTTTTTGAAGCCTCCTCAAACAAAGGATAAAATACCTTATCCTTTGGAGTAAATAATTTGAAAAATGAGTTTACCGACATTTAAATAATGTTTTGAGGTGCAAAATTAAAGTAATTAATGTTAAGTTAATGTAAAATTAATATGGTTTAAATCATTTAACTTATTAGTCATTAATTTGTTTGTCAATATCGATATATAAACGAACTATTTTTTCGATTCTGTCAACCGTATATTCTACTTCTGTAAGGATAGTGAAATATAATGTCGAACTTTTTTGACTGACGTTTTCTTGTTGTATGCGTTCAATTTGATTATTCAATGCAATCGAAATTTTATTGTCAATCGATTGGCGCAAATTATCAAATGATTCCAATTCATTCAAATTGTTATTCGCAAAACTCTTAGAAGTATGATTTAATAATTTTTTGTACTCAATATTAATTGATTTTAAATCAATTAATTGTTCTTCGTTTAACTTACGATGATTGTTATAGATATAGGTATGAATGGATGTGTTGATAAAATTGATACTCGTCGTGATATTTTGTAAATAGCCAAAAGATTGCACGAATACTTTACACGAGTTAATATTTTCTCTATCCATATCACGCAAAATACGATAGAAATTAGATTTTAATTCTTCGATAGAACTGATTAATTTCTTGATTTTCTTTTTATTTTCTGCTGCGTGCGTTAGGTTTTCAAATTCGATTCCGCGAATACTTAATTCAAAACTATATGCTGATTTTGATAAAGCTTTGCTGATCTGTTTTTTGTTTTTCGTAAAGATTTTTTGAATAGAATCAATATCTTCTTCTGTAAAACTGATCATAATTTCCTCTTTTTCCTTCTTCTTTTTCTTGTAGCTTTGATTTGATTTGAATAAGATAAATCCTAATAACAAAATCATTCCGATAATACCGTACGCTTGTCCAAAGAACATAATTACGGCAACAATAGCAGCCATTGTGAATGCAGAAATACCAGTTAAAAACCATCCTCCAATAACGTTGAATACTCCTGCTACACGGAAAACAGCACTATCTCTATCCCATGCACGGTCTGCAAATGATGAACCCATTGCAACCATAAAAGTAACGTAAGTTGTAGATAAAGGTAACTTCATCGATGTTCCGATCGAAATTAAGATTGAAGCGACAATTAAATTGATTGAAGCACGAATCATATCAAAAGCTTCTTCATCAGTTGTTTGATCTTTGATAGAAAGATTTTTTTTCGGATTTTCGAAACGTTTGTCTACTTTTAATTGCAATGATTTAGGTAAAATTTTATCAATCAAACCTCCTAATATAATTACAGCTCGAACAATTCCACGTGATAAGAAGTTAGGTCTAAATTTTTCTTCTCCGTCGTTTTGTTTACTTAAATTAAGTTCTGTTTCAATTACATTTCGTGCTTTCTTCGATGTCCAAAGTGTTACAATCATGATAAGACCTGCAATTACTAAATAGTAGGGCGGAGCAACAATATCATTATTTGCTAAATCTCCCATCATAAATCCTGTTGGATCTGTAACGCCAGAGGCTGTGAAAATATCGTAAGACTGAATAGCGGCAATTGGTACACCAATAAAGTTAACCAAATCATTTCCAGCAAAAGCTAAAGCTAATGCGAATGTCCCGATAAGGATAATGATTCGTAAAATATTGACTTTAAAGTAGATTAAAATTTGTGAAACAATTGTCCATAAAACAAAATTAATTCCGATCAATAAAATTTGATTAGCTGAAATCCAACTTTTAATATCTCCACTTAAGAAGGTTAAGTTTTTAGCTCCTTTGATTAATAAGAAAAATGAAATTGCTGTAATTGCAATTCCTCCAAAAATTCCTCCATATTTTTTGATGCGAGCTTCTGAGTTGAATGTAAAGATTAAACGTGTGATGTATTGTATAATCGAACCTAATAAGAAAGATAAAAAGACAGAAAGTATAATGCTAAAAACAATTTCAGATGCTTTTTCTGTATTGATATAATTAAGTATTGTAATGAATGAGTCGTCATTTGTAATAACTTTTATTAAAGCTAAGCAGGTTGCAGCGCCTAATAATTCGAAGATAATAGAAACGGTTGTTGAAGTAGGAAAACCAATGTAGTTAAATAAATCTAAAAGAATAACATCGGCAATCATCACTGCTAAGAAAATAATCATTACATCATAAAATGTAAACATGGAGGGAGTGAAAATCCCACTTCGGGCAATTTCCATCATTCCACTTGAAAAAACTGCACCAATCAGTAAACCGAATGATGCGATTATCATAATTGTTCTAAAACTTGCAGCTTTAGATCCTATCGCTGAATTTAAAAAATTAACAGCATCATTACTAACTCCTACCATAATGTCTAAAATGGCTAATAGAACGACTGTGACAAGGATAATGATAAATATGAGTTCCATGAAAATGTTTTAAAAATACATAAAGTGCAAAATTCTATGTTTTATTTATATTTAATGTTAATTAATTGTTACTAATGTAAATTTAACTCTAAATGTTTTTTTAAAAGTATCAAAATCAATAGAAAAAAACGAAATATATTTTGTTTTTGAAAAATTAATTGTAGATTTGCATGCCCAAAAAATGGGTTTAATCCAAATTTAAAAGGAAATTTATTAGTATGCCAACAATTCAACAATTAGTTAGAAAAGGTAGAAAAAAACTAACCAAGAAGAGTAAATCGGCTGCATTGGAATCATGTCCACAACGCCGCGGTGTTTGTACACGTGTTTACACTACAACTCCTAAGAAACCTAACTCAGCAATGCGTAAAGTTGCTCGTGTTAGATTAACAAACGGGAAAGAAGTTAACGCGTACATCGGTGGTGAAGGTCATAATCTTCAAGAGCACTCGATAGTATTGGTTAGAGGAGGTAGAGTTAAAGATTTACCAGGTGTGCGTTACCACATTGTACGTGGAGCGTTAGATACTGCGGGAGTAAACGGACGTACTCAACGTAGAAGTAAGTATGGAGCGAAACGTCCTAAAGATGCTAAAAAATAAATTTAAGGTAAGATGAGAAAGACAAGAGCTAAAAAAAGACCTTTACTTCCGGATCCTAAATTTAATGATCAGTTAGTAACTCGTTTCGTAAACAACTTAATGTACGACGGAAAAAAATCTGTAGCATTCAAAATCTTTTATGATGCGTTAGAAATCGTAGATTCTCGCAAAGAAGATGCTGAAAAAACTTCATTAGACATTTGGAAAGAAGCATTATCTAATGTAATGCCTCACGTAGAAGTACGTTCTCGCCGTGTTGGTGGAGCTACATTCCAAATTCCAATGGAAATTCGCCCAGATCGTAAAATTTCAACAGCAATGAAATGGTTAATCAAATATTCTCGTAATAGAAACGAGAAATCGATGGCTCAAAAATTAGCTGGAGAAATTATTGCAGCTGCTAAAGAAGAAGGATCTGCCGTTAAAAAACGTCAAGATACTCACAAAATGGCAGAAGCTAACAAAGCATTCTCTCACTTTAGATTCTAATACACGATGGCAAGAGATTTAAAATACACAAGAAATATTGGTATTGCTGCGCACATCGATGCAGGAAAAACTACAACAACAGAACGTATCTTATTCTATTCAGGTAAGAATCACAAATTAGGAGAAACTCACGAAGGATCTGCTACAACTGACTGGATGGAACAAGAGGCAGAAAGAGGTATTACAATTACTTCTGCAGCTGTTACAGTTGATTGGACATTCCCAACAGAACAAGGTAAACCATTACCAGACGCTAAAGGGTACCACTTTAATATTATCGACACTCCTGGTCACGTTGACTTTACAGTAGAGGTAAACCGTTCTTTGCGCGTTTTAGACGGTTTAGTTTTCTTATTTTCAGCAGTAGATGGAGTTGAACCTCAGTCTGAAACAAACTGGCGTTTAGCAGATAACTACAAAGTTCCTCGTTTAGGTTTCGTTAACAAAATGGACCGTCAAGGAGCTGACTTCTTAAATGTTTGTCGTCAAGTACGTGAAATGTTAGGGTCAAATGCTGTTCCTATCGTTTTACCAATCGGTGACGAAGCAGATTTTAAAGGAGTTGTAGATTTAATTAAAAACCGTGCAATTGTATGGCATGATGAGAATCATGGTTCTACATTTGATGTTGTTGAAATCCCAGCTGATATGGTTGACGATGTAAGACAATTCCGTGGTCAATTAATCGAAGAAATTGCTGCATACGATGAGAACTTATTAGAAAAGTATATGGAGGACGAAAACTCTATTACTGAAGAAGAAGTTCACACTGCATTACGTGCTGCAACATTAGATATGTCTATCATCCCAATGACTTGTGGATCTTCGTTCAAAAACAAAGGTGTACAGTTCATGTTAGATGCTGTTTGTCGTTACTTACCATCTCCGATGGACAAAGAAGCGATTCCAGGGACAGATCCAAAAACAGATGAGGAAATCTCTAGAAAACCATCTGTAGATGAGCCGTTCTCAGCATTAGCATTTAAAATTGCTACTGACCCATTCGTAGGTCGTTTAGCTTTCTTCCGTGCTTATTCTGGACACTTAGATGCGGGTTCATACGTGTTAAATACTCGTTCTGGTAATAAAGAACGTATTTCTCGTATCTTCCAAATGCACGCTCAAAAACAAGAGCCAATCGAATACATCGAAGCTGGTGACATTGGAGCTGCAGTAGGATTCAAAGATATCAAAACAGGAGATACTTTATGTGATGAAAAAGCACCTATCGTATTAGAGTCTATGGACTTCCCAGATCCAGTAATTGGTATCGCAGTTGAGCCTAAAACAAAAGCAGACGTTGATAAATTAGGTATGGCTTTAGCTAAATTAGCTGAAGAAGACCCAACATTCCAAGTAAAAACTGATGAGGCTTCAGGTCAAACAGTTATTTCTGGTATGGGTGAGTTACACTTAGACATCATCGTTGACCGTTTAAAACGTGAATTCAAAGTAGAGGTTAACCAAGGTGAGCCTCAAGTAGAGTACAAAGAATCATTCTCAAGACCAGCAGATCACCGTGAAGTTTACAAAAAACAATCTGGTGGACGTGGTAAATTTGCTGATATCGTTTTCACAATGGGACCAGCAGATGAAGGTAAAACAGGTTTAGAATTCGTTTCTGAGATTAAAGGTGGTAACGTTCCAAAAGAATTTATCCCTTCTATTGAAAAAGGTTTCAAAGCTGCAATGAAGAATGGGCCTTTAGCAGGATTCGAAATGGATTCGTTAAAAGTTACTTTAAAAGATGGATCTTTCCACCCTGTGGATTCTGACCAATTATCTTTCGAGTTAGCTGCTCAAATGGGTTACAAAGCTGCTGCTAAAGCTGCAGGTGCTCAAATTTTAGAGCCTATCATGAAGTTAGAGGTTTTAACTCCAGAAGAAAACATGGGTGACATCGTTGGTGACTTGAACAGAAGACGTGGACAAGTTTCTGGTATGGATGATAGAAATAACGCAAAAGTTATTAAAGCTATGGTTCCATTAGCAGAAATGTTCGGATACGTAACATCATTACGTACATTATCTTCTGGTCGTGCTACATCGACTATGGAATTCGATCACTATGCTCCAGCGCCAACAAACGTGGCTGAAGCTGTAATCGCTAAAGCAAAAGGTAACGCTTAATTCAAGAAAAATGAGTCAAAAAATTAGAATAAAATTAAAATCTTACGATTATTCTTTAGTTGATAAATCAGCTGAAAAAATCGTAAAAACTGTTAAAGCGACAGGAGCTGTTGTGAATGGTCCTATTCCATTACCAACTCACAAAAGAATCTTTACAGTTTTAAGATCTCCACACGTAAACAAAAAATCTCGTGAGCAATTTCAATTATCAGCTCACAAAAGATTATTAGACATCTATTCATCTTCATCTAAAACAGTTGATGCTTTGATGAAATTAGAATTACCTAGTGGTGTTGAAGTAGAAATTAAAGTGTAGTTAAACAACGCTTTAAATAAATATAAGCCTCGAGACGTGCACATCTCGAGGCTTTTTTGTAAGATATATTTGGAATCAGTTTTTAACATTGTTTTTCTCGGTTTGTAATCTTTTGAAAAATAATTAATTGAAAGTTTGTGGTTTACAAAATAATTCTTACATTTGCATGCTAATTTTAGAGAAGATCTCTAGTGTTCGAAAGTGCACATTCTCTAAAATAATAAACAAATTATTAACATATTTTAATCAAATGTCAGGTATCATTGGTAAAAAAATCGCGATGACTAGCTTATTTGATGAGAACGGGAAAAATATTCCTGTGACTATCGTAGAAGCTGGGCCATGTGTGGTTACTCAAGTCAGAACCGTAGAGAAAGATGGGTACGTTGCTGCTCAACTTGGTTTCGATGACGCAAAAGAAAAAAACACGACTAATGCTTTAAAAGGTCACTTTAAAAAAGCAGGAACTACTCCAAAACGTAAGTTAGTTGAGTTTTACGGTGAAGAATTCGTAAACTCTTTAACATTAGGAGGAGAAGTTAACGTTGAGTTATTCAACGAAGGAGAATTTGTAAGTGTTACAGGTACTTCAAAAGGAAAAGGTTTCCAAGGTGTAGTTAAACGTCATGGTTTCGGTGGAGTAGGTCAAGCTACACACGGTCAACATAACCGTTTAAGAGCTCCAGGTTCTATCGGTGCTGGTTCAGATCCATCTCGTGTATTCAAAGGAATGCGTATGGCTGGAAGAATGGGTGGTAAACAAGTTACTGTTCAGAACTTAAAAGTACTTAAAGTGGATACTGAGAAAAATCTTTTAATTGTTAAAGGTGCTATCCCAGGTCCTAAAAATTCATACGTAATCGTTAGAAGATGGAAGTAGTAGTATTAAACATCAAAGGTCAAGAAACTGGAAGAACAGTATCTTTAGACGAGGCAGTTTTCGGAATTGAGCCTTCTACACACACAGTGTACTTAGAAGTTAAGCAATATTTAGCAGCTCAACGCCAAGGAACTCACAAAGCAAAAGAAAGAGCTGAGATTGCGGGATCTACTCGTAAAATCAAAAAACAAAAAGGAACTGGTACAGCTCGTGCAGGTTCTATTAAATCTCCAGTGTTTAGAGGAGGAGGAAGAATTTTTGGGCCACGTCCAAGAAACTATTCTTTCAAATTAAATAAAGCACAAAAGAGATTAGCTAAAAAATCTGTGTTATCACAAAAATTAGCTGAGAACGAAATCAAAGTTGTTGAGAACTTCTCATTTGAAGCTCCAAAAACGAAAGAGTTCAAAACAGTTTTAGCTGATTTAGGATTAGAGAACACAAAATCTTTATTCGTATTAGGAGAGTCTAATAACAATGTATATTTATCTTCTCGTAACTTGCAAAAAGTTAAAGTTGTTACAACTGAGGAATTAAATGTATTTGATTTAATCAATGCTTCTCAAATCGTATTTTTAGAAGGTTCTTTAGCAACAGTTCAAGAAAATTTAACAAAATAAGACGAAGAAAATGGGAATCATAATTAAACCAGTAATTTCAGAAAAAGCTACAAATAACAGTGAGTTATTAGGGCAATATTCGTTTTATGTAGACACAAAAGCTAACAAAATTCAAATCAAAGAAGCTGTAGAAAAAACGTACGGTGTATCTGTGGTTTCTGTTAGTACTTTAGTTTCTGCTCCAAAAGTGAAAACTCGTTACACAAAAACAGGTTTTCAAACTGGAAAAACAAATAAGTTGAAAAAAGCGATCGTTAGCTTAGCTGAAGGTCAAGAAATAGAGTTGTTCGGATAATTTAAGAATTAAAAAATGTCAGTAAGAAAATTAAAACCTATCACCCCGGGACAACGTTTTAGAGTGGTTAATGAATTTGCGGCAGTAGACAAAGGTGCTAAGCCAGAAAAGACATTAGTTGAAGGAAAATCTAAATCGGGTGGACGTAACAACACTGGTAAAATGACAATGCGTTATATCGGTGGTGGACACAAACAAAAATATCGTATCATCGACTTCAAACGTGATAAAGAAGGTGCTGCAACTGTAGAATCTGTACAGTACGATCCAAACAGAACTGCATTCATCGCTTTATTATCTTATGAAGATGGTGAAAAACGTTACATTATTGCTCAAAATGGTTTGAAAGCTGGACAAGTAATTGTTTCAGGAGATAACGTAGAACCAGAAGTAGGTAATGCTATGAAGCTTAAAAACATCCCATTAGGTACAGTAATCTCTTGTATTGAGTTACGTCCAGGGCAAGGAGCGGTTATGGCAAGAAGTGCAGGTACTTATGCTCAATTAGTTGCGCGTGATGGTAAATATGCTATCGTTAAGTTACCAAGTGGTGAATCAAGAATGATTTTAGTGGAGTGTAAAGCAACAGTAGGTGTTGTTTCTAACACAGATCATCAGTTAGAAGTTTCTGGTAAAGCAGGACGTTCAAGATGGCAAGGTCGTCGTCCAAGAACTCGTGCAATGGTTATGAACCCAGTTGATCACCCAATGGGTGGTGGTGAAGGTCGTGCGACAGGAGGTATTCCTCGTTCTCGTAACGGTATTCCAGCTAAAGGTTACAAAACTCGTGACAAAAAGAAAGCGTCTAACAAATATATTGTTGAAAGAAGAAAAAAATAATTTATGGCACGTTCATTAAAAAAAGGACCATTCATCCACTATAAATTAGAAAAGAAAGTTTTAGCTAACGTAGAAGCGGGTAGCAAAAACGTGATCAAAACATGGTCAAGAGCATCTATGATTTCTCCTGATTTTGTTGGTCAAACTATCGCAGTACACAACGGGAAACAATTTATCCCAGTTTATGTAACTGAGAATATGGTAGGTCATAAATTAGGTGAGTTCGCTCCTACACGTACTTTTAGAGGTCATGCCGGAGCTAAAAACAAAGGAAAAAAATAGTAGAAGGCCATGGGATCTAGAAAAAGATTAAGTAACGAAAAAATCAAAGAAGCTAACAAGCAGTTGGCTTTTGCGAAATTAAATAATGTTCCTACTTCTCCTCGTAAGATGAGATTAGTAGTAGATATTATCCGTGGAGTTGAAATTCAAAAAGCTTTAGGTATTTTAAAATATACTAAAAACCACGCTTCAATCCGTTTAGAAAAATTGTTATTAAGCGCTATCGCTAACTGGCAAATCAAAAACGAAGGAGCTGATGTAGAAGAAGCTGGATTATATGTAAAAGAAATCTCTGTTGACAGTGCACGTCAATTAAAAAGAATTCGTACTGCTCCTCAAGGTAGAGCACATAGAATCAGAAAACGTTCAAACCATGTGACTTTGGTTTTAGGAACTAAAGAAGATAAACAAAAAGTACAAGATTAATAGATATGGGACAAAAAACTAATCCAATCGGAAATCGTTTAGGAATCATCAGAGGATGGGATTCTAACTGGTACGGTGGAAATGATTACGGTGATAAAATTGCAGAAGATGCAAAAATTCGTACTTATTTAAGAGCGCGTTTATCTAAAGCCGGTGTTTCTCGTATTTATATTGATCGTACTTTAAAATTAGTTACAGTTACAGTAACTACTGCTCGTCCAGGTATCATCATTGGTAAAGGTGGACAAGAAGTTGACAAATTAAAAGAAGAGTTAAAGAAAATCACTGGTAAAGAGGTTCAAATTAACATCTTCGAAATTAAGAGACCAGAATTAGATGCAATCTTAGTAGGTGATAGTATCGCTCGTCAAATTGAAAATCGTATTTCTTACCGTCGTGCAATCAAAATGGCTATTCAATCTGCAATGAGAATGAACGCTGAAGGAATTAAAGTTCAAATCTCTGGTCGTTTAAACGGTGCAGAGATGGCACGTTCTGAAACTTATAAAGACGGACGTATTCCTTTGTCTACATTCCGTGCAGACATTGATTACCACATTTCAGAAGCTCATACAACTTACGGTCGATTAGGGATCAAAGTATGGATCATGAAAGGTGAGGTATATGGTAAGAGAGAATTATCTCCATTAGTTGGTTTACAGAAAAAACAAAAAAAATCTGATAACAACAGAAAAGGAGGTGAGAGATCTAATAATAGAAAGCGATAATTTAGTTTAACAACTAACATAAAGAATTAAGTAGATATGTTATCACCGAGAAGAGTAAAGTTTAGAAAAACCCAAAAAGGTAAGATGAAAGGTGTTTCTCACAGAGGAACTCAATTAGCTTACGGAACTTTCGGGATCAAATCTTTAGACGAAGCGTTTATTACAGCACGTCAAATCGAGGCAGCTCGTATTGCTGCAACTCGTTTCATGAAGAGAGAGGGTCAATTATGGATTAAAATATTTCCAGATAAACCAATTACTAAGAAACCAGCAGAGGTACGTATGGGGAAAGGTAAAGGTGCACCAGAATATTGGGTAGCTCCTGTACAACCAGGTCGTATCTTATTCGAAGTAGGAGGTGTGCCAGTAGAGGTTGCATCTGAAGCATTGCGTTTAGCAGCTCAGAAGTTACCTGTTAAGACTAAGTTTATCGTTGCACGTGATTTCCAAAATTAATAATTTCAAAAATTAAGAAAAAATGAAAGCAGCAGATATTAGAAATCTAAGTGTAGAGGAGTTACAAGCTAAAATAGCTGAAGAACAAGCGAACTACGATCAATTGAAATTGACGAACGCTGTTTCTCCTGTAGCAAATCCAATCGGTATTAGAGACTTACGCAGAACAATTGCTCGTTTGAATACCGTGTTAAACGAAAAACAATCATAACAGTAATCTGTAACTGATGGAAAGAAAATTAAGAAAAGAAAGAGTAGGTTTAGTTACATCTAACAAAATGGAAAAAACCATTGTTGTAGCTGAAACGAAGAAACAAAAGCACCCATTTTATGGGAAATTCGTTTTAAAAACGAAGAAATATACAGCGCACGACGAATCTAACGAATGTAACGAAGGTGACACAGTGCGTATCATGGAAACTCGTCCTTTGTCTAAAAACAAGAGATGGAGATTAGTAGAAATCATTGAAAGAGCTAAATAATATAAGTTATGTTACAACAAGAATCTAGATTAAAAGTTGCAGATAACACAGGAGCTCGTGAAGCATTAGTAATCCGCGTTTTAGGTGGTACTAAAAAAAGATACGCATCAGTAGGTGACAAAATCGTAGTTGCAATCAAGGAAGCTACACCTGCAGGAAACGTTAAAAAAGGTGCTGTATCAAAAGCTGTTGTAGTTAGAACTAAAAAAGAAGTTCGTAGAAAAGACGGTTCATATATCCGTTTCGACGATAATGCATGTGTATTATTGAACACTCAAGGAGAAATGCGTGGAACTCGTGTATTCGGTCCAGTTGCTCGTGAGTTACGTGATAAAGAATATATGAAAATTGTATCATTAGCCCCAGAGGTATTATAATAGAACAACATGGCAAAGTTAAAAATTAAAAAAGGAGACAAAGTAGTCGTATTATCAGGTTCTTCAAAAGGACAAACTGGTACTGTGTTACGCGTATTCCCTGACAAAGCTAAAGCTATCGTTGAAGGGGTTAATATTGCAAAAAAACGTGTAAAGCCAAGCGCACAAAATCCACAAGGTGGAGTTGTTGAAAAAGAAGCTCAAATCTATTTATGTAAATTGGCTTTAGTAGATCCTGAAACTGGAAAAGCAACGAAAGTAGCAATAAAAGAAGAAGGAGGTAAAAAAGTAAGAATTGCTAAAAAATCTGGTAAAGCTATTTAAGAATGAGTACAACAACATACACACCTCGTCCGCAGGTTAAATATAAAGAAGAGATTGTAGCTGCTCTTAAAGAAGAGTTCGGGTACAAATCTATTATGCAAGTTCCTAAATTAGAGAAAATTGTATTATCTCAAGGTTTAGGTGCTGCTACAGCTGACAAAAAAATCGTTGATTACGCTATCGAAGAGTTAGAATTAATCACAGGTCAAAAAGCAGTAGGAACAATTTCTAAGAAAGACGAAGCAGCTTTCAAATTACGTAAAGGAATGCCAATTGGTGCTCGTGTAACTTTACGTGGTGAGAAAATGTACGAATTCTTAGATCGTTTAGTATCTGCAGCTTTACCTCGTGTACGTGATTTTAACGGTATTTCTTCTACAGGTTTCGACGGTAGAGGTAACTATAACTTAGGTATCAAAGAGCAAATTATCTTCCCAGAAATTAATATTGATAAAATCAAGAAAATTCAAGGTTTAGATATTACCTTTGTAACTTCAGCGAATACAGATAAAGAAGCGAAAGCTTTATTAGCTAAATTCGGATTACCATTTACAAAAGAAAAATAAGAAGTCATGGCTAAAGAATCAATGAAAGCGCGTGAGCGCAAAAGACAAGCATTAGTTGCTAAGTATGCTGCGAAACGTCAAGCTTTATTAGAAGCTGGTGACTACGAAGCATTACAAAAATTACCTAAAAACGCTTCTCCTGTACGTTTACACAACCGTTGTAAATTAACAGGTCGTCCAAAAGGATACATGAGAACTTTCGGGATCTCTCGTGTTACATTCCGTGAAATGGCAAACGAAGGGTTAATCCCAGGTGTTAAAAAAGCATCTTGGTAATCTACCAAACGCTTTAGAAATATTAAATCCTTACTCTTTTATTGAGTAAGGATTTTTTTTTAATCAATTCCTTTATAAGAAATATTTTTAATAACACTATAACAAGGTTTCGCTTATGCCTTAATGGATTAAAAATAAATTATTGAGATAAATAGTTTGTAATTAAAAAATATGCAATATATTTGCAACCCAAATGCATAGTGCATTTTGGTGAAACTTTAATTTTAAAAGTAGTGCAACAGCGCTATACTATAGAATTATATTATGTATACAGACCCAATTTCAGATTTTCTAACACGCGTTAGAAATGCAATGATGGCAGGACACAAAGTAGTGGAAATCCCTGCATCTAAAATTAAAAAAGAGATCACTAAGATCTTATTTGAACAAGGTTACATCTTGAACTACAAATTCGAAGGACAAGACAAACCTCAAGGAACAATCAAAATCGCTTTAAAGTACGACAAAGTAACTAAAGAGCCAGCTATCCGTAAAATAAAAAGAGCATCTACTCCAGGTTTACGTCAATACGCAGGATCTAAAGAATTACCTCGTGTTTTAAACGGATTAGGTGTTGCTATTATTTCAACTTCTAAAGGAGTTATGACAGATAAACAAGCTCGTCAAGAGAATGTAGGTGGTGAAGTTTTATGTTTTGTTTATTAATCTTTTAAAAAATTAAGAAATTATGTCAAGAATAGGACACGCACATATCAACATTCCTGCAGCAGCGACTGTTGAATTTAAAGATAACGTAGTTACGGTTAAAGGTAACAACATTACAATGACAAGAGAGTTAAACGAAGGATTTGATGTAACTATCGAAGACGGAGTTTTAACTGTAGTTCGTCCAAATGATTCTAAAGATAACAAAGCTTTACATGGTTTGTACCGTGCATTAATCAATAACATGATTATCGGTGTTACTGAAGGTTTCAAAAAACAATTAGAATTAGTTGGGGTTGGGTATAGAGCTTCTAACCAAGGACAAAAATTAGATTTGTCATTAGGTTTCTCTCACAACATCATTATCGAATTACCAACAGAAGTTAAAGTTGAAACTTTAACAGAGAAAGGTAAAAGCCCTATTATTACATTATCATCACATGATAATCAATTATTAGGAATGGTTGTAGCTAAAATCCGTTCTTACCGTAAGCCAGAGCCTTACAAAGGAAAAGGAATTAAGTTCGTAGGAGAAATTATTAGAAGAAAAGCAGGTAAATCTGCATAAAAATCATTGAAAAATGGCATTATCTAAAGTAGAAAAAAGACAAAAAATAAAAAGACGCGTGCGTCGAAATATTTTTGGAACAGAAACTAAACCTCGTTTGTCAGTTTACCGTTCTAACAAAGAAATTTACGCTCAAATTATTGACGATAACAATGGAGTAACTTTAGCTTCTGCATCATCTCGTGAAAAAGGTGTTGCTGTAGAAGGTACAAAATCTGAAGTTTCTGTATCAGTTGGTAAAGCTTTAGCTGCAAAAGCTATCGCAAAAGGAATTGAAACTGTCGTTTTTGATCGTAACGGTTTCGTGTATCATGGTAGAATCAAAGCTTTAGCAGACGGTGCTAGAGAAGGTGGATTAAAATTCTAAAAAAGAGAAAGAAATTATGTTAGGATTTAAAAACGTAGAAAGAGTAAAACCAACAGGTTTAGATTTAAAAGATCGTTTAGTTGGAGTACAACGTGTTACTAAAGTAACAAAAGGAGGTAGAGCATTTGGTTTCTCAGCAATCGTAGTAGTAGGTGACGGAAACGGAGTAGTAGGTTACGGATTAGGGAAATCTAAAGACGTAGCATCTGCAATCGCTAAAGCTATCGAAGATGCTAAGAAAAACTTAGTACGTATCCCATTATTTAACAATACAATTCCTCACGCTCAAGAAGCTCGTTTCGGTGGTGCACAAGTATTCATCCGTCCAGCAGCAAAAGGTACAGGAGTAATTGCAGGTGGTACAGTACGTGCGGTATTAGAATCAGTTGGTGTACATGATGTATTATCAAAATCAAAAGGTTCTTCTAACCCTCACAATGCAGTAAAAGCTACATTCAGCGCTTTATTAAGCTTACGTTCTGTAGAAACTATTGCACGTCAAAGAGGTATTTCTGTAACTAAAGTGTTCAACGGATAAAAAAAAGTAAAATGAGCAAAGTAAGAGTAAAACAAACACGTAGTGCAATCAACCGTGATAAATCTCAAAAAGCTACATTAGTTGCTTTAGGTTTAAGAAAGTTGAATCAAGTAGTAGAGCACGAATCAACTCCTCAAATCGAAGGAATGATTCGTAAAATCTCACACTTAGTAGTAGTAGAAAGAGCTTAATCGCTTTAACCTTTTAAAAATTATTAAAAATGAATTTAAGTAATTTAAAACCAGCTGCTGGTTCAGTACAAAATAAATTCCGTAAAGGTAGAGGTGAAGGTAGTGGAAACGGTTTGACTGCAGGTCGTGGACACAAAGGTGCTAAATCTCGTTCTGGTTATTCAAGAAAAATCGGTTTCGAGGGTGGGCAAATGCCTTTACAAAGACGTTTACCTAAATTTGGTTTCACAAACATCAACCGTGTTGAGTACACTGGAATCAATTTAGACACAATTCAACAATTAGTTGACAACAATAAAATTACAGATACTTTAAACAAAGAAACATTAGTAGAATTAGGTTTAGCTCACAAAAATGACTTAGTGAAAATTTTAGGTCGTGGAGAGTTGAAAGCTGCTGTTAATGTAACTGCTGATAAATTCTCTCAATCAGCTCAAGAAGCTATTGAGAAAGCAGGAGGTAAAGTAGAATTAGTTAACGCTTAAGAATATATTTTATAGATGAAAGGGTTTATACAGACCATAAAAAATATCTGGAGCATAAAAGAATTGAAGGATAAGTTACTTGTAACTATCCTTCTATTGTTGGTTTATAGATTCGGTTCTCATATTCCACTTCCAGGTGTCGATATTAACGAGGTTAATCGTTTTGTTGCAGACCAAACAAATGCAAATTCAGGAATTTTAGGATTATTAAACTCTTTTACCGGAGGTTCTTTTAGTAGAGCTTCCGTATTTGCGTTAGGGATTATGCCTTATATCTCTGCTTCAATTGTTGTACAATTGATGGGATTAGCAGTACCTTACATCCAAAAACTACAAAAAGAAGGAGAAAGTGGAAGAAATAAAGTAAATCAAATTACAAGGTGGTTAACGATAGGTATATGTTTAGTACAAGCACCAGCATATTTAACGTTAATTACTTCTCAGATTTTACCTTACGATCCAGCTTCGTCATACGCTATTTATGTTATTCCTCCAACAAATTTTTGGTTCTGGTTTCCTTCAACAATCATTTTGATTACGGGGACAGTCTTTGCCATGTGGATGGGAGAAAAAATTACAGACAAAGGTATAGGTAACGGTATTTCAATCTTAATTATGATTGGTATCTTAGCCGATTTACCTAAAGCAGTTTTCAATGCATTTGAAGTTGACGATTCAAATGGTATTTTCTTCTTGATAGAAATGGTAGGGTTAATCCTAGTTATTGCAATGTGTATTATGATTGTTGCAGCTGTGCGTAAAGTACCTGTGCAATATGTAAGAAGAGCGCAAACTTCTAGTAGTTCTTATATGAGATCTGTTACAGATTCTGTACGTTCTTATATTCCTCTAAAAGTAAATGCGGCAGGTGTAATGCCTATTATTTTTGCGCAAGCAATTATGTTTTTACCAGGAACATTAGCAAGTTATTTCTTAGACGAAGGAAGTGCCGTGAAAGCATTTTTTGCAAAAATGGCTGATCCATTTACATGGGAATACAATCTAATCTTCGGATTATTAATTATTATCTTCACATATTTCTATACTGCGATTACAATCCCAGTAAACCAAATGGCTGAAGATCTAAAACGTAACGGAGGAATCATCCCTGGAATCCGTCCTGGAAAAGAAACTGCAAATTATTTAGACGAAATTTTATCAAAAATTACGTTACCTGGAGCAATTTTACTAACTTTGCTTGCTGTTTTGCCAGCGATTGTAAAATTATTAGGTGTAGAACAAAGCTTTGCAATGTTCTTTGGAGGTACATCAATGTTAATTATGGTGGGCGTTATCTTAGATACTGTACAACAAATTAATACATATTTATTAAATCACCGTTACGATGGTTTAATGTCTTCAGGTAGAACTTCAAGAGATATCTAATAAGATTTTATTAAAAAGATTTATGGCTAAACAAAAACATATTGAACAAGACGGTACGATTACAGAAGCATTATCTAATGCAATGTTTCGTGTCGAATTAGAAAATGGGCATGTTGTAACATGTAACATATCTGGTAAAATGCGAATGCACTATATTAAATTATTACCAGGTGATAGAGTTAAAATAGAGATGTCTCCTTACGATTTATCAAAAGGTAGAATATCTTATAGATACTAAAAGAAATAATAACGACTGGTGATAGAGTTAATGTAAATACGTTAACTCTATCGGATTATAAATAAATTTACAAAGATGAAAATTAGAGCATCCATTAAAAAGAGAAGTGCTGACTGTAAAATTGTGCGTCGTAAAGGACGTTTGTATGTGATCAACAAAAAGAATCCTAAGTTTAAACAAAGACAAGGTTAATTATTTAGAATTATGGCAAGAATTTCAGGTGTAGATTTACCTAAAAATAAAAGAGGGGTAATCGGACTTACATACATTTACGGGATCGGAAGAAGCAGTGCTTCTAAAATCTTAGCTGAGAACAATATCTCAGAAGATACTAAAGTTAGCGAATGGACTGATGAAGAAATCAACGCAATCCGTGCATCGATCAATGAAACTTTCAAAGTTGAAGGTGAATTAAGATCAGAAATCCAATTAAACATCAAACGTTTAATGGATATAGGATGTCAGAGAGGTATTCGTCACAGATTAGGTTTACCATTACGTGGTCAAAGAACAAAAAATAACTCACGTACAAGAAAAGGTAAAAAGAAAACAGTTGCTAACAAGAAAAAAGCCACTAAATAATAAATAGGATCATGGCAAAAAATCAGAAAGTAGTAAAGAAAAGAAAAGTAGTTATTGAAGCTACTGGACAAGCTCATATTCAAGCATCGTTTAACAACGTTATCGTTACATTAACGAACAAAAACGGTGAAGTTATCTCTTGGTCTTCAGCAGGTAAAATGGGATTCCGTGGATCTAAAAAGAACACGCCTTACGCTGCTCAAGTAGCTGCTCAAGATGCAACAACAGTTGCATACGAAGCAGGATTAAGAAGAGTTAAAGTATTCGTGAAAGGACCAGGTCAAGGTCGTGAATCTGCTATTAGAACAATTCATAACGGTGGTATCGAGGTTTCTGAAATCGTTGATGTTACTCCATTACCACATAATGGATGTCGTCCACCTAAAAAGAGAAGAGTTTAATCATTTTTCTCAATTTAATTATTTAATATATTTAATAGTAACAAATCATGGCAAGATATACAGGACCAAAAACTAAAATTGCAAGAAAATTTGGAGCACCAATTTTCGGAGACGATAAATCTTTTGAGAAAAAGAAATATCCTCCAGGGCAACACGGACCTAACAAAAGAAGAGCTAAAAAATCAGAATACGCTATTCAGTTAACTGAAAAACAAAAAGCGAAATATACTTACGGTATCTTAGAAAAACAATTTGCTAACTTGTACAAAAAAGCAAATGCTTCTAAAGGAATTACAGGTGAAGTATTATTACAATTATGTGAATCTCGTTTAGACAACGTAGTATACCGTTTAGGTATTGCAAACTCACGTAGTGCTGCACGTCAATTAGTATCGCACAAACACGTAACTGTAAACGGAGAAATCGTGAACATCCCATCTTATCAATTGAAAGCTGGTGACGTTATCGCTGTTAGAGAAAAATCTAAATCTTTAACTGCAATCACAAACTCTTTACACGCACGTAGCGAGTACGATTGGTTAGTTTGGAATGATGAGCAAAAAGCTGGTACTTTTACAAAAGCTCCAGAAAGAGTTCAAATCCCAGAAGATATCAAAGAGCAATTAATCGTCGAGTTATATTCTAAATAAACCTTAAAATCAGACTAATAAAATGACTATTTTAAATTTCATCAAACCTGACAAAGTAATCTTAGTAGAGTCTGACTCGCAATTCGGACAATTTGAGTTCCGTCCATTAGAGCCAGGATACGGGATTACAGTTGGAAATGCTCTACGTAGAGTTTTACTTTCTTCTTTGGAAGGATATGCCATCACTTCGATCAAAATTGAAGGTGTTGAGCACGAATTTTCAACTATTCCAGGAGTAGTGGAAGATGTTACAGAGATCATTTTAAATCTGAAAAAGGTTCGTTTTAAGAAACAAATTGATGAATCAGATGCTGAAACTGTAACTGCTACTATCTCAGGGCAAGATCAATTAACAGCAGGTGATTTAGGGAAATTTATTTCTGGATTCCAAGTTTTAAACCCTGAATTAGTAATCGCTAACTTAGACGCTAAAGTTAATGTAACTATTACATTTACAATCGAAAAAGGTAGAGGATACGTACCAGCTGATGAGAATAAAAAGGCTTCTGCGCCAATCGGGACTATAGCAATTGATTCTATTTACACTCCTATTAAGAATGTAAAATACGCAATTGAAAACTATCGTGTAGAACAAAAAACAGATTACGAAAAATTAGTTTTCGAAATTACTACAGATGGATCTATAACACCTCAAGATGCTTTAACTGAAGCAGCTAAAATCTTAATTCACCACTTTATGTTGTTCTCAGATGAGAGAATTACATTAGAAGCGGAAGAAGTTGCATCTGGTGAAACTTACGATGAAGAAGCGTTACATATGCGCCAATTATTGAAAACAAAATTGGTAGATATGGATTTATCAGTAAGAGCATTAAATTGTTTAAAAGCAGCTGAAGTTGAAACATTAGGCGAATTAGTTTCTTTCGCTAAGTCTGACTTAATGAAATTCAGAAACTTTGGTAAGAAATCTCTTACAGAGTTAGAAGAATTGGTGGACAGCAAAGGTCTTAACTTTGGAATGGACATCGTAAAATATAAGTTAGACGTAGAATAATTTTATTAAAAAATGAGACACGGAAAAAAATTTAACCATTTAGGTAGAACTGCCTCTCATAGAAGAGCTTTATTATCTAATCTAGCTATAGCGTTGATTACTCACAAGAGAATCAACACAACAGTAGCAAAGGCGAAAGCATTACAAACATATGTTGAGCCTTTATTGACAAAGTCTAAAACAGACGATACGAACAACCGTCGCGTTGTATTTTCATACTTACAAGATAAAGAAGCTGTAACTGAATTATTCAGAACTGTAGCTCCTAAAATTGCTAATCGCCCAGGAGGATACACTCGTATCATCAAAACTGGTTTCCGTTTAGGTGATGGTGCTGATACAGCAATGATCGAGTTAGTAGATTTCAATGATATCTACACTAACACGAAAGTTGAAAAGAAAGCAACTACACGTCGTAGTAGAAAAAGTACGAAAACAGAAGAAGCTGCTCCAGCTGCTGAAACTGAAAGTACAGAAGAAGCATAATCTATTCGATTATAATATGAAAAGCCTCCCAAATTGGGAGGCTTTTTTTATATGGAAGATTAAAAAAATAAGTATATTTTTACTTTAAAATATTATTGTATGAAACAAATCTATACTTTATTAACTTTTTTAAGTTTTATTACTATTTCTCAAGCACAGACTACATTAGGAATGCGATTAGGAGCTAATTTGTCGAATGTTAATTTTTCGGACGATAATGATTTAATAGATTCCAAATTCAAATTTGGTCCTACAGTTGGAGTATATTTTAATATACCAGTTAATAAATCAGTTGCTATTCAACCAGAACTTTTATATTCTTCTCAAGGTTTCAAAACCAAAGAGACTATTCATCTTGATGGTTTAACTTATGAATCGGAAGGTAAATTTAAAACAGATTATATAACTTTACCAGTTCTTGCAAAGTATAAAATAGAAAACGGAATGACGTTCGAAGTTGGTCCTCAACTTTCTTATTTTTATTTAGGAAAATATACACGTCAAATAGATATCAGAAATAACCAAGGAATTATAGAAATAATTTCTGATAATATAGATTTGAAAAATGATACAGATGATTTTAAAGATTTAGATTTCTCTATTGTAGGTGGAATTGGTTATGATTTTAAGTTTGGTGCTTCTATTAATGTACGTTATACGTACGGAATTACAAATTTCAACAAAGCTGATGATTTAAAATCACGAAACAACTATTTTAGTTTGTCAGTTGCAGTACCATTTAATTAAATAAAGAAAAGTCATTCAGTTGAATGGCTTTTTTGTTTTTAAATAGAAAATACTGTAAATATTTATGTATGATAGTTTTAGAATCTTAATGTTAAAAAATCAACTAAAATCCTTATTTTTGGATTGATTTTGGCAATAAACCAATTATCACATATAAATTTGATATGAAAAAATTACTATTCATGATGGCTGTCGCAATGGCAGTAGTTTCATGCAAAAAAGAGGATAAAGTCGTAGGTAAAGATAAAGATGGTAAAGAATTAATTGTAAATGAAAAAGGTGATACCGTTACCAAAGCAGAAACAACAGATTCTTTGGTAGTCGAATCACCTGTAGTTGCAGAAGTTGTAGCTATAGCAAAAGGTGCTGATGACAAATATGCATACAAATATAATTTAGAGATCGGAAAAACGTATCCGATGACATTAGGTATTAAAACAACACATTCAGCTACTGACGGGAAGCAATCTCAGAAAATGTCAAGCGAAAGTAAAAAACAGATTGATTATACCGTAAAAGATTTTAAAAATGGTGTATATACATTAGAAGTAAAATCAAAACAGTATAGCGAAAAAATGACTGATCCATCTGGAAAATCAATTTCGTATGATACAAATGCTGCAAAACCTGCAAATAAAGATATTGCCGTTTCTTGGTCAATCTATAAAGCGATGACGGGAAAAACGTATACAATGAAAGTTGATGAGAAAGGAAAAGTTGTAAGTGTTGATGGATTAGAATCTATCAAAACGTCAATTCTTAATTCTGTAAAATCGCAAGTAAATGCAGAAGAATTTAAATTCTTTACGCAAGTCATCAATAATTCATTAAACAAAGAAGCGATTTCATCTCAATTTGAGGAAACGATGAATATTTTTCCGAATAAAACATTGGCTTTAAAAGAATCTTGGAGTGATAGCCAAAAAATTGATCAAGGTCCAATGAAAGGAAATATTTCGATGAAAAGAACTTTAGCAAGTGTAGAACCTACAAATACGACAATTACGGTGAATGGAACACAGAGTTTGAAAGGTAATGAGTCACAAGAAGGTGTTACAATGTCAGCGAATAGTAGTGCGAATGTCGATGGGAAAATTTTGTTGGACACTAAATCTGGTTGGATCAACAAAGTTAATTTAACGAAAAAGGAAACATTAAAACGTACAGTAGAAGCACAAGGTCAAAAACAAACAATGACGGAATCGGTTACTACTGTCACAACAGTCAACTAAAATGAAAACAATTCTTTGGATTTTAATTTTAAGTATTATTTTCTTATTCATTTTTAGATTTTTAAGAAAAGTATTTGCTGTTAAAAAAGTTTTTCAAGAAGCCATTAATCAGCAAAGAAATGCTTATAATCAAAGTCAAAATTCGAATGATTCGTACAACGAATCGAAACAAAATACGTCTTTCGATAAGCCGAAATACAATATAGACGCCGAAACGGTAGATTACGAAATAATCGAGGAAAAAAAGCATGAAAAATAAAAAGAATTTACTCTACATTCTTATCTCATTGCTACTTTTTGTGGTGATTGCATTGGTGTATTGTGCGCCAGTTTTATCGGGAAAATCTGTTATTCAACCCGATATTATCAATTACAAAGGTAGTGCGCAAGAAATGTTGACTTACCAAGAAAAAACGGGTGAGAATGTCTATTGGTCTGACGCTATGTTTGGTGGTATGCCAACCTATCAAACAGGTGCTAAATATAATTTTGATGTAATCAAAACGATTGATGGATTATTTAGATTTTTACCACGTCCAGCAGACTATATTTTCTTAGTATTTACTGGTTTTTTTATTCTGGGTTTAACTGTTTTTAAGAAGTGGAAATACGCTTTAGTTGGTGCAATTTTCTTTGCATTTGGTTCGTATTATTTCGAATTGATTGCAGCCGGACATAATGGGAAATTACATACAATTGGCTATTTTGCACCTTTAGTTGCTGGTATTCTTTTGTTGTATCGTAAAAAATATATCGCAGGTTTTGTTTTAACGACGCTATTTATGGGCCTGCAATTACAAGCGAACCATATTCAAATGACCTACTATTTGTTTTTGGCGATGTTAGTTTTTGCAATTGTTCAGTTTGTAGACAGTTTCAAGAGAAAAGAATTACCCGATTTCTTCAAATCATCTGCATTGGTTGTTGTAGCGGTTATTATTGCTGCGGGATTAAATGCAAATCGATTATTATCGACATACGAATACAGTAAAGAGACGACGCGTGGAAAATCTGAAATGACGTTGTTGAAAAAGAATTCAAACGGATTAGATCATGATTATATCACACAATGGAGTTATGGAAAATTAGAAACATTAAATCTATTTATTCCAAATTTAATGGGTGGTGGTTCACAAACTGATCCAGAGGATTTACAACATTATACATCCGAATTGCAAAATACACAATATAGTTTAGGAGAAGACGAATTTAATCAACAAGTTTTTCAAGCGGTAGCAAGTCAACCAAGAAGTGCTTATTGGGGAGATCAACCAGGAACTTCTGGTCCAGCGTATCAAGGAGCTGTTGTAGTATTTTTATTTATTATCGGAGTTTTTATGGTTCGTGGAAAATACTCGACCTATAAAAAATGGTTAGTAGGTGCAACGATTTTAAGTTTCATTTTGGCTTGGGGTAAAAACTTACCATTCGTTACCAACTTATTCATCGATTATTTCCCAATGTATGATAAATTCAGAGCAGTTTCTTCCATCTTGGTGATTGCCGAATTTACAATGCCTTTTTTAGCAATTTTGACGCTATATTATTTCTTTAATTCAGATGAATCTGACGACTTCAAAAAGAAAGTACTTTATATAGCTGGTGGTTCTACAATCGGAATTTTGATCATTTTCTTCTTATTTGGTGGAATGATTTTTCCATTTACATCAGAGAATGAAAAGTTCATGACTGAGCAATTAATCGGACAAATTCAACAAGCTAATCCAAATGCAGTTGGACTATGGGATGGCTTAATGAAACGTTTAGATGAAGCATTAATTCAGGATAGAATTTCAATGTTTAAAGCAGATACGTTACGAACACTAATTTTTGTGTTGTGTACAATGGGATTATTGTTAGCTTATTTATTCAAGTTGATCAAAAAACCAATTGTTGTGATATTAACGATAGGTGCTTTGGCATTTATTGATGGATTTACAGTGAACAAAAGATATTTGAACGAAGATAATTTTGTGTCAAAATATATTGTTGACAACCCTTTCCCAACGGAAATGTCACCACGTTCACAAACCGAAGCCGAAAATAACAATAATGTTGCACAAATAGCTTACAAGGTTCCGTTGAATAACTTATTGTCGAATATAGCAAAACAAGATCAATCACATTTCCGTGTGTACAATACGGTTTTGAGTACGTTTAACGAAGCTGGAACTTCATATTTTCTTCCTTCAATTGGTGGTTATCATGCCGCTAAATTAGGGAAATACCAAGACGTTGTAGATATCTATTTTTCGCAAGATCCGCAATTAAAAAAATACGGAATCAAAGATGAAACAGGTTTGATTAATGTATTGAATATGATGAATACGAAATATATTATTCATGGAAGTCCTACAGAACCGCAGGTTCAACAAAATCCAACTGCTTTAGGTAGTGCTTGGTTAGCTTCGAACATCAAATGGACAGATAATGCAAATGACGAAATCTTAGCCATAAATTCTACACCAATTAATAATACAGTTATTTTACGTAAAGATTTGGTTGAGAATAAAAACCTAAATGTTTCAGCTGATGCAAACGCGAAAATTGAATTGGTTGATTATTCACCAATGAAAATTACCTACAAATCGTCTTCTAATACAGATCAAATTGCAGTTTTTTCAGAAGTTTATTATCCACATGGATGGACTGCAACAGTTGATGGAAAGGAAGTTCCGATCGAAAAAGCGAATTACGTATTGCGTGCAGTACCAGTTCAGAAAGGAAATCATACGATTGTCATGGAATTTAAGCCACAAGTTATTTCTACAGGAAATATGATTGTGATAATTTCAAATATCTTACTTATAATCATTGTGTTGGGAGGTGTTTATTTGGGATATAAAAAATGTTCACCAAAAGAGAATGTAAACTTAGCCACTCAAAAGGCTTAATTTTAGAATGAAAAAAATATTAATCATCACCTATTACTGGCCTCCTGCGGGAGGTCCTGGTGTTCAAAGATGGTTGAAATTCACAAAATATCTTCCTGAATTTGGATATGAAACCTATGTATATATTCCAGAAAATCCTTCTTATCCAATTCTCGACGAAACTTTAGCGAAAGACATTAATCCGAAAGTTAAAATCGTTAAAAACAAAATTTGGGAACCTTATCAGTTGGCTGAAAAACTGAATCCAAAAAATAAAGCTTATAAAGGTGGACATTTCGAGAAAAATGAAAACCAATCTTTTTTGTCGAAATTGTCAGTTTTTGTGCGAGGAAATTTCTTTATTCCTGATGCGCGTAAGTTTTGGGTGAATCCTTCTGCAGAATATTTAAAAGATTTTTTACAAAAAGAAAATATTGACACCATTGTAACTTCTGGTCCGCCTCATAGTTTACATTTGATCGGTTTGAAATTGAAAAAACAATTACCAAACCTTAACTGGTTGGCAGATTTTAGAGATCCTTGGACACAAATTAGTTATCACAAAGAATTGAAATTAACGTCTTGGGCTGCTAAAAAACACGAAGATTTAGAGCGAGAAGTGATGCAAAAAGCCGACGTTGTTTTAGCAACAAGTTATGCTGATGGTGAAAACTTTAAAAAAATTGGAGCAAAGCGAGTAGAAGTGATTACAAATGGTTTCGAAGAAGTAAAACAGCAAATAGAGAAAGAGCATAATTATTTTCATTTGACGTATTCTGGAGGTTTGGAAATGCTTCGAAATCCTGTTGCTTTGTGGAAAGCTTTAGCTGAAATTAGTAACGAAAATCAATCTTTCAGAGAAGATTTTAAACTTAATTTTTATGGTTCTTTAGCTGATGATGTCAAACAATCAATTGTTAAACAAGGTTTACAAACTAATTTAATTGTTCACGGATATGTTTCGCATCAAGAATCGTTGAACGCGATCAATTCAGCAAATATTTTAATTTTGACAAACTTTGAGAATGTTGCTTCGAAAGGAATAATTCCTGGTAAATTATTCGAATATATGGCTACTGGAAATCCAATTTTAGCGATTGGACCTGCTGATGCAGATGTCGAAAAAATACTTCATAAAACTAAAGCCGGAAATTATTTTAGTCACGAACAAGTGGCGGAAATGAAAAATTATATTCTCTCGATTTATAATCAATGGTTAAAAAATCCAAACCAAAAATTTGAAACGAACGAAAATGAAGTTCAACAATTCAATCGTAAAAACTTGACTTCTAAACTAGTTGAAGTGGTCAATAGTTTGTAAAGTTGTTAAATTTTAAAAAATAGAAAACCATCTTTTGTATATCATGAAAGATGGTTTTATAATTTATTATCAATTCGAATTAATTTTATATTCTTTTACAATTCTATTATTATTCATTCCTGTTTCAATTTTAATAATAAATTCTGGATATTTAGTTTCATTAATTTCTACTATTTTCGGAAAAATTAGTTCATCTATTTTATATAATTTACTTGTTGTATAATAATCGCCGTCTGGAGATACAGATATTATTAGCGCTTGCAAAACTTCGTCAGTTTCGTTAAAAGAATCAGTAGAAGTTCCTTTAGAATCGTTTATCGAAAAAATATTCAAAAAAAGACTTCTGTTATAAATTTGGTAATTTAGGTAATCTGTTCGGTATATAGTTGCCAATATATAGTTGGAATAAGAATCAGAAATCTCTTTTATTTGTGCAGAACAAATAGAAGAGATTATGATTGTGTATAGAATTAATAACTTCTTCATAAAATCCTCATTGTTTTAATTAATATAAAGATAATCAAAATATTAGGTGCTATCCCTTATAATCCGCTATAATTGGAATGAATTTAATATAAATTATTCGTTTTTAATCACTTAAATTACTCAATGATTTGTTTTCTATTATTATTATTATTATTATTGATGTAATTAACGTTAAGACAACAATTATAGGTTGCTAACTATAATTGAAAATTAAAAACTAAAAATTACATTAAAATGAAGAAAATGTTATTAGCAAGTGCTTTTGCACTTATCGGAACGTTTGCAATGGCAAATGAAGTAGAGTTTGTAGATGAAGAATATAATAGGCAATGTACAGGAGTTAAAAATGATTGTGGAATTGCGCTTATTTACTGTTGGGAAGGAGAGATTGACCCTGATAAATTAAGTAATTTTAGAGATAAAGCTTGTGAAGATATAGAAAATGAGCAAGATGCACCAGAAATTGAAGATTAATTAAATATTAATAATTATAGTATATGACTTAGGAATTTTCTTAAATCATATCTATATAATTTATTCGTAAATGAAGTATTTAAATAAAATAGTATTAGTTATAAGTTTTATACTTATTAGTATAAATGGTTATTCTCAATATGAGTTTACATACTTATATGAATTTAAAAAAGATAGTGTCAGTAAAAAAAAGTATACTGATATTATGAATGTTATCATTGAAGGTGAACAACGGATTTACAGAGGGGAAAATCATATTATTTATGATTCTATAGCTTATACAAAGCGAAAAGTTGATGCAAGTAATATTAGTTCTGTCATGGAACAGACTATGGGTTTTAAAAAAAATGTGGAAAATTATACTTTAGAAATTGATTTAGAAAAAGAAATACAAAAGCACTATATCTTTAATTTAGAGTTACCTTTTTACAATGAAGAAAAAATAGAACTACCAATATGGAACATTTCTAATGAAACATCTGAAATTGATGGAAAAAAAGTGACAAAAGCAACAACATTTTTTTTAGGTAGAAATTGGATAGCATATTATTCAGAAGAATTACCTATTCAGGTTGCACCATACTTATTTTATGGTTTACCTGGAGTTATCATAAAATTAGAAGATGAGAATAGTAATTATAAATTCGAATTAACGGGTTATAAATCAAAAAAAGATTTCATTAATTTAAAAGAAACAACAATATCACAAAGAAGAAGAAATGATTTTGTTAAAATGAATAAAGATGAAGTTTATAACTTTGGTAAATCTTTTCAAGAAAATAAGACTAATATTCTTATGCAGGCAGGTTTGCAACTGACAGAACAAGAGATAAAAGAAAGACAAGAAAGATATAAAAAAAGAAAGTATATTTATTTAAACCCATCCATACCATTTGTTTTATAATTTTTGAAAACCCAATTAACACTACTATTTGCTTTACTTTCTCACTTTATTTTTGCACAACTTACCATTTCTGGCGTTGTAAAAAATGAAGAGGGGAAACCTGTTTCTGGTGCTAATGTTACTATTTCGCCAAGTACTTCGGACGAAACATTAACATATTTTATCACAAAAGCTGATGGTAAATATTCCATCAAAATAGATAATCCATCGCACGAAATGTATGAAATAAAAGTTCGTGCGATGAATTATGCGTTTACTTCAGATTTGGTTAACGAATCTTCTACAAATTTTGATTTCACTTTACAAGAAAAAGCAATCGAGCTAAAAGAAGTTAAACTAAAACAATCACCAATTCGCAAAAAAGGCGACACAATTGCCTATGATGTCAGTAATTTTAAAGATATAAAAGATCGCTCTATTGCAGATGTTATCAAAAAAATGCCTGGAATAGAAATCGAAAATTCTGGTAGAATCTTGTATCAAGGAGAACCAATTAATAAATATTATATCGAAGGAATGGATTTGTTGGGTGGAAAATATGCCTTAGCAAACGAAAATCTTTCTGCAGAAGCGGTTGATAAAGTTCAAATTTTGGAGAATCATCAGCCCATCAAGATTTTAGACAGTTTGGTTTATAGCTCTAAAGCTGCATTAAATATCAAACTAAAAAGCAAAATTACCTATTCTGGTAAAGCAGAAGTTGGTCTTGGCGCTTCGCCTATGTTGTATCAAGCGAATATTACGCCTATGTTGTTCACAAAAAAGCAACAAATGATTGGTTCTTATCAAGGAAATAATCGTGGAAATGATGTTTCTCGACAATTAAGAACATTAAGTTTAGAAGATTTTTTAAATGAATTTGAAAAGTTTTCTAATGAAAGTTGGTTATCTATTGCAGGTGTACAAACACCAAGTTTTGAAGGAGAACGTTGGTTAGATAATGCAATAAATATTGGGACTTGGAATCATCTTTTCAAGATAAAAAAAGAGTTAGATTTACGTATTAATTTGTCTTATCACAACGATTTTCAAAAGCGATTCGGAGAAACAAACACACAATATTTTTTACCAACAGGAGATATATTTCTCAACGAAATCAAACAAAATTATTTGCAAATAGAAAGTCTTAATCTTAAAGCTACATTATCTCAAAATAGTTCGAAAAATTATCTTGAAAATGTCTTAGAGTTTAAAGGTGATTGGAATAGCTCGAGAGGAAATCTCAATCAAAATAATAATTTTATACAACAAAAATTAACTCAACCTAATCGAGAATTTTCAAATCAATTTAGAACCATTCGTAAGATTGGTAAACAATTGATTACTTTAAAGTCCACGTTAGCTTATAAAAATTACAATGAAAATTTAAGCGTTTCTCCGGGAGTTTTTACGGATTTGATAAACAACGGGACTGATTATCAAAATGCATTTCAACAAATTAATTTTGAGAAATTTTCGACAAATAATTTCGCAGAATTTTCAAAAGGAATTAAAGGATTTACGTTGCAATCAAAAATTGGAATTAAATACATCAATCATTCAATGAAAAGTGATTTGTTAGCTGATGAACAACTTACAAATTCCACTTTTACTAACAATACACATTGGTCAACCTTTAATCCTTATGTAGAAAATAGATTTTCGTACAAAAAAAATCGACTTAGTTTGTCTTTTGGATTTCCATTTCAGTGGTATAATTTAGAGAATAATTCTTTTGGAACTAAAAATTCGTACAATCGTTTTTACATCGAACCAAAATTTAACATAGGTTTAGAATTTTCAAAATTCTGGAAAGTTTCAACTTCGCATAATTTTAGCAATGATTTGGGTAGTTTAACACGATTACACGAAGGTTTTATATTGTATCGTTACAATTCTATTCAACAAAATGATGGAAATTTCAATGAAGTAAAAAAATGGAATTCGTCTTTACGTTTTGAATATAAAAATCCAATTAAATCAAGGTTTTTTAACTTTGGATATTCGTATAGTTGGAACGAAAACAACTTGTTGTATAATTACAAATACAATTCAGACGCAAGTGCCATTTTAGATGTTATCAATCAAAAAAATCATCAACAAACACATTCTGTTAATGCTAAAATAAGTCAATATTTCTCTAAAATCAAAACGACTTTTAATTTAGCTGGAGGTTATAATTTTACGACTTATGATCAATTGTTGAATAATGATTTAGTAGAAATTGACAACACTATTTTAACTTCAAATTTTGACGCTTCTTTCAGATTATTAAGTTGGATGACGTTTGAGTATAAATATGGTGTAACAAATTATAAAAATAAGTTTTCAGAAGAATCAAAATTTCGATCAATAACTAATCAAATTCACCAAATAGGATTACATTTTTTTCCAGCAGATCAACATTATGTAAAGTTTAATTTTGATTTGTATGTCAATGATGATACAAGATTAAATCCTAATTCAACTTTCGGAGATTTGATGTACCGTTATTCATTAAAAAAGAAAAAAATAGATTTTGAATTGTCTGCTTATAATCTTTTTAATGAGAAATATTTTTCACAAAATAGCTTTTCATCTAATTTCGAACAACGATTTCTATATAAATTGAGACCAACTCAAGTAATGTTTACAACACGATTTAATTTTTAACACTAAAATTTATCAACTCAATAATTTATCATCATTAACTTGTTTAAGTTGATAATATTTAAATAGAAAAATCATCAAACTATATGATTTGTCATACTTTTATTAGTTTATTTTTACCTAAATTTATTTTGAAAAAATATATACCACAAAGAAATGAATGACAATCGTAAGAAGGATGCATTGAATTACCATTCGATGGGTCAACCCGGAAAGATTGCGGTAGTGCCAACAAAACCTACGAACACACAGCGCGATTTATCGCTTGCTTATTCGCCAGGTGTTGCAGAACCATGTTTAGAGATTGAAAAAGATCCAGAAAATGCGTATAAATATACGGCAAAAGGAAATTTGGTTGCTGTCATTAGTAACGGAACAGCCGTTTTAGGTTTAGGAGATATAGGTGCAGTCGCTTCGAAACCTGTGATGGAAGGAAAAGGTCTTTTGTTTAAGATTTTTGCGGATATTGATGTTTTTGATATCGAATTAGATACGAAGAATGTCGATGAATTTATCAATACTGTAAAAGCTTTAGAGCCAACTTTTGGAGGAATTAATCTTGAAGATATTAAAGCGCCAGAATGTTTCGAAATCGAAAAGCGATTAAAAGCTGAAATGAATATTCCTGTAATGCACGATGATCAACATGGAACAGCCATTATTTCTGGTGCAGCATTAATCAATGCTTGTGAATTACAAGGAAAGGATATTTCTAAAGTTAAAATTGTTGTAAACGGAGCAGGAGCAGCCGCAATTTCTTGTACAGCAATGTACATTTCTGTTGGTGCACAAAAGGAGAATATTGTGATGTTAGATAGTAAAGGAGTAATCCGTTCTGACCGTGATAATCTTGACGCTTCGAAAGCTGAATGGGCAACAGATCGTGATATTTCTACGTTGGCAGATGCGGTAAAAGATGCTGATATTTTCATCGGTTTATCTGCTGCAGATGTTTTATCTGCTGAAATATTGAATACAATGGCCGAAAATCCAATTGTGTTGGCAATGGCAAATCCAAATCCAGAAATTGCGTACGATTTGGCAATTTCTACTCGACAAGATATTATTATGGGAACAGGTCGTTCAGATTATCCTAATCAGGTGAATAACGTTTTAGGTTTTCCATACATTTTTAGAGGAGCGTTAGATGTTCGTTCGACAACGATTAACGAGGAAATGAAAATTGCGGCTGTTCGTGCGATTGCAGAATTGGCAAAAGAACCAGTTCCTGAAGTTGTGACGCAAGCGTATAATAATCATTCAATCAAATTTGGAAAAGATTACATTATCCCAAAACCAAACGATCCGCGTTTGTTGCCAGAAGTTTCGGCTGCAGTTGCAAAAGCTGCCATAGAAACTGGTGTTGCAAAGAATGAGATAACTGATTTCGAAGCCTATAAATTGTCGTTGATGAAGCGAATCGGAAAAGAAAGTACGATTATGCGCAATTTGACACAAACAGCAAAATCAAATCCAAAACGAGTTGTCTTTGCAGAAGGGGATCGTTTCGAGATTCTACGAGCGGCACAAATTGTAAAGGAAGAAAAAATTGCAATTCCAATTATTTTAGGAAAGAAAAATAAAATTCAACAAATGATCAAAGATTATATGTTGGATTTAGAAGATGTGGAAATTGTTGATACAAACGCAGAAGAAGATTCGGATCGTTACAATCAATTTGTAGATTTTATTTACAATAAACGCCAACGAAAAGGTGTCTCTAAATCGGATGCGAAGAAGTTATTGAGAGATCGTAATTATTTTGGATCATGTATGGTTGAGTTTGGGTATGCAGAAGCGATGATTTCTGGAATGACAAAGAACTATTCGCAAGCCATTCGCCCAGCTTTAGAATTGATTGGTGCCGAACAAGGACAGAAAGTAGCGAGTATGTATATGATGTTAACCGAAAAAGGTCCAATTTTCTTGGGTGATACAACGGTTAATTTAGATCCAACTTCTGAAGATCTAGTCAATATTACGTTGCAGTTTAATGAAACAATTAAGAAATTTAAAATTGAACCGAAAATTGCATTATTGTCGTATTCTAACTTTGGATCGAACAAAGGAGAAACAGCTTCTAAAGTTCAAAATGCAGTGAATTATTTACATCAAAATCATCCAGATATTTTAGTCGATGGCGATATTCAGGCAAATTTTGCCGTGAACAAAGAGAAGTTACAAAGTAATTTTCCGTTTTCTAAATTAGCAGGAACGTATGCCAATACATTGGTTTTTCCAAATCTTGAATCTGCGAATATTTCGTATAAATTATTACAAGAACTTGGAAAAATAGAAGCAGTTGGTCCTATTTTAATCGGAATGAAAAAACCAATTCATCTATTACAATTAGATAGTACAGTTCGCGAAATTGTGAATATGGTTACCTTTGCTGTAATTGATGCGCAACAACATTAATAAAAATAGTATTTCAAATCGAAACTCCTCTCCATTTTGAGAGGAGTTTTTTTTATAAGATAATTAATTCGCAGTTTTATTAAATTTTAATTCATAAAATGATTATCTTGTTAACTTTTAATTAATATAATATGAAGAAATTTTACATTTTATTACTTACAGCCAGTACAATTTCATTTGCACAAACCAATACTTCATTTGAAGCGAAAGAAGGATATGAATTAGGAAATATACATACTCAGAATAATTGGGAAGTTGCAGATGCAAATGGAGAAATACTCAATAATCAACTTGTTTCTGATGAACAAGCGAGTGACGGAATTTATTCTTTTAAAAATGGAGATCAACCAGATTTTGGTCCTAAATGGCTACCTGTAATGGGTGTGACAAAAACGTTTGAAAAACCTATTGATTATAAAGGTTTTACAATATCTTTTGATGCGTTTGTAACAAAACGAAACGGTGCCGATTTCGAATTTAATTTGTATACCATTAATCCAGATACAGATGAATTTTACCCTGTTGCAGGTTTAGGTATGGAAAACAGAGGATATTTGTACATTACAAAGGATATCAATTATGGTTTTGATTACGCTGATGCGGCAGAAGGTTGGTCGATTAATAAATGGAATAATTTTAAAATTGAAGTCACGGAAAATGAAATCAAGTATTACTTGAACGATCAATTAGTTTACACAGGAGATAATTTTACGAAATTAGATGTTCATGGATTTACAATGTTGCATAATAATTACGGAGGTGATGCTTATTACGATAATTTCAAGTTTAGTACAGATGACTTAGCCGTTCATCAAATTGAAGGGAAAGAATTTAAAATTTATCCTAATCCAGTTAAAGATTATTTAACATTTGATGCGAATTTTCATGAGCAGATTTCAAGTGTTGAGGTATCAAATACAATTGGTCAAGTTGTTTTAAAATCAAATCAATCATTAAAAGGATTGAATACATCGTCCTTGAAATCAGGTGTTTATTTTGTGAAAATTAATCTGAAAGATGGAAAAACGATAACAAGAAAAATAATTAAAAAATAAATTTATTTCATAACAAAAAAACTGTCTTGTTGAAGACAGTTTTTTTTGTTGTATAATTTTTCAGGTTTATTTCTATAAAGAAGTTTTTAGCCTTTTTTGTTGATATGCATCTCCGAGAACATTAAGTGTTACGCCTAAAATAATCATAAAAATTCCTAAACCTAAACTCCACGAAAAGTTTTCGCCAAATAACAAGACACTCACTCCAACTGCAACTACAGGCTCCGATGCGCCCAGAATAGATGTTGCTGTAGAACCAATCTCTTTGATTGCAAAAATTAAAGCAATACTCGAAATAACAGTTGTAACAAAAGCAAACGTAAAAAAGTTAAACGTTAATTCTAACGAAGGAAGAACAAATGATTCTTTTTGTATAATCATTTTTATAGCGTAATATATCGTTGTAAATAGGAATGAATAAAAGCTAAGTGTAAAACCTTTTATCTCTTTTGCTTTCGATTTGTTGACCGTGACAATGTAAAGTCCATAACCTAAAGCACTGATAAAAACAATGCCTAAACCAATTGGATTTAGTTCGAATTTACCATCTTTAAAACTCAATAAAATGACGCCAGCCAAAACAAATGCAATGGCTACGATAGCAGAAATAGTGAGTTTCTCTTTGAAGAATACAGCCATAATAATGGCGACGATTAGTGGATATACAAATAGTAAAGTAGAGGCAATACCAGCAGATAAATAATCGTAACCTAAAAATAAAGCATCAGCAGAAATTCCGTATAATAACCCAAGAGTGATCAATATAGGAATTTGTTTCAATTTTATTTTGAATGATTTTTTTTTGATTAATAAATAAACTCCAACAATCAACGCTGAGAAAAAGAATCGATAGAATAGAGTGGTGTCTATTGGGAAATTTGCTTGTTTTATAGGTAGGATAAATAGCGGAATTAATCCGTAAGATATGGAAGAAATTAATCCATATGCGTAACCTTTTAATTTCATAAATGTTTAGTTAACATCATTTAGAGTGATTTTTTATTTCGACAGAAATATAAAATTGCATCGAGAACTAAGACGAAAAATCATCTAAGCTCTCGATACAATTTTTCGAAGAATTACTCGAATTGGTAATTTTTATTTTCGTGTAAAATCTAAATCATGGAAATCGTAACTAAAATCTGTCATTGGTGAAATAGCTTTCATCGTAAATCCTGTCATTTTTCCATCTTTCATTTCAGCAAAAACAAAAGCATCTGCATGGAAATATCTGTTGTACCATTTTACCGCATATGTATTGTCTTTATAAAATGATATTTCTCCGGTTAATTGAGGTGAACGCTTCGATTCGAAAATTAATTTTCCTTTTTTCTCATAGATTTCAACATCACCAAACCAATTATCTTTATAGGTTCCGGTGAATGCATTTTTATTAACCTTTAAGGCTTTGTTTTTCTGATTTGCTTCAACTGTTTTCCAAACTTCATCTGTGATTCCGTCCGCTTCGGCCACACGAGATTTCATCAAATTATCGTAGAAAGCAACCCAATCTTTTTCGGGATTGCCTAAATAAAAATCTTTAATTGTATTAGAAACCGAGTTAAATGCGACACCTGCTTGTTGATTAGTAAGAACGACAATTCCTAAATTGATTTGAGGATACCAAATTGTTTGCGTTACAATTCCTTCTAAACCACCAGTGTGCGAAACTTCTAATTTTCCGTTATAATCTTGCAATTGCCAACCTAATCCATATGCTTTAAACAATGAATTGTATGGAGGAGTAGTTCCAACTTTTTGCAAGGTAACAGGCGAAATCATTTCTTTCATTTGTTTTTCAGAAATAATTTGTTTTCCGTTTACTTTCCCTTTATTCAAATTAAATTGTAACCATTTTGCAACATCATCAACGTTAGAATATAATCCTGCTGCTGCGTCAAAAATCGTATTGGTATAACGATCGATTACTTGCAATTTACCATCAATTGGCACATGTGGATCAATCACATTTTTTTGATCTTTTAACAGATGAAAATTAGCCGCTGTATTTGTCATGCCAATCGGTTCGATTAATCGTTGAGTGACAAAATCCGTCCAAGATTGTCCAGAAATTCTTTCTACTACAACTCCAGCAATGATGTACAAAAGATTATCGTAATCATATTTCGAACGAAAATCTGAAACAGGTTTTAAATATTGAATATTGTTGATAATATCGGTTGGTGTGAAATTATGTCCATCAGGCCATACCATCAAATCGCCAGCACCTAAGCCTAAACCACTTCGGTGTGTTAACAAATCACGAATAGTAAATTCTTTTGTTACATATTCATTATACATTTTAAATTCGGGAATATGTTTGATGACTTTATCATCCCAATTCATTTTTCCTTCATCAACTAAAATCGCTAAAGCCGCTGCTGTAAAAGCTTTCGAATTAGAGGCGATTCCAAAATTTGTATTCGATTGTAATTTTTCTCCTGTTTTGATTGATTTTACACCATAACCTTTACTATGAATAATTGTTCCATCTTTAATTACGGCAACAGAAATTCCTGGAACATTGAATGTCTTCATGGCATTTTCTGTGACTTGATCTATAGTTTGATTCGAAATATTTTGACCAAACGCAGAAATTGAAGCTAAGGTAATAGTTGTTGATAAAAATAAATTTTTCATGTGTATGATTTGAATGGTAACGAAGTTAGGAAATTTATTTGTTTTACTGTTATTCCGAGCTTGTCAAAGAATCTTACATTTCGAAATACTTTATGTTAAAATTTTCGATTTTGGAATGGAGAAATTAGAAGAGAAATAATTAAAACAAAAAAAGCCACTTTATTAAGTAGCTTTGGTAATTATATTCCTTTATTTAAAGTTGAGAGAGGTTCGTTAATTTCAAAATATTCTGAAACAATGTTTGTGGCACCCATTTGTTCAACTCGCTTAGAATGCATTTCAGCATAATTTTTTGCATTTTCTAAGGTGTCAAAAATATAAATTCCACCACTTCGAGCAGTCTCTTTATTCTCGATCCAAATCTTAGAAATAAACCCTTTTTCTAAATTAATGCTTTCAGCCAATGGTTGTGCATTGTTAGTTAAATTTTCTCCCATATATTCAACAGGAAAATCAAAATTTATTTGAAGTAAAATCATATTTAAAATTTATTACAAATTTCAAAAAACTTCATGATTTAGATTGTAATAATTGTTACAAATATTATCAAATATCTCCCAAATGCGTAGATTTAAAACCTTTATATGTTTTTAAGCCGTAGCCTAAAATTCGATCAAAAGCAATATGGGCTGTACATATTAAACCAACTTTCAATGAAAAGTTACTATTAACCATTAGTCCAATTAGGATTAATCCAATTGAGAAAATGTAAGAGTGTACTAAATTATAAGAAATTGCTCCAATTTTGTTGTTGATTAAATACCCTAGCATCATTATGTCAGGGCTAAAGAATAAAACTGCAAATAAAATCCATGAAAATTGAAATTGAGCATATGTGAAAATTGCAAGGATAAGTATAATTACTTGTTCAGCTTTAAGTATTGTTTTCATTTAATTTTTTAGTTTATTTGTAGAATTTTGTAACAAATTGTTACAAAAAAAGCCACTCATTGAGTGGCTTATAAAAATATATATAAAATTAATCTTAATCGTTCAATTTTAAAACAGCTAAGAAGGCAGATTGAGGAACCTCTACACGTCCAATTTGACGCATTTTCTTCTTACCAGCTTTTTGTTTTTCTAATAACTTACGTTTACGAGAAATATCTCCTCCGTAACATTTTGCTGTAACGTCTTTACGTAAAGCTTTAATGGTTTCACGTGCAATAATTTTAGCACCAATTGCTGCTTGAATTGGAATATCAAACTGTTGACGAGGAATTAATTCGCGTAATTTCTCACACATTTTTTTACCAATGTTGTAAGCATTATCAACGTGAATTAAGGCAGATAAAGCATCTACAACTTCACCGTTAATCATGATATCCACTTTAACTAATTTTGAAGCTCTCATTCCAGAAGGAGCATAATCGAAAGAAGCATATCCTTTAGAAATTGATTTTAATCGATCATAGAAATCAAATACAACTTCAGCCAAAGGCATATTGAAAATCATTTCAACTCGATGTTGAGTCAAATAATTTTGAGATTGTAATTCGCCTCGTTTCTCAATACACAAACTCATGACAGGACCAACAAATTCAGATTTAGTAATAATCGCTGCACGAATGTAAGGTTCCTCCACACGATTTAATCCAGAAGGATCAGGTAATTCAGAAGGATTATGAACGGCAATCATTTTATCGGGATCTTTTTCTAAATAAGCTTCGTACGAAACGTTAGGAACAGTTGTAATAACTGTCATGTTAAATTCACGTTCTAAACGTTCTTGAATGATTTCTAAGTGTAGCATTCCTAAGAAACCACAACGGAAACCAAACCCTAAAGCAGCAGAAGATTCTGCTTCAAAGGTTAAGGAAGCATCATTTAAACGCAACTTCTCGATAGAAGCACGTAAATCTTCATAATCTTCAGTATCTACTGGATAAATTCCTGCGAAAACCATCGGTTTTACTTCCTCGAAACCATCAATAGCTTCAGCGGCAGGTCTATCAACTAAAGTAATTGTATCACCAACTTTTACTTCGGCAGCTTCTTTAATCCCAGAAATAATGTAACCAACATCTCCGGTTTTAATTACTTTTTTCTCTACTTGATTTAACTTTAAAGTTCCAATTTCATCTGCACCATATTTTTTATTGGTTGCCATGAATTTGACTTGATCCCCTTTTTTAATCTCTCCATTTACAACTTTATAAAAAGCTTCAATTCCACGGAAAGGATTGTAAACAGAGTCAAAGATTAAAGCTTGCAACGGAGCTTCAGGATCTCCTACAGGAGCAGGAACTTTTTCTATAATTGTATGCAACAACTCTAAAACTCCTTCACCTGTTTTTCCAGAACAACGCAATACATCTTCAGGTTCACAACCTAATAAGTCTACAATATCATCTGTTACCTCTTCTGGATTAGCAGAAGGTAAATCGATTTTGTTTAAAACTGGAATAATCTCTAAATCATTTTCTAATGCTAAATATAAGTTAGAAATGGTTTGAGCTTGGATGCTTTGAGCAGCATCTACAATTAACAAAGCACCTTCACAAGCGGCAATCGAACGAGAAACCTCATACGAGAAATCCACGTGTCCAGGCGTGTCAATTAAATTTAAAATATATTTTTCACCATCTTTTTCATATTCCATTTGGATAGCGTGTGATTTGATTGTGATTCCACGTTCGCGTTCCAAATCCATATCGTCTAATGTTTGGTTTTGTAACTCACGATCAGAAATCGTTCCTGTTACTTGTAATAGGCGATCGGCCAAGGTACTTTTACCATGGTCAATATGGGCGATAATACAGAAATTACGGATATTTTTCATACTCTTCTTGTCGAATAGGCAAAAATAATCTTTTCCACTCAGACTACAAGTTTTTTGAAAAATATTTATAAAAAGTATTTTATTAAGACTTAAGCAATTATTTGATAAAAAAGAGAGTTGATTAATTGAAATATTTACTAAAAATAGTATTTAATGAATAATTTTTTACTGAAATAGTGCGTAAATAGTAACTACACCTTAACATAAATTTTCTTTTGATCTAACCAATAAGCCAAAGCCCAAAAGAATGCTAAGAAGATAAGCGAATAA
Organism: Empedobacter stercoris; assembly: GCF_020281205.1. Lineage (GTDB taxonomy): Bacteria > Bacteroidota > Bacteroidia > Flavobacteriales > Weeksellaceae > Empedobacter > Empedobacter stercoris. The sequence goes on from NZ_JACXZC010000002.1 coordinate 165,715, forward strand.
ACAAACGATCCGATTTCTGGAATTCCAGGAAGTTTCGCACAAATGTTTTCATAAAACCAAGTCAAAGGAGAAATGTATTTGATTTCGCCTTGATCGGTAAATCCATTTTCGATTCGGATTAATCCTAATAAACGTGGAAATAAACCACTAAATGCAAAAATGAATAATGGATTTTTTCCGAATACATCAAAGAATTTCATCACACCATTTTTGACGTTCAAAATTTCGATGAACCAAATCATTGTTGCAATTGTTAATAATGACAATCCTGTTGTATGAATAACGTATGAGCTACTCCAAATCTTTTTGTTGTACGGAAAATCTAATTGCCAAAAATAACCTAATAGCAAAGCAATTACCCCTAAAACAAATAAACCTGCTACTAATCTAAAATTGGGTTGATTGGTTTCGGGTAAAGATTTATTTAACCATTTCATATTACCTTGTTTATTGATGAAAATGCCAGTTAAATAGCCCAATAAAACTTGAGGAATCGCATTGATGGTACTGTAAATACCTTCTGGATCAAAAGGAATCGATTCACCTTTGTAAATATGTGCTAAACCTAAAATATGGGTATCGATTTTTGTTCCGATAAACCCTTCGATAGAATAAGGGTCAATACCGCCTAAAAATTTTGTCAATAACCAATAGCCAACTAAGATGATACCTGAAATCCAAAGAACCATTTTTTCTTTAAAGTAAAAAGCAATAACAGAAGCAAAAAAATAGGCAATAGCGATTCGTTGTAAAACACCCATTATTCGAACGCCACTTTCTTCAGAATCTTTCCAGGCCTTAAAAATAAGTTCGTTATTCTCCCATTTAAAAAACGGAAACCAATTGATAAAAAGTCCAATTAGAAAGATAAGGATACTTCGTTTTATGACTTTTTTCCAGAATTCGCTTTGCGGTTGTTGTTTGAATCGTGGAATTACAAAAGCCATTGCATTGCCTACGGCAAATAAAAAGAAAGGAAAGACCAAATCGGTTGGTGTACATCCGTGCCATTGTGCATGTTCTAAGGGATCAAACATAAAGGACCACGTGCCAGGATTATTCACTAAAATCATTAAAGCGACCGTAGCGCCACGAAAAACGTCCAATGAATAATATCGAGTTGTTTTCATTTCTTTTGTATTAATATTTTTAAAGATATATATTTTTTGAAGTATTTAGTAATTCGAGTTTAGAATTTATCCTACAATAATCCTTACCTTTAATTTAAATTTAAAAAAAACAATCTAATAAGAATAAGTATGAGAACTGAGTCAGATTTATTAGGAGAGTTACAACTTCCTGAAACGGCTTATTATGGAGTACAAACACAACGTGCGATTAATAATTTTAAAATTTCGAACAACTATTTAGCACATTACCCTGAATTTATTAAAGCGTTAGGTGTAGTGAAATTAGGTGCAGCGCAAGCTAATCATGAGTTGGGAGTTTTATCAAAAGATATATATGATGCGATTTCTTTTGCATCGAACGAGCTGATTGCAGGAAAATATACGGATCAATTTCCGATTGACATGATTCAAGGTGGTGCTGGAACTTCTACGAATATGAATGCAAACGAAGTGATTGCAAATATTGCGTTAGAACATTTAGGAAAACAAAAAGGAGAATATCAATTTTGTTCACCAAATGATCATGTAAATTTATCACAATCAACAAACGACGCTTATCCTACTGCGTTGAAATTAGCTTTGTTTAACATGAATAAACCATTGGTTGAAGCATTAACAAAACTGGCAGAGTCATTTAATAAAAAAGCCAAAGAATTTGAACAAGTCATTAAGATGGGACGCACACAATTGCAAGATGCAGTTCCGATGACATTAGGTCAAGAATTTGAAGGTTTTGCAACTACATTAAACAAGGAAGTTCAGAATTTAGATCGTATCACTACTGATTTATTGGTCATTAATATGGGAGCAACAGCAATTGGAACTGGTTTGAACGCCGTTCCAGGTTATGCACAATTGTGTACAACAAAGATTGCAGAAATCATGAAGGAAGAGGTGACATTGGCAGATAATTTAGTGGAAGCAACTTCTGATACGAGTGCCTTTGTAGATTATTCTTCTGCTTTAAAACGTCTTTGTGTAAAATTATCTAAAATTTGTAATGATTTACGATTACTAACTTCAGGGCCAAGAGCAGGTTTATTCGAAATTAATCTACCTCCAAAACAGCCAGGATCTTCGATTATGCCAGGAAAAGTAAATCCGGTTATTCCAGAAGTGGTGAATCAGGTTTGTTTTAAAGTGATTGGAAATGATTTGACAATTACAATGGCAGCAGAAGCTGGTCAATTGCAATTAAATGTAATGGAGCCAATTATAGGTTTTTCGATTATGGAGTCAATTCAATATCTTACAAATGCAATGGATACATTACGTATGGAATGTGTGGATGGAATTACTGCAAATGCGGAACATCTGAAAAATGAAGTGCAAAATAGTATTGGAATTGTTACAGCACTAAATCCGTATATTGGATATAAAGCAAGTACAAAAATAGCGAAAGAAGCTTTAGAAACTGGTGGAAGTGTCTATCAATTGGTTTTAGATCATGGTTTGTTGTCTAAAGAACAATTAGATGAGATTCTTGATCCTAAAAATATGCTTGGACCACATACTTAGAAGTTGTGAGCCAAAAGTTATGAGTATTGAGTTTTGAAAAAAGATAATAATGAAACCTTCGAATCTTCTAAAAATAGAAACATTAAACGATGAATGGTTAGATAAGGATATGATTATTTTACATGCTTGTTTTCAGATTCTATCCGATTGTATTGAAAAAGAAAATTTGTTTACAGGGCATGTAGATTGGACATTTGATGATGAACATAAAAATGCAAAAAACGAAATTGAAGATTTATATAATTGGTGGAATAAACGTAAGCTTGATAACAATAATTTAGAAGATCTTCAATACGAGGAAGATAATAAAATGTTGAAGAAGTTAATAGAGTTTAGACAATATCTTTGGACTTAATTTGATTATATATGTTACCTATTGACGGGGAGTTCGGAATTTTATATATTTTTTATTTAATATTATTTTGCTTTTGTATATTTCAAATAATTATTGGAAATAAATTTAGTAGAATAAAAACGATGCTGATTTTATCAATTAGCATTTTATTGAATGTTCTATTGTATTCTAATTCAAATAATTTTGAAGGAGGAGGTTCTTTAGTTGTTTTATTTTATTCAGGAATAATTTATCTCTTTACTTTATTAGCAATTGTCTTGAATCAATTTTTAGGAAAAAGAAAATAATATTTTAATAAATAAAAATTATGAGTAATGAGTTCTGAAAACTTATTACTCATAATTTAATCTTATTTAGTATCCATGTAAATCCACCTCATCAGTTGGAAGTAAATCTACTTTTTTACCCATTTTTTTCTGAATAATTTTGAAATGATGCAAATCTTCTTCAGTTATCAAACTAATTGCTTTTCCATTTGCATTTGCACGACCAGTACGTCCAATTCGGTGTACATAATCTAAAGGCGATCGAGGTAATTCGTAATTAATAACTGTTGGCAAACCTTCGATATGAATTCCACGTCCAATCAAATCTGTTGCAACCAAAATACGAACATCACCTAATTTAAAATCTTCTAAATTATCCATTCTCGCTCCTTGTGATTTCTTACTGTGAACAGCCATTGCAGAAATCTTATTCTTTTTTAGTTTCTCAACCAAATTATCTGCAGTTCGTGTCGAAGAAACAAAAATCAATACTTGTTCTAAGTTTTCAGATTTAATTAAATATCTTAAAAATGGACCTTTTGTTTCGGCATCAACTTTATAAGCTATTTGCTCTATTTGCTCCAAATCAATTTCTTGTTTTTTGATTTCAACAACAAGAGGATCGATGTTTAAAGTTGATTTGATTTCATCAATTTTATCATTTAAAGTTGCTGAAAAAAGAACCGATTGTTTCTTTTTCGGAACACTTTTTAAGATTCTATTCATTTCATCTCCAAATCCCATCTGAAACATTTTGTCCGCTTCATCAATTACCAAATATTGCAATTGGTCTAACGATAACGCATTATGATCCATTAAATCCAATAAACGACCAGGAGTTGCTATCAAAATTTCTGTTCCATACAAATTCTTCATTTGTGGATTAATCGAAGTTCCACCATATACAGCCTGTGTTTGTACTTCGCGGCGTAAAGCAGTTTGTAGTCCAGCAAATGTTTGTTCAATTTGAACAGCTAATTCGCGTGTAGGAACTAAAATTAGAGCTTTTACAAAACGTGATTTTTCGTACGATTGATGTTGAATTTTTTGTAACAAAGGTGCAACAAAACACAATGTTTTTCCAGATCCTGTTTTTGCAATTCCCATTACATCTTTTCCTTTTAAAATAGACGGAATAGTCTCAGTTTGAATTTCAAAAGGTTTTAAAAATCCAAGTTTTGTAATGGCTTTTGAGAGATATGGTGATAATCCTAAATTTTCGAATGACATAAATTGATATAAGGTTACAAAGGTAAAGATTAAATCTGAATGATATTTTAAGAATATATTGCTGTTTCATCATTTTTGATCAAGATGAAATTGAAGGATTTAAAATCAATTCTGAAATATTTCTATAAATGATTTTAGAATCGAATCTATTTATTGAAAATTAAATTAAAAACAGAAATAATTTCGGTTTAAAACTTGATAAAATTATTTTAGCTTAATAAAACTATCTTTAAATTTGAATCTTATGAAAAAAGATCAGTCTAAGATAATTCGTGAGCAAGCGCCAAGATCTGCTACTCGCGAGCATTCAGTTCCATTATATTTAACCTCAAGTTTTATTTTTGATAGTGCAGAACAAGGTCGTGCTATTTTTGCAGAAGAGGAGGAAGGTATGGTTTATTCGCGTTATGCAAACCCAAATACAACAGAGTTTATTAATCGCGTTTGTGTGTTAGAAAAAGCAGATGCAGGTTTAGCGTTCGCATCAGGGATGGCAGCTGTTTTTGCTTCGTTTGCTTCTTATATTAAAAGTGGTGATCATATTGTGTCAAGTCGTGCTGTTTTTGGTTCGACACATCAATTAATTACACAACTATTTCCTCGTTGGGGCGTAACCTATACCTATGTTGAAACGCCAAATATCGAAGATTGGGAAAAAGCAATTCAACCGAATACTAAAATTGTCTTTTTAGAATCACCTTCTAATCCTGGTTTGGAATTATTCGATTTAGAAGCTTTAGCAAAAATAAAAGAGAAACATCCACATGTTATTTTTGCCATTGACAACTGTTTTGCAACACCGTATTTACAACAACCTTTAGAGTTTGGATTCGATTTATCTATTCATTCAGCAACAAAATATATGGATGGACAAGGTCGAGTTTTAGGTGGTGTTGTGATAGGAAAGCAAGATTTGATTAATGAAATGATGTTTTTTATTCGTCATACTGGTCCTGCAATGTCTGCTTTTAATGCGTGGACAATTTCTAAAAGTTTAGAAACGTTACCTCTTCGTATGGATCGTCATTGTGAAAATGCTTTGGCTTTGGCAGAGGCGTTAGAAAGTAACCCTGAAATTGAAGCTGTAAAATACCCTTTTTTACCCTCTCATCCGCAATATGAATTAGCGAAAAAACAAATGAAAGGAGGTGGTGGAATTGTAACCTTTGAAGTAAAAGGAGGAAAAGAACGTGCGTTCAAATTTATAGATGCATTGAAAATGATTTTGTATACTTCAAATTTAGGAGATTCGAGATCGATAGCGACACACCCGGCTACAACAACTCATGCGAAATTATCAGATGCCGAACGTGCAGAGTTAGGGATTATGCCAGGCTCGATACGATTATCTGTTGGATTAGAAGATAAAATAGATATTATCGAAGATATACTACAAGCATTAGAAAAAACGAAATAAGATTTGTTGATAGACAAAAAAAGCCTCGCATTGCGAGGCTTTTCTATTATGATAGATGAAAATTCTATTATTTCACTTCTTCGAAGTCTACGTCTTCAACACCGTCATTTTTTGCTTGACCTTGATCAGCACCAGGCTGAGCTTGTGCACCACCTTGTTGACCTTCGTTCATTGCAGCATAAATTTCTTGTGAAGCAGCATTCCAAGCTGTGTTTAATTTTTCCATAGAAGCATCAATTGCAGCAACGTCTTGAGCAGCATGAGCAGATTTAACTTCTGTTAAAGCTTCTTCAATTGGTTGTTTTTTGTCAGCAGGAATTTTATCTCCGTACTCAGTCAATTGTTTTTCTGTTTGGAAAATTAACGCATCAGCAGCATTTACTTTTTCAATTTTTTGCTTTGCTTCTTCGTCTTTAGCAGCATTCTCTTGTGCTTCTTTTTTCATTCTTTCGATATCAGCATCAGATAATCCAGATGAAGCTTCAATTTTGATTGATTGCTCTTTTCCAGTTCCTTTATCTTTTGCAGAAACACTTAAGATACCATTCGCATCAATATCAAATGTTACTTCAATTTGAGGAACACCACGTTGTGCTGGTGGGATATCTACTAAGTCAAAACGTCCGATTTCTTTGTTATCGTTGAATAATGGACGCTCTCCTTGACCAATTCTTAAAGTTACTGCTGGTTGATTGTCAACTGCAGTTGAGAAAACTTCAGATTTTTTAGTTGGGATAGTTGTATTCGATTCAATTAATTTAGTGAAAACACCTCCTAAAGTTTCGATACCTAAAGATAATGGTGTAACGTCTAATAATAATACGTCTTTTACATCACCTGTTAATACACCTCCTTGGATAGCTGCACCAATTGCAACAACCTCGTCTGGATTAACTCCTTTAGATGGTTTTTTACCAAAGAATTTTTCTACTTCTTCTTGGATTCTTGGGATACGAGTAGATCCACCAACTAAAATAACTTCGTCGATATCTGAGATTGATAAACCTGCATCAGATAACGCTTTTTTACAAGGCTCCATAGAACGACGAACTAAATCTTCTGTTAACTGATCAAATTTAGAACGAGTTAAAGTTTCTACTAAGTGTTTTGGTCCTGTTTCGTTTGCTGTAACGTAAGGTAAGTTAATTTCTGTTTGAGCAGAAGAAGATAATTCGATTTTTGCTTTTTCAGCAGCTTCACGTAAACGTTGTAAAGCCATTGCATCTTTTTTCAAATCTACACCTTCTTTCGCTTGGAATTCAGAAGCTAACCAATTGATGATAGCATCATCAAAATCATCACCTCCTAAGTGCGTATCACCATTTGTAGATAATACTTCGAATACACCATCTCCTAATTCTAAAAGAGATACGTCAAAAGTACCACCACCTAAATCGTAAACAGCGATTTTTTTATCTGAGTTTGCTTTGTCTAATCCGTAAGCTAATGCAGCTGCAGTAGGCTCGTTAATAATACGTTCTACTTTAAGACCTGCAATTTCACCAGCTTCTTTAGTTGCTTGACGTTGTGCATCGTTAAAATAAGCAGGAACTGTAATTACCGCTCTTGATACTTCTTGTCCTAAATAATCTTCAGCAGTTTTTTTCATTTTTTGTAAAATCATTGCTGAGATTTCTTGTGGTGTATAGTTACGTCCATCAATGTCAACTGCTGGCGTATCATTGTTTCCTTTTACAACTGAATAAGGAACACGACCGATTTCATTTGCATCATTGATAAATTTAGTTCCCATGAAACGTTTAATAGAATAAATCGTTTTCTTTGGGTTTGTTACAGCTTGACGTTTTGCTGAATCACCAACTTTAATTTCACCTCCTTCTACGAATGCTACGATAGATGGAGTTGTTCTTTTACCTTCTGCATTTGGAATTACAACTGGCTCGCTTCCTTCCATTACAGAAACACAAGAGTTCGTTGTACCTAAGTCGATTCCGATTATTTTGCTCATATTGTTTAGTTATATTTTATATTATTAATTTATTTTAAACGTTTTTATACTTCATGATAGTGAAGTTATATCCGTAATAGTCAATCTCTGTGCCAACATAAAAAAGAATGACATCTAATAAAATCAAATGTCATGTTGTCAGATTATGAAGAATAAATTGGGTTGAAACAGAATAAATCGTCAGTTTTAGGTTGATAAATTGTCAGCGTTCATAAAACTATAAACCGTAAGTTTTAGCACGATCTCTCTAATCTTTTTTATTGATAAGTTGCAAACTATTTTCTAAATCAGTTTTTTCATCCGCATATTTCGCTTTCATATCATTTGGCATTCGGTTGTAATACGTCAATGCTTTTTCACCAAATTGTTTAATGTAAAAATTACTTAATGTAGGAATGTTTGGAAACCGTTTATGAAAAATCATTTCTGTATAAGCTTGCCATTCGCGCTCTTCTCGCAATTCGATTTGATTATCACCTGAACGTTGATATATATGTATCATTTCGTGCATCAATAAATTGGAGATTAAACTCAAATCAAAATCTAAAATATTGCGTGGAACATGAATACTTATTCCTGTTGATTCGTTTCCTTCCGCTGTTAATAACAATCCTTTCGATTCTATTTCTTCTCGAAAATTAAAGCCAGTAAAAGCACTATGGTTTAAATTCAATTCATCCAAAATTTCGTACAAAGCTTCAACGATTAATTGATTATTTTTTAGATAATTTATTCTTTCCGTAAATTTTTCTGTAATCATAGATTTTTCGCTTATTTATCAAATATATAATCTTATTTTTGATATGTTTTAAAAATGACTATGAAGAAATTAGTACTATTGCTTGGCTTGATATCGATGACAACACATGCACAAGTTCTTAATCACAAAAAAGAGTTTACACGACAAGATTCCCTTCGCGGAACCAATAACGAATTCAGAAATTGGTGGGATGTTAAACACTATAAAGTAAGCGTAGAACCCGATTTTAAATCGAAATTTATCAAAGGAAAAACAACCATTACTTTTGATAAAACGGCGCCTCAGAAATCAGATTTAATTCAAATTGATTTACAAGAACCAATGATTGTTTCGACTGTAAAATTGAATGGAAAGAAAATTTCTGATTTTAAGCGGGATGGTAATGTGTACTTTATTCATGTCGGAAAAAACATCAAGAATACTTCGAATGATTTAGAATTAGAATATTCTGGAAATCCAATTGTAGCAAAAAAAGCACCATGGGATGGCGGTTGGATTTTTGAAAAAGATAAAAAAGGTCGTGATTGGATGACTGTGGCTGTACAAGGTTTGGGTGCAAGTGCTTGGTTTCCGAACAAAGATTATTTAGGTGATGAGCCAGATAATGGAATGGAATTGGAAATTATCACACCTCATGATTTAGTTGGTGTAGGAAATGGACGATTAGTTTCTAAGCAAGAAAAAAATGGAAAAACGACTTCTACTTGGAAAGTTGTTAACCCAATTAATAATTATAATATTGTCCCATACGTAGGGAATTATGTCAATTTTAAAGATACTTACAATGGCGAAAATGGTCAATTGGATTTAGATTATTATGTATTAGATTATAACATTGATAAAGCTAAATCACAGTTCGAACAAGCTAAAATGATGTTAAAAAGTTTTGAACATTGGTTTGGACCTTATGCTTTTTACGAAGATTCGTTCAAGATTGTAGAAACTCCACATTTGGGAATGGAACATCAATCTGGAATTGCGTACGGAAATAAATTCGAAAATGGGTATTTAGGGCGCGATTTATCAGGTTCTGGTTGGGGACTGAAATGGGATTTTATTATCGTTCACGAAGCTGGTCACGAATGGTTCGGAAATAATATAACAGAGAAAGATGTTGCAGATATGTGGATTCATGAATCGTTTACAGCTTATTCTGAAACCTTATTTACAGAAACATTTCATGGGAAAGAAGCAGGAAGCGAATATGTACGTGGAACAAGAAATGCAATTCAAAATGATAGTCCAATTATCGGAGTATATGGTGTCAATCAAGAAGGAAGTGGTGACATGTACTACAAAGGCGCAAATATGATTCATACGTTGAGAACTTGGATGAATGATGACGAAAAATTTAGACAACTATTACGAGGATTGAACAAAGAGTTTTATCATCAAACGGTGACAACAGAACAAATCGAAAATTATATTGCCAAATATTCTGGATTAAATTTGACTGCTTTTTTCAATCAATATTTAAGAACAATCAAAGTTCCTACGTTAGAATTAAGAGAAAATGGTAACAAAGTAGAATATCGCTATACGAATGTTGTGGATAGTTTTACGATGCCTTTGCGTTTGATAGATTCTGACATTACAATCAATCCAACATCAAATTGGCAAACGATTAATCATTCAACAATTACAAAAACGAGTGATGTAACGATTAATCCAAATTATTATATTGAAGTTAGTAAATCGTAAATCGTACTTCGAAAAACTTAATTCATAAAATATTCCAATAAATATCATCGGTTATTGAACGATGATAGTATAAATTTGTCACATGAAAAAATACATTGCATACGCAATCTTATCAGGATTATTGTTAACAGCAGGCTGGCCGTCACACGGTTTTCCATTGTTGTTATTTATAGGATTTGTGCCCTTGATGTTGGCAGAACATCAAATAACGCAGCGCGCAGAATTCAAGAAAAAAGGACGTAAGATTTTTGGACTTTCATATTTAGCCTTTTTTATTTGGAATGCAATTGTAATTTGGTGGTTGCATTATGCGCAAGAAACCAATGCGAATGGAGATTTACAAAATTCGTGGAGTGCTTATTTAATTCCAGTTTTCGCGAATTCGTTATTTATGTCAATTGTTTTTCAACTGTATCATGTTGTTAAAACAAAAGCAGGAAATTTGTACGGCTTAGTTTTTCTTCCAGCCATTTGGATGAGTTTTGATAAACTAACATTGAATTGGGAATTGACTTGGCCATGGTTTAACCTTGGAAATGGTTTTGCCAAATATCACGAATGGGTACAATGGTACGAATACACAGGAACTTTTGGTGGAGCGCTTTGGATATGGATCGTAAATATTATTGTGTTCTATTATTTAACAGCTTACATCAATAAAAAAGAAATTAAATATTTAAACAAATTAGGTATTTATGCAGGATTATTAATTGCTGTTCCAATTGGTTTATCTTATATAATGTATGCAAATTACGAGGAAAAAGGAAAAGCGCTTGATGTGTTGATTCTTCAACCAGATCTTGATCCTTACAATGAAAAATACATGAAAGATGGATTACAGATTTATGACGAATTGAAGCAATTGGCACTGAAAAATATTCAACCAAAAACTCAATTTGTTGTTGCGCCAGAAACAGCTGTTCCAGGTTCTTCTGCACTTATTTTTGACAATATGTATGATGATTTAATTGTACAAGATATTCAACAATGGACAAGTACGAAGAACGATTTACATTTCGTAACAGGTGCATCAATCATGCGAATTTATCCTATGTCGTCTTTAGCATCAGAAACAGCATCAGTTATGAAAGATGGAATAACGTGGTATGATGCCTATAATTCGGCTTTACAGATAGGAGGAAACGACTCGATCGAAGTATATCATAAGAGTAAATTAGTGCCTGGAGTAGAAATTTTTCCATATCGTAACTATTTAATGCCAATTATTGGAGAATTTATGCTTAACTTTGGCGGCACAACAAAAACGTTGGGGGTTCAACCTCATCGTTCTGTTTTCAAGAATAATACAAACACCGCTACTGTTGCTCCGGTTATATGTTACGAATCTATTTACGGAGACTATACAACAGAATATGTGAGAGAAGGTGCTAATGTTATATTCACAATGACCAACGATTCTTGGTGGGGCTCTACCGATGGTCATCGTCAATTACTATTATATGGTAATTTGAGAGCTATTGAAAATAGACGCGCTATTGTTAGATCTGCAAACTCAGGTATTTCGGCTTTCGTTAATCAGCGAGGAGATATAATGAAGTCATTACCATATGGAGAGCAGGGTGCCTTAAATGGTACAATTTTAATGAATAGTGAATTAACGTTTTATACAAAGTATGGTGACGTCATCGCAAGAATAGCACTATTGGTAATGGGAATTATCTTAGCTTATACACTTGTGCAGAAGTTGTTATACAAACAAAATAAGAAGAAAATATAAAATTAATAACCTAAAGAGTTGTATAAGTAATATTTAATTTGTTACTTTGCACTCCGTTTAAAATAGGACAATACAAAATAAGATGTCAAACATTTGTCAAATTACAGGTAAGAGAAGATTAGTAGGAAACAATGTTTCTCACGCTAATAATAAAACAAAACGCACTTTTGAAGTGAATTTGTTCAAAAAGAAATTTTTTATGCCAGAAGCTGGTGAGTGGATTACTTTAAAAGTTTCTGCACACGGTTTAAAAACAATCAACAAGTTAGGAGTTGATGAGGCTGTTAGACGTGCACGTAAAGAAGGTTTAATCAAATAATTTAAGACACCATGGCAAAAAAAGGAAACAGAGTACAGGTTATTTTAGAATGTACAGAGCATAAAGAAAGTGGTATGCCAGGAATGTCTCGTTATATCACAACTAAAAACAAAAAGAATACTCCAGATCGTATTGAGTTGAAAAAATATAACCCAGTATTGAAAAAGTATACAGTTCATAAGGAGATCAAATAATAAAATTTTAGACGATGGCAAAAAAGACAGTAGCAACCCTACAAACAGGGTCTAAAAAAATGACCAAAGTAATCAAAATGGTAAAATCTCCTAAATCTGGAGCTTACGTATTTGTTGAAAAAGTAGTTAACGCTGACGATACTGATGCGTTCTTCGCAAAATAATTGTTAGCTTAATAGAAAATATTAAGGTTAATAGAGCTGCTCTTTTGGGCGGCTTTTTTATTTCCTTATATTTTATGTATCTTCGTACAAAATTTTAAAGAAATTTAGCTTTTAATGAGTTGGTTCAAAAAGATATTAGGTAAAGAAAGCAAAGAAAAATTAGATGAAGGTTTAGAGAAATCTAAAACTTCTTTGTTTGATAAAATTAGTCGTGCTGTTGTTGGGAAATCAAAAGTAGACGATGAGGTTTTAGACGACTTAGAAGAAGTCTTAATTTCTTCTGACGTTGGAGTAGAAACAACAATCAAAATTATTCGTCGAATAGAAGAACGAGTAGAACGTGATAAATATGTTTCGACTTCCGAATTAGATAAGATTCTACGCGAAGAAATTGCGGGTTTACTTTCTGAGAATAATATCGAAGATACAAATGGTTTTGCTATCCCTAAAAAAGACGTTCCCTATGTAATTATGGTAGTCGGCGTTAACGGAGTAGGTAAAACAACGACGATTGGTAAATTGGCTTCTCAATTCAAATCACAAGGCTTAAAAGTAGTACTTGGTGCGGCAGATACGTTTCGTGCGGCAGCTGTCGATCAGTTAGTGATTTGGTCAGAGCGTGCAGGTGTACCAATTGTAAAACAAGCGATGGGTTCAGACCCTGCTTCGGTTGCATTTGATACCATTCAATCAGCAGTTGCGCAAAATGCAGATGTTGTGTTGATAGATACAGCTGGTCGTTTACACAACAAAGTAAATTTGATGAACGAGTTGACAAAAATTAAACGCGTCATGCAAAAGGTTATTCCAGATGCGCCTCACGAAGTTTTATTGGTGTTAGATGGTTCAACAGGTCAAAATGCTTTTGAGCAAGCAAAACAATTTACGCAAGCAACAGAAGTTTCTTCTTTAGCGGTAACCAAATTAGATGGAACAGCTAAAGGAGGAGTGGTGATTGGTATTTCGGACCAATTTCAAATTCCAGTAAAATACATCGGTGTAGGTGAAGGAATCAATGATTTGCAAGCTTTCAATAAAATGGAGTTTGTCGATTCTTTTTTCAAACGAAATAATTAAAAGTCTTCGTTTTCGATACATTTTAAAATACTCAAAATGAACATAAAATATAAATCCTTCACGTTTTTCTTGAAGGATTTTTTTAGTTATATACTTTTATTGTGAATATTAATTGTTTAATAGAAATTAAATCTATTAGCCTATTGCATATTTTGAATTAAAATTCATCAGTTCGAGTAATTTTTAGAAATAAAATAAAGAAAAATTGTATCGAGAATAGAATTTTATCTTCAAAAACCTTTTCTTGATACAAAATACTTTAAGAATTCCATTCGAAATGACGGTTTTATTGATGAAATTAACAGAATGCACAACGGGTTCTATTATCAATACACCACTTTAATATACTCCTTAAAAAAACGTTTACTTTTATTTTCTTTCTTTGAAACTGTTTTTAAAAATTCATTCAAATATTCACGAAAAGGAGAATCTTTTGCCAAAGCATCTTGTTTTTTACTTGTCAAAATCTGTATCGTACCATACATTTCTTCCTCATTTTCTATGCTCGATGCAATCAATGTAAATGTTTCATTTGCTTCGTTGATAACCCTACGATTCGACCAAACCAATGAGACTTCATTATTTTCAGAATACATCACATTATCCCATTTCCCAAACCAATCGAAAAGCATTTTTTTTCCAACCAATGATGTCTGAAAACTTTCTACTCGATAAGTTGTCAACGAGCGTTGCGCTTGTTCTTGCGCGTTCAGTATATTGAGCGTTAGAAATAGTGTAATAAAAAGAATTAATTTTTTCAATTTTAAAAATCTTGTATAGCGTAAAGTTATCAAAAATAAAATCAAAAGTTATGTAACTTTTTCATCATTCATACGTCATATTAAAAGACACTAATACTAAATAGTAGAAAACCATGAGAAAATTTTTTGTACTTGCTGTTACATTATCAGGAATCTTTGCTTTCGGGCAAGAAGAAATTCAAGATTCAATTGATTATAATCCAATCGAAATAGAAGAAGTTTTAATTCAATCGCAACGAAAAAAAATGTTTGCAGACAAAGCGGTTTATACATTTGATAAAGAAGCATTGGAGAAAGCACGTTATGCAAAAGATTTATTGAATACATTACCAGAGCTAAATGTAGATCCAATTTCTAATTCAATTCAGAGTACAAAAGGTGGAACAACATTGTTGTTGATAAACGGAATTGAAGCAACAGACAATCAAATTCGTGCTGTCAAACCGCAAGATGTAGTACGTGTAGAATATTTTGATATTCCACCAACGCGTTATGCAAATCGTGCAGATCAGGTGGTTAATTTGATTACGCGTAATCCAGAAAACGGATATGTTTTTGGTGTAGAGGGTATTACTTCTCCTTTGACCGGTTTTGTAGATGGTTCTGCCTATGCGAATTTCACAAAAGGAAAAAATAATTTTGGTGTTGAATATTCGCTTAGTTTAAGAGATTATGATAATCGTGAAAACACTAATTCGTATGCATACCAATTAAATAATAATCAATACAAAACAACCGAACATCGTTTTGATCATTTTGGTTATACCTTTCAAAATGCAATTTTACGTTATACCAATACAGATTCTGACAAATATACTTTTCAAGCAAAGTTAGATTTAGAAATTTTGACAAGTTTTACAGATGTTAATGGAAAAAGTATCTTTTTGATGAATAATGTTTCGGAGAATCATACGACCTATAAACATGGCAATAGTGGTTATACAAAACCTACAGTAGATTTGTATTATTCTCGAAAATTAGGAAAGAAAGATGAATTGAGTTTAAATTTCGTTGGTTCTATTTTCAATACCGATACATACGAATTATCGAAAGAATGGGTAACAAATACCGAAAATAGTGTTTTTAATAACGAAATGAAATTGAAAGCTGAACAAACTTCTATTGTAGGAGAAGTTGCGCATACACATGATTTTAAATCAGGAAAATTGAGTTCAGGCTACCGAATTACGACAAACGATATCAACAATGATTTGGTAAATTTAGATGGATCTTCTCGTTACAAAGTAAATTATTTGCAACAGTATATGTACACGGAGTTTTCTGGAAAAACAAAAAAGTTGATGTATCGTTTGGGAATGGGATTGACAAATATCAATAATCAAAGTGCAGAAGATTCGCAAAATACATGGACTATTACTCCAAAAATCGTTTTGGGTTATGAATTAGCGAAGAACCAAAATTTACGTTTTACAAGTTCCTATACACCAAGAAGTCCTTGGAGCGATGCGTTGAGTAGTAATGTGGTGCAAATGGTTCCGAATATTGTACGCAAAGGAAATCCAGAATTAAATATTCAAAAAACGTTTAGTAATAATTTGATTTATTCATACAATTCAAAATATTTTGATTTAAATACAACTTTATTTTACTCTCACAGAAAAGACGCCATAAATCAACTGTATGTGTTAGACGGAAATCGATACGCGTTGACGTACGAAAATGCTCAAAATGCACAAAGTTTAGGTGTACAAGTTTCAGGTTCAATAAAACCTTTCGGAACAGATTTACTAACATTAAAATTAGTTCTAACACCAACATCAGAAAGTGTAAAACTAAATGATGGAAAAACAATTAAAAACGATTATATCGGAAATAATTTTGTTATTAATTCAGTGTACAAAAACTTTAGTTTGATGTATGCATTTAATATTCCAGTTTATTCATTGAGTGGACCATTTTTAGACACGAACGAAAACAAAAGTCATTTGGTGTTAAGTTATAAATTAAACAATTGGTCATTTAAAACAGGTGCCTATTGGCTTGGAATGCCTTCGGAATATAAATCAAAATCCGTTGCAGGAAGTATTGTACAAACAACAAACCATACACAAATTTGGAACAACAAAAATATGTTTATCTTAGGGTTTAGTTACGATTTTGCTACAGGTAAGAAAACAAATATCAATCGTAAATTACAAAACCAAACTGCAGGTGCAGCAACGTTTTAATAAAATAGAAAAAGAGAATCCTAAGGATTCTCTTTTTCTATTTTATAATTTTTGATGCGATGTTGAAACGAGTTCAACAAGACATAAGGTAAATGTCATTCTGACGAATGGAGAAATCTATAGTTATATAAAGATAATTATTTTTGCATCAATAGCGTCCTAAATAAATTTAGGGCATAAAATATCCACCCACTTTAGTAGGATACAAGCTATAGTTGGACAAAAT
>NZ_JACXZC010000030.1 GCF_020281205.1 Empedobacter stercoris
TTTAGCACTTGGCTAATCATTGGGGGCTAGCCCCCAATGATTTAATTTGAGTTGCACTTATTTGTTGAACTTAGATTGTTTAAAAAATTAAATAATTCATTTTTATCTGATTTATATTTAAAAAAGCATTGATAAAAACCTCCTAAAAAGTCTATTTTTAACCCTTCTTGATTTTTAATTTCAAACTCTACTCTTTGGGGATATATATTTTCAAATCTAATTGTGTTAATTGATGTAGTATTTTGAAATAGTATATCAACACCTTTTTTCCATACAACTTCTGTTGTAGTTGAAGCTTTATTTTTTACTTTCTGAACAGTTTTATCTTTAACTTCCTCTATTTTAGAACACGAAAAAACAATTAAAAAGAGCAATAAGAATATATTTTTCATAAACTTCATAAAAATTCTATTTTCCTTCCAACGTAATTGGAATTCCTGCATAGAAATCCAGTACTTTTTGTTTGAAAACGTAATTGTATTTTGCTTGTAACATTTGTGATTCTGCAACCATCAAATCATTACGTGATCGGTTAAAATCATATTGATTAATCACTCCTGCATTATACGATTTTTGTGCAAAATCGTACGAAATCTTAGCATATTTCACCGCTTCTTTCGATGAATCATACGAGGCATAAGAACTATTGACTTCGAAATAGGCAGATTGCACATTTTTCAAAATATCTTGTTTGGATTGCAGAAGATTAATTTTCATCAAATCTTCGTTAATTAATGCTTTCTGAATATTAATTTTGTACGAATATTGGTTCCAAATCGGAATCGAAACTCCTACGCCAAATACTGCTGTTACATTATGCCCCAATTGATCTAACAACGCATCTTGACGCAATCGCTTGTTGAAATATTGCAAATAATTTGTACCAAAATTGAAAGTTCCTGTTATTTTTGGGAACAATGATGTTCGTGCAATTTCTGTTTCTTTCGTAGCAACATCAATCTGTAATTCGGCATACTTAACAGCAGGTTGATTTTGATAAGCCGTTTCTACGACATCTTCTAAATGATACAATTGTGAATTGATATTATCTGGAATTTTAACATCCGTTACACTAAAATCACGGTAATCGTTAAGCTGTAACAACATTGCT
Source organism: Empedobacter stercoris (assembly GCF_020281205.1). Classification (GTDB taxonomy): domain Bacteria; phylum Bacteroidota; class Bacteroidia; order Flavobacteriales; family Weeksellaceae; genus Empedobacter; species Empedobacter stercoris. Next base: position 1,112 of record NZ_JACXZC010000030.1, read on the forward strand.
AAATTGAATAAAGCACGTTCTATTTCGATTTGTGCATTGACTACTTCGCGCGTATTTGTCGCAACTTCAGATTCGGATTGTGCTACAACTGATTGTGCAACGCTCCCTGCTTTTAATTTCTTTTTATTCTGATCTAATAATTGTTTGGAAATATTTAAGTTTCCGACCGCAACCTGTTTCAATTCTTTGTTTAATAAAACAGCCAAATAATAATTTGCTATTTGAAGCGAAATATCATTTACCGTTATTGCCGTTTGAACTTTTGACGCTTCTAATTCCAAAGCCGCTTTATCTTTGTTCAATTGAACAACTCCTCCGCTGTAAATATTGATGCTTGATTGTACTCCCAACGAATGTGCAAATTGATAATATCCTTTTTCAATAACAGGATTATAGGTTCCAATTGTAAAATTATTATCCACATATCCCGAAACCGTAGGCAACCACGCATTATAGGTTTGTTCTAAATTTTTGTTGAATAATTCTTGGTTGATGGTATTTTGCTGAACAGTCAAATTATTTTTTGAAGCATATTCAATACACTTTTCTATGGTCCATTCTTCTTGAGCAAATGAATGAATTGAAGCTAAAAATGTTAAAGCAAAAAATAATTTTTTCATAAACTATTCTGATCAGAGATTTAAAGATATAAAATAAGTCGAATTTCTAATCAAAATGTTACGAAATCCGACTTAAAGTTTTTTTAGGATTAAATTATTTTAACCTTTAATTTTAGAAGCAATTGCAAATTCTTCTGCAAAAGCAGCAATTCTTTCTGCCACCTCTTTTTCCTCTGTTGCTCTTTCGTACGAACTTGACATCGAAATTAGAATTTGATGAAAGAAACGTTTCATATCATCTTGCGTCATATCTTTTGTCCACAAATCGATACGTAAAGCTTCTTTCGATTTATCATCCCAAACAGAAAGTAACATTGCTTTTGTTTCTTCGTGACTAATACCACCATCTGGCGCATTCCAAGTCATTTTTTCTGGCACGTGATTTTCGTCCAATTCAATCTCTACAGTAATATTTGTTGTTCTCATAACTTCTACTTATTTAGTTTATTTCACAAAATGGTAAACTTTACCATCAATTGTTTTTGTTGTATAATTTGCTGAATTATTTCCTTCTAATGCTGGTTTGTATTTCGAATCCTTGAAGATTTTCTGCCCATCCATATCATCTAATAAAGCTTTCAGTTCAACTTTAGGGTTCTCTTTCATGTATTGACGAATAATTTGCAAACCAATCCAAGCCGCAATTCTACCAGGAGAATCTTGTTCTATTTCGTTGTTAAATTTTGAAAAAGGACTTAATGCCAAAAATCGTTTATCTAACGAAGCATCTGAACTAAATACATAATTTTGTTCGACAAAAAAGTTCCAAATTTGTCCTTCATTGTCAATACACCATTGTATTTGTTCTGGCGTATAACCAACTTTATATTCGTCTGCCGTATCTACTAATAAAGCATCTTGCAAAATTAATTTCTTCCCTTCGTAAATCATTTTATCAATAAATAATTGATTTCTTGGGCTAAATGTTACCACATCATTTGCTATCGCATCAACTGCCTGAGATGGTAAACGATTAAGATCTAAATTAATTCGCAAATAACGTTCAACACCAATACTATCATACAGCTTATTTTTTGAGCCTAAATAGGCATCCATTGCGATAAACATTAAGCCAGATTGCTGACTAAACATCACAGGATAATCGATATTTTGCAAACCTGATGAATAGGTATAAATAGTTGGAATTTTATATTCAGGAAAATAAAATTGGTAACGTTGAAACATTGGAGTCAACATTTGATTTAATTCTTTAAAATCTCCAAAAACTTTTCTTGATTGTCCATAAATACTCAATTCTTCTTTATTACGACGTTGGTTTTCCCAAATACTATCCGTTGTTTTAGCATCAAAAAAGAAAGGATAATCTTTTCGTAAAGTCGTTAATGGGATAGAGTCGTTAAAAAAATCTTGGCTGATATCATGAATGTTTAATTGAACATTTTGTTCTTTAACATCTACTTCCCACGATTTCTCTTTTTTGCACGATGTAAATAAAATTAAACTCGCAAAAGCTAAGCCATATACAAATTTCATTGCTTGGTTATTTAGCTAACAAAAATAGTAAAATAATCGGTAGTATTTTCAACCCTAATTTTTTTCATAATCTGCTATCTTTGAAATAAATTATTACACTATGCAAACTGAAAAAGTTGTAGAATATATTGTTTCTTGGTTGAAAGATTATTTGGAGACAGCACACCAAAAAGGCTTTGTGATTGGAATTTCGGGCGGAATAGATTCGGCTGTAACCTCAACACTTTGTGCGATGACAGGTTATCCTTTACTTAATTTGGAAATGCCTATTCACCAAGAAAAAAATCAAGCAGATAGAGCTAAACGTCATATCGAATGGCTGAACGAACAATTTTCTTCACCAATTGATTCAATAGAAGTTGATTTAACAACCACTTTTGATGCAATGGTCTCGGCTTTACCAAAAACGGAAACAACAGATAAAGTGAATTTAGCTTTAGCTAATACGCGTGCTCGTTTGCGTATGACAACACTTTATTATTTTGCTGGTTTACACAATTATTTGGTTGCAGGAACTGGAAATAAAGTCGAAGATTTTGGCGTTGGTTTTTATACAAAATATGGTGATGGTGGTGTAGATCTTAGTCCAATTGCTGATTTGATGAAATCGGAAGTGTATGAAATTGCACGCTTTTTAGGAATCAATACGGATATTCAAAAAGCTAAACCAACCGATGGTTTGTTTGGTGATGATCGTTCGGATGAAGATCAATTGGGAGCAAATTATGATGAATTGGAATGGGCGATGAAAGCGAAAGAAGCTGGACAAACTGCAGATGATTTTGAAGGTCGAGAAAAAGAAGTTTTCGAAATTTATTCGAGATTAAATCGAATCAATCAACATAAAATGGTTCCAATTCCGATTTGTGATATTCCTGAGGAGTTGATGAAGTAAGTTGCGGTAAGCGGTAAGCGGTAAGCGGTAAGCGGTAAGCGGTAAGCGGTAAGCGGTAAGCGGTAAGCGGTAAGCGGTAAGCAAAATTATTTTTTATAGTTTAAAAGCAAGCGAGAGTTTGCTTTTTTTATTTTGATGTGATGTTGAAACAAGTTCAACATGACTTCTACTTATTTATCTTTCTGAATCTGTTGCAAAATTATATTATACTATTAAATAATTTACTCTCCACAACTAGCTGTATCCAACCATTTATTTTTCCATTCAAGAGGAAATTGTTTATTATCTCTGGTTTCCTTTCTTATTCTTTGAAAACACTCTTTATATACTTTCCATTAGACTTTACTATATAAACATAATTATCATTAGATAATTTATAAATACTATCTCCAATAGAAGAAATATTCATAACTCCTCTAGAAAATGAAATATCCAAAATTGTATTTTGATTTTTAATCTTTAAAAATATTGGAGGCGTATCTCTGGGAGAATATTTCCATTATTATTCCTGAAAAATCTTTTTGTATTTCTTTAATTACGGCTTTTCTATTAGTAAAATCATCAAATAAATCACAACCTTTCCAAAAAATGGTTACAAACAAAACAAATAATAGAATTTTTTTCATCTATCTAAAACAAACAAAAAACTCAGTATTGCTACTGAGTTTTTTTATGTTGTAAATAATAGGTTATTGCAATGTAAGCAAGTGCGATTCCGGATAAGTTTGCCATCAAATCGACAAAATCAAAACTACGATGTAATGATGTTAAAACGCCTTGTAAAATTTCGATAAGGAAACTAATCAAAAACGGAATTATCATCAAGCGTAGGTTTGTTAATTTGTAGCTGACAAATAATAATATCGTCATCAATCCAAACATTCCACAATGTACAACTTTATCTAAATTATCAATCTCCAAGAAGATTTCTAATTCTTTGATTGTACTTAATTTTGAGAAATTCTCTTGTGGAAGCAAGGTCAAATAAAACACCAAGCCTACATAAGCAAAGAATATTATTTGTTTTGTCTTATGCACCGATTAATTCACCGTAAGCAGCTGCATCTAATAAAGCATCTAATTGAGAAGCATCTTCAATTTTCACTTTGATGATCCATCCTTTTCCGTAAGGATCAGTATTAATTAATTCTGGTTCTCCTTCTAATTCTGTATTGAATTCTACTACTTCTCCACTAATTGGCATAAATAAATCAGAAACTGTTTTTACTGCTTCTACTGTCCCAAAAACTTCTTCTTGACCTAAAGTTTCTCCTTCAGTTTCTACATCAACATAAACGATATCTCCTAACTCTCCTTGTGCGAAAGCTGTAATACCGATAGTTGCTACGTCTCCTTCTACAGAAATCCACTCGTGATCTTTACTGTACTTTAAATTGTTTGGAATGCTCATACTGTTTGTTTTATTGTTTTTAATTTCCGAATGTAAAGGTAGCACTAAATCCGGCACGAATTTGAGAAATTGGAAAAGCTGTTGAGATTTTATATTTACTCATCATCTGATCCCAATAGAATCTCAAGTTCAAATTCTTGCTCACATTATAATCTGCCGTCAACTTGAACGACATAATTCGTTGTCCACCTGTTATTTGAGAATCACCATAAATACTTGTTGGTGTATCTGGATTCTGTAAATCGTCAAAGTTATAAATTACTTTTCTGATTGTTGTTTGATTATCTCTTAACGAAAAATCTCCTCGAATATTCAAATCTCCTTTTACCGTTTTTTGACTTCCTTGGTAACGAATCTTCATCTTGAAATCTTTGAAAATATAACCAAATCCTATAATATATTCCGATCCATAATCTTCTGTATACGTATAATTTGTTGTACTTAAAGACAATAAACGATCTCTGTTATATTGCGCTCTCAACTGCATACTGTTACGGAACGTTAAATCTACTCCTAACAATGGCGAGAACGATTCGATCATCGTTACAGCTCCATATAAATTCTGCGTATAGAAATTTCCGTTCTCATCTCTTCCTGTCACTTGTCCGCCAGACATAATACCTGTATCTAACATAAAGTTTGGATTCGACTGAACTCCTGTTGCTGTATACGTTGAATTATACGCACTCGAAATTTCGACATTATCAAAATATTTATTGACAATTGGAATAGATTTTAAACCTGTATACGCCACTCTCCAGTTCGGAACTGGAATAGATCGATTGTATCCTAATTTTGAAGAACCTGCATCTTTTCCTTGTACTGCAGCTAAAAAGGCTGGTAAAAGAACATCAGAACTTCTTGCGTTAAAGCCTTCATAATATCCCATTCCATCTTTGTTTCCACTTCCTCTTTTTTGTGCTAAGCGCTCAGAAATAGTTTTGGTATTCGTTAAGAATTGATCAAAAATAGCATCACCATCTTTAAAAGCTGTTTTGATGTTAACTGTCGAAATATTAAGATTTGTTAATTCGTCTATGTAAGGATTTGCCACATCAAGATTAAATCCTGAATGATAAATACGGCGATCTTTCATGCGTTTTGCATTCAAATCTATTCGTAAATCTGGAATAGGTTCAATTAATGCTGTAGCGTTAAAATCAGTTCCTTTTGTAATTTGATAAGCATCTGTCATCAAATCATCTCCTACAATTAAACCTCTTTCAACTAACTGACGTTTGATATCGAATTGTGTTCCGTATACAAAACCTAAACTTGGTCCGTTTTTACCATCAACACCAAAGAAACCTGGCTCGTATAATAATCCTGGAATTACAGCTCCGTTGCGTTGATTATAAGTAAAATTAGCACGTTTTAATGATGATAAAACCATCCAACCATAATCTTTGGCTGTAAATTTATGTTTGAATTTGTACGATGATTTTTTATTTGTTCGACGTTTTTTAGAGAATAATGTTGTGTAAACTGTATTCAATGAATCAATCTCTTGACGACGACCTTTCAAAATAGAATCGTAACGTTTGTAACCTTTAAATTCTGGATAGAATTTCGCGAAATCTAAATCTCCAATCAAATTGATTGAGTTTGAATTCTGTGCCGTTCCTTTTCCTAAATTAACTGGTCGAGTTGAAGTTGATCCATCTGGATTAATCACTTCTGTTTCGAAATTACGATAAGCTGTCGAAGTTGCCATCCAGTTATAATTTGACGTAAAACCTGTTTCGACATTCATCCAATTTAAATACGGGAAGAATTTCAATGGTAATTTATAATTCACCTGAAATTGCTGATCATATTGCACAGGACGACCAATGGTAAACATGTTTTGCCAAATCATATCTTGATCTGCACGTTGGAAAGTCGTTCCATCATTCAACGTCATGGTTGAAGATGTTAAATCTAAACGCAATGATTTTGTTAAATCAAACCCTAAATTATATTGCCAATTGAACAAGAAATTGTTACTATACGTTGGACGAATCAAACTTGAAGATCCTCCTCCTAAATATTGACTAATATCACGGTATTGTCTTTCGCTGTATGTACGCGCAATTTCGGTACGGAAAGAGAATCGTGTTGGCAATGGATTGATATTAAACTCTCGAATAAATTGTAAATATTTGCTCGATTCTTCTTTTGGTTGAACCATTCTCCATTTTTTAAATGGTTCGTATGATTTTCCTCTAAATCCGTATGTATAATTCAACGAAGCTCTCAGTTGCTGATTAACGTTGTATTGTGTATAGATATCACGATAATAATTATCCGAATACATCATCGACAAAGAGAAGTTCGATGGATCATAAAAACGAACAGGATTATTGTTATTCGTTGATCTAACTTTGCGAACATTGTTAAATGCAAAACTTTTGTATTGCGTATAAGTTCGAACAACTTTTTCTAATTCAGCTTTATTAGGCGCTTCATCAAAAATAATATCGTTGTCTAACGGATTGTATTTTGGATCGACAAAACTTTCTTGAATCGTAAAATCGAACGGAATTTCCATTCCCCATTTCTTCGGTAAGAATTTGTCTAATTTTACTTGTGCATTCAAGGCATATTGCAATGATTCGTCTTGATTACGATTCGCAGGACCTTGATCTATCGCTCCAAATCCTACAGAACTTGTACTTCCCGAAACTTGAACATTGGCAAAATCTCCTAAATTAAATTGCACATTGGCTGCTGCTGCATATCCACCTTTGTTATCAATTTCGCTTAAACGAAGTTCGTTCACCCAAAGTAATACTTCTTTTTCTGAAGAACCAGAAGTGTTACGTACCCCAATCATAATCGATGATACATTACCAAGCGTTGGACGTCCTTTTACGTAAACTGTTTTGTTTGGATTTTCTTGATCGAACGCAAAATTAAAACGTTGCAATGTACTGAAGCCATCTAAATCCCTTTGTTTTTTTGCATCTGTAAACAAGTCTGTATTCAGATCAATAAAGTTTTCATCTGGCCAAACTGCACTTTCTGTTGTTGCGCTTTGAGGGGTGTACTTCAACGGCATTTCGTATTCGTAGTAGTTATCAGTATAATCACTACCTACACGAATAAATAATTTTGTTCCATCATCAACAGCATTCGACGTTCTGTCTAATAAGTTTTGTGCCGATACAAACATTTGCAATTTTTTGTATCGTCTCAAATCTAAATTCGTATTCTTAAAAATCGCTTTTGATGTACTACCTGGTTTAAACTTCGCTTTCAATGTCATCGAAGCTTCGTTCTGAGATTGATATCCAGTCGCTCCTTGCGTTTGCTCGCGATAAACTCCTGGAGGCATCATATATCGTGGACGATCAGTTCCGTTACGTTCAATACTTACTTCACCAACTTCTAAATCGTCGATATTTTTATCATCTTCGTAACCTTCTTGATTACTAATAATATAAGGGTAAATATTTTTTGTGTAACGACGCCATTCCGAACGAACTAAATCAAAAGTACCGAAACGAAGTGTTGTTTCTTCCTCAAACCCACGCATTACCATACGCATAAAACGAGCAGCAGTTAAAACGCTTTCCGCTTGTGCAATAGAGGCATCATTGTTCAACTCTTCTACTCCGTCTCCATCAATATCTAAATCGAAGTTATCAACAGGAATACGAACTTGGTACCATTTTACTTTCTGCGAAGATTTATCTGGAAATTCACCATCAACTTCTTTTCTTCCAACAATAAATTTATTGTTTGGATCTTCTAAACTTTGACGATCAATTTTTAAGGTATACTGATTATAATTCTCCGTTTGATCTAAGTTAAAGTCGCCATTAATATCTTCTGTATCTGGCACTAATGAAGAAGCATGTAAAGGATTATCCGTTGAATTGTTTCCTTGAGGATTTCTAAAATAGCGGTAACGATCTTGGACTGTATTTCCGATAGAAGCTCCTCTAAAACGATCATCTAAGAAGAATAAATAGTTATCATTTGCAGGATCTAATTCCCCTGTAACTAAATTATTACTTGTAATTCCGTATCGTTGAGCTTCTTCTTCATCGGTCAATCCATTGTATCCTAAATCTTGTTGTTTACGTGCTTGTCCTTCTGTATCGAACGCATATAAAATAGGATTCAATTGAGGTGTTAATCCCCATTTTGAAGAAACTGTAGCAGCTCCATTGCCTGAATGTGGCAATCCATTTTCGTACATCATTTCGCCGTCTTTCAAGACATCTTCCGAAACATTTCCTAAATGCACTAACAATTCTCCTTCTCCCCCTTTTCCATCTGCATATGGGTCCATCATCCAAAATTCGATGTATTCAACATTCGAATCCTTAAAGTTAGAAACCGAAATAGGTCGCATCATTGCTCCCCAATTTTTGGTATCTGTTGCATTTGGATTGATGTTATATGGACCACGTTCTTGCGGATAAAATGTCATATCCAATGTACTGATATACGAGTTGGTTCCTGCCATGACATCACGTTGATCAAAAAGTTCTTTCAACTTAACTCGACGTGCCATGTGCGATGACATTTCTTTATCTGACAAAGGTGAACTACCTCCAAGTCCATAAAAACGAGGATCTATCGAATACCATGACATCATACGACGACCATTATTAAAGGATAAATCGTCATTTTTCATTCCATTCGGGAAGAATGGGTGATAACCAGAGGCTGAATATCCCGCAGGTTTTCCTGGTGTAGATCCAAATTTCCATGAACCAACATCCAATAAACTGATACGAGATTGTGCATCTTCAAAATCATCAATGTAAGAATATCCTCCTGTAACATTGTTGACACCTGGCATTAAGTAAGCAGCTTCTGCCTGAACATTAATGTTCGACATTTCATCTGTTTTGATTCCAGGAATTTTATTGGTTAAACGAGTTAACCACTCAGCTTCTGAGTTATATTGTGTATTAAGTCCAAAAATAGTATTATTAACAGGTTCTGAACCAAATTGTGTTTTTTGTGTAACAGGACGTTCTTGGTAATTGATTAATGTACCTCCCAACATAAATTTATCGCTAAAATTATGTTCGACATTAATTCCCATGAAACGTTTTTTCTGTAAATTAAATGTAGATTGATTTTCTAATGCCACATTAATTGGTGCACCAGAATTTTTCAATTGTTCGTTGATGATTTTTACACGTCCTAATTGATAATCGACTGTATAATCAACACCTTCTGTTAAGGTTGCTCCACCAGAAGTTACTTTTACAGAACCTTGCGGCACATTGAAAGCTCCTAAAGGAATACCATCAGAAACTGTTCCTTTGTAACGACCTTCTAAGGTATAACGATTGGCTAACTTTTCGCCAGAAAGTGTATTTGGTAATTGACGATAAATCTCATTGAAAACGTATTCTTGATTTTGCCCTTGTAACTTATTATCCAAATATTTACCAAAAGGTTCAACAGAAGTAAAAATAATATTTCCTCTTTCTGTGTCAATGGTAAGCCCAGACTCAAAATCGAATAAACCATCTCCTTTACTTCCATCAGGATTTTGTTGTAATTGTCCGTTCGAATTTAAACGGTCCATATTCAACACTTGTAACAATGATTGTTCTGAAACGGCAGAATTTGGTAGATAATTTAATGTTCCTGAAGATTGTTCTCCATTATCTTTGAAATTTACATTTAACATAAAATCTTCACTCGAAACACCATAAGCATTTAACGAGTAAATATTTTTCATCATCAAATCCCACATTGGCGAAGCCACGTTTACAGCTGAATTTGGCTTAATTAATTTCGCAATAATTGGTTTATCTGTTTGATCAGACATTTGTCCAACGGTATACAATTTCCCAGGATCAGAACTTGTTGTATACTGAAAAGATACCGCTAATAAATCTTCACCATCAATCAAAGGTGTATTCAACGAAATGTATCCCAATTTTGGATAGAATGTAAATTCTGATGCATCAAGTTTTCGAACGTTTTCGTTGACGATAAAGTTCTCTCCATCTTGAAATTGTTCTCCATTGTAAGAAAATCCATTCAAATAACTTCTTGCGTCACTAATCTTTGAAAAACCTTGCGAATTGATCGAATTAAATAAAGTATTGCTATCGTTATTTGGAGTTGAATTACTTTCGGCAATATCTCGTAAAGCAATAACCGAACGTCTTGTTTGCTGATTACCTCCAGATTTATCAACTTTCCAAACTTCTATTCGCTGGATATTGATATTACTGTTAACTGCAGGATAATTCGCTAAAGCTCTATCATAACTATTTCTGAAATATTGACCTAAGAAGAAGTGTCTGTTGTATTCGTATTTTTCGGCAGCAACTTTAAAATCTGTCATTACACCACCACCTTGTACCACGATATTTTTCGATTCCGAACGTTGTTCTGAGAACACAGCCGATACATTTGTACGACCAAATTTCAGATCTGTTCGAACTCCAAAAAGTGATTGAGCACCTGTAATTAACGAAGTACTAAGTGGCATCGAAATATTACCAACCTCTATATTTTGTAAAATATCATCTTCACCAGCAAATGGATCCAACTTAGTTCCTAAGGCTTTGCGCCATTGAAGTTTCATTTGATTTTCGAAACCGAATCCAGCTTGCGTATCATAATTAACTTTCAATTGTAAGTTTTCACCTACTTTTCCCAAAATACTCAACTGCATACGTTGGTTAAGATCCATCGTAAGGGTTTGTCTATTTTGCGGCAAAAGCATCGGGTTATCAATCTTTTGTAAGAAAACCCCTAAGTCTAAATTAGCGTAACCTTGTGGTGTTAAGGAAATTTCTGAACCTCCAAAAATAGTTTCGAAAGCTTTAGACTTGATTCTAAAACTTGGTAAAATATTACTGTCCTTTTTCCCTTCTTTATCTCCAAAACGTTGCTCACGATAATATTGATCATTTGTTTGAGATTTAGTACGGAAGTAATTTTTCATGTCTTGATTCTGAACCAATGTCAAATACTCTTGACGTGTCAAATAAATTGGTTCGGAAACTAAACTTGTTCCAATTTGAGGATATAAGATATACTGACGCTTTATCGCATCGTACTGTACATCGTATGTTATTTGATTATCTAAAAACAATCCACCTTTTTGATCGCGCATAGGAAACTTGAGTGTATCACTTTCCTGCGCCATCACATCGCCCATAGCTCCCATTGCAAAAAGGAAACACAATGCTGCTATAGTAGAGCCTTTACGAATAGTTTTTGGTTCGTTATGAATCTTCATTAAATTTTCTTCAAGGTTTCTTTTACTAAGAATTCTACATCTGCATCTGGTTGATCTTGTAGGATTTTGTCTATGACTTTCTCTGCAGATTTTTTAGGAATTCCTAAAACTTCTAAAGCAGATAACGCTTCATTCTTAGATTTATTTTTGACCGAAGTAGAATTAACATCTAATATTAAACTTTGATCCAGTTTATCTTTCAAATCAATGATAATTCGCTGAGCTGTTTTGGCTCCGATTCCTTTTACGCTTTGCAGCAATTTGGCATCTTCTGTTGCGATTGCTGTTACGATTTCTTTGGACGATAAAGTCGAAATAATCATCATTCCAGAAGCTGGACCAACACCATTAACACTAATTAATTTCTGAAAAATTTCTCGTTCTTCTTTCGTTGCAAACCCATAAAGTATATGCGCATCTTCGCGAACAATCAAATGTGTGAAAATTGTAACCGCTTCTTCGTGTTCTAAAGTAGAATAGGTATTCAGTGAAATATTAACCCAATATCCTACACCATTGCAATCTATTACTGCATTTGTTGGATAAATCTCGATTAATTTACCTCTTAATTGTGTTATCATTTTGACGTTTATTTAGTTACACTATATAGAGTGATAACGTCAAAAATACAATTTATTTTGGAAGGGTGAAAGGGTTACTTTTTCTGATTTTTATATTCGACGTATTTATCAATACTATAATAAGTCAGTGTCGAAAATATTAAAGAATATATAAATGAGTATACTACATAAGCTAAATTTTTCCACCAAGGTAGCACCCATATATTACTAAATGTACCGAGTAAAAGAATAAAGCTAATAATTATACACATTAAAATGATTACCTTCTTAAAAAAGGGTAAATAAATATCTTTTTTAAAATAGTAATCTTTTATTAATTGAAAAGGAAACAGAATAAATAAGAGAAATATAAAATAATCTTTTCCATAAACATAATAGAAGAATTCTGAAAAGAATTAATATCAAAATCGTAATAAATGTATTTTTAATAAAATATTGCATCAAACAAAAATTGCAATCGAAATAAATTTAATAATGGCATTATTAAACAAATTACCATATTACATATAATCTTTTCTACCATAAAATTAATACTCATTTAAAGAATTAAGCCTAAGGTATAAAAAAATTACATACAATGATCGTCCATACTATTTAGCTGAAGTGCTTCTTTGGCTGGCGAGATAAACGGAATATCTAATTCTAATCCGCGAAGAATAAATAATACACCAAGTATTAAGGTGATGATTGGTAAGATTTTTAAGATAGTTTGTCGTTGTTTGACTGATAAAAAATTACCAAATAAAACGGTAGCAAACATTAGTGGTAATGTTCCTAATCCGAAGAAGAACATGAACATGGCACTTTTGTAAACCGTTCCTAAACCAATGGCTGCAGTTAAAGAGGCGTAAACCATTCCGCAAGGTAATAAGCCATTTAATAAACCAACTATATAAAGTGAGGAAGAATCTTTCTTGATTAAAAATTTACCAAGAGAGATTTTTACTTTTACCATCAAGGCGTTTACTGGACGAAGCTGAGACGCTCCGTTTTCGTAGAATTTCGGAATCATGACCATAATAATCATTAGCACTCCAATCAATATACTTAGGTAGTTTTGTAAACCCACAAATGTAAATGATTCGCCAATTAGTCCTAAAATTGCGCCTAAAATCGTGTAAGTGGTTACACGTCCCAATTGATAAGTGAGATTGCGAAGTGTAAATTTTAGTTTGTCTTGGGATTCTAATCCCAAAGATAAAGCAATAGGTCCGCACATCCCTACGCAATGCAGGGACGATGTAAGACCTATAGATAATGCTATGATAACTATTGTGAGATCCATCGAATGGATTTTTTAATCAAGTATGTTTGATTATTTTCCTTCCAGCTTAATGTTAATTCATATTCTCCGTCTATTAACTTAACAGAAGGTATTAAGAAATTTTTTCGGTCAGATAATCTAATGTTAGTTTTGATATCTTTAGTTTCGTCTGCGTTTCGCATCAAAAAAATATCTCCTTTAAAATCTGCCGCAGTAGTTGCTGGAAATTGAAACAAAAGTCCATTTGCTTGTACAATTACTTCTGGCTTTTCGGCTAAAGCATTTGCACGTTTCTCTGCGTTGATTTCGTCTTGAAAATGAAGTTCTTTCTCATAGTAGTTTTCTGTTACCATTCCTCCTGTGTCTCCTGCCATAAACAGTAGCGATAGAATGAAGATCATAAAACATCCTAATGCTATTGCTACGCCATGTCCCCAATTTAATTTCATATTTTTAATATTTAAAAGGAGCTGAAAAGCTCGTTTCGTATTTATCGATTACTTTTCCTTTTTGGTTTACTAGACCAATTATAACTTTTTCTTTGTACGATTTTACTTCATTTGTTGGAATTTTCAAGAAGAATTTACCTTGAATGATTTGACCTTTTTCCATGTTCAATTTATTAACACCTTCGTACATTTCTACTTTTGAATCTTTGTGTGATAATAATTCTATTGATACAATTTGGTCGGCATTTGTTTTGTTGTATAATGTATATTCAAATTGATTGACGTAATATTGACCTTCTACTTTATAATCTGTTCCTGGTACTTTTAGGTATTTAGACTCTACATCTGAACGAGAGAAAAGGAAAGCTGTCATAGCACCAATCAATAATAACAAGGCAAATGTGTAAGCTGCTAAACGTTTTGAGAATTTGAATTTCTCTCCACGTTTGATATCATCTTCAGAAGCATAACGAATCAATCCTGTTGGTAAACCAACTTTTACCATTACTTCGTCACATGCATCGATACAAGCTGTACAGTTGACACATTCTAATTGGATTCCGTTACGGATATCAATACCAGTTGGGCAAACAACTACACATTGTCCACAGTCGATACAATCTCCTTTTCCAGCAGCTTTACGATCTTCATTCTTTTTGAATTTTGCACGTCCAGCTGTAGATTCACCACGTTTGAAATCATATGTTACATTAATTGTATGCGAATCAATAAGTACACCTTGAAAACGTCCGTAAGGGCAAACCAACGTACAAGCTTGTTCTCGGAACCATGCAAATACAAAGTAAAACATTCCAGAAAAGATAACTAATCCAATCAATGTCCCGATATGTTCTGCTGGACCGTCAAGAATAACTGCGTATAAAGCATCTGCTCCAATAATGTAAGCTAAGAATACATTTGCTATGATAAATGAAATGATAGCGAAGATGGTCCATTTTAATAGTTTTTTACGAATTTTTTCTTCGTCCCATTCTTGTTTATCTAATCTCATTTGTTTTGCTCTGTCACCTTCTATGGCATATTCTATTTTTCGGAAAACCATTTCCAAGAATATTGTTTGGGGACATACCCAACCACAAAACAACCGTCCATAAGCCATGGTAAATAATACGATAAAAATAATGGTCGTAATCATTCCGATAGCTAACAAGAAAAAGTCTGAGGTAAAGAAAGGGAAACCGAATAAAATGAATTGACTTTGTAAGACATCAAATTTGAACAAAGGATTTCCGTTTGGTAATTTAAAAAAGGGTGTTAAGATTAATATTGCTAACAATACATAACTAACGTATGTCCTATAATTAGTAAACTTACCTTTTGGTTTTTTAGGATATACCCATTTTCGTTCTCCTGTTCTTTCCATTGTTCCAATGGAAGTACGAACGTCTTCGTTCATTTGGTTATTATCCTCCAAATAATCGTTTAAATTAAATTCATCTTTTGGGTCAGAATTTTGAACACTCATTGTCGTGAATTTTAAATGTATACAAATTTACGACTAAAAATGAAAAGAGAGCCTATAAATAAGCTCTCTTTCAATATGATATTTGTTGTAATTATTTGTTGTTAATTACTTTTGCTTCCAAGATTCTACTAAATCTCCTTGTGGAGCAGCTGCACCTTCAGCAACTGTCTTAGTAGCTTCTTTTTGGTTGATGTAGTACACATAAGAAGCAATTTTCTCGATTGCTAAACCAGATAACTCTTTACGTTGTCCGAATGCACGCATCTGAGGATTTTGTGGAGATCCATCATAAATAATGTGATAGATATTTTTGAATAAACTATCTTCAACATGATTCACCCAGTAATCATCTGTTAAGTTTGGTCCAATACCTCCAATACCATCTTGCATGTGACATTGAGTACAGTTTTGATCGAATAATTTTTTTCCTTGTTCTACAATCGCTGGATCATTCGATTTATCAATAGCACCTGTGATGTCAATATCATTTTGAACTGCCCAAATACTATCCACTTTATCTTTATAAACCATTTCTTCTTCGTATTCTTTGTCCATGTGAGCGAAGTCTGTAAAACTATATGCCATTACATAAACAACCATAAATACAATACCGAAATAGAATAATGATAACCACCATTGTGGTAAAGCATTGTCTAACTCTTTGATTCCGTCAAAACCATGATCTAAGATGATAGACTCTTCTTCTTTATCAGATTGTTTTTTAGCAGCTGAACTAAATAAGCGTTTGAAATAACCTATTTTTCCTTCTTCTAAATACTGTGCTTGTTCTACTTCTGATAATCTTTTGAATCTTTCTGCTTCGATTACTTTGTTCAAAGCATTAATAATTAAAAGCATTACCGTTGCAATTGCTAATACTGCCCAGAAAATTCCTTGTGCGAACACATGTTTTAAATGTTCAAGTAAATTGTTTACCATTCCTTGAAAACCTGGTTCTGGCACCACATCTACTGGCGTAACCATTGTAAACGCTAAGATTATAGCTAATAGCGTTAATGGGATAAATATATAGGCCGGGGTACGTTGTCTCATTTTGTATTATTTTTTTCGTTCTCTTCTGGTTCTAAATCTAAAGCTGCAGACTCGTTATCTTTATAAAAATCTTTTGGTTTTTTCATAACCTTAACAAATACTGTTATAAAGATTGCCATAAATCCTATTAGGATTAATGTCTGCAACAAAGATGCATACTCATACTGAGAAAGGAATTCTTTATAATATTTTAACATTAGTTACTCGCTGTCTCTACTTGTTCAGCACTGATATCTGTTCCTAAACGTTGTAAATACGCAATTAATGCAGTAATCTCACGGTCTCTTAACGGAACAAACTCTTTTCCTTCAGCTTTAGCTTCAGCTTCTTTTTTAGCATATAAGTCTTTCAAATCATTAGCATCTTTAAAGATACTTGTTTCGATCGCTAATGCTTGTTTGTTCATAGAAACTTGCATACTATCAAAATCTTCTTGTTCATAAGGAACTCCTAATGCAACCATAGATTTCATTTTATCACGCGTTAACTCACGGTCTAATTTATTTTCGATTAACCATGGGTAACGAGGCATGATAGATCCGTCTGATGTAGAACGTGGATTCCACATGTGTTTGTAATGCCAAGCATCTGGATTTTTACCTCCTTCACGGTGCAAGTCTGGACCTGTTCTTTTTGATCCCCATAAGAATGGATAATCGTAAACAAATTCTCCTGCTTTAGAGTATTCTCCATAACGTTTTACCTCGTCTCTAAACGGACGAATCATCTGAGTGTGACAAGCGTTACAACCTTCTCTAATATATAAATCACGCCCTTCTAACTCTAAAGGTGTATATGGTTTTACACTTGAAATTGTAGGTACGTTAGATTTTACTACAATTGTAGGTACAATCTCTACTAAACCACCAACAGCTAAAGTTAATACAGCTCCGATTGTTAAAACGATAGGAGTTCTTTCTATCCAAGAGTGTACTCCTTCTCCTTGTGTACGTGAAGCTGTTTTTGGTGCTAATGCAGGAGCTTCTGCTTCTTCATTCGCAATAAAGCTTCCTGATTTTACAGTTTTCCAAACATTAATAACCATTAAAATTGATCCAATCAAATATAATGTTCCTCCAAATGCACGTAATGGATATAACCATTGTTTAAGAATTGTAACTGTTTGTAAGAAGTTACCATATTCTAATGTTCCGTCAGCTGCGAATTGTTTCCACATTAAACCTTGTGTCCAACCTGCAACATACATAGGAATTACCCAGAATAAGATACCGAAAGTACCAATCCAGAAGTGTGCATTTGCCATCTTGACAGATGCTAATTTAGTTCCAAATAACTTTGGTACTAAGTAATAGATCATACCAAAAGCGATAAATCCATTCCATCCTAAAGTACCTACGTGTACGTGAGCAGGAACCCAGTCTGTAAAGTGACCAATTTTATTTAAAGTTTTTGTTGCTAATAACGGTCCTTCGAAGGTAGCCATACCATAACAAGTTAAAGCAACTACGAAGAATTTCAAGATTGGATTTTCTCTTACTTTATCCCATGCACCACGTAATGTTAATAAACCATTTAACATACCTCCCCAAGATGGAGCGATTAACATGATAGAGAATCCTGTTCCTAAAGCTTGTGCCCAACCTGGTAATGCTGTATAAAGCAAGTGGTGAGGTCCAGCCCAGATATAAATGAAAATCAATGACCAGAAGTGAACAATAGATAACTTGTATGAGAATACAGGTCTATTTGCTGCTTTTGGTACAAAGTAATACATTAATCCTAAAATAGGAGTTGTTAAGAAGAATGCTACAGCATTGTGTCCGTACCACCATTGCACTAACGCGTCTTGAACTCCAGAATATAATGAGTAAGACTTTGGAGCTGTTAAGCTAAAAGTCACTGGAATTTCTAAGTTATTAAATACGTGTAGCATTGTAATAGCTGCCCAAGTTCCGATGTAGAACCAAATAGCTACGTACAAGTGACGTACACGACGTTTAGCAATTGTTAAGAACATTTGTGCTCCGAACAACACCCAAACTAGCGCGATTAAAATATCAATTGGCCATTCGTGCTCAGCATACTCTTTAGAAGTGTTGTATCCTAAGATAAATGTAACAAATGATAATACAATAAATAATTGCCATCCCCAGAAAACGATCCAGCTTAAAACGTCGCTGTACATTCTGGTTTTCAACAATCTTTGCATTGAATAATAAGCTCCGGTAAAGAACGAGTTACCAACAAAGGCGAATACCGCGAATGTTGTGTGTATCATTCTTAATCTACCAAAACCAAGTGTTCCTTGCGAGTTGATTAAACCTTGAATATTCCCTCCAATTGTACCATCATCCGATCCGAAGATGTATTCTGGTAACGTAGGAAAAAACAACAAAGTTGCAACCAATACTCCAAAGAAAAATGCCATAACTGCCCAAAACAATGTGGCATAAAGGAAATACTTTACGATCTTATTGTCGTAACTAAAAGTCTGCATTTGCATTATGAGTCGATTTTATCTTGTGTTTTTTTATCATCTTTTAACATTCTCACTGCTGGAGATTCATCTTCGTCAAACTGTCCCTTTTTATATCCCATAAAGAATAATAGAAGGAAAATTGCCCCCAAAGAGACACTAACCAATATCATTAATAATAATATCCCCATAGCTCCACAAAATTACAAAGCCCTAAGTTCTTATCACAATGATTTTGGTCAGAGCAGTATGTATATACGTAATTTAAAATCAGTCTAAATTCCATTTCGTTATTTTATCTGCAATTCGTGTGCTTGCCGTAGCAAAAATTAACACTGAAATAGAACTTATTGGCATTAAAATCGCTGCTACGACTGGTTGTAAATATCCAGAAACGGCAAAACTAAGCCCAACTATATTGTATAAGAAACTAATAAAAAATGCAATTTTTACAAATTTCATTGTTGTCTTTGCTAATTTCAAAAAGTTTGGAATAGCCGAAAAACTTCTCGCATCCAAAATTCCGTCACATGAAGGTGAAAAACTGTTAATATCTTCAGAGATTGAAATCCCAACTGTACTTTGTTTCAAAGCTCCAGCATCATTTAATCCATCTCCAAGCATCATCACTTTTTTTCCATCTTCTTCCAATTGTTTGATGTATTCTAATTTATCCGTTGGTGATTGATTAAAAATCAATTTTGCATTTGATGGAAAAATCGTTTCTAAATATTCTTTTTCAGAATCATTATCCCCTGACAAAACATGCAATTGATATGCATCCAACTCTTTCAATATACCATCCAATCCTTTTCGGTATCGATTGGTATAAACAAATTTACCAAAAACTTCTCCATCAATTGATATAAAAACTTGAGATTGATTTAATCTATTTTCATTAAAAATTGCATTGGTAAAACTTCTCGACCCAACTTTTAATTGATGCCCATCTACTTCTGCTTGTTGACCTTTCCCAACTATTTCTTCGTAATTAGAAATCGGCAAATGATCGTCAACATTTAGTTTTTTATACAACGTACGACTAAGCGGGTGATTTGAATTTCTGATTAATGCTTTTACCAATTGTTTCTGATAATCGGATAATTCTTTTCCTTCGTATTGTACTTGCGCTTCGTCACTTTCTGTAATTGTTCCTGTCTTGTCAAAAACTACATCCGTAATTTTTTCCATTCTTTCTACAGTCGATGTGTTTTTTACATAAAACTTTTTGTTACCGAAAATACGCATCATATGTCCCAAAATAAACGGCGAGGACAATCCTAACGCACAAGGACAAGCAATAATAAGAATAGATGTGACTACTTCTAAAATTTTAGAAGAATCGTGATAATACCAGTAAACAGCTGAAATTGCTGTAATAATCAGAATAATTAACGTAAAATAATGACTAATCTTATTGGTTAATGCATTTAATTCTGATTCTTCTTTTTGAAAAGCATCATTGTTCCAAAGTTGGGTTAAATAACTTTGATTAACATCCGAAATAATTTCTAATTCGATGGCATGACCAGACTGCTTACCTCCTGCAAATATCTTATCTCCAGCTTTTTTAGGAATCAAACGCGCTTCTCCTGTCACAAACGAGTTATCGATCATCGCTTCTCCTTTCATTAAAATAGCATCAGCTGGGATGATTTCTTCATTTCTGATTAATATTCGATCACCTTTTTTTAAATCAGCCAACAAAATAGGTTGTTCATATCCATCTTCTAACTTCGCAACTGCAATAGGGTAAAATGACTTATAATCTCTATCAAATGCTAACGCTTGCATCGTTTGTTGCTGAAACCATTTTCCTGTTAACATCAAAAACAATAACATTGCTAATGTATCGAAATAACCGGGCGAAATATCGAAAATGATATCATAAGTAGATTTGAACATAATCACGATTATCCCCAAAGCTATAGGTACATCGATATTGATGTATTTATTTTTCAAACCTTGCCAAGCAGAAACAAAGTAATCAGTAGAAGAATAAAAGAAAACAGGCAAAGACAACGCGAACATAGTCCAGCGGAAATATCCTTTATTTTCTTCTAACCATTGTTCTTTTACTTCTCCAAAAACCTCTACATATTCAGGGAACGATAGAAGCATTATATTTCCAAAACAGAAACCTGCAATTACCAATTTACTCACCAAAGAGCGATCGACTTTGCTTTTATTCTTTTTATCTAATGTTTTTAGATTAATAGATGGTTTGTACCCAAGATTTGTAATTAATCGTGCTAAATCTCCTAATTTCAAATTCGCATCTCGATAAGTAATCTGAACAGTTTTTTGAGTAAAATTAACATTAGAAGAAATGATATTTGGGTTGATTGTATCCAAACTCTCTAACAACCAAACACAGGAAGTACAGTGCATTACAGGCACATAAAAGGAGACAACTGTAACGCCATCATCAGAAAAATCTACAACTTTATCAAAGATTTCTTTTGTGTTTAAGAAATCAAATTGATGATTACTTTTTCCATCAGGACGCAAACCTGCATTACGATTAAGATCGTAATAATCTTTCAAGTTATTTACGTTTAAAATCTCGTAAACCGTTTTACAACCCTGACAACAAAAATCCTTTTCATCGAACTGAATAACCTCTTCTTCAATCCGTTGACCACAGTGAAAACAATTCTCTTCCATACTATTTTACAAAATTACTTTCCTTTTATCAGAATTAACGTTAACTTTGTATGAATTAAGTCATAACAATAAGATATGTCAGAGTTTAATGAGAATGTAGTATCGATTAAAGCGATGTTTGATAACCCAGAGTCTTTTGGGGTTTTTAGTAAAGAAGAATTGTTGGAGTTCGAGCAAGAGAAAAAAATCTTGAATCTAAAAAAAGGTGACGAAATCATCCAGGAAGGAAATACGCCAAAAGGTATTTACTGTGTGATGAAAGGGACAGCAAAACTTTTTAAGATTGGTTTCAACGGAAAAGAACAAATTTTACGCTTTATCAACGAAGGTGACATCATAGGATATCGTTCAATTTTAAGTCAAGAAGTTTTTGGTGCATCTGCAACTGCGATGACTGCGATTGAAATTTATTACATTCCAGAAAAATTCTTCTTAAAATTACTGGAAATTAATCCAAAATTAGCCTTCAATATTCTACAACGAATTGCAAAAGACTTAGGAGAATATGCACGTACAATTACATATTTAGCTCAAAAAACGGTTCGCGAACGATTGGCAGAAGTTTTAATTTTATTAGAAGGCAAATTAGGTACTGATAAAGATGGTTTCATCAATATTTCTTTAACACGTGAAGAAATGGCAAATTTAATTGGAACAGCAACAGAATCTGCAATTCGATTAATTTCTGAATTTAAAACAGATGAATTGATAGAAGTTGAAGGTCGAAAAATCAAACTTTTGGATCATCAAAAATTGACGAAATTAGGTCATGTAATATTATAATAAAGAAATCCTCTCAAAAAAATGAGAGGATTTTTTTTGCTTTAAACCTATTAGCTATTTTAATTTCATGTTATAACATGCTAAAATTCTAAAGTAAACACAAAAAAACTGATACATTTTTTTGAATTGATTGCCTGTAACTTTTGTTACAACGAAAAAAGAAACGAAACCCTACCTTTGAATTAATTGTAAATAGAAAAAAATGAAGAAGATAGTTTTTATGCTTGCTTTTGCAACTACTTTCACAGCACAAGCCAACACAACACAACTTGAAAACAACCAAATTGAACAATCGTACCAACTTAAAAAGAAAGGTAAATATGCAATTATGGTACAAAACAAAATGATGTTGATGTCATCGATTATGACTGGTCAGGAAATGTTAAAGAACAATCCGAAATCAACATTTGAAATTGTGATGATTGCTGCTGCTGTTAAGGATATAGCAGAAGATAATGAGCTAAAAGAAATGATGAAAAAAGCGAATGCAGCTGGAATTAAGTTTACTTCGTGCGAATTTGCAATGAATAAATTAGGGGTAAATAAATCTCAATATTTAGAGTTTGTGCAAACAACACCAAATGCATTTATTTATCTTTTCGAATTACAAGAAAAAGGATTTAAACAAATTATACTTTAACCAAAAAAGATGGATTTTATAAATCCATCTTTTTTTATATTATTCTTCCAAATCACTCTCTTCTTCCTCATCATAATACTGAAAAAGGAAATTATTGTAAGGAAAACGTTTCATGTGAAGTTCTTTTACTTCTTCATAAACCGTTTTTCGTAATTCTTCTAAATTATCTTTTTCTGTAGCAGAAATAAACAATGTCGGATAATCCGTTTTTGCCATCCAAGTTCGTTTCCAATCTTCTAACGAATAGTTTTCAAATTTCTTTTCAGACAAATCATCTTCATCTTGTTTCGTATAAGAAAAATTATCAATTTTATTAAAAACCATAATCGTTGGCTTCTCTTTCGAATCAATTTCAGCTAAAATTTGATTCACTGAATTAACATGATCTTCAAAACTTGCATGTGAAATATCGACGACATGAACCAATAAATCTGCTTCACGAACCTCATCCAATGTCGACTTAAAGGATTCTACCAATTGTGTTGGCAATTTTCGAATAAACCCAACCGTATCCGTTAACAAGAAAGGTAAATTACCAATCACTACTTTACGAACTGTTGTATCTAATGTTGCAAATAACTTGTTTTCTGCAAAAACTTCTGACTTCGACAAAACATTCATCAACGTCGATTTTCCAACATTGGTATAACCAACCAACGCTACGCGCACCAATGCACCACGATTTTTACGTTGAGTCGCCATTTGCTTGTCAATTCCTTTCAATTTTTCTTTCAGTAATGTAATACGATCACGAATAATACGTCTATCAGTTTCGATTTCCGTTTCTCCAGGACCACGCATTCCAATTCCACCTCGCTGACGCTCCAAGTGCGTCCACATTCGTGTTAAACGAGGTAATAAATATTGGTATTGAGCCAATTCTACTTGCGTTCTTGCATAAGAAGTTTGCGCTCTTTGTGCAAAAATATCAAGAATCAATTGTGTTCTATCAATAATTTTTTTATTGACAACTTTCTCAATATTTTTTAGCTGAGAAGGAGTTAATTCATCATCAAAAATTACTGTATCAATGTCATATTGCTCTACAAATGTAGCAATTTCATCTAATTTCCCGCTTCCTACAAAAAATTTAGAATCAGGACGATCCATTTTTTGAGTGAAACGTTCACCAACTGTAGCTCCTGCTGTATACGCCAAGAACTCCAATTCATCCATATATTCAGTCAGTTTTTCTTCGGATTGTTCGCGTGTAATCAATCCAACTAAAACGACCTTTTCGTATTGTGCTTCTTTCTTTTCTAACATAAATCTCTACAAAAATAAAGTAAAGTTTTTGATGTCAAACCACTTCATCAAAATTCTTAACGATTATTTACAAAATCCCCTTAATTATACTCAAATAAAATTATCATATTTGCCAGCTAATTAAACAATATTTTATACGAAGAAAAATTTACTAGTTGGGGCTTTAACCCTATTATCATTAAATGTTAATGCTCAAAACCAAAATATTTCTTTTGAAGAATCTGAAGGTTTTTCAATCGGAAATCTAAACAACCAAAAAAACTGGTTCAATTGGGGATATGTTTCTGATGAAAATTCTAAAGTCAATAATACAATTTCGAGCAAAGGAACGAATTCTGTATATGTTATAAATGATGAAGTAGAAGAAGGAAATTGGGGTGGAATCGCTTATCCAATTGCAAAGTATCGTAAATACACTATTTCTGCTGATGTTTATTTGGAGAAAACTGAAAATTCAAATTATGAAATGTTAGGCTTTTATAACGAAAACAATGAGTTCGATTTGGTTGGTGGTTTGATATTTTACTTTGATGGAGAAATTGCATACGAACACATGAAAAATAGTGTAACAGTTGGTACATGGACACCTAAAAAATGGTACAATGTGAAAGCTGAAGTCGATTTAAATGCAAAAAAAGTTATTTACTATTTAGATCATGTAAAAATTCAAGAAACAATTATAGATGATCTGAATAAAGATATTACCGAAGTAGATTTTAGTTTTGATAATTATGGTTCAAGTTTTTTTGTAGATAATGTAACTATTATTGATTTAGAAAATTTAGGATTAACAGAGAATAACAAGAATCCTATTTCTATTTATCCAAATCCATCTTCAACATACATTAATATTAATACTACAGAAAAAATAAAAACCGTTACCGTTACAGATTTAACAGGTAAAATAATTTTAAATCAACAAGATTCCAATAAAATCGATATTCATCATTTGTCAAATGGGGTATATCTTATCAACATTAATACAGACAACTCCCAATCAATTCAAAAATTTATAAAAAAGTAAATATTTAGAAAATAAAACCTAATTACTATAAATTTTAAAATATAACATTAGAAATGAGATTCTTCTTAATTATTTTTTCTAAACATTAAAAATTTCATTGCTAATTAAAATATCCTTTATAAATTTGTCTCAACAAAAAGAAATTATGTACACAGTTCAGTTCCATCATCATCACCATCATACTTGCACTCAAGCGAGCTGATTGTGATATGGACTTGTGCCAAATAATATATCTAAATCCCGTTTGAGTACATCAAACGGGTTTTCTTTTTTTTAGCTTTTTTGATGTACTCCTATAAATATAAAATAAAATGAATACATTAAAAATAGCCATTCAAAAAAGCGGACGATTAAGTGAAAAGTCGCTCGAATTATTAAAAGATTGCGGAATAAAAATTTCTACAAGTAATCGAAAATTAAGAACCGAATCTCCAAATTTCCCTATCGAAGTTTTATTCTTACGCGACGACGATATTCCACAATATGTAGAACAAGGCGTTGCTGATATAGGAATTTTAGGTGAAAATGAAGTTTGGGAAAAAGATAAAAATGTTACACAAATTCGTCAATTAGGTTTTGCGAATTGTAAAATGTGTTTGGCTATTCCAAAAGACGAAGAATATACTGATTTATCGTTTTTTAAAAACAAAAAAATCGCTACCTCTTATCCTAAAATTCTTTCAAACTTCTTTCAAAAAAAAGGAATTAACGTAAAGATTGAAGAAATTGGGGGTAGTGTAGAAATCGCTCCAAGCATAGGTTTAGCAAATGCCATATTTGATATTGTTTCAACAGGTTCAACTTTACTAACAAATGGATTAAAACAAGTAGAAACCGTAGTTGAATCTCAAGCTGTTTTAGTTGCTAATCAAAATTTAGATGAACAAAAGAAAGCTATTTTAAATCGATTATTATTTAGAATTGAAGCCGTAAAACAATCTTTCGAAAACAAATACATCTTACTAAATGCCCCAAACGAAAAATTAGAAGAAATCATTGCTCTTTTACCAGGAATGAAGTCACCAACAGTTTTACCATTAGCACAAGAAGGTTGGTCGTCAATCCACACTGTAATTAAAGAAGATACATTTTGGGACATCATCGAACAATTAAAAGCTTTCGGTGCTGAAGGTATTTTAGTATTGGAAATTGAGAAAATGATTTTATAGTGTTGATGTGCTTAAGTTGTTAAGTTCATAAGTAGTTATTTATATAAAGAATAAAAAAACACTTACAAACCTTAAAGACTTATAAACTTAAACACTTTATAACATAAAAACTAAAAAAGATGCAAACATACAACAAACCAGAATACTCAGATTGGTCAACTTTAACATCTCGACCAACAAAAGAAGCACAAGATTTACAAAAAATCGTTTTGGACGTTTTTGATAAAATTCAAATTGAAAAAGATCAAGCTTTAATCAACTTTACAGAAGAATTTGACAAAGTAAGAATATCGTACTTAGAAGTCTCTACTGAAGAAATTGAAGAAGCGAAAAATTTAATTTCTGAAGAGTTAAAACAAGCCATCCAATTAGCAGCTACCAATATTGAAAAATTTCACAAAGCGCAACGCGAAGAAATCAAAATGATCGAAACCACAAAAGGTGTAAATTGTTGGAGAGAATCTCGTGGAATCGAAAATGTCGGAATTTATATTCCAGGCGGAACAGCACCTTTGTTTTCAACAACACTAATGTTAGGAATTCCTGCGAAATTAGCTAATTGTCAAAACATTATTTTGTGTACACCTCCCAATAAAGAAGGAAAAATTCACCCTTCGATTTTATATACAGCCAACTTAATCGGAATTGATAAAATCTATAAAGTTGGCGGAATTCAAGCCATTGGCGCATTAACTTTTGGAACAGAAACGATTCAGAAAGTGGATAAAATTTTCGGTCCAGGAAACCAATATGTAACGGCAGCCAAACAAGTTGCGCAAAATTTTGGTGTAGCAATCGATATGCCTGCGGGTCCAAGTGAAGTTTTAGTTATTGCAGATGAAACTTCGGTTCCGAAATATGTCGCAGCAGATTTACTTTCTCAGGCTGAACACGGCATCGACTCACAAGTGATTTTATTGACAACTAATCAGCAAACTTTAAAAGAAACAATTGTTGAATTACAATCTCAAATAGAACTTTTACCAAGAAGAGAATTAGCAGCAAAAGCTTTAGAAAATTCGAGAGGAATTGTTCTTAATTCAATTGAAGAATGTATAGCTTTCTCTAATATTTATGCACCAGAGCACTTAATTTTTGCTTGCGAAACAGCCGAAAATTATCTTGATAAAATCATTAACGCAGGATCTGTTTTCTTAGGAAATTACTCATGCGAATCGGCAGGAGATTACGCTTCTGGAACCAATCACACGTTGCCAACGAATGGCTATGCGAAGAATTATTCAGGAGTTTCTTTAGACAGTTTCATCAAGAAAATTACGTTCCAAAAATTATCAGCAGAAGGAATTCAAAATATTGGTCCTGCTATCGAATTTATGGCGGAAGCTGAAGAATTATTTGCACACAAAAATGCGGTGACGCTAAGATTATTAGACTTGAAATAAGTTGATAAGTGAGTAAGTTTTTAAGTGGTTTAGAATTGTGGTATAAATAACTTAAAAACCTATCAACATAAGCATTTAACAACTTAAAAACCTGTCAACATAAACACTTAATAACTTAAAATAAAATGTTCAACATAAACAAAATCATTCGTCCCAACGTAAAAGCAATGAAAGCGTATTCATCTGCTCGCGACGAATTTCAAGATATTAATGACGATTTCGTTTTCTTAGATGCCAACGAAAATCCTTTCAACAATGATGGTTTAAATCGTTATCCAGATCCTTTACAACGCAATGTAAAATCGATTTTAAGCGAAATTAAAAACTTTCCTACGGATCAGATTTTATTAGGAAACGGAAGCGACGAAGTTTTGGATTTAATTTTCCGTGCGTTCTGCGAACCGAATCAAGATAACGTTATTGCGATTTCTCCATCTTACGGAATGTACGGTGTTTTAGCGAATTTAAATGCTGTTGAATACCGTAAATCATTATTAAATGAAGAAGATTTTAAGCCCAACATCGAAGATATTTTCGCGAAAGTGGATGAAAATACAAAAATGATTTTCTTGTGTTCGCCTAACAATCCAACAGGAAAAATCATTAAAAGAGAAGCGATTTTAGAAATTGTAAATCGTTTCAACGGATTGGTAATTATCGATGAAGCCTATATTGATTTTGCGACTGAGCCATCTTGGATCGAAGAGATCAACAATTATCCAAATGTCATCGTAACACAAACGTTATCAAAAGCCGTTGGTTTAGCCGGAATTCGTTTAGGAATTTTATATGCCTCACAAGAAATTGTAGAGGTCTTAAATAAAATTAAACCGCCTTATAACATCAATCAATTGACACAATTAAAAGCGATTGAAATTTTAAGCGATTACGAAAAAGTGGTAGCAGCAACAAACACGATTGTTCAACAAAAAGAAGTTTTAGAAAATGCGTTAACGGAGATTTCTTTTGTCGAAAAAATCTATCCAAGTGATTCGAACTTTATTTTAATTAAAGTGGATAATGCAAATAAGCGCTACGACCAATTAGTTGAAAAAGGAATTGTCATCCGTAACCGTAACAATGACGATTTATGTAAGAATTGTTTGAGAATTACTGTTGGAACGGAAGAGGAAAATGGAATTTTGTTAGAGGTACTTAAGGGTTTTGATTAGTATGTGATTAAGTTAGTAAGTTTTTATGTGGTAAAGTGTGCAAGTTATGAAGTGTTTATGTGGTAGAGTGTCTAAGTTGGTTTTATCTCTGATTATTAAATATTTAAACTTACTAACTTAAAAACTTACTAACCGTACAACTTAAAAACATACAAACTGAACAACGTACTAACTTAAAAACCTATTAACTTGACAGTGTCCAACATAAAAACTAAGAAACTTAAAAACATTTTTCTTAACTTAATATCTATCAAACCTTAAAACCAAATAATATGGGCCTAGTTTATGATTTAAATTTATGGAAAGAAGCGCATCAACTTGTTTTGGAAGTGTATAAAACTGTCGATAAATTTCCTAAATCAGAAATATTTGCATTATCAAGTCAAATGAAACGCTGTGCAGTTTCTGTTCCGGCAAACATTGTTGAAGGATATAAAAAACAAACGAAAGCTCATCAAATCCATTATTATAACATTTCGGATACATCTTTAGAAGAACTGAAGTATTACTTTTTACTTTCTAGAGATTTGAAATATATAACTGAAAAAGAATACAAAATATTGATTAGTAAAAGTGAAGAAGTTGGAAAAATGATTACAGGTTATATTAAACATATCAAAAGTAAATAACTTAAAAACTTCATCACCTAATCACTTACAAACTAAAAAATGAAAAAAGTACTTTTTATAGATAGAGATGGAACAATGATTTTAGAGCCGGCTGACTATCAAGTCGACAGCGTTTCGAAATTAGAATTCTATCCAGAAACATTTACTTATTTAGGGAAAATTGCGAAAGAATTGGATTACGAATTAGCGATGGTAACGAACCAAGATGGTTTAGGAACGCCAGCAAATCCAGAAGAATTATTTTGGCCGATTCAGAATTTCGTAGTAAAAGCATTCGAAAATGAAGGAGTGAAATTTGAAGATATTTTCATCGATAAAACGTTTGCACACGAAAATGCACCGACACGTAAACCTGGAACCGCTTTATTGACTAAATACATCAATAATCCGGCATACGATTTAGCAAATTCGTTTGTAATCGGAGACCGAATTACAGATGTGAAATTAGCACAGAATTTAGGAGCAAAAGGAATTTTTATTGCAAATGACGAAGCATTAGGAGCAGACGAAATCCAAGATAACGAAGGTTTAAACGAAGCGATTGCATTAAAAACAACATCGTGGAAAGCGATTTACGAGTTCTTAAAATTACAAAATCGTACGGCTTCTATTGTTCGTAACACAAACGAAACAAAGATTAAAATCGATTTAAACTTAGACGGAACAGGAAAATCAGATATTTCGACTGGTTTACACTTTTTCGATCATATGTTAGATCAAATTGCACGTCACGGACAAATGGATTTAGTGATTAAAGTGGATGGGGATTTAGAAGTTGACGAACACCATACGATTGAAGATACTGCCATTGCTTTAGGTGAAGTTTTTGCACAAGCTTTAGGAAATAAATTAGGAATCGAGCGCTATGGCTTCACTTTACCAATGGATGATTGTTTAGCGCAAGCGGCAATTGATTTTGGAGGAAGAAACTGGTTGGTTTGGGAAGCGGAATTTAAACGCGAAATGATTGGTCAAATGCCAACAGAAATGTTCTATCACTTCTTTAAATCGTTTACAGACGGTGCAAAAGCGAACTTAAATATCAAAGCGGAAGGAACAAACGAACACCACAAAATCGAAGCGATTTTTAAAGCGTTTGCGAAAGCGATTAAAGTGGCGGTAAAACGTGATCCAGAAAAAATGATTTTACCATCAACAAAAGGACTTTTGTAATAGTTTTTAAGTTGTAAAGTTATGAAGTGATAAAGTTATTTGTTGGTTTAAGACTTAAAATCTAACCACTATTTAACTTACAAACATTATCACTTATCAACATAAAAACTTAACCACTCAAATAATATGATAGCAATAGTAAAATATAACGCAGGAAATGTAAAATCGGTTTACAATGCGGTAACTCGTTTGGGTTACAAAGCGGTAATTACAGATGATTTTGAAACCTTGCAAAATGTAGACAAAGTCATTTTTCCAGGTGTGGGAGAAGCGAGTTCGGCTATGACTTATCTAAAAGAAAAAGGATTGGACGAAGTCATCAAAAACTTAAAACAACCCACTTTAGGAATTTGTTTAGGTCAGCAATTGATGTGTGCTTTTTCGGAAGAAGGAAATACAGAGTGTTTAGGAATTTTTCCCATTCAAGTCAAGTTATTTCCATCAACTGAAATCGTTCCACACATGGGGTGGAATATCATTTATGACTTAAAAACGTCTTTGTTTAACGGAATCGAAGAAAACTCGGACATCTATTATGTTCACAGTTTTTATTGTGAGAATTCAGAATTTACGATTGCGAAAACCAACTATATTCTAGAATATTCAGCTTCTTTAAATAAAGATAATTTTTACGCGACTCAATTTCATCCAGAAAAATCAGCTGGAATTGGAGAACAAATTTTAAAGAACTTTTTGTCTTTATAGTTTGTCAGTTATGAAGTGATAAGGTTATTAAGTTGTAAAATTTTATGTTCAAAAGTTAATCCCCATTAATTGAAGAACACAATAACTAAAAAACTTACAAACACAATAACTGAAACACTTAAAAACATAATAACTTAAACACTTAAAAACACAATAACTTAAACACTTAAAAACATAATAACTTAAAAACTAAAAACATGAGAATCATCCCAGCTATAGATATTATCGACGGAAAATGCGTTCGTTTATCACAAGGCGATTACAATACAAAAAAAACATACAATAACAATCCATTAGAAGTTGCAAAAGAATTCGAAGATTATGGCATCGAATATTTACATTTAGTAGATTTAGATGGTGCAAAATCAATGCAAATCATTAATTATAAAACCTTAGAATTAATTGCTTCTAAAACCAATTTAAAAGTTGACTTTGGAGGTGGAATTAAGGCGGATGATGATATTAGAATTGCTTTTGAATGTGGTGCAGACCAAATTACAGGTGGAAGTATTGCTGTTCAAAATCCAACTTTATTCGAAAAATGGATTGTTCAATACGGGAACGAAAAAATTATTTTAGGTGCCGATGCAAAAGATCGAAAAGTTGCCACGCATGGTTGGTTAGAAACTTCTGAAATAGATGTCATTGATTTCATTCAAGAATACAAAGCGAAAGGAATTGATTATGTTATTTGTACAGATATTGCTAAAGACGGGATGTTAGAAGGAGCTTCGAATGACTTGTACACCGAAATTCTAGCAAAAGCAGACGTTAAATTAATTGCTTCTGGAGGAATTTCTTGCATAGATGATTTAATTAAAGTAAAAGAATTAGGTTGCGAAGGTGCAATTCTTGGTAAAGCAATTTATGAAGGAAGAATCCAATTAAAAGATTTGTCTACGTTGATTAGTAAGTAAGTTAGTAAGTGGTAAAGTGTTTAAGTTAGTAAGTTTTTAAATATTCCAATGAGCAACTTAAACACTTAATCACTTCAACACCTAAGAATATAAACACTTAAAAACATTAAAACTTGTTAAAAAAAAGAATCATCCCCTGTCTCGACATTAAAGATGGAAGAACAGTAAAAGGAGTTAATTTCGAAGGATTACGCGACGCGGGAGATCCAGTGGAATTGGCCAAGAAATATGTAGAAGAAGGCGCTGACGAATTGGTGTTTTTGGATATTACAGCAACGCTTGAGAAACGCAAAACCTTAGCAGAAATGGTCGAAAAGATTGCAGCAGCGATTAATATTCCATTTACAGTTGGTGGCGGAATCAATTCAGTAGAAGATGCTTCGGCTGTGATTCAAGCAGGTGCGGACAAAGTTTCGGTGAATTCTTCTGCAGTGAAAAATCCTCAATTGGTAGCTGATTTAGCGGCTCGTTTTGGATCCCAATGTGTGGTTGTTGCAGTGGATACACGCGATGTGAACGGTACGCAAAAAGTGTTTGTAAGCGGTGGAAAAATTGAAACCGAATGGAAAACGTTAGATTGGGTAAAGAAGGTGGAAGAACTAGGAGCTGGTGAAATTCTATTAACCTCAATGGATGGTGATGGAACAAAAGCTGGTTTCAAAATTGATATTACAAAAGCGGTTGCTGATGAGGTAAATCTACCAGTGATTGCTTCTGGTGGAGCAGGAAAAATGGAACATTTTACTGAAATGTTTACCGAAACAAAAGCAAGTGGTGGATTAGCGGCAAGTATTTTTCACTTTGGTGAAATTCCGATTCCGACACTAAAAAGTTATTTAAAAGAACAAAACATTCCGATACGATGAAAATCGATTTCACAAAAAGTAACGACGGGTTAGTTCCTGTTGTTATTCAAAATTACCTAAACAATCAAGTGTTGATGTTGGGTTATATGAACGAAGAAGCATTTGCAAAAACAGAAGAATTAGGAAAAGTAACATTCTATTCGCGTTCAAAAAATAGATTATGGACAAAAGGGGAAGAATCTGGCAACTTTTTAGAAGTAAAATCAATCGCGATTGATTGCGATAAAGATACGATTTTAATCAAAGCTAAACCTTTTGGACCTACTTGTCATATAGGTTCTACAACGTGTTTCAACGAAGTTTCGAATCGTGGATTTGTTTATGAATTAGAACAAACGATTAACGATCGAATCGATTTAGCAGAAGATAAAGATTCGTACACCTATAAGTTATACAATAAAGGAATCAATAAAGTGGCGCAGAAAGTCGGAGAAGAAGCCGTAGAAATTGTTATCGAAGCCAAAGACAATAACGACGACTTATTCTTAGGTGAAGCAGCCGATTTAATGTATCACTATTTAATCCTGCTAAAAGCTAAAGGATTCAAATTAGAAGACGTAGAAAACGTTTTAAAATCAAGAGAAAACGGTCCAAGAAGACCGGAATAAATTAGAAAAAACCTCATCTATCAGGATGAGGTTTTTTTATGAAAATATTGTCCCGTCCTGAAATAGCGACACAAAAAAAATAATCGTTATTATGGAAGAAAGAAACAATTATGTCAAACGCACTCAGCGCGATTACAGTATGTCTTTT
>NZ_JACXZC010000031.1 GCF_020281205.1 Empedobacter stercoris
ATGAAAGTTTTATTAATGTCTTATGGTTATAACTTAAAACCCGCGTTAGGGATAGTAGTGGAAATCCTTTTGTTTGATGAAGGGTTTTGTTTTTAAGTACTATGGTACTTCAAACAAAAGATTGCAGCGGATAGCCCGACCGAGCGCTAAGGGATTCATATAATTTAATAGGATGCTAATTGGCGAGGGAACGCCCAGAAAGAAATTATTTAAGTTTAATTGTTGTTGTAAAGTTTAATACAATATTGCTGAAACTAAATTATATAAAAAATCCTGATAATATAAATTACCAGGATTTGTATAGCGTGTAAGAAAAATTTTTATTCTAAAATTTTAAGCACTTTTGTTGTTCTAGCGCGAGAAGCTTCGATTAAATCGGCTTGACCTAAATCTTCACCGTAAGAAGGAATCATTGTTTTGATTGCGTCATTCCAATCGTTTTTCATTAAATCAGGGAAACATTGTTTCATTAAGTTTAGCATTGCACTTACTGAAGTAGATGCTCCTGGAGATGCGCCTAATAAGGCTGACATTGATCCGTCTTGAGAGGTTACGATTTCAGTACCAAATTTTAAAGTACCTTTTCCGTCTTGTTGCTCGATTACTTGAACACGTTGACCTGCAGTTTGCTCAAACCAATCATCTAATTTCGCTTCAGGTAAATATTCTTGTAAAGATTCAACCTTTTTAGCTTTTGATAACATCACTTGTTCGATCAAGTATTTTGTTAAGTCGATGTTATTTAAACCACAATTCATCAAGAAACCTACGTTACCTAAATTTACAGATTTAAATAAATCTAAGTTAGATCCGTATTTTAAGAATTTAGTTGAGAATGTGGCAAATGGACCAAATAACAAAGATTGTTTACCATCAATAACGCGTGTGTCTAAGTGAGGAACAGACATTGGTGGTGCACCAATTTTTGCTTTTCCGTATACTTTTGCATGATGTTGTTTGATGACTTCTTCGTTTTGACAAATCAACCATTGTCCACCAACAGGGAAACCACCAAATTTTTTCGATTCTGGAATTCCAGATTTTTGCAACAATAAAATTGCTCCTCCACCTGCACCAATAAACACAAAGTCTGCATTTACAGCTTTATTATTCCCCGCTTTTAAATCTTTTACTTTTACTGCCCATTTACCGTTGCTAAGACGAGTTAAGTCTTTTACTTCGTGTTCAGTTTCAAGCGTGATTTCGTTTTTGTTTTTTAAGCCTTGGAAAATTTGACGAGTTAACTCACCAAAATTAACATCAGTTCCTAAATTCATGTGCGTTGCCGCAACTTTTTCAGATTCATTTCTACCATTTACAATCAACGGAGCCCATTCTTTGATTTTTGCAAAATCTTCAGAATATTCCATGTCTTTGAATAAAGGGTGTTGAGATAGTTTTTCGTAACGTTTTCTCAAGAAATTCACATCATCTTCTCCCCAAACAAAAGACATGTGTGGAGTTGGACGTAAGAATTTTTCTGGAGAAGAAACATAATTATTTTCAACTAAGTAAGACCAAAATTCTTTCGAAGTTTCAAATTGTTTTGCAATGTTAATTGCTTTGTCAATGTTTACATTACCATTTTTGTCAATTGGTGTATAATTCAATTCACAAAAAGCAGAATGACCTGTACCAGCATTATTGAAAGCGTCAGAACTTTCAAATCCAATTTTATCTAATTTTTCGAAAACAGAAATCTTAATAGCCGGATTTATTTTTTTAAGAAGTATGCTTAATGTAGCACTCATTATTCCAGCACCAATCAATACTACCTCTTGAGGTTGTTTTTCCATTTTTCAAAAATATATTTACGTTGCAAAGGTATTAATAAATAGCCTTTTTCACGAAATAATATGCAGTAAAAACAATGATTTATTACATAAATTATTGTTTTGAGATGATTTGAAATGAATTTACTTTATCATATTGCTTTCAGATTCTGTATTTCCAATAGTATCAATTATGTCTTCATAAGATAAATCTGCTTCGAAAGCCTTTTTATTAACAACTGTTGTATTCGAAATTTTGTCGTGCCAACCATTTTCTCCTAAAAAAGTAAGTACGTCAAAAGGAATAAGACGACATAGATTGCGGTTAAAATAATCTTTTGTAGTAGGTTCAGAACCATCAATCATTACAACTTTAGTGCCTGTAATTAGTTTTCCTAAAGAACGACCTTTGGTTAAAAATTCAGACAGAAAAATTAATAATATATAGAAAATTGCTGTAATAATTCTGTCGAGAAGTGGATTGATATTTTCTAACTGATATAGAATGTTGCTTTCTGGATTAATTAAGACTATAATTGTTGCGATCATACCAAAAAAAAGCATTGTTACTAAAATAATTGATACATAATCAATTATAAAGTTTAGAAAGCGAATTCCCTTGTTAGCTTTGTGTTCACCAACTTTGTAATCTTGATACATACTATTTTTTTTAATGTTAATTAGTTATAAATATATAATAATGAACGAATAATTAAAGTTATTTTGAAGATATTATTTAACCTAAATTTTGTCTTCTATCCAGCGTCTAAGATTAATGTAATTGGTATTTCGTCTTAATAATTCTTGGCTGTCAGCATTTTTTAAAAATTGATCTAATTCTTTAAACGCTTTTACTTTTTCGTTTGGATACAAATCATTCAATTCAATAAAAAACAAACTAATTTTTCGCGTAATGATGTTACTGTTTTTCATTTTCTTGCAAAATTGATGTGTTTTATAGGAATAAGTATCCAAATCTTGATCATTGCCAGAATCATACAAATTCATCATGATTAAAACCAATGTATAAAAATGTAAATCTTCCTGAATACTCGCTTCACTACTGATAATTTTTTGACAATATTCGAACGAATGATCCCAATCGTTGTTTAGAAAATAATAGGCAGCGATTTTAAGGTAAAGTACCGAAATATGGTGATTATCGATTTTATGTTGATGTAATTTTATTTCTCGTAGAATATCTTTAATCAAAAAAGGACTGATATTTTCTTTTGGATTGATAAAAAAGTAATTCAATTTGCTATTGAATTTATTGATGAACCAAAGCGCTTCTACATTATCATTTTGAGGTAAAATCTCATAAGCTGATTCTAACTTATCAAACCAAAATTTAAATTCGTCTGAATTTTTTTTCAGGTACAAAATTTTTAATAGATAGCTGTTTCCTTTAATAAACCAAACGGGATGACTAAGAATACGGTCTTTTTTTTCGTAAAATAATTCCACCCATTTTTTAGAAAATTCATAAGCTGAATCTAAGTTTTGTGTTAACATCGACAACCATACATTTGCCTTGTAAAACCAAAGTTTTTCTTTGAATTTTAAGAGATTGAAATTAATATTTTGGGTTTCTGAATTGAAAAAGTTTTGAATTCTATTTATTTCTTCTTCATCTTTTGCATATCCATTTTCGAGTAGAATACTGTATAATTTAAGCGACAAATTTGATAATTTACTCGCTTGTAAATTCTGTAAACTTAACTCTTCAGATTGTTTAATTAATTGATCAGCACGTCCGTAAATACTTCGAGTAATAAATTGAGATTCTATTATTTTTTCGAGTTCTAAAATATCGTATGCGATTGCTTTTTCATCAAAATCTAAGGCTTGTGATTTGGCTTTGTCTAGCATTTTTAGACTTTGTTTATGTAATCCTTTTTGATATAAAATCGTTGCAAAATCAAACTGTTCACGTATTTGCATTCTTGAATTTTGCTGAGAAGGATTCATTCTCAAACTAATTAAAATTTGTTTATATAAATGGGCTTTCAGGTTTGATAATTGTTGTTTAGTTGTAATTTTTTTCTTTAAAATGATTGTTTCATCATATTCATTCAACTTATCTAATACATCAAATAATAACAAAAATTTTGCATCTGCATTTATCTGCAAACGATTAACGTAAAGCTTAAATTGACGTTTTTCGGAACGATTTAAAGACTTTATTAAACTAAATAGAGCATCTTTATTATAATTTGACATTGTAATTAATCTTAAGTTAAGTTATTGAAAAGCAATATTTTATTACGAGTAAAACAGCTTTAAGAATTGTAAAAGGTATTCTGTTTTAGAAACTTAAAGTTAGCACATTTTTATTTTTACATCACAATAACAATCAAAACAAATTGCTATGAGTGCTGAAAAGATTCAAATTTTTGATACAACGTTAAGAGATGGAGAGCAAGTTCCTGGTTGCAAATTAAACAAAAAACAAAAGTTAGATATTGCTGCGAGATTAGACGAGTTAGGAGTAGATGTGATTGAAGCTGGTTTTCCAATTTCAAGTCCAGGAGATTTCGATGCTGTAAATGCAATATCGAAATTGGTAAAGAATGCAACTGTATGTGGTTTGACTCGCGCAAACAAAAAAGATATAGAGTCGGCAGCAAAGGCTTTGCAATTTGCTCAAAAACCAAGAATTCATACCGGAATTGGTACTTCGGATTCTCATATCATTCATAAATTTAATTCGAATCGTGAGGTAATTATAGAACGCGCTGTAGAAGCTGTTGCTTATGCAAAAACGTTTGTAGATGATGTAGAGTTTTATGCTGAAGATGCAGGACGTACAGACAATGTTTTTTTAGCACAAGTTTGTGAAGAAGTAATTAAAGCGGGTGCTACAGTGCTTAATATTCCAGATACAACCGGTTATTGTTTACCTTTTGAGTATGGAAATAAAATAAAATATTTGAAAGATCATGTTCAAGGAATTGATCGTGTGATTATTTCTTGTCACAATCATAATGATTTAGGTTTGGCTACTGCTAATGCGGTTGCGGGAGCAATAAATGGAGCACGTCAAATTGAATGTACAATTAATGGAATAGGTGAGCGTGCAGGAAATACAGCTTTAGAAGAAATCGTTATGATTTTTAAACAACACAAAGAACTTAATTTTTATACAGATATCAATACTCAAATGTTAACGGAGTTAAGTCAATTAACATCAGAAACTATGGGTATGATGGTTCAACCTAATAAGGCGATTGTAGGTTCAAATGCTTTTGCACATAGTTCTGGAATTCATCAAGATGGTGTAATTAAGAACCGTGAAACTTATGAAATTATTAATCCTGCAGATGTTGGTGTAAACGAATCATCTATTATTTTAACAGCTCGTAGTGGACGTTCAGCCTTAGCGTATCGTTTAAAAGATATTGGTTTTGAGACTTCTAAAAATGAATTAGATGTTTTATATGAACAGTTTTTAGCCATTGCAGATACTAAAAAAGAAGTAGTTCGCGAAGATTTACTTGGATTAATGCATCAATTTAACCAAACAACACAAAGAAAATTTGCATGAGAACATTATTTGATAAAGTGTGGGATGCACACGTTGTTAGCCAGGTGGAAGATGGACCACAAGTGATTTATATTGATAAACATTTGATTCATGAAGTAACAAGCCCACAGGCTTTTTCTGAATTGGAAGCGAGAAACATTCCAGTTTTTAGACCAGATCAAATTGTAGCAACCGCAGATCACAATGTGCCAACAATCGATCAAGATCAACCAATTCGAGATCCATTATCTAAACAACAATTAGAACAATTAGCCATTAATTGCGAAAAAAATAACATTACATTTTATGGTTTAGGACACCCTTATCAAGGAATTGTTCATATCATTTCACCAGAATTAGGAATTACACAACCTGGAATGAGCATGGTTTGTGGTGATAGTCATACTTCTACGCATGGTGCATTTGGAGCAATTGCATTCGGAATTGGAACCAGTCAAGTCGCACAGGTTTTTGCAAGTCAATGTTTGTTGATGAATAAACCAAAATCGATGCGAATTAAAGTCAATGGAAAATTAAATCCGAATGTTCAACCAAAAGATGTGATTTTATATATCATTTCTAAAGTTGGAACAAATGCTGGAACAGGATATTTCTGTGAATATGCGGGAGATGTTTTTGAAAAGATGTCTATGGAAGGACGAATGACAGTATGTAATATGTCGATTGAAATGGGAGCTCGTGGAGGAATGATTGCACCTGATCAAACAACTTTTGATTATTTAAAAAACAAACCATTTGCACTGAAAGGAGAGGAATGGGAACAAAAAGTGGCGTATTGGAAAACCTTAGCAAGCGATGCAGATGCTGTTTTTGATGAAGAAATAGAATTTGATGCAGCTGATATTTTTCCAATGATTACGTTTGGAACGAATCCGGGAATGGGAATTTCGGTGAAAGATATGATTCCTTCGAAAGATTCATTAAACGAAAATGAAAAAGAATCGTTTGAAAAAGCATTGAAATATATGGGCTTCCAAGATAATCAATCGATCATCAATCATCCAATTGATTACGTATTTATCGGGAGTTGTACCAATGCGAGAATCGAAGATTTGCGTCAAGTTGCAGATTATGTAAAAGGAAAACAGCGCAATAAAAATGTAACAGCGTGGATTGTTCCAGGATCAAAACAAGTAGAAAAGCAAGCAATAGAAGAAGGTTTGGATAAAATTTTTGAAGCCTCTGGTTTCAAATTGAGAGAACCAGGTTGTTCGGCTTGTTTGGCGATGAACGATGATAAAGTTCCGGAAGGAAAATACTGTGTATCGACTTCGAATAGAAATTTTGAAGGTCGTCAAGGTCCTAATTCAAGAACATTATTAGCAAGTCCTTTGGTGGCAGCAGCAGCAGCAATTCACGGGAAAATTGTTGATATCAATTAAAATTAACACAAGATGGATTCAATCAATCAACTAAAATCATCGGCAGTACCGATTAAAATAGAAAATATAGATACCGATCAAATTATTCCAGCTCGTTTCTTGAAAGCGATTAGCAGAGAAGGTTTTGGAGATAATTTATTCAGAGATTGGAGATTTAATCAAGAGAATGAAAGAATTAATGATTTTCCATTAAATGATACAAAGTTTGAAGGGAAAATTTTAGTTGCTGGTAAAAATTTTGGTTGTGGAAGTAGTCGCGAACACGCAGCTTGGGCAATCAAGGATTATGGATTTGATGTTGTGATTAGTAGTTATTTCGCAGATATCTTTAAAGGAAATGCATTAAACAATGGGATTTTACCAATTGTTGTTTCGGATGAAGTTTTAAATCAAATCTTTGAAATCATCGACCAAAACCCTTCAACAGAATTTGAAATTGATTTAGAAAAACAAACCTTAAAAATTCAAGATCAAACCATCAACTTTGATGTTGATTCATATAAAAAAATCTGTTTATTAAATGGATATGATGACATTGATTTTTTAATCAGTCAAAAAGATAAAATAGAAACTTACGAACAAAACCATAAATCTTTGCAACATGAAAACGCATAAAATAGCAGTACTTTCTGGAGATGGAATAGGACCAGAAGTGGTTTCGGAAACAATAAAAGTTCTGAATGTAGTTGAACAACTTTTTAAATATAATTTCGAATTTGAGGAAGCTTTAATTGGAGCTATAGCAATTGACGAAACAGGAAATCCTTTGCCTGACGAAACATTACAATTATGTAAAAATGCTGATGCAGTGTTGTTCGGTTCTATTGGAGATCCAAAATATGATAATAATCCGAACGCTAAAGTTCGTCCCGAACAAGGTTTGTTAAAGCTGAGAAAGGAACTTGGTTTATTTGCAAATATCCGACCGATCAAAGCTTACGAATCTTTGTTGGGGAAAAGCCCATTGAAACGATCATACATAGAAGGTACGGACATGGTTATTTTTCGTGAGTTGATTAATGGGATATATTTTGGTGAAAAATATACGGCTCAAGATGGTTCGCATGCGTATGATACCTGTTCGTATAACAGAAAAGACATCGAGCAAATTACGCATTTGGCTTTTCAGGAAGCCATGAAACGACGCAAGAAAGTTACATTAGTTGATAAAGCAAATGTGTTGGATACTTCTCGTTTATGGCGAAAAGTTGCGATGGATATTAGCCATGATTATCCTCAAGTTGAATTAGATTTTTTGTTTGTTGATAATGCTGCAATGCAACTAATCATCAATCCAAAACAATTTGATGTGATTTTGACTGAGAATATGTTTGGTGATATTATTTCAGACGAAGGAAGTGTGATTGGTGGAAGTATAGGTTTATTGCCTTCGGCTTCTATTGGGACAGAAAATGCATTGTTCGAGCCAATTCATGGATCATATCCACAAGCAAAAGGAAAAGGAATTGCAAATCCGATGGCTTCTATTTTGAGTGCAGCAATGATGTTGCGTTATTTAGGATTAGAAGAAGGTGCAAAAGCAATAGAAAATGCAGTTGAAAATGCAATTAATAATTTGATTGTAACTACAGATTTAGATGAAACGAGTGATTATTCCACTTCTGTTGTGTCAAATTATATTGTAAAGATATTATTGAGCGATCATGATCATCATTCATATTTCAATTTTGAAAATGTATTGATGGGAAAATCGACGATTATATAGTTTTTATTATTTATGACATAATGAAAAAGCCATTCAGAGTTCTGAATGGCTTTTTCTATGCGTTTATTTTTACATTACACTTCTCTTTCAGTATAAGTTAATTATGTATATAAGAGAAACAGATAAGTTTTTTATGTAGTTATAAGCAGAGTTAAAGAGTTTAATCGACATAACTTTACTGTGTTTTAGGTTGCTAATAATAATAAGGTTAGGTAGATTGAATTAAAACTTGTGCAGCTTTTGTTCAACTCCTGCTTAGGTTTTAATAAGAAGTAGTGCAGTTTTTATTATAAATGTTATGATGGAATCAAATAAAGGTCTTGTTAAGGTTCTAAATTCTTAACAAGGTTACTTATTTTTTATAAGCAATATCAAAAAAAACCCTGTCAAAGTATTACTATGACAAGGTTTTGATATTGTTATGAGTTGATAATTACATCATTCCTGGCATTCCACCACCCATTGGTGGCATAGCAGGCTCATCTTTTTTAATTTCTGTCACAACAGCTTCAGTAGTAATTAACATACCAGCAATAGAAGCAGCGTTTTCTAATGCAACACGAGCAACTTTAGTTGGATCAATCACTCCAGCTTCGATCATGTTTACATATTCATCTGTTTTTGCATTGTATCCGAAATCACCTGTTCCTTCTTTTACTTTTGCAACAACTACAGAACCTTCACCACCAGCATTGTGAACAATTTGGCGTAATGGTTCTTCGATAGCGCGCGTTACAATTTTAACACCTGTAGCTTCGTCAGCATTAGTTGTTTCGATTGATAAGTTAGCTAAAGCTCTAACAAAAGCAACACCACCACCAGCAACGATACCTTCTTCTACAGCAGCACGAGT
Organism: Empedobacter stercoris; assembly: GCF_020281205.1. Lineage (GTDB taxonomy): Bacteria > Bacteroidota > Bacteroidia > Flavobacteriales > Weeksellaceae > Empedobacter > Empedobacter stercoris. Next base: position 9,281 of record NZ_JACXZC010000031.1, read on the forward strand.
TGCATGTAAAGCATCGTCTACACGGTCTTTGATTTCTTTCATTTCAACTTCAGAAGCAGCACCAACGTATAATACAGCAACACCTCCAGCTAATTTAGCTAAGCGTTCTTGTAATTTTTCGCGGTCATAATCAGAAGTTGTTGTTTCGATTTGAGCTTTGATTTGGTTTACACGAGTTTTAATTTGTTCTGCATCACCAGCACCGTTAACAACTGTTGTGTTGTCTTTGTCGATAACTACTCTTTCAGCAGTTCCTAACATTTCTAAAGTAGCCGTTTCTAACGTGATTCCTTGCTCTTCAGAAATAACTGTACCACCTGTTAAGATAGCGATATCTTGTAACATTGCTTTACGACGATCACCAAAACCTGGCGCTTTAACAGCAGCAATTTTTAATGAACCTCTTAAACGGTTTACAACTAAAGTAGCTAAAGCTTGACCTTCAACTTCTTCAGAGATGATTAAGAATGGACGTCCTGATTGTGCAACTGGCTCTAATAAAGGTAAGATTTCTTGTAAGTTAGAGATTTTTTTCTCACATAATAAGATGTAAGGATTTTCTAACTCCGCAATCATTTTATCTGCGTTCGTTACGAAATATGGCGATTGGTATCCACGGTCGAATTGCATACCTTCTACAACGTCAACATACGTTTCAGTTCCTTTTGCTTCTTCAACAGTGATAACACCTTCTTTTCCTACTTTAGAGAAAGCTTCTGCGATTAATGATCCGATTGTATCATCGTTATTTGCAGAGATAGAAGCAACTTGTTTGATTTTTTCTGAAGAATCACCAACTTCTTGTGATTGTTCTCTTAAGTTTGCAACGATTCCAGTAACAGCTTTGTCGATACCACGTTTCAAGTCCATTGGATTTGCACCAGCAGCAACGTTTTTCAAACCTTCGCGAACGATAGCTTGCGCTAAAACTGTAGCAGTAGTTGTACCGTCACCAGCAACGTCGTTAGTTTTAGAAGCTACTTCTTTTACCATTTGAGCACCTAAGTTTTCGATTGGATCTTCCAATTCGATTTCTTTCGCAACAGAAACTCCATCTTTAGTTACGTGTGGAGCTCCGAAAGATTTTTCTAATACTACGTTACGACCTTTTGGTCCTAAAGTTACTTTAACTGCATTTGCTAATGCATCAACACCTCTTTTTAAAGCGTCTCTTGATTCAATATCGAATTTAATATCTTTTGCCATTTTTTATAAGTTTTGTTGTCTTAAGTCTTAAGTCTTAAGTCGAATATGATTAAAAATTAAAAAAATAAGTTACTTTGTACTTAATACATTTTACTAATTACAACTAAATTTAGATGATAGCCAAAATATCAGCTTCACGCATGATTAAATAGTCTTTTCCTTCTAATTTTAATTCAGTTCCTGAATATTTTCCGTAAAGAACTTTGTCTCCAATTGCAACAGTTATTGGTTCATCTTTTTTACCATTACCAACTGCTACAACGATTCCTTCTTGAGGTTTCTCTTTTGCTGAATCTGGGATAATAATTCCTGATGCTGTTTTAGTTTCTGCAGGAGCAGGCTCAATAACCACTCGATCTGCTAATGGTTTAATGTTTAATTGTGACATATTTGTATTTTTATTTTAATAATTGATGGTTTTAAATAAACGAAAAACGTGCCAACACATAATTTCTGCCATTATGGATAAGTTAATTTCATTCCTTAAAACAAAAATGCCAAGTTGTATGACAACTTGGCATTTTAAGCAATTTTATATGCGATTATTTTTTAATAATAATTTTCTTTGAGAATTGTTCACTTCCAGTTTCGATAGAAACAATGTAGACTCCGTTTGGTAGATTAGTTAAATCTAATTGCTGAACTTTAACTGATTTTAAGTTATTTGCATAAACTATTTTTCCAGTTAAATCTGCAACGGTAACTTTCCCTGATATAATTGATTTTGCAAAGTTAACATTAACAATACCATTTGAAGGATTTGGAGAAATTGTCGCTAAATCTTTTGAATTGATCTCAGAAGTTGCCAATTTATCAGAAATTTCAAAATCTGAAGCATTCACCGCTAAGAAAACATTATCAATTGCTTTAATCATAATGCGTGCTTCTTTTGTTAACTGGATATCCGAAGGAACTGTAAATTCGTATGTACCATTATTTGGTGTTGTTTCTGCTAAGACATAATCAAAGTTTTTACCACCATCTACAGATAATAAAATTTTCACATTTTGTGTGTCAATTTCATTTGCATCAGTTCCTGCTACATCCCAAGTAATAGTTGCTGGTAAATTATGTGTCCAATGATCTGTTTCAGATTGAGAAGTCACCTTAAATGGTCCAACATTTTTCACGTTTAAAGTAATATTTTCACGTGCTGTTTGTCCGCCCTTAGGATTATTATCTCTAACTAAAATAGAGAATCTTAACGAACGAGATACACTTGGAATTACTTCCCAAGTCATTGGTGTTGGATTTGTTTCGAAAGTTAACTTTCCTTCAACGATGGATTTTAAATTAGGGAAGTATCTATAACTTTCTGTTGTAGGATTAAGGGATCTAAAAGTAGGTCCTGCTGTATTAGTTGATACTGGCGGTTGTGTTGCGATTTGAGTATCTATTTGTTCCCAGTTATACGTGATGGCATCTCCGTCTTGATCTGTAGCTTTAGCGTCTAATACAAATGCAGTAGAATGTGGTATACCGTACGATAGCTTATCGATTTGAATTACAGGTTCATTATTTCCTGAATCTGTGTTTACCGAACAACTTCCTGCTGCTGAAGTAATAAAAGTGTAGATGTTATTTACACTAACTGTTGAGAAATATGGATCACTATTGTTTTGTATATTAGGAGGACAAATACCTGCATAAGCCATAATTGTGCTTCCACTTCCAGGTTCTACAGCTGTTGCTCCAGAACGATTTCCACCACACGAATTATTGAAAGTATGAGGAGCACCAAATTGATGTCCCATTTCATGTGCTACATAGTCAATATAAAAAGGATCGTTGATAGGAGAATTTAAACCAGTAACTCCACCAGCTTTATAAGAACCGCAAGGGCTTTTTAGATAGGCTACTCCGCCACCTCCAGTTGAAAAGACATGACCTACATCGTAATTCTCTACACCAATTTCTCTATCGATAACAGTTTGGTTTTGCCCCAACATAGTTGATCCGTTATTGTTTGTGTATTCATCAGTAGTAATAAAAACAATTTTATCATTGTTTTCTACCAATTCCATTGTTACACCAAATTCTCTTTCATAAACACCATTTACTCTGGTCATTGCTACATTCATAGCAGACATTACAGCAGCTCTTTTTTCTTCTTCTGTTCCTCCTGCTAATCCAGCTCTATTAAAATGATATCTCGAGTATTCTATTGTCGTAGCAAGCGCTAAGCGGTATTTTCTTAATTTACCATCGGTTGCAATTTTATTTACTGGTAGATCATTTGTTATTTGATTGATCAAATTCTGTTGATATACATTATCTGTATGACAGACGAAGTTTGTGTTATCATCAACATTTTTTCTGCTGTAAGAAATATAAGTAGATAAATCTTCTGTGTATGCATCGATATAAGAAATTTCATTTCCTTTGTTTATCATTGCACTTAAACCATGATAAGGCGAATAACTAAATCGGATAGTAGATTTTCCGTCAACAGATTTTCCAACATACGATTTAATCATGTTATATTTTTCTTGTAGCTTAGGAGCCATGATTGATGATTCTTCTACAAGATATTTCGTTAGTTCACCCGATTCATTCGGAATGTAAACTAAATTTGGTTGATTACTTCCCTTATTTGCTACAGAATTTAAATCGTTTACTAAACTGCTAACATCTAATTTAAATAATTTAAATTCTTTTGGAACAGTAGATCTTTCTACTAAATTGGTTGGTTGATAATTCTTATTCTTCAATTCTTGCCAGTGATTAACTTGTGCAAAAAGAGAAGTTCCTCCCATAAGTAGAGATAAGATAATAAATTTTGATTTCATAAATTTTTAATATTCAAGTGTTAAATAATTAATTTCTTTTGGAATTTCTATAAATAATAAGTTGACAGATTTGTCAGCTTCATCTTTAATTTTCTCTAATTTTAAAATGTTTTTTTTAGAAACATTTTTTAACTCTAAGATTTCATAACGTTCAATATCTGCTTTACAAATAACGGCTACATTTTTGGTTGTAAAGTCTATAATTTCTAAAGGCGAATTTCTTTCTCCAGGAACAATTAATGATTTTTGAAACGTGTCAAAATCTTTCATGTTTGTGAAAACGTTAATTTCATTTTTACAGCCATTTCTGTCAAAAGCAATTCTAAAAACATTTAATTCATCTTTAGAAATTGTTTTTAAAACCTTTTGTTGTCCGCAACCAATAAGAAAAATAGATATTAATATTATAAGAAAGTAATAGTGCTTCATATTGAATGTTTAAAACTAAATTAAGAATAATAATTTAATTTGAAGTAAAAAAAAGCGAATCAGTTATCTGATTCGCTTTTTGATCTATGTTTTTTCTAAAAAAATTACTTCACTGGTTGAGCTGGTAATTGATTTTGACTTGCTCCGTCTTGTGTTGGTTGCGTTGGTAAATTATTAGCTGGTGCCGTTACATTTGGTTTAATAGGTTTTATTGCATTTGGATTCTCGTGTGTAATTCCTGCTCCAATTATTAAAACAATAACAGCGATAAATAATCCCCAAGTTGTATTGTCTAAGAATTTATTTGTTCTTTGAACTCCAAACATTTGGCTTCCTCCTCCGCCACCAAAAGTAGAAGATAATCCACCTCCTTTAGGGTTTTGAGATAATACAATTAATACTAATAATATACATAAAATCATGATCATAATCATGAAAAACTGAAATAGTCCCATTTTATTATTTAGAGTTTTTTAAATTTTCAATTTCTTTAATTCGATTTGCAAATAAACTATTTTTTTCTGGATATTTCAAAATTAATATCTTATAAGCTTTAATTGCCTTATCATATTTTTTTTGCTCAATGTAAATTTGAGCCAAGGTTTCGGTCATCAAATCCGAATATTCTTCTGTGTTTTGAACAAAATTTGATGGGGTATTAGCTGGCGTAATATCTGTTTTTTTCATCGGAACGATTTTTGGATTTTTTTCCAAAAAGTCGTCAATCAACTTATATTTTATTTCTCGTTCAGCAATTTCTTGTTCTTCTTCAATCTCTTTTTGAGTTTTTGATTGAGAAGGAACTTTTTTTAACCAATCGGTAAAAGAAAACGTTGATTCTGAGTTATTATTTTCTCCAATTTCAACTTTCTGATCATTTACTTCTGGTTTCGATTCTTCGATAACTTCAATTGTTTTAACTAAAATTTCTACCTCATTTTTGACAGAATTATTTTCAATTAGTTCTATTTCAGAAGTTTGTTGTACAGCATTTGCAATATCATTTATTGAAGTTTTATCTTCTTTAGAAGTCGAAATTTCTACCACTTCGTTTGTGATTTCAGCGACTTCGTTTAGTTCATCTTCCGAAATAATATCAACCACATGATCTGTTCTCAATTCAGATTCTTCGGTATCATTTTCGATCATTTCATCAACAATATCTTCATTGACATCGTCGGAATTATCTTTAGAAATGATTTCAGTATTATTGACAAATTGCTCTCTGTTTTCTTCTATATTCTCATCAGTTACTTCGGTTGTATCGTTGTTTTGTTCAACAATTTTAGCTGTAGATTCATCTGAACTAACTTCAGAATTGATTTTATTTTCAACTAATTCTTCTACTTTTTCGTCTTCAATAATCAAAGGGATTGTTTCTGTTTCTTTTTTTATTGGTTCAGAATTGATGTAATGATATAAATCGACACGATTACTACTTTGAATTGATGTTTTGTTTAAATAATCTTCAAAAGATGGATGATTTTCTTTTTTTAAACCATAAAGTAACAAAGCACGTAAAGTATAAAAATAAGGATATTTTTCCACTTCTTTTTTTAGAAGAGGAATGTCCGATTTCTCAACTTCGTACGGATGTGCTACTAAATATTCAATTCTAGTCATTGCTCAAATATAAGGTTATTTTTTTACCAATCCATCGCAATCGACGCAAAAACTTGGTCGCGAATATCATCAATAATTAAAGGAACAATTGACGATTCTACTGCACTTAGCATTGCGTTTCCGTCATATAATTGGAAAGCAGAAAATGTTCTGTCGTAGCTTTTTGATTCTTCTTTATTGTTGATGTATCGTACTTTTACATAAATCGTCAAACGGTTTTTCGCTGCAATATCATTCGATTGAATTGCTTCTGGAACAACGTCATATCCCGTAATTTCACCTTCGATAATTAAATCAGAATTTTCGTTCGAATTTAATTTTAATTTCGTTCTACTTCTGAAAATATCTTGAATAGCAATTGTTAAATCTTGACTTAACGTGGGATTTTGTTGCGGTGCATAATTCGGAAAAGTAGCGACGTAAATTGTGTTCCAATCTGGTTGAATTGCAGCTCCTGAAAGCGAATATTTTATACAACCTGTTAAACTAAAAATAGCAAAAATGCTAAGAATAACTTGTTTTAATTTGTTCATATTACAAATGATATTGTTTGATTTTACGGTACAATGTACGCTCAGAAATTCCTAATTCGTCAGCAGCCATTTTGCGTTTGCCTTTGTGTTTTTCTAATGCCAATTTGATCATTTCTTTTTCATTATCTTGTAAAGAAAGCGATTCTGGCTCCTCAATTGGACTTACATCATACACGTCGTTCGAATAATCGTATTGTGGTTGTTGATATGCAGGTGCTTTTGAAGGTGAATTTGTTGGAACTAAATTATAGTGATTTGGAACAAAATCTTCTTCCGTATCGCTTTGATCTTGGTAAACACGTTGAATCAATTCTTGTGTGTTGCCATTAAAATCATCGACATCTTTGTGTTTAATCAAATCTAAAGTTAATGCACGCAAATCGTTCAAATCTTTTTTCATATCCAATAAAACCTTGAACAATAATTCACGTTCCATAAAATCAGAAGAACTTCCGTCTTTTGATTTATTTGTAACCGTTAACATATTTGAATTATTAGGTAATAATTCGATGATTTTCTCTAACGAAATCACACGTTCTTTTTCTATGACCGAAACCTGTTCAGCAAAATTTCGTAATTGACGAACATTTCCTGGCCAAGGATAATTTGCAATATAATTTTGAGCTTCTGGCGATAGCTCGATGTGTGGCATTCTATATTTATTCGCAAAATCTGAAGCGAATTTTCGAAACAATAAATTAATATCTTCTTTGCGTTCGCGTAAAGCAGGAATATCAATTTGAACAGTATTTAATCGATAATATAAATCTTCTCGAAATTTTCCTTTTTCAACTGCTTCTTTTAGTTTTACATTGGTTGCTGCAACAACACGAACATTGGTTTTCTGCAATTCAGAAGAACCAACTTTCATAAATTCACCAGACTCTAAAATACGTAACAAACGTACTTGCGTTGCTAAAGGTAATTCACCAACTTCATCTAAGAAAATTGTTCCACCATCAGCAACTTCAAAGTACCCTTTTCTCGTTTGAGTAGCTCCAGTAAACGCTCCTTTTTCATGCCCAAATAATTCAGAATCGATTGTTCCTTCTGGAATTGCACCACAGTTTACAGCAATATAATTGTTGTGTTTTCGAGCAGATTGATTGTGAATAATTTTTGGAATAAACTCTTTACCAACACCACTTTCTCCGATTACAAGAACAGAAATGTCGGTAGGTGCAACCTGAACGGCTTTTTCTAAAGCGCGATTCAAGGCTACATTATTTCCAATGATTCCAAAACGTTGTTTGATTGTTTGTAAAGAATCCATGTTTTATTTTTTTAGGTTTTTGAAAAATGATCTATCAAATTTCAATTATTGTCTTATTAAAACCGTCATTTTGGGTAAAAATCTATTCTCGATACAATTTTTAATCATTTCATTAATAAAAATCACTCGAATTGACGAATTTTATTGTTGTATATAATTGATAGATTGATTTTTAAAAAGAATTAATTATCCTTCAATCATTTCACCAATTAAGGTTGCGGTTGTACAGCTATTTGCTTTTACGTTGACAAAATCTCCAACTTTAGTTCCTTCGACTTTAGGGAATACTAAAACTGCATTTTGGGTATTGCGTCCGTACCAGAAATTTTCGTCACGTTTAGAATTTCCTTCAATTAATACTTCATGTACTTTTCCTACATAAGCATTCATACGTTCAGCAGAATGTTTTTGTTGCATTTCGATGATTTCTTGTAATCGACGTTTTTTATCTTCTGGTAGAACATCATCTGGCATTTTTTTGTGTGCAGGTGTTCCTGGACGTTCAGAATAAGCGAACATATAACCGAAATCATATTTCACATATTCCATTAATGATAAAGTATCTTGATGTTCTTCCTCTGTTTCTCCACAGAAACCTGCAATCATATCATGAGATAAAGCACAATCTGGAACGATGCGTCGAATTTTATCAATTAATTCGAAATACTCTTCACGCGTGTGTTGACGATTCATACGTTCTAAAACAGTTGTAGAACCTGATTGAACAGGTAAGTGAATGTATTTACAAATATTCTTATGTTTCGCCATCATTTCTAATACACCTTCTTCCATATCTTGTGGATTAGAAGTAGAAAAACGTAAACGAATGTTAGGAAATTGCGTTGCAACCATGTCTAATAATTGTGCAAAATCTACTGCTGTTGCTTTCTGAATGTCTGTTGCATTTTTGAAATCTTTTTTTGGTCCTCCACCATACCATAAATATGAATCGACGTTTTGACCTAAAAGTGTGATTTCTTTGTATCCATTTTCTGCTAATTCTTTACACTCATTTAAGATAGAATGTGGATCACGAGATCGTTCACGACCACGAGTAAAAGGAACAACACAGAATGTACACATGTTATCGCAACCACGAGTAATCGTAACGAAAGCAGTTACGCCGTTTCCTCCTAAACGAACAGGAGAAATTTCTGCATACGTTTCTTCTTTTGATAATTGTACATTTACTGCATCACGACCATCTTCTACATCATTCAGTAAATTTGGTAAATCACGGTATGCATCTGGTCCAACAACGATATCAACTAAATGTTCTTCTTCAAGAAATTTATGTTTTAATCGTTCCGCCATACAACCTAAAACACCAATTTTAAGACTTGGATTTTGTTTTTTGATGGCGTTCAAAGTTGCCAAACGTTTACGAACAGTTTGTTCTGCTTTCTCTCGAATAGAACATGTATTTAATAAGATTAAATCTGCTTCGTCAACTTTTTGTGTTGTTTGGTAACCTTCGTTATTTAGAATAGAGGCAACGATTTCACTATCTGAGAAATTCATTTGACATCCGTAACTTTCTAAGAATAATTTCTTTGTAGCATTACGTGTAGGAGCAGTCATCAAAGCTTCTCCTTGTCTTGCTTCATCTATATGTTTTTCTTCTGTATGCATTCTAAAATGGATATTTTATCGTGCAAAAATAATAAAACTATGTGACATATTGGCAGTAAATTTTTCTTTTGCATTTTATTAACATTTTGTAGATTTGAGAAAACGAAATACTTAAAAAAACAAATATGGATAAGAGAGTACAAGATCGAATAGAAGAAAAGCTTCAGAATGGTTTTCAGCTAAAAGCTGGTCAAGTTGTTGAAAAAGCGGGAGATATTTTTAAAGGAATTGCAGGTTATGCGATTTTAGCGGTGTTAATTTATTTTATCACTTTGTGGATTTTAAATATGTTGGTAGGACTTGTTTTTCCTATTTCTATGGATGAAGAGGAGATTCAAGCAATTGCAAGTAGTGGTGATCCGGAAGCTGTAATGGAAATGTACCAAGAAATTTTTTCGAGCACTTCTGCAATGGTGTCTATTTTCTTGACGAATATTTTATCAGCTGTTTTGTATCCAGTATTATATAGTATTTATACAATGGCTTATAAATATGATTATAAAAAGAATCCAGAATTGAGTGATATTTTTATTCATTACAAAGATGGAAAGTTCTTGAATCTTTTTCTTGTTACATTAGTCGTTCAAATTGTAGGTAGTATTGGGTTAACGTTATGTTTAGTTCCAGGTTTTATTGTTTATACGATGTGGATGTTAGCAGTTCCATTAATTATTTTTGCATCAGCTGATGTAAAAGAAGCCTTAAATTATAGTATGAAGTTAGCTTTCAAAAACTTTGGAAGTTTCTTTGTTGTCTTATTATTAGGAATAGCAATTATAATTCTTGGTTTTATTTTATGTTGTGTAGGACTTATTCCAGCAATTCCATTTGTGTACGTGATGATGTATATACTGTATAGGGAAGTGGTTGGTTTTGACGATCAACAATCAGAAATAGAACAAATCGGAACAGATATTTATAAGGACAATCCTTATATGAAATAGATAAAATTATGGAGCAGTTGAAAATCATTTTTGGCTGCTTCATTTTTTTGTTATTAATTTTGCAGAAATTTTTTAAGAAAACAATATGTCTAAAAATCTCGTTATTGTTGAGTCCCCAGCAAAAGCTAAAACCATTCAAGGTTTTTTAGGTGATGATTTTATCGTGGAGTCAAGTTTTGGTCACGTAGTCGATTTACCAAAGAAAGGAATGGGAATCGAAATCGAGAATCATTATAAGCCAATCTACGAAGTAACACCTGATAAAAAGGATGTTGTAAGTAAACTAAAAAAATTGTCTTCTAAAGCCGAAACAATTTGGTTAGCATCCGATGAGGACCGTGAAGGAGAGGCTATTTCTTGGCACTTATATCACGTTCTTGGGTTAGAAAAAAAGGATACAAAACGTATTGTTTTTAATGAGATTACGAAAAAAGCTATCCAACGTGCAGTAGATAATCCACGTGAAATTGATGAGAATTTGGTAGATGCACAACAAGCTCGTCGTGTTTTGGATCGATTAGTTGGTTTTGAGATGTCACCAATCTTATGGAAAAAAATCAAACCAGGTTTATCAGCAGGACGTGTTCAATCGGTTTCTGTTCGATTGATTGTTGAGCGCGAAAAAGAAATTCAAAACTTTGTTCCAGTTTCATCATACAAATTCATCGCAATTTTCCAAACAAATGAAGGAAGAACATTAAAAGCAGTTTTAACAAAAGAATTTTCAACGTTAAAAGAAGCTGAAGATTTTTTAGCAACATGTGTTGGAGCAGATTTTAAAGTAAATGATTTACAGAAAAAACCTGCAAAACGTACGCCTTCAGCACCATTCACAACATCTACATTGCAACAAGAAGCTTCTCGTAAATTAGGTTTTTCTGTTTCGAGAACAATGCGTGTAGCGCAACAGTTGTATGAATCTGGGCATATTACCTATATGAGAACGGATAGTGTGAATTTATCTGATGATGCATTAACTGCAGTTAAAGCAGAGATAGAATCTGCTTACGGGAACAAATATGTTGAGATCAGAAAGTATAAAAATAAAAACTCTTCCGCACAAGAAGCTCACGAGGCAATTCGTCCTACGCATTTCGAAAATCATTCGATAAATGCAGACGATTCGATGCGTAAACTATACGAATTAATTTGGAAACGTACAGTTGCTTCTCAAATGGCAAATGCCGAATTAGAGCGAACAATCATTGATATTGATAACAACAAAAACAACTTTATTTTTCAAGCAAAAGGAGAAGTGATTGTTTTTGATGGTTTCTTAAAAGTCTATCAAGAATCGCATGATGACGAAGATACGGATGATGACAAAGTATTGTTGCCAAGCGTAAAAGTAAATGAGCAATTGAAAGCGGATGAAATTAACGGTACGGAACGATTTTCTCGTCCTGCTGCTCGTTATACAGAAGCATCTTTGGTAAAAAAATTAGAAGAATTAGGAATCGGTCGACCTTCAACTTATGCCCCAACAATCTCTACAATCCATAATAGAGGTTACGTAGAAGTTGGTGAATTGGATGGACAAGAACGAATATACAATACGTTAACATTAGTTGATAATCAAATCAAAAAAGCACAACAAAAAGAAATTTTTGGTGCAGATCGTCGCAAATTAATCCCAACTGATATTGGAATTGTGGTAAATGATTTCTTGGTAGATTATTTTACAAACGTGTTGGATTATGATTTTACTGCTCGTGTTGAAAATAGTTTTGATGAGATTGCAGAAGGTAAATTGAATTGGACAAAAATGATTGATGAGTTTTATACAAAATTTCATCAAACGGTAGAAGATGTTCAAGAAAATGCAGATCGTGCAACAGGAGAACGAGAGTTGGGAATCGATCCAACTTCAGGTAAAAAAGTACATGCACGTATTGGGCGTTTTGGACCAATGATTCAGATAGGAGAAGCAGAGGATGAGGAAAAACCACGTTTTGCGAGTCTTCAAAAACATCAATCGATTCATAATATTACATTAGAAGAAGCATTAAAATTATTCGAATTACCAAAAACTTTGGGTGAGTATAAAGCGCACGAAGTTGAGGTGAATATTGGACGTTTCGGCCCTTACGTAAAGTTTGATGATAAATACATTTCGATTCCGAAAGAAGAAGATCCAATGGATTTGTCATTTGAACGTGCGGTAGAACTAATCGAAGAAAAGTTAAAAGCCGATGCGCCGATTGCACAATACGAAGGATATGATGTAACAAAAGGTAAAGGACGTTTTGGACCATTTATCAAATGGAACGAATGGTTTATCAATGTTCCAAAAAAATACGATTTCGATCATTTATCACAAGCGGATATTATCGAATTGATTGAAGATAAAAAACGCAAAGAATCTGAGCGTGTTGTTCGCGAATGGGCAGAACAAGAAATTCGTTTAGAAAAAGCGCGTTGGGGACGTTTCAATTTAATTCAAGGAAAAATTAAAGTTGAATTACCAAAAGAAACAAATCCAGAAGCGTTGACTTTGGCTGAGGTAGAAAAATTGATAGAAGCAGCTAAACCTGTAAAGAAAACTGCTACAAAGAAAGCTCCAGCTAAAAAAGCAACTGCCAAGAAAACGACAACTAAAAAACCAACGACTAAAAAGTAATGTACAACGACTTTTTAAAACCCGTTTCTGAAGAATTACAAGATTTTGCGAAGTCTTGTAATTCTTTTGCGTTAGGTACATCAATTAAATTTCGTAAAAATGTTCTTGAAACAGCAGAAAACACGAATGATAAAATTGCAATAATTGGTGTGACTGAATCTCGTTCGAAACAAAAAGATTTGATTGAAGACGTAGATTTTAGCTTAATTCGAACTCAATTGTACGAATTACAAATGGGCAATTGGTCGATAGATTTGTACGATTTTGGTGATGTTAATTACTATGATGACAAACATGAAACCGAAAAAGTTTTTAGAGAGGTTACAAACGGACTGATACGAGATGGATACAATGTGGTTATTTTGGGAGGAAACCCAAGTTTGGGATACCAGCAATATCGTGCTTATGATGAACTTGTTGATAAAATAAATTATTTAACTATTGATCACAAATTACGTTTAGGCAAAGATGAAGCTCAAACAACGGAGACTAATTATTTAACTAAAATTATTTCGAACGAACCTTTCAATTTATTAGATTATACAAATATTGGTTTTCAGACGTATTTCGTAGCGCAAGAAAAATTGGATTTGTTGGATCAGTTAAATTTTGAAGCTGTTCGTTTAGGAGTTATTTCAGAGAATCTAAAAGAAATAGAACCTTATTCAAGAGATATTCATGCCGCTTTGCTTAATCTTTCAAGTTTGCAAGGTTCAGATTTTTCTTCTTCAAAAAATATGACACCAAATGGTTTTACATCGCGAGAAATTTGTGCCTTAACAAGATATTTAGGCTTCAGCAATAAATTGTCTTCACTTTACGTTTGTGACTATATCGAGAACTATAAAAAATTAGATCATTTGCTTATAGCACAGATGATTTGGTATTTTATTGATGGGAAAAATCATCGCCCAGAGATAAAAAGTTTTGACGATACACAATATTTTGAGAAAATTTTTGTTCCTACAGAAGGATATAATTATATTTTTTATCGAAATACAGTAACTAATCAATTGTGGATTGAAGTTGACAACACAATTGATGGAGAACGAAAATTTGAAATTATTTCGTGTTCAGAAAAAGATTATGAACAAGCCTTGAATGGAGAAATACCCAATAGATGGTGGAAGTATTTCAAAAAATTTTATTAAAAATAAAGAATAATTGTAAAAATCAATTAATAAAATGCCTTAATTTGTAGCCTTATTAATTGAGAACTAAAAGTATAAAACCTGTATAAAAATAAATCTATAGCAGAATGAATAGAATTTTGGTAAGTGCATTGTTGCTATCTCTTTCTTTATCATCATGTAAAATGTTGAAAAACAGAGGGAGTAGTGATAGAAATGATGGACAGATAGTTTCGAAAACCTCTTCAGCTTGGACGCCTGTTCGTCCAAAAGGAATGGTTCCGATTCCGAGTGGATCGTTTGTTTTAGGACAAACAGATTATGATTTTACAAAAACAAATGACGCTCCAGTGAAAACTGTTACTGTTACAGGTTTTTTTATGGACGATACAGAAATTACAAACTCTGAGTATCAGATTTTTGTGAATTATGTAAAAGATTCTATCGCTCGTACCGCTTTAGCAAATAAGGCTGAAGCATTAGGGTTTGACCCAATGAATCCAGGTGCAGATGGTGATGGAATAGGTGCTTTTGCATATGTTTCCGGATCTGAAGATGGAGAAGGAACACCGTACGATGAATATCTTAAAAATAGCAATACAGGTAGAGATGGTCAATCATTAGACTCAAGAAAGTTAAATTGGAAACAACGTCTTGAGTGGGATAAATATAAGTACCCAGATGTAGATTACGCAGAAGTAATGGAAGGACTTTACTATCCACCAGAAGAACGTATGAATGGAGAGAGACGTATCGATACGCGTAAATTAAATTATTCATATGTAACAGTTGACCAGGCTGCTGCTGCGAAAAAACGTGGAACGTTTCGCGTAGATTTTAGAAAAGAATTTAGTTTAAATATTTATCCAGATACAACAGTTTGGGTAAGAGATTTCAACTACTCGTACAATGATCCAATGCACCAAGATTATTTCTGGCACAAAGCTTATGCAGATTATCCTGTAGTTGGAATTAATTGGAATCAGGCGACTGCTTTCTGTGATTTCCGCACAAGATATCACAATACAGCTTTAAATAATAAGAAGAAAAGAGGAAGCCAAGTGAAGGTAATTAGCTATCGTCTACCAACAGAAATTGAGTGGGAATACGCTGCTAAAGGAGGTTTAGAAAACGCTCCATACCCTTGGGGAGGTCCTTACTTAACAGACGATAGAGGATGTTATTTAGCGAATTTCAAGCCAAAACGTGGTGATTATTTAGAAATCAACGATGGTAAGAAAACGGGATATATGTACACAGCACCAATTAAAACTTTCAAAGCGAATGGATATGGTCTGTACGATATGGCGGGTAACGTTGCAGAATGGACAAGTTCTCCTTATAACAGATCTTCCTACACTATGTCTTCAACGCTTAATCCTTCAATTACAATGTCAGGAGAAGTAAATAGAAGTGTACGTGGAGGATCATGGAAAGATGTCGGTTATTTATTAATGACTTCATCAAGAGATTGGGAACACAAAGATTCAGCAAGAAGCTTTATCGGTTTCCGTACAGTTCAATCTTTCCCAGAAGGATCTAAAGTAAATTACAGAAAAACTAAATAACCTATTTTTAAAAAATAAAAAGCATCATATGGCATTACAAGCTTCAAAACAAGAACGTCTTACAAATTTTTTGTATAATTTCTTTGCCGCAGTAGTAATTATCGGGGCATTATGTAAAATTACTCATACAAATTTAGGGCCAATTTCAGCCAATTTAATCTTAACCATTGGATTAGTAGCTGAAGCATTCGTTTTCTTTTATTCAGCATTTTTTGATAAACCTCAAGGTAGCTATGAATGGGAAAAAGCGTATCCAGAATTATTAAGTGGTGAGCCAGTAGAAAGAAAGACAGCTGCAGTTGCAACAGCAGGAAACAACTTAACAGCTGAATTAGATAAAGTTTTAGCTGATGCTAAATTAGACAAAGAAGTGTTTGAAAGATTACGTGGATCATTAGATAAATTTGGATCTGCAGTAAACGAATTAAATACAACGACAACAGCTGTAGCTTCTACAGAACAATACAGCAACGAAATTGCAAAGGCATCTAATAACATTAGCCAATTGAATGCAGTCTATGCTGAGCAAATTTTAAATAGCCAAAAACAAGTAGAATTAAATAAACAATTTATCGAAGAGATGCAAAAATCTTCAGGTAGTTCAGAGCAATTCTTAAAAGAAATGCAAGAGCTTTCTGCGAATATTAATGCATTGAACAAAGTATATGGAGGTATGCTTTCTGCAATGAAAAATAACTAATTCATTGATCTGATAAATTAAACTAATTATTCATTAATTCTATAAATTATTATGGCAGGAGGTAGACTAACCGGACGTCAGAAGATGATTAACCTGATGTATCTCGTGTTCATTGCAATGATGGCTTTGAACGTGGATCGTGAGGTTTTGAGATCGTTCGAAACGATAAATACTTCTTTAGAGTCAACAACGACTTTAACGAAAACAAATAACGATACCTTCTATGATCAAATTGATCTAAAAGTGAAGGATGATTCAACGTACGCAAAAACTCAAGCTCAAGCTGCTGAGGTAAAAAGACAAACAAATGAGTTTGTAGCTTACATTGATGGTTTGAAAAAAGAATTAAAAGGGTCTGATTATGTCTCAGGATCAGAAGAAACTGATTACAATGCTTTATCAAACACGGAACCAGTTGTATCTCTATTTTTCAAAGGAAAAGGAGGTGATTCTGGAAATGAGAAAGCCAAAGAATTCACAGGAAAAGTTGACGCATTCAGAAATTTCTTAATGACTTTTGCAAAACAAAGTCCAGATGCTAAAAATGCTGAAGCTCGTATCAACGAATTTTTTGGAACGAAATCAAAAACTAAAAAACAAACTTGGGTACAGGAAAAGTTTAATGATCAACCAATGATTGCATCGTTAACAAATTTATCTAAGATGCAAATGGATGCTCGCACAGAAGAAGGTAACTTGGTAAGAGCATTATTATCTGGTAAATTAGAGGAGAAAATTGAATTGGATGCGTTCCAAGGTTTATTCTTATCTCCAGGAGTTGTTAAAGTTGGGGACGAAGCTGTTCTTAATGTTGTCTTAGGAGCTTATGATAATTCGATTAAAGGTTCTGTTTCTACAAGTGTTGGAAACGCAGAAGTAGTAGATGGTAAAGCATCAATCAAATTAAATACAGGATCTGTAGGTATGCATCAATTAACTGGTAGCATTACTTATGTATCGAATGGGCAAACTAAAAAGGTTGATATCGCACCTTCAACATATCAAGTTGTTGCGCAAACTTTAGATAAAAAAGCTGCTGAAATCATTGAGAAAGATCCAACAGGAGGTTCTATTGTTGCCGATAATTTACGTGTTGTTTACCGTGGAGTATCCAACCCAATCTCTGCAACAATTAATGGAGCAAATGGACCAGTAAGCTTAAATGCTTCATCAGGTTCTGTTTCTGGAGCAGGAGCTAACAAATGGAATTACACGCCAGGTGGAGGAAGTGAAGTAACATTCACTGCTACAACGAAAGCAAGTTCAGGTAAAACATTATCTGTTCGTGAAACGTTCCGTATCAAACCAGTTCCACCAGCACGTGGTGTTATTTTAGGAAAAACGAGTCCAGCTATTCCAGATAATGGAATTGCAGCACAAACAATTCGTGTAGACTGGCCAGATTTCTTATTCCCAATTTCAGGAGAAGTAACATCATTTAATGTTCGTGTACCAGGTCAAGCTACAGTACGTGTTACAGGAAGTAAAATGTCAGGAGCCGCAGGTGCAATTTCGAAAGCGAAAAAAGGAGATATAATTGGTGTATTCGATATTAAATATCGTACTAATTCTGGTCAAACAGGAGAAGCATCATCAATTGCAATTCAAGTACAATAAACAAAAAAATAAAATTTAGCATATGAAATATCTTTTGTTTGGTTTAATGAGTTTTTTCTCAACCCTTACAATGGCGCAAAATGTTCTTAATGCTGTTTCACCAGAACAGTTGAGAAAAGACCGCGAAAATAGAACAAGAGTTGATGAGGCTGGAGATACTGTAAGTACGGCACAAGATCCAATGAAATATGGCTTTATCGAGGATAAAGATGTCTTATGGTCGAAAGTTGTATGGGAAGTCATTGATTTGAACGAGCGTCTAAATCAACCTTATTATAGATCTGGTGATGAATTAGTACAGAATTCAAAATCATTGTATGATGTTTTAGTTGACGGAGTTCGTACTAAAAAAATTAAAGAAGTATACGATGATGAGTACTTTCAGACTAAAATGAGTTTTGATCAAATCATGGCTCGTAACGAAAAGAAAGATACTCAACAGTATTACTATGATATGATTGCAGCAGGTGAAAATCCTGACGAAGCAGCTATTTTCAATTACAAAGTAAAATCTGATGATATTAAAATGGTGAAAACGAAAGGTCTTTGGTACATTGATCGTCGTTTAGGAGAATTAAAATATCGTTTGTTAGGATTAGCGATCATGGGACCAGATGCACAATCTTTGGGAACTGAATTTGCAGACGGAACGTATGTCGATTTATTTTGGATTTGGTATCCAGATGCACGTAATGTTTTGGTAAATGCAACTGTTTTCAATCCAAGCAACTCTAATTCCGCGATTACTTATGATGAGATGTTAAATGCAAGACGATTTAGTTCTGTTATTTACAAAGCGCAAACCATGTACGGAACGAAGATGATTGAGGATTATATTCCAAATGATTCGAAGGGACAATTAGAAGAACATCATAAAATTAGAAATTCTATTATTCAGGCAGAAGCCGATATGTGGAATTATTAATAAAATGTTATAAAACTAAAGCTCCAATCTCAAGATTGGAGCTTTTTTTATTTAAAATAGTTTAATTCCTCTACAATATTTTTTTCCAGAATTTAGTTATTCCCTAAAATCTAAAATCTAAAATCTAAAATCTAAAATCTAAAATCTAAAATCTAAAATCTAAAATCTAAAATCTAAAATTTAATTCGCATCACCTTTTTCAATTCCATCTCCTATTTTTTCTTCAACTTCTATTTTTTCTTCTTGATCTAACTTCATTTCTCCTGAATCATCATCACTTCTTAAAACGACTTTTAAGCCAATTGGGAAATGATCTGAACCAATATTATCTTCTCTAATCATTTCAATTAATCGAAATTGAGAGCTCAAGAAATAGTGATCTAAAGGCCAACGTAAAAACCAATGATGCGCATGAAAAGTATTGAACATTCCACGACCTCTTCTAGGATCTAAAAGTTGAGATGTCTTCAAAAACAGGCTGGTTGTTCTACTCCACGCAACATCATTTAAATCACCAAATACGATACATGCTTTTCCGTATTCTTTGGCTTGTTTTCCGATCATTAAAATTTCAGCATCTCTTTCAGTACTTTCTTCATTTTCTTGTGGAACAGGTGGTGTAGGATGCAAACCATACAAACGTACAATCTGATTATTATACTCGATGTCAACAATAATTGAAGGGATTTCAGTGCTAATTAAATAATTAATCTCTTGGTTTTTAATGGATAATTTCGAGTAGAATAATAAACCATAAGTATTGTCTAAAGGAACTTCTATCTTATACTCATAATCATTTGTAGCTTCACGTATTTGATTCATCCATTCATTATTCGTTTCCAGAAGAAACACAATATCGGGATTTCGTTTTTTGATTAATTGAACTAAATTCTGGTATTTTGTATTGTCTTGCAAAACATTGTAGACTAATAAATTTAAAGGTTTTTCATTCGGTTTTAATTCAACTTGATTGATCATTTTTTTTCCAAAAGGCGAATAGGGAAGAATGACCCAAAGCAAATAAATTGCTGAAAAAATAAGACATACGAACAAACTAATCGTAGTCGAATTTTTCTCTACAAAAATGAATAGAAATGAAGTGAGAATAACTAAAATAAGCTTTTGAAAACGTGGGTAATCAAAAACTCTTACCGACCAATGATTATGTTTGAAAAAAGGAATAATTACCGAAATAAGAATAAGGCAAGAAAGAAAAATAAAGAGTATTTGCATAATATGGATGTTTTTTGTATAACAAGATAATAAAAATAGAAACATTATCTACCTTTGTTCTTAAATTTTATCAATTGAACAAAGTAGAGTATATTATCGTAGGACAAGGTGTTGCAGGAAGTTGTATGGCGATGAAATTATTGCAAGAAAATAAATCTTTTGTAGTGATTGACAATCATTTTCATAAAGCATCGGCAATTGCAGCAGGAATATTCAATCCGGTTGTGCTAAAACGTTTTTCAATTGTTTGGAATGCGACAAATCAAATTAATCGTTTGCGCGAAGTTTTTGGTCAGTTTGAAGAATTATTGAACGAAAAATACATCTACAATTTTCCAGTTTATCGTGTTTTTAATGATGAACAAGAGAAAAAAACATGGCTAAAAAAAGCAATGACTCATCCAGATTTAGTTGATTATTTAGCGACAGACACAGAGCAATTGAATGATTTTTCAGCAATCAATAATCCTATAGGTTCGGGAGAAGTTTTGCACACTGGTCGAGTTGATTTGACTAATCTTTTGAATGATTTCAAAAATTATTTGATTGAACAAAATCAATATATTGATGAAGAATTTGACTTTGAATCCTTGATTATGCACGATAATCACACGAACTATAAAAATATTGAAGCAAATAAGATTATTTTTGCCGAAGGTTACAATGTTTTAAATAATCCATATTTCAAAAATCTACCCGTTATTGGTGTGAAAGGAGAAGTGTTGAAAATAGAAACAAAAGCCACATTGCCTGAAGCTGTAGTAAAAGGAAAAGAATTTTTGATGCCTTTAGAAAATAATCAATATTTTGTTGGTGCAACTTACGATCGTGATCATGTCAATTACGAAAATACAGCAGAAGCCAAACAATATTTGGTGGATGGGGTTCAGAATTTTTTCAAAGAAGATTTTGAAGTTGTGGAACAGCACGCATCCATCCGACCAACAGTAGTCGATCGTCGCCCAATTATTGGTGCGCATCCAATATATCAGCAATTGATTTGTTTAAATGGAATGGGAACGCGTGGAACGATGCTGGCGCCAGTCATGGTGGATGAATTGTATGATTTTTTAGAGAACAATCAAACTATCGATAAAGAAGCGGATATTAAACGTTTTTATGATCGATTTTAAATTTTCTTCTGATGAACAACTTTAACATAAAAATATTCGTACTTCAACTCGTTGCAAGTATTTTGTTATTCTTAGGAATTCAACAATTTTATGTCTTGGCAGAATTAGATTTGATTGAATTAATTCATTCGATGGGAAAAGATAATTTTGCTTTTTTGGTACGTAAAAGTGATGAGTTTGGAATTAGTGAAAAGCTAAAACATTTGGCGATAATGAAATCGATTTTGAGTTTCGTAGGAATAGTTTTAGGTTATATTGTAGCATCTATTATTAACCATAAACGTAATTACGATTGGAAAATTTCAGTTGTAATTGTAGCAGTGTGTTTCTTGGTTTTTCAATTCAAATTAATACATCTTCCAATCAATTTTATTCAAACAAATAATTTGGCAATTGCCTATTTTGTGCCTGCTACAATTTCTGTTGTTATTAGTTTTCTGTTGTATTTTTTTAGTTATAGTATAAAACCTTAAACTTCATTGTATTCAACTAACAAAAAACATTGTATTTTTGCAAAATGTTATTAGTACAAAATTTAGGAGTTTATTTTGCGGGTAGATATTTATTCGAAAACGTTTCGTTCCGCATCAACAAAGGAAACCGTGTTGGTTTAGTAGGTAAAAATGGGGCTGGAAAATCGACGTTACTTAAAATTTTAGCCAAAAGTCAACAGGCTTCAGAAGGAGAAGTTGTCTACGAAGGAGACGTAACAATCGGGTATTTATCGCAAGATATTGATTTTGTACAAGGAAGAACTGTTTGGCAAGAAGCTGATTCTGCTTTCGAACAATTGGTTGAAATACAGAATCGTATTGATTTTGTCAACAAAGAATTAGCCGAAAGAACAGATTACGAATCGAACGAATACGGAAAGTTAATCGAAGATATTTCGCATTTAACAGAACGTTTTGGGCTTTTAGGTGGTTACACAAAAGACGCTGAAATTGAACAAATTTTAATTGGTTTAGGTTTCAAAAGTTCAGATTTTCATCGCTCAACAGAAGAGTTTTCTGGTGGATGGAGAATGCGCATTGAATTAGCAAAGCTATTGTTGCAAAAACATGATGTGATGCTTTTAGATGAGCCTACAAACCACTTGGATATCGATTCGATTATCTGGCTAGAAGATTTCTTGAAAGATTATCCTGGTGCAGTTGTATTGGTTTCGCACGACCGTCAATTTTTGGATAATGTAACCAACCGTACGATTGAAATTGCGAATCGTCACATCTCCGATTTTAAAGCAAATTATACACGTTATTTAGAATTGCGTGAAGATCGCCGCGAAAAATTAGAACAAGCGCAAAAAAATCAGGAACAGATGATTAAGCATACGGAAGATTTGATTTCGAAATTCCGTGCAAAAGCCAACAAAGCTTCGATGGCACAATCATTAATCAAAAAATTAGACAAAATAGATCGCATCGAAATTGAAAATGATGATGTAACCAAAATGAATATCCGATTTGTGGATGCAGTTCAACCAGGAAAAATTATTTTCGAATTAGATGATGTTGGTGTTGCATTTGGTGATCATCAAGTTTTTGATCATGTTTCATTTTATGTTAATCGTGGTGAAAAAGTAGCTTTTGTAGGACAAAACGGTCAAGGAAAAACAACTTTATCTCGTGCAATTATCAATGAACAACCTTATACAGGAAGAATTAAACATGGTCATAATGTTGAGATTGGTTATTTTGCTCAAAATCAAGCACATGTTCTAAATGATAAATTAACCGTTTTAGAAGAGGCAGAAAATTCTGCAACAGAAGAAACACGTAAACATGTTCGTGATTATTTAGGAGCTTTTATGTTTGGAGGCGAAGCGGTAGAGAAAAAAGTTTCGGTACTTTCGGGAGGCGAGCGAAATCGTTTGGCTTTATGTAAATTATTGTTGCGTCCATTTAATGTTTTAATTATGGATGAGCCGACGAACCACTTGGATATAGTATCGAAAGAATTGTTGAAAAAAGCTTTACAAAAATATACAGGAACATTAATCTTAGTTTCGCACGACCGCGAATTTTTAGAAGGGTTAGTAGACAAAGTGTTTGATTTCCGTAATGGTCAAGTCAAAGAATATCTTTCTGGAATTGATGATTATTTAGCGCAAATTAAAGCGGGTAATTTCCGTGAAGTCGAGAAAGGAAATTCTTTAGCTGCACCAAAAGAAGAAAAGCCAATTGAGGTTAAAATAGAGCAAGCTAAACGTATTTTATCGTTTGAAGAAGAGAAGGAGCAGAAACGCCTAAAAAATAAATTGTCTCGTATAGAAACAGAGATTTCAGATTTGGAAACGAAGATTGCCGATTTAGAAAATAAATTACACGCAGGTTCTCAAACCCAACAAGAATTGGATAAATATGCAAATTTGAAAAATGATTTAGATAAGAAAATGTTAGAATGGGAAGAAATTTCTGAGCAAATTTTTTAAAATTATATCGTTCAAAAATATTATTTTATTAAAGTGCTGCAGTTTTGCAGCACTTTTTTTGTACATTCTATTTTAGAATAAGACAAAATGCATAAACAATCTTTTGCTGCAATTACATCAGAACAACCAAAAACATTAATTCTTGGCTCTTTACCTGGGGATTTATCGTTAGAAGTCAATCAATATTATGGGCATCCGCGTAATAGATTTTGGAAAATGATGTTTGAGATTTTCAAGACAGAATTTTCAGAAGATTATGAAATAAGAAATCAACTTATTTTACAAAATAAGTTAGCGCTTTGGGATGTTGCGCATTCTGCTGAACGAAAAGGAAGCATGGATGTGGATATGAGAAATGTTTCGCCAAATCAAATTGATGAATTTTTGAATGAACATCCTACAATCGAGAAAATAATTTTCAATGGAAAGAAAGCGTATCAATTATTTTGGAAATATTTTGAAAAAAAAACATTCATAGAGTATATTTCTGTGCCAAGTACAAGTCCTGCAAATGCCCAATTTTCTTACGAACGATTGATTGAAATCTGGAAAAAAGCAATTATTTAGGATAATCTTTTCATGTTCAAAATAATTAATCAAAGAAAAATAAAATTATTTTTTAGCTTAAAAATTTTATGATGAGAAACTTAGCTTTATATGTAAAATAATTATAAAAAAATGCTTCCTAAAAGTTTTGTAATTAAAAAAGCTGTTCTATATTTGCACTCACAATCGCGGGAATAGCTCAATTGGTAGAGCGTCAGCCTTCCAAGCTGAATGTTGCGAGTTCGAGTCTCGTTTCCCGCTCAACTTCTTTCTTAGAAGTGGATGCCTTGGTGGTGGAATTGGTAGACACGCAGGACTTAAAATCCTGTGTCCATTAGGACGTGCGGGTTCAAGTCCCGCCTGAGGTACAACAAAGCTCAAGAATTTATTTTCTTGGGCTTTTTTTGTGCTAATTTTTTTCAAGTATATCTTTAACTTCATCAAAATGATTTTCTCCATAAATAATAATAAGCTGCTTATTCTTGTTATTTTTTATTTGACTTACTAAGTGTTCATTTCGTTTTTTTAAAATAAAGTCTTTCATAAAAATTTTTCTTGAAGTTTCATCTACTTTGGTACATGAATACGTTTCGTTTAAATTAGTATTGTAATCACAAGAATCTAATGTGATTTTCGGGTAAGATTTTTCATATGAGTCGACTAATTGTTTAATGGATAAATCAGCGCTTTTTGAATCATTTTCATTCATTCCAAATTCAGCATAACTAGGTTGGTCTATAAGATTATATTTGATGCAATAATCTGAATAAGGAGGGATTTTAGAATAGGGTAATAGGATGTCAATACCAGTTATTTTTCTGAATTTTAGGTAACTTTCTACGTTTTCATCTGAAACTATTTTATCGGATTTATGAAGAGAATTTCCTTCAAAAAGAAAATGATATCCTAAAGATTGTAAACTGTCAATTTTAGTTGTTACTTGTTGATAATAAACTTTAGTTCCGATATGTCGAATAGGTAAAAAATAAAGCGATTTTTCATTATAGTTTATTTTGTTTAATGCCATGTTCAAGTTATAAGTGCAACTGGCCAAGTAGATTTTAGTTTTTCGATAGGGCTAATATAGCCAAACTTTCT
>NZ_JACXZC010000032.1 GCF_020281205.1 Empedobacter stercoris
TTTAGCACTTGGCTAATCATTGGGGGCTAGCCCCCAATGATTTAATTTGAGTTGCACTTATTTGTTGAACTTAGAATTTTATAAAATGTCAAAATATTTTCTTTTTTTATTATTGATTTGTTCAGAAACTTTTGTGTTTAGTCAATTTCAAAACAAACAGCTTTTTGAAGAAGTCAAAAGATACGAAAACGGTAAAATAAAAACTATCATTGGACTAAATGAATATGATAAAAGAGAAGGTATAACTTACGAATATTTTCCAAACGGTTTACTTTTTAGAGAAACAAGTTATGTAAATGACAAAAAAGAAGGCATGGAAATTACTTATTTTCCAAATTCCGTTATCGAAAGTAGAGGATTATTCATTAATGATTTAGCAGAAGGAGTATTCCAATATTTTTATAAAAACGGAAAGCCATTTGCTACTTTAGTATTTCAAAACAATTTACTCGTAACTGCTAAAGATTGTTATACAAGCAAAGGTGAAATAGTATATTGCGGACCTATAAATAATGGAAATGGTGTATTTTTAAAATATGACAAAAAAGGAAATCTAATTTCTAAAGATTACTACAAAAATGGAGTTTTTCAACGTTCAGAACATGTAGAAGTCAACTTAAAAAAGTAATAAATAGACAACTAAACGCCACCTTTTGTCTTTCAAAATCCTTACTTTTACAACAATTCAACAAAGAAAATTTCAAAATGGCTCAATTCATAGAAAATGTTGTAAAAGATTTATTGCATAATCAAACAAATTTTATCAATACGACTTTGGTCTTACCAGGAAAGCGTCCTATGCTTTTTTTTAGAGAAGAATTTCAACGTCAATCGCAAAATATCATTCTCCCTCAAATGAAAAGTATCGAGGAATTGATGAGCGAACTTTCTGGTTTAGAAATTATTTCTGGTATCAATCTTTGGTTCAAAGCCTATCAAGCTTATAAAAAAATCGTTGACAAACCAGATTCTTTCGAAGATTTTATCAAATGGGGACCAACTGTTTTAAAAGACTTTGATGATATTGACGCTTCCTTGCAACCTGCGAATAAAGTGTTAGATTATTTGGTTTCGGTTGAACGAATCAATCAATGGGGTGAAGGAAAAATTGATATTGGTAAAAATGAAATCATTCAAAATCATTTAACTTTTTGGGGAATCGTTTCAAAGTTATACGTTCAATTGCAACAAGATTTACTTGATTCGAAGGAAGGTTATGCTGGAATGGTTTTTAGAATTGCGAGCGAAAAAGTCAACGAAATTGTTGAGAACAAAACTTCTCATTATGTATTTGCTGGTTTCAATGCATTAACGAAAGCAGAACAAGCACTTATTTTTAAATTAGAAAAAGAAAATTTAGCCACTTTATATTTTGATGCAGATAAATATTACTATGAAAACCCCAATCAGGAGGCGGGTTCATTTTTAAGAAAATACAAAGAAAAAATAAAACCAATTAATTGGGTTGTTGATGAATTTTCGAAGCCAAAAAATTTACACACAATTGGTGTTGCAAAACAAGTTGGACAAGCAAAATACATCGCAGATTTAATCCGAAACCTGAACGACGATGAGATTAAAAATACAGCTTTAATTTTGGCTGATGAATCTATTTTACCTGCAATTCTAAATTCATTACCCGAAAATATTACACATCTTAATATCTCGATGGGAATTCCATTGCGTTCGGTTCCATTAGCACAATTTTTCAAATCGATTTTCGAATTGCAGATGAATCGCGAAAAATTAGGAAAAGGATCGATGTTTTATTTCAAGAATGTTTTACAAATTCTCGAAAACAAAACCTTATCTCATTTTAGTTCGGATAAAAGTCGACAACTAATTGATGAAATTCGTACTCAAAATCGAATATTCAATTCAGAGAAATCAATTCAAAATGCGTTAGAAAATTCTATTTTCAAATCCATTTTTCATATTCCAACATCTATTACAGCGTTTATTCATCATTTAAAAAATTGGACAGATGAATTATTGCATCATCCTTCGATGAATGATTTGTTAACGAAAGAATACTTGTTCTTTTTCAAAAAAGTATTCAATCAATTACACGAAAACTTACTAGAAGTAAATGATATAAAAGATTATAGAACATTATTTTTGTTGTACAACAAAATCGTTTCTTCCGAATCTATTTCGTTTATTGGCGAACCATTGAAAGGTTTACAATTAATGGGACTTTTGGAAACACGTTTATTAAATTTTGACAACATTATCATGACTTCTGTAAATGATGAAATTTTGCCTTTGGGACGACAAAACAATACATTTATTCCGTATGACATTCGCAAACAAATGAAATTGAATACATTTACCGAAAACGATTCGATTTATGCGTATCACTTTTACCGATTGATTCAACGTGCGAAAAATGCTTACTTTGTTTATGATACAGAAGCAGACGGAATGGGTTCTGGCGAAAAATCTCGCTTTTTAGCGCAAATAAAATTTGAAAGTCATCACAAGATGAAAGAAATTTTTGCTGCACCAAGTTTTGTTACAAAACCATTGAAAGAAATTATTGTTCCTAAAACAGATGAAACGATGAAAAAACTTTGGAATTGGGCAAAATATGGAATCTCTCCTTCTTCTCTTTCTTCTTATTTGCGTAATCCATTGGACTTTTATGAACAACGAATCTTCAATGTAAAAGAAGTTGAAGAGGCCGAAGAAACCGTAAGTGCAAGAACTTTAGGAAATATTGTACATGGTGCTTTAGAAGACTTATATCAACCTTATTTGAACCGAATTTTACACGAAAACGATTTCAAATTAATTGAAAAAGAAAAAGACAAGACTTTACAAGTTCATTTTCAGAAGGAATATAAAGATGGACATTTAGACAAAGGTCCAAACTATTTGATTTATAAAATTGCAGAACGAATTGTTGACGGTGTTTTGTCAAAAGATGTGAAAACGGCAAAAGAAAATGAATTTATCATTCAATCATTGGAATCAAAACACGAAGTAGATTTTACCTTGACCAATGGAAAAGTAGTAAAACTTAAAGGTGTTATTGATCGTATTGATTCTGTTAACAATCAATTGCGAATTATTGATTACAAAACAGGTTATGCGAAAGATATTTCGGTTAAAACAGAAGAAATCGAAGTTGTTTATCAAAAAGAAGATAAAGCGAAACAATTACAATTAATCTTTTATGCGCATTTGTTTTATGCAAACGAAGAAAATCTGAATAAAGAAATTGAGTTATGTATTTATCCAATTAAATTTCCTAATAAAGAATTAATTAAACTTTCTGTCGATAGAAATTCAACTATAAATTATTCGATAGTGAAACACTCAACAGAACCAATGTCAAAATTAATTGAAGAAATTCTAAATCAAGAAATTCCATTCAAACAACCAGAATAGTATTCAACACACTATAATAAAACCCTTTGTATCGTATTCTAATAAAGGGTTTTATATTTAATTAACGTATAATTCCATTTAAATTCTTAATATTTTGCTAAAAAATAGTAGTTTTGGAAAAGTTTAAAATCGCATAATGAAAAATAACAAACTTTTTATAGCTATCATCGTTGCCTTGTTAATTGGTGTGGCTGTTGGTGGTTATGTACATTACTACACCTCTCCAGAATTTATTAAAACATTTTCGACAAATATCAAATTACTTGGTACTGTTTTTATTCGACTTATTCAGATGATTATCGCGCCATTAGTTTTTTCAACTTTAGTTGTAGGTATTGCTAAAATGGGTGATATGAAAATGGTTGGACGCGTTGGAGGGCGTGCCATGGGATGGTTTATTACAGCTTCACTTACTTCTTTGGTAATCGGTGCTGTTGTTGTAAATATAATGAAGCCTGGAGAAGGCATAAACATAGAAATGGATGCGAGTTCTGCTCAAGATTTATTAAAAGGACAAGCTTCATTAACATTAGAACATTTCATTACGCATATGATTCCAAAATCTGTTTTTGAAGCGTTTGCAACAAATGAAATTTTACAAATTGTAGTTTTCTCTATTTTCTTTGGAGTAGCCATGGCTGCTTACGGAAAAGAAGGAGAAATGATCACAAAAGCTTTAGATAAAATTTCGCATATCGTTCTAATCATGGTTGGTTACGTAATGTGGACTGCACCATTGGGTGTTTTAGGAACTATTGCTGCTGCTATTGCAACTTACGGATTCGGAATTTTCGCATTATATGTTAAATACTTAATCGCTTTTGTAATAGGAATCGCCTTATTGTGGTTAGTATTATGTATCGTTGGATACTTTATTTTAGGAAAACGTTTATTCGACTTATTAAGACACATCAAAGCACCATTATTAATCGCTTTCTCAACAACTTCATCCGAAGCTGTTTTCCCTAAATTAGTAGAAGAATTAGAAAAATTCGGTGCCCAAAAGAAGATTATTTCATTCACTTTACCACTCGGATATTCCTTCAATTTAGATGGATCCATGATGTACATGACCTTCGCATCCTTATTTATTGCACAAGTTTATGGCATCCATATGCCAATCGAAAAACAAATCTTGATGTTATTGGTTTTAATGTTAACGTCAAAAGGTGTTGCAGGAGTGCCAAGAGCTTCATTGATTGTAGTTGTTGCA
This sequence comes from Empedobacter stercoris, assembly GCF_020281205.1. Lineage (GTDB taxonomy): Bacteria > Bacteroidota > Bacteroidia > Flavobacteriales > Weeksellaceae > Empedobacter > Empedobacter stercoris. The sequence goes on from NZ_JACXZC010000032.1 coordinate 4,607, forward strand.
ACTTGTTCGATGTTTGGAATTCCACCAGAAGGAATTGCTTTGATTTTACCAATAGACCACTTCTGTGACATGGCTCGTTCGATGACAAATGTACTTGGAAACGCTTTATCTACGGTTGCTGTAGACAAATGGGAAGGACATGTTGCGATTGAACAGACTTACACACATGATGAAGATGATCATCAAAAAGCTTAAAAAAAATTGCTTTTCAATGTATAAAAACAAATGCGACCCGAAAATGGTCGCATTTGTTTTTATAATCTTATTCGTTATAGATTACAACTCATCGTATTTCGAAAAATTTGGATCAACAATTCTTTTCCAAACAGGATATTTTTTGATGTAAGCAAAAACATAAGGACAATACGGAAATAAGACGTTACCATGCTCTTCCAAATAAACCAATGTTTTTTCAACCAAAGCTGCAGCTACTCCTCTACCGCCCAATTCATCAGGAACTTCTGTATGTGTTAATTTGATTACATTGTCATCTTGCTTGTAATCAATAAACGCTATAAAACCATCAACATTTAGTTCAAACCTTACTGTTTTTTCATTCTTTACAACTTGTAAAGGAATTAATTCTTCATTCATGTTTATAAATTTTTTCTATTACAATAATCCATAAATTTTAGCGGTCTTTCATTGATGTACATCAAAAAAAAAGCAACCAAATCATTTGGTTGCTTTTAGATCTTATCTTAAATTGATTTTAATTCGATTACTGTAATTTCTGGCCAGACACCTACTCTACCAGGGTAAAAATGGTAACCAAAACCTCTATTCACATTGATTATTTTTCCTTCAAAATCATAAAAACCTGCCCATTGTGGATAAACATATTGTGACGGGCTCCAACGTAAACCAATTTTCGGAACCTCAATCCCCAACTGCATACCATGCGTATGTCCAGATAATGTTAAATCAAAATGTTTAGGATGATGCTTCAATATTTCGTTCCAATGCGAAGGATCATGAGATAATACAATTTTAAAATCATCAGTATTGACAGTGCGAGAAGCAACATCAATATCACCTAATTTCTTAAATCGTGTTCCCCAATTTTGAACACCAATCAACGAAATTTTTTCATTATTTATTGTAATCAATCGATTTTCATTTAACAACAATTGCATTCCTATTTTAGGAAAAATCCCTTTAATCTTCTCGAAGTTTTCTTGCTTCTCTTCCTCTGATTTCCAATCCGAATACTCTCCATAATCGTGATTTCCTAAAACTGCATAATTGCCATATTTACCTTGTTTAATTTTCGAAAAAACATCGTACCATTTATCCATTTCCCAGTAAAAATTGTTGACAATATCACCTGTAAATAACAATATATCAAACTCTTGTTGATTAATTAAATCTACGGCTTGCTTTATTTTTTCACGATTATCCAAACTTCCCGAATGTATATCAGTAATATGTAAAATCTTAAATCCATCAAATGATTTTGGTAAACGTTCGTAAACCAGTTTTTTCTTAATGACTTTAAAATTATATTTCCCTAAAGTCATTCCATAAATCAAACTAAAAAAAGGTATAGAAGCTACTGTTAATCCAGTATTCATTACAAATTTTCGACGAGAAGGTAAATAAGAATCTGTTTTGGGTTGATGATTACTCATTCGATTTAATAACCAACCTAATCCTCTTATAATATCTTGAATTAGGAAAAATATAATCAAAATTAAACGAGGAAAACCAAACAACATAAACAAACCTGTTCCCCACATTGTCGCTTGCGTTTGCCCTACATTACGGTCGAAAAAGATTAAATGATAGCCAAAATTCGTCAAAACAAGAAGCCAAATGAGCATATTTCCAAAAAGGAAATACTTGTTGTGATAAAATTTTTTAAAGTTAAAATAGAGGTAAATTTCAAGTATTACTGAAATAATTATTAGCGTGATAACACTATTGACAAACATTACTTTGATTGATTTTAAACAAAAATAAAACAATTCCAGAAATAAATTACTTTTCATCATATTCTTAACAGAACATTATAAAATTTATAGATAATTTAGGCTAAAAATTTGCTTGATAAAAACGTAACTTTGTAAAACATTTATAAGCATAAATTATGGAAAATAGATTACCTGTAACGGTACTTTCTGGATTTCTTGGAAGCGGAAAAACGACACTTCTCAATCATATATTACACAACAAAAAAGGATTAAAAGTTGCGGTTATCGTAAACGACATGGGAGCGGTAAATATTGATGCACAAATGGTATCTCGTGAAAATGATTTGATTCAAACCGATGAAAAATTGGTTGAATTGAGCAATGGTTGTGTTTGTTGTGAATTGCGTGAAGATTTAATCGTTGAAATCGAAAAATTAGCAAAATCTGGCAAATATGATTACTTAGTAATCGAGAGCTCTGGTATTTCTGATCCAGGACCAATCGCACAATCATTAGATTTTGTTTCGCCTGATGGAAAAATAGATTTACCAAAAGTTGCTCGTTTAGATACTTTGGTGACAGTAGTTGACGCTTATAATTTCTTCAAAAACTTAGGAACTGATGAAGATGTTTTTGATCGTGGATTTACAGAAAACAGAGAAGATAATCGTCCAATTGTCAACTTATTAATTGATCAAATTGAATTCTCTAATATCATCATTCTAAACAAAATGGATTTAGTCGAAGAAGAAACCTTGATGAATATCGAAGCGTTTGTTACAAAATTAAATCCTACGGCTAAAATAATTCCTGCAAGTTTTTCGCATGTTGAATTGACTGAAATATTAAATACAAATTTATTTGATTTCGAAAAAATTCAAGACATGGATGCGTGGGTAAAATTATTGGAAGAACAAGAACACGAAGAGCATCACCACCATCATGATCACGAATGTGGAGCGCATTGTACACATGAACATCACGATCATTTAGAAGAAAAATATGGAATGACTTCTTTTGTTTACAGACAAAAAATTCCGTTTCATGCAGAACGTTTTTTAACGTATTTGAATGATGATTTCCCTGCTACTATTTACCGTTCGAAAGGATTATTTTGGTTAGCAAATCGTCCCGATGAAGCTATTTTCTTAAGTCAAGCCGGTGGTAGTATCCGAATTGATCCTGCAGGAGCTTGGTGGTGTTCGATGCCATATGACGAAAGAATTCAGTTTGCAGCTTATCAATTTAATCAAAAACAAATTGATGCAAAATGGTCGAAGGAATGGGGAGATCGAATGATTGAACTTGTATTTATTGGGCAAGGATTAGATAAAGAAAAAATAACAGAAGAATTAAATTCTTGTTTATTAAACGAACAAGAAATTGCTGAATGGCAAGCGAAACATAATTCATAAACCAAAAATCTCGCTATAACAGCGAGATTTTTTCTATATTTTTTGTTTTTGATTGAATGAATAAATCAAGTAAAACAAGAATGGTAAAATAAATATCGAACCGAGTAATAATGCCCAAGCTAACATATTTATCGTACTCAACGCACCGTAATCTGTTAATAAAGATAACGTTGATCCATCCTTGAATAAAACCAAATTTGGAAAGTGAGAATAAGTTGCCGCAAATAAAATCATCATCACAATAATTCCTGCGTAAACTTTTAGCCATGTATCTTTCGCTTGATTTAATGATTTTAGTAGTAACACAATCGAAATTGAAGCGATACCAACTGCTATATATCCATAAATCTCTGATGTTATCCAGCTAAATAACGGAATGTTTTTCCAAATTGAAACAGCAAAAACAAATGCGCCTGCTACAAAAATCAATGCGGTATAAATTTTCGCACGTTTTCTTAAAATCACTTTATCTTCATCATTTTTTACAGTTTGAATTGAATAAACCGAAGCCAAGAAAGCACAAATCACAACAGTGAATAAGCCAACTGAAAAATTAAACCAAGTCAACCACGAAAAAATATAAGCATCTTGAAAAGTTTGCGCATTAACATCAATACTTCCCGAAACAATAGAACCAGCAATTATACCTAAAAATAATGGTGTTACAACACTCGAATAAGTAAAAATTACATCATACAAATTGTGCCATTTATCATTAATTGCATCATAATTTCTGAAAGTAAACGATGTTCCTCTTGCAATAATTCCCAATAACATGATTACTAACGGGATGTGCAAATAATTTGAGATTTCTGCATACATCTTAGGAAAACCAACAAATAAAATAACAATGACAATGATTAACCACATGTGATTTGCCTCCCAAATTGGTCCAATCGAATTGTACATAATCTTCTGCGTTCTTTTTTTATAACTCTTTTCCGAAAATAATTCAACTATCCCTGCACCAAAATCAGCGCCTCCTAAAATGAGGTACAAACAGATGGCAACCCACAAAAATGCTATTACTACGTAAATCATATTCTAATGTTTTTCTGGTTTATAATTTGGATCTTCAGGATCATAAAGTTGAGCAACCATTTGTATTTGTCTATTCATTAAAAAGATCAAAATAATAGATAAGGTAATAAATACAAACGTAAAAATGTAAAACGAATATTGGATACCAGGCATTGGTGTTACTGAATCTACCGTTCGCATGATTCCATAAATAATCCATGGTTGACGCCCGACTTCTGTCACCGTCCAACCTGCTTCCAAAGCAATGTAACCAAATGGTGTTGCAATCATAAATAATTTATAAAACCATCTTTCTGATAACCAATCTTTCTTGAAAAAATGAGCAATCAAATAAATTATCGCAATTCCCATCATCAACATTCCAAATGTAATCATTATTTGAAATGCGTAATGAACTATCGCAACCGGTGGCCATTCATCTTTCGGAAATTCTTCTAAACCTTTGACAGCTGTTTTAAAATCTGAATGAACCAAAAAACTTAATACACCTGGAACTTTTATTGCGTATTTGATTTCTTCATTATCTTCATCCACTATTCCCCCTAAAACAAATGGTGCACTTTCTTCTGTTTTGAAATGCGCTTCCATAGCAGCTAATTTTATTGGTTGACGTTCTGCTACATCTTTCGCTGAAATATCACCACTTAAAGGCGCTAATAAAGCTGCAACAATAGCTAAAACGGAACTAATTTTGAACGCTTCTCGATGAAAATTCACATTCTTCCCCTTCAAAATCAAATAAGCATGTAAACCAGCAACTGCAAAACCTGTTGCACAAAAAGCAGCAATCGTCATGTGCAAAGCTTGAGAAAACCAAGCATCATTGAACATCGCTTTTACTGGATCAATGTTAAGGTATTCGCCATTTACAAAATCAAAACCAGAAGGTGAATTCATCCAAGCATTTGCTGCTACAACCAAAATACCTGAAGCTAAACCACTAACACCAACGATTACACCACAAATCCAATGAAACCATTTATTAAATTTGTCCCATCCGTAAAGAAAAAAACCAAGCGCAATAGCTTCAATAAAAAAAGCTGTTCCTTCTAACGAAAAAGGCATTCCGAAAATTGGCCCAGCATGTTCCATAAATTTAGGAAACAATAATCCTAACTCAAACGAAAGCATTGTCCCCGAAACCGCTCCAGTTGCAAATAAAATTGCAACTCCTTTGCTCCACGCTTTTGTTAATCCTTTATAGATTTCTTTTTTTGTTTTGAGGTACTTGTAGTGAGCAATTGCCATCATAAAAGGCATCACCATACCAACACACGAAAAAACAATATGAAAGGCTAATGACATTGCCATTTGACTTCTGGCAGCAATAAAATCGTCCATAAGTTGTTGTTTTTAATTTCTTTGTTGGCTAAAGTTACTAAATAAAAAGAGGCAATTCATGTTTGAATTGCCTCTTTTTTATATGATTTTGATTAGAATAAACTATTTTGTAGTTGCTGGAACTAACCATTTAAATTGCGGTCCACTTTCTGGAATAACAATTCGTTGAGAAATTCGATCCATTCTATCTGGGAATTTCATAATGTAATCTCTTGCTTTTTCAGCCTCAGCATTCAATCCAGATATTTTATCCAATTGCCAAGCTTCGATTAATTTTCGCATAATATCGATATAGTCGAATGCTGTATAAACACCAATTCGCTGAGCTGCATCGGAGAAAGAATCAAACAACGTTCCTCTTTCTTCACCAGATGCTCTTAAGAAATGCGCTGGCATTACAATTTTTAGTTTGAACATATGTTGCACAGCTAGCATCATTTCTGAAGGATCAGCTTCGAAAATGCGACGTACAAATTCTGTATAAGCTAAGTGGTGACGCATTTCATCACCTGCAATAATTTTACACATACGTGATAATTTTTTTGCACCATATTTTTTTGCAATAGCAGATACATTATTATGTGATACATAAGTTGCTAATTCTTGAAAACTTGTGTACACAAAGTTTTTATACGGATCGTGTGCTGTTCCGATATCAAACCCATCATTGATCAAATGTTGCGTTGTCACTTCAACCTCGCGCATATTGATACGTCCTGATAAATACAAAAATTTATTCAAAACATCTCCATGTCGATTTTCCTCTCCTGTCCAATGGCGAATCCATTTAGCCCATCCATTTTCTAAGTAATTTCCTTCTTCATCTACAACTCCATCCATCTGTATTAACCAAGATTCATATGTTGGTAAAGCTTCTTCAGTAATTGTATCTCCAATCAGCGTAATCCAGAAATCATCTGGTAAGTCTTTTGATAACTCTTGCAATTCTTTGATTTCATCAAAAAAAGAGTCAGATTGCGAATTCGGTAAAAAATCAGTTGGTTGCCAAATTTTATCGGCTGGAACTAAGAATTTATCCATATAAGCATCAATATCTTTCTCAAGAAATTGCATTACTTCCAGGCGAACATTTTTTATTGACATATAATTATTTTATGCGGTTATACTATTTTTTACAGTTTTTTCGGTAAGTTCAAATAGTTCATCAAATTTGTACTCACTTACTTTTAAGGGTTTATGATATTGTATCGTTACTTTTGCACCTAAATACATCGGAAATTTGCCCCATTTTTCTATTTTCCATGTATTGTTTAGCGTAACGGGAACAACATAGGCATCTTTTGCATATTTCGTCAAAACTTTCATCCCATTTTCTTTAAAAGCTTTTGGAACTCCATTTTTACTTCTTGTTCCTTCAGGAAAAATAATTGCGGAATAATTATTTTTCTGAATGTATTGTGCTAATTTTTTAATTTCTTCTATTGCTTGTTTACCATTTTTACGGTCAATCAAAGCAGATCCTCCGTGTGTTAAATTATATGATACACTTGGGATTCCTTTACCTAACTCTATTTTCGAAATAAACTTTGGATGATAATTAGCTAAATCAAATTCTAAAGGAGATATATCATACATACTTTGATGATTACTTACAAAAATCAATGGTACGTTTTTTATCAAGTTTTCACGACCTTTGTAAGTATAAGTTGTCCCTAAAATTTTTGTCCAAAAAACCAAAAGACCATTCATCACTTTAACACTTTTATGATGTGCAGAATAACCTCCCAAATTATAACATAACCATTGCACAACATGCATTACCAACAACGTTAATCCATAAAAAATATAAAAGATTATAGATAACGGATAACTTAAAATTTTCTTCAACATTCGAAATTTAGACAAATTTAATAAAAAATTATGCTTAGCATAATAAATTTTTATTGTGTTTTATTTAATAAGACTCAAAGTTAACTTTTCTTGATGAGCTTCATCATAAAAAGTAATTTGATTTGATGATTTTACTTTAAAATATGCTGTTTTTTGCAAATTTTGAATTAAATTTTGAGGAATTTCGCAATCAGAATTCACTTGTTTTATCTGATTAAAAATAAGTGCTTGACTAATTTTAGTATAATTCGCAGAAATTATGCCACAAGCTGTTTTCAATACCATTTTATGTGTAGTATCTTCGAAAATAATATAATCGACTCCCTCATTTATTATCCATTTTCCAGATAAATCACTAATTTCTGTTGGTACAGTTTTAGGTTCAGAAACAGATTTTGTAGGTAAACAACTTGTTAGTCCTATGAACAAGACAAAATAAAGCGCTTGTATTGTATATTTCACGTGGTTTTCTTTGTAACGAAGGTAAAATATTTTTGACTAATTTGAATTGATTTTTTAATATTAGTTTTTATTTAGAAATTTGTAGTTAAAATAAAATTCATGGCGAACACTAAAAAAGGAGAAGTTTTTACAGATACAAATAATGTAAAAAAAGTAAGAATAGAGCGTAAGCCAAGCTTTCCTAAAATTTACTTTTTAACGGATGATTGTCAATTTATTGAAGACGGATTATACGAATTAGACTTCTTTGAAACGCCAAATGTAACTGAGTTCAAATCAGAATTAAATCCAACTATTCCTTCTATTAATTTTAAGCAATTGAGTGAAAAAGGTAAAAACTTTTTAAAATAATTTTTTATTAAAGATAAAAATCCACTTAGAAAATCTAAGTGGATTTTGTGATCCAGTCAGGATTCGAACCTGAGACCTACTGCTTAGAAGGCAGTTGCTCTATCCAGCTGAGCTACTGGACCATTCCAAAATTTTATCTCTAAAATTCGTCGGGGTGGCAGGATTCGAACCTGCGACCTCCTGCTCCCAAAGCAGGCGCGATAACCGGGCTACGCTACACCCCGAAAAGTATTTTTATTTAAAACTTAAAAAAAGCGGAGAGACAGGGACTCGAACCCTGGCATCGGTTACCCGATGACAGATTAGCAATCTGCTCCATTACCGCTCTGGCACCTCTCCTACTTTTAATATAAGACATTCAGAAAATGTCTTATAAAGCGGTTGCAAATATAATCTGACTTTTATTGCAAAACAAGTCTTTTTTGAAAAAAAATCCAAATATTTGGCTTAATTTTGGCTACTCAAAAAACTATTTAGAACTAAAAGAATGAATATTAAAGGATTAATGTTTTCGGCAATTTGTTGTTTTTTTATTTTAGCCAGTTGTGCTACTAAAACAGTTCCGCCAAAAACAATTACAAAAGTAATTCGTGACACAGTCATTATCAACTCAAAAACAGATCAACCAGAAATGACTCGAGCTGCAAAGCTTGACAAGTACAAAGTAACAACAGATTATTATCCATCTATTTCGCAAGACGAACGTGTTCGTTTTTTAGTCTTGCATTATACTGCAATCAATACCGAATTGTCGTTAAAAGTATTGACTCAGAAAGATGTTAGTGCTCATTATTTAATTAATGATTATGATGATAAAACAATCAATCTTTTAGTTGACGAAACCAAACGTGCATGGCATGCAGGTGTAAGTAACTGGAAAGGTATCGATAATTTAAATTTCTCTTCTATCGGAATAGAAATCGTTAATCTCGGAAATAAAGGAACAGATACCTATCCTAATTTCACACCTTATCCAGCTTATCAAATCAAAAAAGTCGGTGAGTTAGCGCAAGATATCATCAGCCGTTATAATATTTCACCTTTTAATGTTGTAGGTCATGCAGACATTGCACCAGGTAGAAAACCAGATCCAGGTCCACTATTTCCATGGAAACAATTATACACAGATTATGGTGTTGGTGCTTGGTACGAAGAAAGTGATAAGTATTTATTTATTCCTCAATATCCATGGGATACAACAAGCTCAGTATTTGTTACACAAGTACAAACAGAGCTAAAAAAATATGGCTACAATGTACCTATAAATGGGATGATTGATACGCAAACTAAAAATGCTATTGTTGCATTTCAGATGCATTTTAGACCTGAAAAATATGATGGCGTGGTCGATGCTGAAACATGGGCAATTTTAAAAGCATTAAACAAAAAATATAATCCTTAAATAGAAATTAAAATTTCGTATTAAACTCCTACTTGTTAGGAGTTTTTTTTATGTTTATATGACAGATCATACTATTAACCTTCCGACTTGAATACATTTATCATCTAAATATGCCAAAATGTTCTGAAAAATTGGAGTATTTTTATCAAAAATAATGATATATGGCTTTTAAAAGTTTACGACCAATAATCTGGACAAAAGATTTACAAAAAACAACAAAATTCTATAAGAAATTAGGTTTTAAGATTGCAGAACAAAATGAAGATTGGATTTGGGCCTGCTTACAAAAAGACGATGTCGAAATTATGTTAGCTTATCCAAATGAAGGGACAGATTTTAAACAAGCCAATTTTACAGGTTCATTTTATTTTGTCGTTGATAATGTAGATGAATTATGGAATCAAGTAAAAAATGATTGTGAAATTGTTTACGAAATCGAAACTTTTGAATGGGATATGCGCGAATTTGCAATATATGACAACAATGGTTATATTTTACAATTTGGCCAAGAAATAGAAATTACATTTGAGGATTAAGATGCTAATAAAACGATATTACAACATTATTTTAATGCTGCTTATTCTTGTTATTCCTTTCGTTTTTTATTTGCTTATCTCAACTATGATGAGTATTAAAAACAAAACTGATGGAATTGAAACATGTATCTCTTCTATTACTGGGAAAAATTTATGTTCACAAATCGATCAATTAAAAGTTACAATTTACATTGATATGATTTGATTATTTTTTGGCTTGCACTAAAAAAATTAATCATAAAGAAAAAATAATGCATACAAATTATCATTTTGAAGAAACATTTTTTCAATATAATTTCACTGAATCTCGAAACGTTATTGGCGATTATGAAAATTGTAAATTTATTAGTTGTGATTTGAATACTTTGGATTTGAGCGATGTAAAATTTATCAATTGTGAATTTATTGAGTGTAATCTAAGTAATTCGAAACTTATCAATACAAGTTTTCAGCAAGTTGAATTTAAAAATTGTAAAATGATTGGATTTAATTTAGAAGTATGTAATCAGTTTGGGCTTAATGTTTTTTTTGAGCGTTGCATTTTAAATGATTCTACTTTTTATCAATTACCCCTTCAAAAATCAAAATTTATCGAATGTTCATTGCAAAATGTTGACTTTTCATATACAGATTTAAGTCACTCTTACTTCAATAATTGTGATTGTTTAAATGCAATTTTTGATCAAACCAATTTGAAGCAAGCAAATCTAAAAACATCTTATAATTTTAGAATTAACCCAAATGAAAATCAATTGAAAGGAGCCGTCTTTTCGAAAGAAAATATCATTGGTTTAGTACAACATTTAGGTTTGAAAATAGAATAACAAAAAAGTCCGAGAAATCTCGGACTTTTATTTATTTATAAAAACTTAATTAAGCTTCTGGTTTATCTTGAGGTTTATCCTCTTTCTTTTCTGCTGGTTTAGCAGGTTTTTCTGTTCTCTCTGGTTTTGGCAATAATGCTTTACGAGATAACTTCATTTTCTTTTTATCATCGTAACCTAAGAATTTAACATCAATTTTATCACCGATGTTTACAGAATCCTCTACTTTTTCTAAACGTCTGTGCTCTAATTCTGAAATATGAACTAAACCTTCAACTCCTTTAGAAATTTCAACAAAAGCACCGAATGGTTTAATTGATTTTACAACTGCATGGTAAGTTGCTCCAGCTTCAGGAACAAATGCAATTTGTTTAATTTTTTCAATTACTTTATCGATATTTTCTTGGATAACACCATTAATTTCAACGCGACCTGTTGTTTCTAATTCTGTAATTGCAATAACAGTTTCTGTTTCTTTTTGCATTTCTTGAATCACTTTTCCACCAGGACCGATAACTGCTCCGATAAATTCTTTTGGAATTTCCATCACAACAACTTTAGGTGCATTTGGTTTTAATTGTGGACGAGGCGCTGGTAATGTTTCTAATAATTTACCTAAGATGTGCTCACGACCTTCTTTTGCTTGTAATAAGGCAGTTTCCATGATTTCCATCGATAAACCTTGAACTTTAATATCCATTTGACAAGCTGTGATACCATCTGCTGTTCCTGTTACTTTAAAGTCCATATCTCCTAAGTGATCTTCATCTCCTAAGATATCAGACAATACAGTAAATTTCCCAGATTTTGTATCTGTAATTAACCCCATTGCAATTCCTGAAACTGGTTTTTTCATTTGTAAACCTGAATCCATTAATGCTAACGTTCCTGCACAAACTGTTGCCATAGAAGAAGAACCGTTAGATTCTAAAACTTCAGAAACGATACGAACTGTGTAAGGACAATCGTCTGGTAACATTTGAGCTAATGCACGTTGAGCTAAATTTCCGTGACCAATTTCACGACGAGAAGTTCCTCTTAATGGACGAGCTTCACCTGTTGAGAAAGGAGGGAAATTATAGTGTAAAAAGAATTTTTCGTCGAAGTTTGTTACTACACCATCAACCATATTCGCATCTTTAGAAGATCCTAAAGTTACTGTAGCCAATGCTTGAGTTTCACCACGTGTAAAAATTGCTGATCCATGAGTTGATGGTAAATAATCAACTTCTGTCCAAATTGGACGAATTGTTTTTGGATCACGACCATCTAAACGAATTCCTTCGTTCAAGATCAATTGACGTACAGCTTCTTTTTGTACATCATGGAAATAGATGTGAGCAAAAGGAGTAACACGAGCTAATTCCTCTTCATCATCAGCATATTGAGCTAAGAAATCTGCTTCAACTTGAGCAAATTTTTCACCTCTTTCGTGTTTGTCAGATGGGTGTTTCGCAATATCATAGTATTTATCATATCCATAAGCCCATACTTTTTCGCGAATTTCTTCGTCATGAGTTTCGTGATTGTACTCACGTTTTGGAGTTGATTTTCCTACTTTAGCAGCTAAGCTTTCTTGTGCTTCAATTTGTTTTTTGATTTCCGCATGGGCAAATTCGATTGCGTCTAACATTTCGCGCTCAGAAATTTCACTCATTTCACCTTCAACCATTACAACAGAATCTTTAGAAGCACCTACCATAATATCGATATCTGCTTGCGCTAATTGTTCTAATGAAGGATTAATCATCAACTCACCATTCAAACGAATAACACGAGCTTCTGAAATTAATGTGAAAGGAATATCTGTAATCGCAATGGCTGCTGATGCAGCTAAACCAGCTAAAGCTTCTGGCATTACATTTTTGTCATAAGAAATAAGTGAGATCATTACCTGAACCTCAGCATGAAAATCTTCTGGAAACATTGGGCGTAAAACACGGTCTACTAAACGCATTGTTAAGACCTCATCATCTGATGGTTTTGCTTCTCTTCTGAAGAAGTTCCCTGGGATGCGTCCTCCTGCATAGAATTTTTCTCTATAATCTACTGTTAAAGGTAAAAAGTCTACACCTGGATTAGCTTCTTTGTTTGCTACAACTGTAGCTAATAACATGGTGTCGCCCATGCGTACAACCACAGATCCATCAGCTTGTTTAGCTAATTTCCCTGTTTCGATTGTAATTTCTCTTCCGTCTGAAAGAGTAATTTTTTCTGTGATCGCCTGTGGAATCATTCGTCTTCTTTGTATTTAATTCGTCTAAAGTCAAAGCCGTTTGCTTTAACTGCATTATATAAAGATATATATCTTATTTTAATTTATAACAAAAAAAAAGGCAATTTCTACGGAATTGCCCTTTAATATTGTGTTTAAAATTACTTACGTAATCCTAATTCAGCGATAATCGCACGATATCTTGTGATATCTTTTTTCTTTAAGTAGTTCAATAACGCTTTACGTTTACCTACTAACATAACCAATGATCTTTCTGTATTAAAATCTTTTTGATTTTGTTTTAAGTGACCAGTTAAATGGTTAATTCTGTAAGTGAATAATGCGATTTGTCCTTCTGCAGATCCTGTATCTGTTGCAGATTTACCGTGCTTTGCGAAAATTTCGCTTTTTACTTCTGATGTTAAGTACATGCCAATATTATTTAATAATTATTATGTAATGAGGTGCAAATGTACAACTAATTTTTAAAATTAATTGATTTTTCGAAAAATAAAAAGAGACCATTTTTGGTTGGTATGGTCTCTTGTTGGTTTGGTTTAGTTTGATTTAATAGATAATAGAAAGTGATGTATTTTCTATTAAATCGAAAAAGGTTTGTTTAGTTGTAAAAGACTTGCTTTCACGATTGGTTGGTAGGTTAAAAGTCGGCTTGATTTTTTTTAAAAAAATCAATAGGTTGGTTAATAATTATTATAAAAATAATTTAGGTAGGTAAGATTAATCTTCAATAATTCGTATTTTTTTATTCGTAATGATTTTTATTGGATAAACTACTTTTTCATTTTCTGTTTGTATGGTCATACATATGTTGTTAATTGCAATTATTACGCCTTTTACATCATCTTCGATAATGATTTTTTGACCAATTTCAAAATTTCTATTGGTATAAAAAGACAGTAACAATCGATATATAACATCTTTTGATCCTAATCCAAACGCAATAGCTAATGTCAAAAATATTGAGCCTAAGATAAGTGACAGATTATTGGTTATCAAGTCTGTATTTACTCCTGCTTGGTTTAATGACGTAACAATTGTAAAAATAAGGATGATATAAAAAATTATATTACTTATAATATTCGCTCCATTGAGGTCGATTGATTTGATTAAACTTTTCAAAAAAGATTTGATATAATTTGCTAAGTAAAAACCTCCAGCAAATATCAAAACTGCGCTAAAAAATTGAGGTAAATAATCTACAATTCTTCCTATTTGGTTTGAAACAACTGTTAACCCAAAAATATCAGATCCAATGATTATAATTAATAAGATAATAAACAATCTTACAAATTGTAATATAATTACTCCTGGATCTATTTCAATTGAAGAGTTTTTCAACGCTTCGTTATTATTCAATGCATTTTTTAATTTATCTATTTTAGACAATCTCAAAATGTATTTGGTCAATAATAAGATTAATTTTAGCAAGATATAAGACAAGATAAGAAATACTATACCTCCTACTACTTTCGGGAATATTAGTACTATTTCTTGATACAAACTTTCTAACAAGCTAAAATTTAAACCTATATTCATATACTCTATTTCTAGTTATCTTCTTTATCTTCTTTATCTTTTTTATTCGATTGATTGGTTGATTTCTTTTTTCCTATTCCAAAGAAATTACCAATTGTACTTGGATATTTTACTGAAACCAAATCGGCAACTTCTAATGATAGTTTTATCAAAGCAACATCGTCCATTACTTTTTGCTTTAATGTTTCTGGAAGCTTCTCGTCGGCTAGTATAGTCTTAAAAGGATTTTCCATAAATTACAAAGCATTATAAATTTTTAGTAAACGATTTTTTGCTCTATTTATTCTCATTTTAGTTGCACTTTCACCAATCTCTAAAGTTTCCGAAATTTCTTTAATTGAAAAATCATCTTGGTATTTCATAAGTAGTATAGATTTATCTTCTACCTCTAATTTTTTAAGAGATTGTGTTAGTTTTTCGATTTTTAGTTCAAAAATTTCTTTGTCATCAATTACTTGCTCATTATAATTATCAACCAAATCATCCGTCATCGAATAATTTTTTCTCTCTTCCTTTATTTTGCGTTGTACATGATTGACACAAAAATTATATGTAAAAGAATATAGCCAAGTTGAGAATTTTGATTTTGACTGATAGGT
Organism: Empedobacter stercoris; assembly: GCF_020281205.1. Classification (GTDB taxonomy): domain Bacteria; phylum Bacteroidota; class Bacteroidia; order Flavobacteriales; family Weeksellaceae; genus Empedobacter; species Empedobacter stercoris. The sequence goes on from NZ_JACXZC010000032.1 coordinate 20,114, forward strand.
TTTAAGTTTTACAAACAACTTAACAAAAATATCATGTGTCATATCTTGTGCTTCTTCTTGTTCTTCTACAAAACTCAGACACTTGTTATATACCGTATGTGCATACCTGTCATACAATACTCCAAACAAATGTTGATTTTTTGTTTCGACAATCTTATACACCAAAATGTCATCATCTAAATGTTCTAATGGATCCTTTGACATTTCAACTGCTTTCAATATTATGACACATGGTTACTTATTTGGTCACACATTTTTTTTCATTTTTTTTTGAAAAACATTTCGTAAGACACAAAAGTAATCGAATATCTATTTATAATACAATAATGTACAAAAAAAACCGATAAATATAAATTTATCGGTTTTTTATAAATAATTAATGATTAACAAATTATTTTTCTAAAACATCTAAGACGTCTTGAAAACCTCCTCCATTAAAAATCTCGTCTACACCTTGTTCTTGTAAATATTGAGCAGCTTGACCTGAACGGTTTCCACTTCTACAAAATACAACAATTGGTCTTGACATTGCTTTGAACTCTTCTACTCTCGTAGGTACTTCTCCCAATGGAATGTTGATCGCATTTGGAACAAATCCATCAGTTTCTAATTCATACGGTTCGCGAACGTCTACTAATGTTACATTAGCATTGTTAATTGCTTCTACTGTTGTCATTTTAATCACTCTTTTTCTATTTTTTATCCAATCAATAATTTTGCCAAGCATACTACCAAATTCTAATACGATCTTTTGGTGCTTTGTACAACTTATCTCCTGGTTTTGTTTGAAATGCTTCGTGGAATGCATCAATATTAATGATTGGTCCAAAAGAACGGTAATATCCTGGTGAGTGTGGATCTGTTTTTACTTGATTTACTAAAGCTTCATCTGTTGCTTTGGTTCTCCAAACTGTTGCCCAAGACATAAAGAAACGTTGTTGTGGCGTATATCCATCAATATTTCCGTAAGTACCTTTATCTTTTAAATACATTTGCAATGCATCAAAAGCTACTGAAACTCCTCCTAAATCACCAATATTTTCACCAGACGTAAAAATACCATTTACATGTGTTCCTTTTACTGGCTCATAGCTATCATATTGTTTTGCTAAAGCACTAGTTGCTGCTTTAAACTTTTCTTCATCTTGAGCTGTCCACCAGTTTACAAGGTTTCCTTCCCCGTCAAATTTAGCTCCAGAATCATCAAATCCATGAGAAATTTCGTGACCAATAACAGCTCCAATTCCTCCAAAGTTTACACCTGCATCTGCTCTATAATCATAGAATGGTGCTTGTAAAATTGCTGCTGGGAAAACGATTTCATTATTTGTTGGATTGAAATAAGCATTTACAGTTTGTGGTGACATTCCCCAACGTGTTTTGTCAACTGGTTTTCCAAAATCTTTTAAATTATCTTGGAATCTCCATTGGCTGTACGCTAAGTTATTTTCGATTAAAGAACCTCCGTTATTAATTGATTTAACTTTTAATCCAGAGTAATCTTTCCATTTATCAGGATAACCAATTTTTACCGTAAATTTATTTAATTTCTCTATTGCTTTTACTTTTGTATCCTTCGACATCCACTCCAAATTATTGATGTGCATATCAAAAGATTTGAATAAATAGCTGATCAACTCTTGAGCTTTTGCTTTTGCTTCTGGTGGAAAATTATCTTTTACATAAATTTGCCCTAATAACTCACCTACCGTTCCGTTCACATAAGATAATCCTCTTTTATCTAAAGCTCTTTGTTCTTTTTGACCTGATAATTTTTTTCCGTAAAATTCAAAGTTCAATTTCTCCAATTCTGTTGTAGAACTATTAGAAAAAGAATCAATTAATTTGAATTTCAAATAATCTTTAATCAAAGGTAAATTCTCTTGATTAATGATTTTATCTAAGTTTTTATAATAATCTAATTCGCGAATAATTACTTTATCAGGATTAATTCCGAAAGATTTTACAAATTTCACAACATCAACATTTTTAGAGAAAGCACCCGCTTCTGTTAATGTTACCAGATTGTATGATTTATTCGGATCACGACTTTCCTCAACTGTTTTGATGTATTTTGCCATCATTTTCTCAAAAGCAACAATTTTTGGTCCTTTTAAATCGCGCGTTTTAGATCCTGTAAAAGGGAAAACTTGATCAATATATTGATTTAAATTCGCTAAAGTTTCCGCATTTTTAGCATCTTCTTTTTGATAATACGTTTTACCCAAAGTCAAACCGATACTTCCTAAATAAACCGCATTTTGCTTACTGTTTTTCATATCAGTATAAACAGAAATTCCATAAAAAGGGTTTTCACCAATCGGTGTAACTTCTGTTAAATAAGCTTGTAAATCCGTTAAATTCTTGATTGCATCAATTTGCTTTAAATATTTTTGTATCGGAGCTAAACCTGTTTTATCACGCGCTTCCATATTTGTATAAGCATTGTAAAGGTCAGAGATTTTTTGCTCGTTAGAATCTTGTTCATATTTATTATTCAATAAATCTTTTACTAACTTCAACGATACTTTATCTGTATTCTCTCTCAACTCATCAAAACTCCCCCATCTTGCTCTGTCAGAAGGAATTTCTGTGATTTTCATCCAATTACCATTCACATGATTATATAAATCATCTTGAGGGCGAACAGACTTATCCATGTAATCAGGATTAAAAGCTTGATAAGATTCTTGCGCAAATGCTAAGACTGAAGTACAAGCAAATGCTGCAACAAATAGTTGTTTTTTCATATTTCTACTAAGTATTTTTGATACGATTTGTCGAGATTTCTTCGACCTTTGTTACAAATCTACTAAATTAAGTTTAGAAATTTAGTAGATTATTTTACCTTTGGTATAAACAAACAAAAGTAACTTTTAAAATGGAAACCGAAACGATTTTAATCACCGGTGCATTAGGACAAATTGGTTCTGAATTAGCCGAAAAATTAAAAACCATTCATGGAAAAAACAATGTAATCATTTCTGATATACGCGATCCAAAAGATGTTGATTATGATGGAATTTACGAAGTAATCGACGTAATGAATACAGAAAGAATAAAAGAAGTTATTGCCAAACATAACATCAAAACAGTATATCATTTAGCTGCACTTCTTTCTGGTACAGCAGAAAAAAATCCAATGTTCGGTTGGAAATTAAACATGGATACGTTACTTACTTTCTTAGAATTAGCAAAAGATAAAGTAATCGATAAAATTTTTTGGCCTTCATCTATCGGGGTTTTTGGACCAGATACACCAAAAGACAACACGCCTCAAAATACAATTCAAACACCTTCTACAGTTTACGGAATTTCTAAATTATCAGGAGAATACTGGTGCAAATGGTATCAACAAAATCATCATGTAGATGTACGATCTGTTCGTTTCCCTGGTCTTATTTCGTGGAAAACGCCTGCTGGAGGAGGAACTACAGATTATGCAGTGGATATCTATTACAAAGCCATTGAGGACGGAAAATACACATCTTTCTTAAAAGAAGGAACGTTTTTACCAATGTTATATATGGATGATGCAATTGATGCGATTGTTGAATTAATGTCCTCTGATCCAAAACAATTAGGTGAGTTTAAATCTTATAATTTAGGAGGTTTAAGCTTTGCTCCAGAAGATTTAGCTGCAAATATTAGAAAACATATTCCAACATTCTCGATTGATTATGCACCAGATTTTCGTCAAGCTATCGCTGACTCTTGGCCATCTTCTATCGACGACTCTGTTGCTAAAGCTGATTGGGGATTTGCTCCAAAATACGACATTGATAAAATGACAACAACTATGTTAGAAAATTTAAAAATTAAATTAATTAAAGCTTAATATCTTAACTTCACAAAAAAAGGATTGAGAAAAACCTCAATCCTTTTTTTTGTTATTCATATATTTTTTTGACAAAATCCTTCATTGGATTTCTCACTTTTTTCATCGGAGCTAACCAATCTTCACTATCCCTGTAGCCTAAAGGAAGCAATAAAACACTTTTCATTCCTTTCTCATTCAGATCAAGTAAATCATCCAATTCAGCATTATCAAAACCTTCCATTGGCGTACTATCAATTTTAAGTTCTGCAGCTTGCGCTAATGCAAAACCTAAACCAATATATGCTTGACGAGCAGTATGCGCAAAATTCTCTTCAGAAGTTTGAGGCAAATAAATACCTTTTAATTTATCTGTATACGAACCAAAACGTCCTCTTGGCAATTCGCGTTCATCTGTCGTAAAATCATAAATCGTATCAATACGATCTTCTGTATAACGATCCCACGCAACAAAAACTAACAAATGAGAACAATCTGCTACAATTTGCTGATCATATGCTATAGGAACAATTTTTTGTTGTAATTCTTTGTTTTTAATTACAAGAATTCTGAATTGTTGCAAACCAGATGAAGTTGGGGCTAAACGTGCAGCCTCAACAATTTTTTTAACATCTTCTTCTTCAACAATCAAAGACGGATCATATTTTTTTGTGGCATAACGCCATTTCAAATCATCTATTAAGGACATAATTCTTTATTTAAATCTCCCTAAAATTACATCAAAAAAGCAATTGTTTTACTTAAATATTTGCTAAAATTTCACTATTTCTCCTCTTTCCATTCCAAAAAATAACTTCCAGAAGTATTTTTAGAATTCCAACGAATTTGATAATCACCAGCTGATAAATCCAATGTAAAATTTTCTTCTTTTGACTTTATTAAATGGCGTGTAAATAAAACATTCTGATTTTTGTCTACCACTTCAAAATGCAATTCTCCATCAATTCTTATATTTGAATGAAAATTAGCTGTTACATTTTTTGAAACATTTAATTTAATGTAACTCATTCCTGAAGCATCTTCAAATTTTGCTTTCGTCCAATTATCTCCATTTGAGTTAGACCATTTCGAATCTCCTACTCCATTTTCAAAAAAAGTTCCTTGCGATTTGATGTTTGGATTTGTTGTTTTTGCATAAAAACTATTCGAATCTACATCTGCATTCACTTTTACTGTAATACACGATTGTAACGAAATCATTGCGATAATAAGTGCTATTTTTTTCATATCAGTTTTTTATTTTCTAAATAGATGCAACATTTTGAAAAAAGTTACAACAAACAAATATTTTTAAATCATTTCTGATATGCGTAACTTTCGCAAAATATTCTGATGAACGATAATACAGCTCAATTTTTACACGAAAATTTCACACAAAAAGCAATCGATAGTTTAACACAACTATCTGGTGGTGCTTCTTCGCGTAAATATTCGAGATTTTTTGACCAAAATCAATCGTATATTTTAGCAGAAAGCTCTAATACAGAAGAAAATAAAGTATTCATTCAGTTTTCAATCGAACTAAAAAAAGTGATTGATAATGTTCCTGAAATCATTTCTGTTTCAGAAGATTTCAAAACGTATGTACAAACTGATTTAGGTGATGAAACATTGATGAATCTTGTGCTGAATGATCTTGAAAAAGCAAAACCTTATTATTTTAAAACCTTAGAACAATTAGCAATTGCTCAAATTCAAGGAAAAAATCAGATTGATTTCAACCATACATTTTCTTATCCAAAATTAGATAAAACATTAATTTTAAGAGATTTATTTCAGTTTAATTTTTACTTTTTGGATGTTTTAGGAATTGATTATAATGCAGGAAAACTGATCAAAGATTTTGATCGTTTTGCCTCTCAATTTGATCAACTTTCTCCGCAAGGATTTGTTTTCCGAGATTTCCAGACGCGCAATATTATGATTCATCATAACGAACCATATTTTATCGACTATCAAGGTGGTTTATATGGCCCTGTTGTTTATGATTTGGTATCGTTAATTTGGCAAGCAAAAGCAAATTTACCTTTCAACTTCAAAAAAGAGTTATACGAATTTTATTACGAGCAATTGAAGAAACTAATTCCAACTTTGGTTCCGATAGATTTTCGTCAATCCTATGAATATTGTGTCGTAGCAAGACTTTTGCAAGTTTTAGGCGCTTATGGTTTGAGAGGATTGATTGAACGAAAAAAACACTTTATAGAAAGTATTTCGTTTGGTTTAAAAAATCTTGAATCAATTATTGATTATCCTATCTTACAGAATTACCCAGAATTAAAAAATATTATAAAAATCCTCGTTCTTCCAACAACGTTAGAGCGTGTAAATCATAAAATAAATGGCTAAATTAAATATCAACGTTCGTAGTTTTTCATATAAAAACGGTGGAATTCCAACTGATCCAACTGGTAATGGTGGTGGATTCGTTTTCGATTGCCGTGGCGTATTAAACCCTGGGCGAATCCAAGCGTATAAAACACAAACGGGTCGTGACGAAGATGTTAAAAAATATTTGGAAACAGAAACTAAAATTGCCGTTTTCTTAGAAGGCGTTTTTCAAATCATTGATATTTCAATCGAAGATTATTTAAATCGTGGTTTTGAGAATTTAGAAATTAATTTTGGTTGTACAGGCGGACAACATCGTTCGGTTTACTCTGCTGATGCGACTGCTAAACATATTGCGGAAAAATTTCCTGAAGCGCAAGTAACCTTACATCATGTTGTACAAGAAGAAAAAAACTGGATAAACGAAGCCTATTAAGATGAAAGCTATGATTTTTGCTGCGGGTCTTGGAACTCGTTTAAAACCATTTACAGAAAACCATCCCAAAGCCTTGGCTATTGTAAACGGAAAACCTCTATTGCAACGGAACATCGAATATTTGAAATCTTATGGAATTGATGAAGTCGTGATTAATGTGCATCATTTTGCAGATCAAATAATAGAGTTTTTAGAAGAGAATAATTATTTCGGAATTGAAATTACCATCTCAGATGAAACCGATCAAGTCCTTGAAACCGGTGGCGGTTTGGTAAAAGCGAAAACTAATTTTGACGAAGATTTTTTAGTGATGAATGTTGATATTTTAACTGATCTTCATCTAACCAATTTTATCAAAGCTCATCAAGAAAATAAGGCGTTGGCGACATTAGCAGTTTCGGATAGAAATTCGTCACGCAAGTTATATTTTAACGATAAAAACGAATTAAAAGGCTGGCGAAATTTAAAAACAGAAGAAGAAATAAAAGCTGTTGATTCTTTAGATGACTTAAATGATTTAGCTTTTAGTGGCATACATGTCATCAATCCTGCTTTATTTGATAAAATTACCGAAACAGGTAAATTTTCGATCATGAAAGTGTACATGAATTTGATGAAAACTGAATCTATTATTGGTTTTGATCATTCTGGCGGAATTTTAATCGATGTCGGTCGACCAGAAAGTGTATTAGAAGCAGAGCAATATTTTAAATAAAACCATACCAAACTCAATTCATTGAATTGAGTTTTTTATGTTAAAAATTTATATACCTTAGACCGAATGAAATACATTAATTATTTTGTCTATTTAACTATTATTGCAGCACTCATTTTTTCTGCAATTATTTACTTTTCTTTCAAAACAAAAGTTGGAAGAATTGATAAAAAAGAAATTATCGACCAAGGCACTTCTTTTGAGCCTTGTTCTTCTACGATTTATGAATATTATGGATCAAAAGCAGGTTACAAAACAGAACGTTATGGGATTCGTAAAGTGATTTCTGAACCAATTCATCAATTAAACTTTCCTGATTTTTCTGGAAATATAAATGTTCGTTTTGTGATTAATTGCAAAAATGAAATTGGTTATTTCAGAATAAAAGCGGTTGATCAAGACTATAAAAAAGTTGTACTTTCTGACAATTTGCAAAAGAAAATTGTTTCGATTGTTCAACAATTAAAAGATTGGAACGGAAAAAATGAAGATTCGTATTATCAAATACAACTAAAATTAAAGAATGGAAAAGTTGAAGACATTTTTTAAATCGAAAACGTGGGGAATTATTTGGGGAACATTGAAATTATTGATTTCTATTCCTATTTTTTGCGCAAGTGTTTTTGCTATTTATCAATTCTTATTTTCTTCTAACAATAAAAAATTTAAATTAGCAGAAAACACACAAGGCTCTTATTATTCTGATTTTATGTTTAATCGTTTATTAAAATCAGAACCAAAAAATTCTAAATCTTGGTGGGAATCTTCTGTCGCTTATAACAAAAACGGAGAATTTGAAGAAGGAATGCGTCGTTTAAATAAAGCAAATTGTTTAAACGCTACAGACCATTTAGGTTATACAGGTTGGATTAAATATACAAAACTAAAAGATTACGAAAATGCGTTGAAGGATTTTCATCGGTTAGATAAATTGTCAAACGTTGTGGAATATCCGTGGGGCGAAAATATTTATTTTCAAATGGGAATTTGTCATCAAGGTTTAGGAAATTACGATTCGGCAGTTGTTTATTATGACAAATTTGTAGCATCGGAAAAAAATCCAGATAATATTTATCCAAGAATGTACACATATCGTGGAAAAATAGAAGCGGATCAAAAAAATTATGAAAAAGCTTTGGACTTTTACAACAAAACAATTTCTTTGGATAAAAATATTGCAGAAGCATATTACTACAAAGCTGAAACCTATAATCAATTGAACAAAAAAGATTCAGCAAAATCAAATTATTTAAAAAGTTTAGATTTGATTCGAAAAAAATACAAAGATCAAGATCCTTATGATGAAAAATTTCTTGAAATTTATGATGCTGAAATCAAGGATAAATTGAAGGAATTATAAAACAAGCTCAACAAAGTTGAGCTTGTTTGTTTAAGCTTGTTTCTTTACAAATTTTGTTAAAATAACAATTAATTGTCCATCTACTTTTCCTTCAATTTGATCTGTATTATCGTGTACTAAACGAATATTACGAACGGCTGTTCCTATTTTAGCATTAATAGAAGAACCTTTCACATCTAAATCTTTGATTAATGTAACATTATCACCGTTTACTAAAACATTTCCGTTGCAGTCTTTATGCAAATCCACACTTCCATCACCTTCGTGATCACCCGAAGCCTTTGCCCATTCCATATTTTCATCATCCAAATACATCATATCCAATGCATCTGCCGCCCACGATTCGTTTCTAAAACGATTTAACATTCGCCATGAAAGCACTTGTATAGCTGGAACTTCGCTCCACATAGACGAAAGTAAAAATGATTCCCAAAAAGAAGCGTCTAACTCTTCTCTCTTTTCAATCTGATTAATACATTTTTGTGTAATGTAAACATTTCGATCAGGATTACTGCTTGCATCTGGATTCACTTCGTAAATCGCTAAATTTTCTGTAGCACCAGTCAGTTCGCATTGGTTACCGCTTCTTTCTTGTAAAAATGTATCTAATTTCATGTATTGATTTTAAAACTTTTACAAAGATAACTTTTATTTAGAATTAAAACTTTTATAGCTTTTGACGAATCTTTTATTTAAATTCGTTCAGAATAAAATCAATCTAAAATGTTAGTAAAAAAGAATTCTGGTGAATTAGTCCCTTACAATCCAAAAGCCCTAAAGCGTTCATTAACAAAATCTGGTGCCAAAAAAGAAGAAGTTGAAGAAGTATTTGAATTAGTTTCGAATGATCTTTATGACGGAATGTATACAAAAGATCTTTACCGTATTGCATTTTCTCATCTCAAAAAATACAGAAGTTCTTATGCTGCTCGTTATAGTTTAAAAAGAGCATTGAGAGATTTAGGACCAGAAGGGTACTATTTCGAACAATGGATAGGAAAAGTACTTGAAGCAGCAGGATATCAATCTTTACATTCGGTAATTGTGCAAGGAAATGCAGTGACACATGAGATAGATGTGGTAGCTTGTAAAGGAGAATATTTATTGTTTTGCGAATGTAAATTTCGAAATGATGAAGATGCCAAGATTTCTGTCACGACACCTATGTATTTTTTATCGCGAATGAAAGATGTACAAGATCATACCTATCATTTCTTTGGAAAAGATTTAAAGCCAACGAAAGGATTTTTAGTCACAAATGCTTATTTAACGACAGACAGTATTGATTTTGCAAATTATTACGGAATTGGTTTAATTTCTTGGGATTATCCTGAAACAAATAGCATCAAATATTTAGTAGACAATGCTGCCTTGTATCCGATTACATGTTTAACAACTTTAACCCCAGAGCAAGAAAAAATATTGTTATCTAAAGAATGTATTTTGGTAAAAGATTTACAACAAAATAGTGCTTATTTGGATGTTTTAAACCTCTCTCAAGAACAACGAAATGATGTTTTAGAAGAAGCAAATGAATTGTTAGAAATAGAAAATTTTACCTGTGTAATCGAATAAAACCAATCAAAAAAGAAGCTAAATTTAGCTTCTTTTTTGATTATTATAATTCTTTAAAAATTTCAAAACTATCTTTGTGGTCGCACCAAAATTCATCCAAATTAATCATTCGATTTTTTAAGAACGGAATTATTTGTGGCCAATCTGATTCTCTAAAAATACTTACATTTTCTAATCGCATTTTTATCGTCGAAATCGTTTTTCCATCGTGGTCAATATCCTCTTTTGTCCAAACCCATTTTTCACCAAGATAACTTTCTAACACGTTTTCATATTCTTCAAACTGTTCATAAATCATGGATTGAACGGAAGGGTCTGGATGTGAAATTTTGATCGAAACCTCTGCATATTTACGTTCTACATCCGTTCTAAAACTAATTCCTTTGATTGTCGTTTTATAATTCACCCAATTTATACGCGATCCCTCGGCATTCATTTGCAATTTCATGTACGTTCCGTACGAAATCCAAAATTCTTTTTTTATACGATAAGCTTCTTCTTTTGAAAACAAAATGAATAATTTTTTACAAAAATCGGTTTAATATTCTATTCAACAAAATTTCCCAAAAAATAGCTTGGTTTGATTCTTGTTCTATTAAATTTGAATAAATATTTTTAAATAATAAATATGAAACTATTTTCTTTCCTAAGTCTTATAGGGATTTTGACTTTTTCTTGTGTAAATGCACAAACTGTAGAAACTGTTAAATACGAAGCATTGCACGAAAAAATAGCAAATTATAAAGATGAAGTCGTCGTGGTTAACTTTTGGGCAACGTGGTGCGCACCTTGCGTAGAGGAAATTCCAGCATTTATGGAAATCAATGAACAATACAAAGATCACCCAAATTTCAAGATGCTATTGGTTTCACTGGATCGACCAAAAATTATAGACAAAGTAAAAAAGTTTATGGTTGATAATAAGATTACTGCAGAAGTTGTTTTATTGGATGACACCAAACGTATGAATGAATGGATTCCATCATTTGATCCGAAATGGGCTGGAAATATTCCCGTCACGATCGTTTACGACAAAGGTGAAAAGGTCGTTTTTCACGATCAAGCCATGACGAAATTTGAATTAGAGGACTACATCCAAGAATATTTAGATTAATCAATAAAACTCCTAAAATCTTTTTAGGAGTATTATATTTTTTGTATGTTTATATCAACATAAAAACACAAAAATGAGTAAAAAACATATCCGAAAAGAGGTTATTCAACATCTTATTCAGCTTAAACAAGACGAAATCAATGCGTTAAAAGAATCGGAACGAATTTATGCAGAAGGTGCAGATTTAGACGAAGAATCAAGTTTAGAATTGGATGATTTTGCACAACAAAGTCAATCAACTGATGCGGCTCGAAAATTAAATATTCGTATTAATCAAGCCACTGAAGACTTAGAAAATTTCAAGGCATTACGACCTGAATTAATCAATGAAATTACAGAAGGAAACGTTGTTTTGACTGATAAAGTTAATTTTGTAATTGGTTTATCTTTCAAAGATTTCGAATGGGAAAACAAAAAGTTTGTGGGCATTAGTACGCAAGCTCCTATTTTCGAAGCATTAATTGGAAAACGAGCAGGCGACAAATTAGAATTTAATGGGATACATTATACCATAGAAGAAATACTATAACATGCCAAAAGTACATACTATTGATCTGAATTTTCAGAACGAAGATGAAGCAATTGCGACCTATCTAATCGAAACAGAACAAGGTCCCGTATTGGTTGATCCAGGACCGTATTCAACTTTCGAGAATTTGAAAGCTGGTATCGAAGCTTTAGGTTGGCGAATCATTGATATAGAAAATATATTAATTACACATATTCATTTTGATCATGCCGGCGCAGCGTGGAAATTTACGGAGCATGGTGCAACAATTTTCTTGAATCCTATTGGAATACCTCATCTTAAAAATCCCGAAAAATTATGGGAATCTGCCAAAATGATTTATGGAGATGAGATGGATCGTCTTTGGGGAGAAATGAAACCGATTAATGAAGAGTTTTTAGTAGGTCTTAGAGATGGTCAAAGTGTAGAATTTGGGGATACTGTTTTCGAAACTATTTACACTCCTGGTCATGCTGTGCATCACAATGCTTATGTAATGAATGATGTTATTTTTACAGGAGATGTTGCGGGGGTTAAAATAGAAAACGGTCCAGTTGTACCACCTTGTCCTCCACCTGACATTCATATCGAATTATGGAAAGAATCTATTGCCAAATTGAAAAAAGTGAATGCAAAAGGTATTTATCCTACCCATTATGGCTATCATGAAGATGTAGAGAATCATTTTAACGAATTAGAAAAAGGATTGGATGAATGGTCAAATTACATCAAACCAATGTACGATGACAACTTAACAGCAGACGAAATAACACCTGTTTTTGTTGATTACGTCACAAAATCATACAAAGATTTAGGGTTATCCGAGGATCAAATTCAAGTGTATGAATACGCCAATCCATGTTGGATGTCGGTTAATGGACTTTTGAGATATTGGAAATTAAAAGAACAAGGTAGATTATAAAAGTAATATAAAGCTGTCAGTTTACACTGCCCCCAAAAAGTTAGACACTTTTGGGGGCATTTTTTATGGCAAGAAAAGTAAAATATGATGTAGCATATAAGTTGCGATGTGTCAAAGAAGTTTTAGAAAAACATCATTCAGTTCATTCTATATCACATCAAGAAGGTATTTCAGGAAGTCTATTGCGTAAGTGGATTACTGATTATCATAATCAAGGAATTTCAGGTATAGAACCTAAAAAAAACCAAACGTATAGCGTTGAATTTAAGTTGAAA
>NZ_JACXZC010000033.1 GCF_020281205.1 Empedobacter stercoris
GTGACCTGGCTGGGGCTCGAACCCAGGACCCCAACATTAAAAGTGTTGTGCTCTACCAACTGAGCTACCAGGTCTCCGTTTTTTCGGACTGCAAATATACGACTATATCTGAGTTTACAAAACGAAATGTATTTTTTATTTATTTCAGTAAAAAAAAAGAACATTTTGACTAAGTGACCTGGCTGGGGCTCGAACCCAGGACCCCAACATTAAAAGTGTTGTGCTCTACCAACTGAGCTACCAGGTCGATCTCTTAAATCGAGTGCAAATATAGGACGATTAATACTAATTTAACAAACGTTTTATAAAGTTTTTTACAATTTATTAATTAAACATTTCGATTTTAAGAACTTAAAATTTAATATTATTTTAGATTTTTTAAAAAAATGAAATTTCCATCATAGAAAAAGTAAAAAATATGAGATAGAAACATCATTTTTCATCTTGATAAATGATTTAATATTATATTTGTCCACCAACAAATCAAGATCTATGTTAACTGAATTGTATTCGGAAAAGCAATTAAAGATTGAAATTTTAGAATGAAAAAAAATATTATCTACATTATTTTTGCTTTGTTTTCAGTAATCTCGTGCAAAAAATCTGATAATCCAGAAGCAGATGTACCCGATTCTGAATATGCAAACAATTGTAATCAAGAAACAAAAGATGCACATTTAAGTAATTTTTCTTTAAAAGACTTAAAAAATTTAATAAAAGAACAACCACAAATCATCCATCAAAAATTAAACGATCGTTGTTTTAAGGTTTCTAAACTTGGAAAAAATTTATACATCCAAAATGTAGAACGATTGGATTCTTTGAAAATTAAAAATAATCCACAAGGAACAATGTTTTTGAATAAAATCACGGCTATTCAAATTTCGCAAGAAATAGTTTATAAATTAACCTATTCTTTTCCGATCAAATTTTTGAATCAATATCGTGCAGAAATCAAAAAGGATGCTCCAAAATCAAAATATCATCATTCTAATTCGATTGTTACAAATGAAGATTACGAGGTTACGTATAACGTAGAACGCTATGATGCAAGAAAATTAAAGAACACCTATTCTTATCAAATTGACACTTTTGATGGTTTTGCAAGATTAACCATCTATTATTCGGAAGATTTACCTGTAGATTAAAAAATATAACAAATGATTATTTCATTAATTGGCTATATGGGGAGCGGAAAATCGACTACCGGAAAAGATTTAGCCAAAGCACTTGGTTTCGAATTCATCGATTTGGATGATTTTATCGAACAAAAATATCGAACAAAAATAAGTGATATTTTTAAAAAAGAAGGCGAATTAGGTTTTCGTAAAAAAGAACGAGAAGCTTTGAAGGAAGTTTTAACAACCACTAACATTGTACTTTCTTTAGGCGGTGGAACTCCTGTTTATTATGATAATATGGAGGAGATTGTTAAAAATTCGATTTCGATATTTATGCGCGTTCAGTTGCATCAATTGGTGAAACGACTTGAAAACAGAAAAGAAACTCGTCCATTAATTGCTCATCTTTCAAATGAAGAAATGACAGAATTTATTGCCAAACATTTATTTGAACGCAATCAATATTACGAAAAAGCAAAATATACGATTAGCATTACGACCCAAAGTACATTAGAAATTTTGGACGAAATTATGAGTCAACTTAAAAAAGGAGAAGATTTAGAATTAATCTAAATCTTCTCCTTTTATGATGAATTCCTCTGCTCCTTCTTCTAAATAATCGTCCAAATCGCGGCGATCTTTTTTCGTTGGTCTACCTTCTCCTTTTTCGCGATAATAATCTTGCGAAAGTTTACGAAGTTCTAACACTTCATACTCTTCTTTTGGTGTTGTATCAACAATATGTAACGTCAGCAATTTTGCTCCAATTCTATTTTTTGGGACTTGTAAAACTTTAAATGACAAATTTATTTGGTCTTTTCTAACCTCTATTGCATCTCCTGCGACAATCTCTCTTGACGCTTTTGCTACAACTCCATTTACTTTCACACGATTCTTTTTTACTGCATCAGCGGCTAAAGATCTTGTTTTATAATACCTAACACTCCAAAGAAATTTATCTAATCTCATTTAAAACTTAATATTTAATAGGATAAACTAATATTTTTTCTAAATTCGCAATATAAATCGAAATAACATGATAAAGAAATTCTTCGTTACTTTAATTGCTTGTTCTGCTGTTTTAGTAGGATGTAATAATGATGATGATAACGGTGTAAGTAAAGAAACAAAGATTCCAGTTGAAGAACGTAATGCTTTAGATGATGAAGCGATTCAACAATATTTAGAAGATTTTTACTTCAACCCTAAAAATGGTAAACTTACAAAATTTGATACAATTATAGGGAACGATGATGATGCATATCCAGCTTTAAAAACACTTGCAAAACAAGATAACTTAGGTATTTGGTACGCTGAAAACCCAAATCATAAAGGAACTGGAGAAACCATAATTTCTAATGACAGTACTTCAATTTATTTAAATATTGTAACAAGTTCTTTTTTAGCAACTAATAGTACTGATTATAAAAGAAAATATGGATCTATTGGTACTGTATCCTATCCTTGGAACTCTATAAATATAGGTGACGGTTCAGCAATTCAAGACCCCTATTACTATTATTTCACACCAACTGAAATAGAAACTGAAAACGGCGTAAAAAGAGAACATTTAGAATTGAAAAATTTTGTAGAAGGTTTAAAACATTTCAAAACAACAGAACGTTCTGTGAACGATTTATATAACTTTCAAGGTGTGATTATTTTACCTTCAAGATTAGCGTATGGTAGAAATAAAGTTTACAGCGCTGGTTATGGTATTTCTGAAAACTTTGGTCAATACAGAGATATAAGTTATATCTTCAATTTTGAATTACCAAAAATCGAAAAAAGAACAAAAAAATAATCTTCTATTAATAAGATATTCTTTCAAAAACCATCCTCATTGATGGTTTTTTTTTATCTTTAATTTTTGAAAAATTGTTAAAATTTAAACCTAAGAAATGAGTATAATAAAATCCATTATAGACAATGACTTCTATAAATTCACCATGCAATTTGGGGTTACAAAATTGTATCCAGATGTAATGGCTCGTTATAAATTTATCAACCGAGGTGAACATGAATTTCCAGATGGTTTTGCAGAAGAATTACAAAATGAAATCAATGCAATGGCTTCGTTAGCACTTACAAAAGATGAAAAAGAATTCTTTTCTACAAATTGTCCCTATCTAAGCCCTGCTTATTTAGACTTTTTACAAGGATATCGTTATGATCCTGCAGAAGTTAAAATCTCTCAAAACGGATCAGATGTTGAAGTTCTTGTTGAAGGATATTGGTACCGAACAATTTTATGGGAAGTTCCTATTCTTTGTCTAATTAGTGAAATTTTTTACAAATTAACCAACGCTCAACGCATCTCAAACGGAGAAATAACAAAACGAACAAGCGATAAAGTCGATTTATACAATCGTCTTGGTGTGACAGTTGCAGAGTTCGGAACACGTCGTCGTCACAGTTACGAAGTACACGATATTGTCATGAAAGAGCTTACTAATCACAAAGGAAAAAGTTTTGTTGGAACATCTAACGTTCACTTTGCACACAAATATGGCGTAAAACCAATTGGAACACATGCGCACGAATGGTTTATGTTTCATGGTGCTCGTTACGGGTTCAAAATTGCCAATTCGATTAGTTTAGACCGCTGGGTGAAAGTATATTATGGTGATTTAGGAATTGCTTTAACTGACACCTATACTTCAGATATTTTCTTTGGACAATTTGACAAAAAATTATCGAAATTATTTGATGGTGTTCGTCACGACTCTGGAGATCCAATAGAATTTGGCGAAAAAACAATTGCTCACTATGAAAAAATGGGAATTAATCCATTATTCAAAACTATAATTTTCTCAGATGGATTAAATTCTGAAAAAGTAGAAGTAATTACAAAAGCATTTAAAGATCGTATCGGGTTATCATTTGGTATTGGTACAAATTTAACAAATGACACCAATCTTCGTCCAATGAATATCGTAATGAAATTAACAGAAATTTCTTCGATTGATATTAAATGGACTGGTGTTGTTAAACTTTCTGACGAAAAAAATAAACATACAGGAACACCTCGAATGATCGCTTTGGCCAAAGAAATGTTGGATTTAGATGACATCCCCTCACATGAGGCACCAGAAAATGATTAAAAATTAATATTACAATAAAAAAAGGAACTCAATTGAGTTCCTTTTTTTTATCTATTGAATCAAATATTATTTATTCATTAAATCTTCGATTTCTTCTGCTTCTAATGGAATATTCTGCATCAAATTGAACGGATTTCCTTCTTTTTGAATAACGTAATCATCTTCTAAACGAATTCCAAAACCTTCGGCAGGAATATAGAATCCTGGTTCGTTTGTAAATACCATACCCGCAACAAAATCATCAGTCAACAAACCATAATCATGCGTATCCAGTCCCATGTGGTGAGAAGTACCGTGCATCATATATTTTTTGTAAGCTGGCCAATTTGGGTCTTCGTTCTGAACATCAGCTTTATCTAATAAACCTAATCCTAACAATTCAGATGTATAAACTTTACCTAACTCTTCGTGATATTTGTACCAATTATTTCCAGCAACCAATAAGTTTTCTGCTTCCTTTTTACAACGTAAAACGGCATCATATACTTCTCTTTGGCGTTTTGTATATTTTCCATTAACTGGAATTGTACGCGACATATCAGATGAGTAATTTGCATATTCTGCTGCAACGTCAAACAAAATCAAATCACCATCTTTACATTCATGATTATTTTGAATATAATGCAAAACATTCGCATTATTACCAGACGCAATAATTGGTGTGTAAGCAAAACCTTTTGAACGATTACGAATAAATTCATGTACAAACTCTGCTTCTATTTCATATTCCCAAACACCTGGTTTTACAAAATTTAATACTCGGCGAAATCCTTTTTCTGTAATATCACATGCATGTTGAATCAATTGAATTTCTTCTTGTTCTTTAACCGAACGCAAACGTTGCAAAATAGGATTAGAGCGCAAATAAGTGTGCCCAGGATAGTCTGCTTGTAATTGCTTCACAAAACGATCTTCACGAGTTTCTACTTGCGGAGCTTCTGTCACACGGTAATGTTCATTTTTATTAACATAAACATTCTCTGCTTCAACCATTAATTTGCGTAAAACATTTGGTAAATCTTGTAGCCAAAGTACTGTTTTCACACCAGATACTTCTGTAGCTTGAGCTTTTGATAATTTTTCTCCTTCCCAAACAGCAATATGGTCATTTGTTTCACGAACAAATAATACTTCTCTATATTTTGGATCATAAGCATCAGGAAAAATCAATAAAACAGATTCTTCTTGATCTACGCCCGACAAATAAAATATATCACGGTGCTGTGCAAATGGTAAAGTAGAATCGGATGAGATGGGATAAATATCATTTGAATTGAAAATAGCAAGAGAATGAGGTTTCATTGCTTTTACAAATTTCGCTCTATTCTTTATGAATAATTCATTTGGAATGGGATTGTATTTTGTTGTCATAAAATTTTACATTAAATATTATGACCAAATTTAAGAAGATGTTTTCAGAAAAAAAAGGAAAACCCTCGTAGAAACGAGGGTTTTAACCTTAACCAACCTAAACCTATGAAAAAGCCATTAGCCTTTTATGTTGACAAATGTAAGTCTCTTTTTTTAATCTGCAAATTTTTTTTATTAAAAGTCAACATTTTTTTAACGCAAACATGATAATTGAATAATAATCAACAAATAAGAGGTTAATAAAAATTCATTAGTGATAATTAGAATATTATTTATATATTTGCACCTCGAATTTTAGTATAATAATAACTTAAAAGAAGTTAAAAATGACACATTACGAAACTGTTTTCATTTTGACTCCCGTTCTATCTGATTCTCAGGTAGAGGAAGCAGTTAATAAATTCAATGACTTTGTTACTGCTAACGGAGGAGAAATCGTAGCAAAAGAGAACTGGGGATTGAAAAAATTAGCATACCCAATTCAGAACAAAAGAAATGGATTCTACCACTTAGTAGAGTTTAAAACAGACAACAACGAATTAGTTTCTCAATTAGAAGTAGCTTACAAACGTGACGAACGTGTAATCCGTTTCTTAACTGTGAAATTAGACAAACACGGTGTTGAATGGGCTGAAAAACGTAGAACAAAATTAAAGTCTAACTCTAACAAGTAATTAAGCCATGGCAATTGACGATTTAGCAAAAAAAGCTGCAGGAGGTAACGAATCAGAAATCCGTTATTTATCTCCTTTAGATATCGAAACACAATCAAACAAGAAATATTGTCGTTTCAAAAAATTTGGAATCAAATACGTTGACTATAAAGACGCTGATTTCTTAATTCAATTCGTGAATGAGCAAGGTAAAATTTTACCTCGTCGTTACACAGGAACATCTTTAAAATACCAAAGAAAAGTTTCTAAAGCGATCAAAAGAGCTCGTCACTTAGCATTAATGCCATTCATTGGTGATCAATTAAAATAATAACCTAAATATTAAAATATCATGAACGTAATTTTAAGACAAGATGTAGAAGGTTTAGGTTTTGAATTTGAAGTTGTTTCAGTAAAACCTGGATACGCACGTAACTTCTTAATCCCTCGTGGATTAGCATCAGTTGCAACTCCAAAAAATGTACAAGCATTAAACGAAACTTTAGAAGCTCGTAAAGCAGAAGAAGCTTCATTAATTGCTTCAGCTAAAGAAAAAGCAGCTAAATTAGAAGGTTTAGTTGTTAAAATCGACGCTAAAGTTGGTTCTGGAGATAAATTATTTGGATCTATCAACAATGCTGACTTAGCAGAAGCTTTAGTAAAAGCTGGTGTTGAAATTGAAAAGAAAAATATCAAAATCCCAGGAAATACTATCAAACGTTTAGGAAAATACGAAGCAAAAGTTCGTTTCCATAGAGAGGTTGAAGTAGACTTTGGATTTGAAATTGTACCAGATGCTGCATCTATCAAAGCTGCTGAAGAAGCTGCTAAAACTAGAGCAGAATTAGCTAAATTAGATGCTCAAAAAGCAGCTAACGCTAATAAAGAAGAAGGTTCTTTCTTTAACTTCGATAACCCAATTTACGCTAACGACAAGAAAGCGAAAAAAGAGGAAGTGTCTGAAGAAGTTGCTACAGAAGAAGCTCCATCTACAGAAGAATAATTATTATTCAACTATACAAATAAGAAACCTCGCAAATTGCGAGGTTTTTTTATTTTTAAAATCATCAATTATAGACTTTCTTTTTGATTGGAATAAAAAAAATCCGTTCTTCTTAGAACGGATTTTATAGTATTCTATATATTTCTTGTTCGTTGAAGCAACGTCATATCAGCCAAAACCATTGCTGTTAAACTTTCTACAATTGGTACAGCTCTTGATACTACACATGGATCGTGACGACCTTTCCCGTGCATTTCGACCATTTCTCCATCTACATTTAGCGTAGTTTGTTCTTGCATTAATGTGGCAACAGGTTTGAAAGCAACTTTAAAATAAATATCCATTCCATTCGAAACTCCACCTTGTATTCCTCCAGAATAGTTCGTTTTAGTTGTACCGTCTTGGTTAAATTGATCATTCATATCAGAACCTTTCATTGAAGTTGAAGAAAAACCTTCTCCGTATTCAAAACCTTTTACAGCATTAATTGACATCATTGCTTGTCCTAATCGAGCATGTAATTTATCAAAAACTGGTTCTCCTAAACCAACTGGTACATTTTGAATCACACAAGTTACTTCTCCTCCAATAGTATCTCCTTCTTTGCGAATTTCTTTGATACGATCAATCATTTTTTCAGCCATTTCTAAATCAGGACAACGAACAGCTGTTTTCTCAATATTCGAAAAATCTAAAGCGGAATAATCATTATCTAATTTCAATTCACCTACTCCACTTACATACGCCGTAATATTAATTGCAGGAATAATGTGTTTTGCAACAGCACCACCTACAACCCAATTTGCCGTTTCACGTGCAGAGGTTCTTCCTCCTCCTCTATGATCACGAACACCATATTTGGTTTCGTAGGTATAATCGGCATGAGATGGTCTAAAAACTCCTTTGATATGATCGTAATCGTGAGATTTCTGGTTATCATTCGGAATAATAAAACCAATTGAAGCTCCGGTTGTTTTTCCTTCAAATATTCCTGAAAGAAATTGAACTGTATCAGGTTCTTTTCGTTGCGTTACAATAGCAGATTGTCCTGGTTTACGACGATCTAATTGCGCTTGAATCCAATCAAAATTTAATTCGATTCCACTCGGTACGCCATCAATAACACCTCCAATTGCTACACCATGACTTTCGCCAAAAGTTGATATTTTAAATAATCTTCCGAATGTATTCACGATAGTTACAGTTTTTTTATATTAATTTTCGAATTGATAAATCACTGCATTAATATTCATTGTAGCACCAACTGAGGCTAAAATAATTTTATCATTTGCATGAAATTGATGTGGAGCTAAATTACCTTTTTTGATTAAATCAAACATTGTTGGAACTGTTGCTACAGATGTGTTTCCTAAAAACTGAACCGTCATAGGATCTATATTTTCAGGAGCTGTTTTTCCAAAACTTTTATATAAACGTTCAATCATCGCATGATCCATTTTTGCATTTGCTTGGTGCAATAATATTTTATTGATATCATCAATATCAAGATTGGTATCAGCTAATAATTCTTTGATTGCTGGTGGAACATTTTTTAACACAAACTCGTAAACTTTACGACCTTTCATGTTTATATTTTTTACAGAACCTTTAAAGTTTGGATTTACCGAAACACCATTAGTAAGAAAAGCTAATTCGTCACCTGTAAAACTTAATGTTTCGTGATTAAGAATTCCATATTTATGATCAGCTTCTTTTGCTTCTAAAACCACTGCTCCTGCACCATCTGCAAAAATCATTGCCGAACGATCATGTGGATCCACTGCACGAGATAAAGTATCAGAACCAATCACCAATACTTTTTTCGCAATATTTGCTTGTATAAATTGATGACCTAAAATCAATGATTCTATCCAACCTGGGCAACCAAATGTCATGTCATAAGGCTTACACTTTAAATTATTAATCCCTAAGTTATGTTTTACTTTTGCCGAAATAGATGGCATTATATCGATTTGATGTCCTACAGGATCTATATCTCCAAAATTATGTCCAACGATAATATAGTCTAATTCTTCTGGATTAATCCCAGCATCTTCTATTGCTTGTTTAGCAGCAAATGTTGCGATATCAGAATTTAACAAATCGTCTTCAACATATCTTCTTTCTCTAATTTCTGTAATTTCCTCAAATTTACGTGTGATTTCTTCTCCCGTTTTATCTAAACGATTACCATTATCATCAAAAAATTCGTAATTAATAAAATGTTCGTTTGTAACAATTCTGTTTGGTAGGTAATGTCCAGAACCTGTAATTACAGAGTTTATCATATTAATATTGTTCAATTAAAATAAAAAAATAATACCGGCAAAGTTACACATTTCATTAAAATAGTAGATAAAAATATGTAATAACTCATAGCTAATTTAATAAAGTATAATTAATTTAGCAGCATGAAAAAAAATCCATCATTAGTTGGTCTATTAATAGTCTGTGCATTAGCAGGTTTGATTGTGATTGTCTACAATCTCTTTTTGAATAAAAAAGATGGTTATGTAATTGATAATCCATCGAACAAAACATTGACAATTAAAATTAACGATAAAGATTTCACTATTGCTCCACAACAAAATGCGCGTGTAGAACTAAAAAAAGGAAAAGCCCATATCGTTTATACTTTTGACAATAAGAACGTAGACACAGTTGTTGATATTACACGTGCAAATGGATTTATAAATCCAGCGCGTCAAGATTATTATACATTTACACGCCCTTATGGTGTCCGAAAAAATAAAGATTCAATCTTTTTATCAAACAATATTGCGATAGACGATAAAGTTTATCACGGAATTATCGAAAAATCTTCTCAATTATACATCGAAAACTTTTATTACAACATTGATCAAGATTATCCTAAAATGTTCATTAAAAGTGCGAGTAGCGAAAAAGCAACCGATTTATCGAAAATATTTAACAAAGAAGATTTTAAACAATTTTATTTCGAGAATTACGAATAAAATTTATATTTTATAACTTTACACAATGGCAAATCATCAACACGATAGCGTAACTCCTTACGATTCATCAGATTTAAATAAAAAGAAACAAGTCGAACAAATGTTCGATAACATTTCTCCTAAATATGACTTATTAAACCGCGTTTTATCAATGGGAATTGATATTCAGTGGAGAAAAGATGTCATCAAAATGGTAAAAGCTTCTCAACCACAAACGATTTTAGATATCGCAACAGGAACTGGAGATTTAGCGATAATGATGGGTAAAAATACCAACGCTAAAATTACGGGGTTAGACCTATCTAACGGAATGTTGGAAGTTGGTCGCAAAAAAGTAAAAGAAGCAGGTTTGGAAGAACGTATCGACATGGTACAAGGAGATTCTGAAAATTTACCTTTCTCTGACAACACTTTTGATTGTGTAACGGTTTCTTTTGGCGTACGTAACTTCGAGAATTTAGAAAAAGGTTTAGCCGAAATTAATCGTGTATTAAAACCAGGTGGAACATTTATTATTTTAGAATTTTCGTACCCTACAGCTTTCCCAATGAAACAATTGTATACATTTTATTCTAAAAATATTTTACCTGCTATTGGAAAAATGGTTTCGAAAGATCAAAGCGCATATACCTATTTACCAGATTCTGTTCGTGCTTTTCCTCATGGAGAAGAAATGAAAAATATTTTGAAAAGTGTAAAATTCACACAACCTATTGATAAAAAACTTACATTTGGTATTGCAAGCATTTATAAAAGTATAAAATAAAATTGCTTGTTATTCGTTGAAAGTCTATGAGAAAAAATCTAATCATCGCATTATCGTTAACTGCTGCAAGTATTGCAAATGCGCAGTTTCGCCCAAACAATGACAGAAGTGAAAACCGAACTGAAACTGATCAAAAAAAATTTAGTTTCGGATATTTTTTGGGTACAAATATGATGAATTACAAGATTGTTCCAAAAGCGCAAAAGAATCCTTTACCAGGAACTCCTGATAGTTCAGAAGATGACGGAGTAAATGAACACGGCTTAGTGTATTTGGACCAAGAAAGTAAAGCAGGTTTTTCTGTTGGATTAATCGCAAAAATGCGTATAAATGATTACATAGACGTAAAATCTGAACCTGGGTTACATTTTGCCCAAAGAACATTGTATTTTACAAATTATATTTTATCTGATCCTATTAATGGCTTCTACGACCCAGAAGATACAAACATAAAACGTGAAGTTAAATCTACTTATGTCGAAATACCTTTATTACTTAATTTTCATGGAGATCGTTGGTACAACACACGTCCTTATATACAAGGCGGTTTGGGATATTTAATGAATCTGCAATCCAACGAAAAGAAAGAAGATGATAATGCAACTGGAGTATTCAGAACAACAACGAATAACTTTAACTGGCAAGCAGAAATTGGAGTTGAAATCTATTTCAAACGATTTAAACTAACACCAGCTCTAAAAGGAATGTTCTTCTTTAACAATGAAATTGTACCTGATAAGGTTGGCACTGATCCATACTGGACAGGAAGTTTAAACTCAATCTCAACAAGAGCCTTCGTTTTTTCTCTAAAATTTGAATAAAAAATTATAAATAATAAAAACCATAAATAAATAATCACATGAATTTTCAATTATCGGAAGAACAATTAATGATTCAACAAGCTGCTCGCGATTTTGCAAAAGCTGAATTATTACCTGGAGTAATCGAACGCGACGAAACATCTACTTTTCCAACCGATGCTGTAAAAACAATGGGAGAACTTGGATTCTTAGGAATGATGGTTGACCCAAAATACGGAGGATCAGGTTTAGATAGCGTTTCTTACGTAATTGCAATGGAAGAAATCGCAAAAGTTGACGCTTCTGCAGCTGTTGTAATGTCAGTTAACAACTCGTTGGTTTGCGCTGGAATGGAGAAATATTGTTCTGAAGAACAAAAACAAAAATATTTAGTTCCATTAGCTTCTGGTCAAGTAATCGGAGCATTTTGTTTATCTGAGCCAGACGCTGGCTCTGATGCTACTTCTCAAAAAACTACTGCAGTAGATATGGGAGATTACTACTTGTTAAATGGAACAAAAAACTGGATTACAAATGGAGGAACTGCTTCTACATATTTAGTAATTGCTCAAACTGATCCAGAAAAAGGTCATAAAGGAATCAATGCTTTCATTGTAGAAAAAGGATGGGAAGGTTTCGAAATTGGACCAAAAGAACAAAAAATGGGTATTCGAGGATCTGATACACATTCATTATTCTTTAATGATGTAAAAGTTCCGAAAGAAAACAGAATTGGTGAAGATGGATTTGGTTTTGCATTCGCAATGAATGTATTGAATGGTGGTCGTATTGGTATCGCTTCTCAAGCATTAGGAATTGCACAAGGTGCTTACGAATTAGCATTAGATTATGCCAAAATCCGTAAAGCATTTAAAACAGAAATCATTAATCATCAAGCTGTAGCGTTCAAATTAGCTGATATGGCAACTAATATTACGGCTGCTCGTATGTTATGTTACAAAGCTGCTGCTGAAAAAGATGCCGGTCAAGATATATCAATTTCTGGTGCAATGGCAAAATTATTTGCTTCAAAAACGGCAAACGAAGTTGCTTCGGAAGCTGTACAAATTCACGGAGGAAATGGATATGTTCGCGAATACCATGTAGAACGCATGATGCGTGATGCGAAAATTACGCAGATTTACGAAGGAACATCAGAAATTCAAAAAATTGTAATTTCAAGAGGTATCGCTAAATAATTTAGACAAATAGACGTACTTTTATCCATACAAGACATCTGTTACTGACAGATGTCTTTTTTTAATTTAATCGAGCAAAATCTAATCGTTGTATCTTTGCAGCGGAAAAAATAGTAACAATAATGAAAATTTTTAGATTTGGACCAAAAGGTCAAGAAAAATCAGGTATTATAATCGATGATAAAAAGTTTGATGTTTCAGCATCTGGAATTATCTATGATGAAGACTTTTTTGGAAATATAGATAAACAAAAAACGTTAGAAAAATATATCGAGCTTAACATTAATAGCTTACCACTTGTTGAAGACGATGTTCGCATTGGTACTCCTTTGACTCGTCCTGGTAAAATTGTTTGTGTTGGACTTAATTTTGAAGATCACGTGAAAGAAACTGGTTTGCAACAACAAGCAGAACCGATTATGTTTATCAAAGCAAATCAATCTTTTAACGGACCAGAAGACGGAATTATGCAACCTAATGGTTCTACTAAAATGGACTGGGAAACGGAATTATGTCTAATTATTGGTAAAAAAGCTAACAATGTTTCGGAAGAAGAAGCTATGGATTATGTTTATGGCTATGCTTTGATCAACGATATTTCTGAACGCGCTTTCCAAACCGAACGTGGTGGAACTTGGGACAAAGGAAAAGGATGTGATACATTTGCGCCAGTTGGACCTTTTATAGCGACTAAAGATGAGATTGAAGATGTAAATAATTTACGTGTTTGGTTAAAATTGAATGGTGAAATCATGCAAGATGGAAATACAAGCGATTTTATTTACCGCATTCCCAAATTAATTTCTTACTTATCTCAATTCATGTCATTTATGCCTGGAGATATTATTTCTACTGGATCTCCTGCAGGATCTGGAATGGGAAAAACACCACAAATTTGGTTAAAACCAGGTGATGTCATCGAATATGGGATAGATGGTTTAGGCTCTACAACACAAAGTATTTTACCTTTTTCGAGAGATTAAAACGATTTAAACTAATCATATAAAACGTCTAAAACAAATTTGTTTTGGACGTTTTTATTTAATTCTTAATAATCTTAGTTTGTGAAATAATGTTGTCAACATCTTTAATATTTACCACATAATTTCCTTTTAATAAATCAGAAACATCAACTTCCTTTTTACTATTTAAATTTTCTTGTTTCACTAACCTTCCTTGCATATCATAAATTTCAATTGATAATTTTTTATAAGCTGTTGCATTCTTTACATAAAAAAAACGCTTAACAGGATTTGGCGACACAGTCACTGTATTTGCTTTCATCTCATTTATATTCAATTTCTCAGAAAAATAAATCGCTTTATCACCTTTAGAATTTATCATTCTTAATTTATAACCATTATTGTTCTCGTAAATTTGATAAGTATATGAAACGGTATTGGAATTAAAGTTTTCGCTAAAAAATCCAAAAAAATAATGATTTTCAAACTTATTATAGTGATTTTCCGTAATAGGATTACATTGAATCAAAGTTACAGAACCTTCATTAAAAAGAATCGTATCTTCGTCTTTAAAACTAATCTGAGAAACATACGTATTACAAATTTTACTATTAAATTCAGATTTAGAAAAAGAAGTCTCTCCTGTTTTAAAAGAATCTGTAGGTAATAAGTATTCTTCATTGTTAAGAACTACTTTCTCTAAAACCCAATTATATTCTAAAATTTCTGCTTTCTGTGCCTTTACATGAAAAGCAACAAAGAGAAAAATAAATATGGCTATTCTTTTCATTACATATTATTGTTAATTGAATTAAATTTATAAATAATTTTCAGTAATTCAAGCATTTACTTTATAAAAAAAATGGATTAATTGCAAAATTATTGTATCATTTAAAATAAAAAATATTGAAAATCCAATTAATTAACGTAATTTTGCAAACGTTTTGACAACCGTCTTAATGGTACAAATCAATCAAAGTGATGAATAAATCCTGATTTTTTTTTGGGAAAACAGAATCATTTTGTACATTTGCACCCCGATCGGATTGTCGGTAATTTATAAAATATTAAAAATCAAGATAGTGGACACGTTAAGTTACAAAACTTCATCAGCCAACAAAGAAACTGCTCAAAAGGAATGGGTAGTTGTGGACGCTACTGACTTATCATTAGGTCGTTTAGCGTCAGGTGTTGCGAAGCTTATCAGAGGTAAGCACAAAACAAACTTCACTCCTCATGCAGATTGTGGAGATTATGTTATTGTTTTAAACGCTGACAAAATTCAATTAACAGGTAACAAATGGGATGAGAAATTGTACATCCGTCACACAGGTTACCCAGGTGGACAAAGATCTTTAACTGCAAAAGAAGTATTTGCAAAAGATCCTGTACGCTTAATCGAAAAGTCAGTAAAAGGTATGTTACCTAAAAATAAATTAGGTAGTAAATTATTGACTAATTTACATGTATTTGTTGGTACAGAGCACAATCACGAAGCTCAACAACCAAAACAAATCGATATTAACGAATATTTATAATCTAATTCAATGGCAATAGTTCATAAAATCGGACGTAGAAAAACATCTGTTGCTCGTGTATATTTACAAGAAGGAAATGGAGAGATCTTCATTAACGGACGCGAGTTAGCAAACTACTTCCCTACAGCAGTATTACAATACAAAGTAGAGCAACCATTTTTAATCACTGGTACAACTGATAAATACAATGTAGATATCAAAGTTTTTGGTGGTGGAATCACTGGTCAAGCTGAATCAATTCGTTTAGCAATCTCTAGAGCTTTATGTGAAATTGACGCAGATTTTCGTTTACAATTAAAACCAGAAGGGTTATTAACACGTGACCCACGTATGGTTGAACGTAAAAAATTCGGTCAAAAGAAAGCGCGTAAGAAATTCCAATTCTCTAAACGTTAATTTATTCAATTCATTAAAAAATCCATTTTCCGTTGGTTTAGCATCTAAACAAATAAGGCGAGAAATTTTCGACCACTTATTTGTTGCTTGTTGAGATAACGGAACGTAAACTAAAAAAAAGAAAATGGCAAAAGTAAATGTAAAGGACTTATTAGGTGCTGGTGTGCACTTTGGTCACTTAACAAGAAAATGGAATCCGGCTATGGCTCCTTATATTTTTATGGAGAAAAACGGAATCCACATCATCGACCTTCACAAAACTGCAGTGAAATTAGATGAAGCATCTGAAGCGTTAGGAAAAATTGCAGCATCTGGACGTAAAGTTCTTTTTGTTGCAACTAAAAAACAAGCAAAAGATGTTGTAGCTAAGCATGCTGAAGAAATCAACATGCCTTATATTACAGAACGTTGGCCTGGTGGGATGTTAACTAACTTTGTTACTATCCGTAAAGCAGTTAAAAAAATGAATTCAATCGATCGTATGAAAAAAGACGGTACGTTTGAAACACTATCTAAAAAAGAAAGATTACAAGTTGATCGTCAAAGAGCATCTTTAGAAAAGAACTTAGGTTCTATTGCTGATATGACACGTTTACCATCTGCAGTTTTTGTTGTAGATATCGTACGTGAGCACATCGCAATCGCTGAAGCTCAAAAATTAGGTATTCCAATCTTTGCAATGGTTGATACAAATACTGACCCTCGTCAAGTAGATTTCCCAATCCCTGCAAATGATGATGCTTCTAAATCTATCGATATCATCTTAACTACAGTAGCTGATTCTATCAAAGCTGGTTTATCAACACGTAAAGCAGAAAAAGAAAAAGCAAAAGAA
The DNA here is from genome assembly GCF_020281205.1 of Empedobacter stercoris. Lineage (GTDB taxonomy): Bacteria > Bacteroidota > Bacteroidia > Flavobacteriales > Weeksellaceae > Empedobacter > Empedobacter stercoris. Next base: position 16,724 of record NZ_JACXZC010000033.1, read on the forward strand.
GGTAAAGAAGAAGGAGCTGAAACTAAAGAAGCTTAACATTAACTTGATGATCATTTCATCGATATAATATACCTTGTAGCTCCTATACCACTTTGTGGTGTATGAGCTACTTTTATTTAAAATATTAAGAAAACAAAATAAAAATATTACTATGAGCTACAAAGCAACAGCCGCAGAGGTAAGTAAATTAAGAAACGCAACTGGTGCGGGAATGATGGACTCTAAAAAAGCTTTAGAAGAAGCTGGTGGAGATTTTGATAAAGCTGTAGAAGTTTTACGTAAACAAGGACAAAAAGTAGCTGCTAAAAGAGCTGACCGCGATTCTTCAGAAGGTGCAGTTATTGCTAAAATTAACGCTGACCAAACTAAAGGTATTGTTATCGCATTAAACTGTGAGACTGACTTCGTTGCTAAAAATGATGCTTTCGTTGCTATGGCTAACGAAATCGCTGATTTAGCTTTAACAGTTAACTCTAAAGAAGAATTATTAGCTTTACCATACGCTGGAATTACAGTTGCTGAAAAATTAACTGAGCAAACAGGTGTTATTGGAGAGAAAATCGAAATCGGTACTTTCCAAGCAATCGAAGGTGCTATCGTTAATTCTTACATCCACGCTGGTAACAAAATTGGTGCTGTAGTTTCTTTATCTGCTAACGTAGATGGAGCTTCTGACGTTGCACGTGACGTTGCTATGCAAGTTGCAGCAATGAATCCAGTTGCTTTAGATGAAACACAAGTTGCTCAATCTGTAATCGATACTGAATTAGCTATCGCTAAAGAAACTTTGATTGCTGAAGGTAAACCAGAAAACATGATTGAAAATATTGCTCAAGGTAAATTACAAAAATTCTTCAAAGAGAATACTTTAGTTCACCAACCATCAATCAAAGACGGAAAAACTTCTGTTAAAGATGTTGTTAAAGCGGTTAACCCAGAATTAAAAGTAACAGGATACATCCGTTACAGCTTATAATAAATTTATAATTTTTTATTATATCTCTTAAAGTGATGCTAAATATAGCATCACTTTTTTATTTGGTATAAGTTTTGAAATGTTTGTTTTATAATAATTTATTTTTATATTTGTTAGGATTACAAGCATATGAAACACTTTATACTATTTATATCAATTTTATTATTCACTTTAGGAACAGCAACTGCGCAGTCTAAACTTGATCAAGATAAAAGCTCGTTTAGCATTTATCCTAATCCTGCTATTTCTACTGTAACAATAAAATTTGATCATCCGTCAAAGGCAAGCTCAGTGTCTATTTATTCAATCATTGGAAATGAAGTGATGAGTAAAAAATTAGATGGTAGCCAAAAAACAAACTTTAATGTACAAGGTTTGAAAAAAGGGAAATACATTGTTCGTGTTTTTAATCAAGATGGTTCAACAGAAACACAATCTTTAATTAAGAACTAATTCAATCAATTAAGAAAAAATCATCAAATATAATACTCCAAAAGCTATAGGCTTCTTGGAGTATTTTTTTTAACAAAAAGATTAAAAAAAAAAGTAAATTTAAATAAGGTAAACGAGATAAATTATCAAGCTTATTTTCATACGAATAAAAGTTAATCAAACTTAAATTTAAAAACAATGAAAAATATACTTTTTATACTTGCTTTAATAGTTGGAATTACTACACAAGCACAAGTTTCGACAACGAGAATCAATGATATTAAACTTGGAATGAAATTGTCTGAATTAGAAAAATTAACTGGACAAAAATTTAAGCTAAAATTAAATGAATATGGTTATCCTGATGGTGATTTAACAATTGTCTCTAAAGGGATAACGTACAAAGTTGGTTTAACTCAAAACGGTGAAAGCAATGGAGCTGATAATTTGACAATTTATATGATTAAATCATCTGATTCAAGCTTAAAAACCTTATCAGGAATAAAGATTGGTTCTACTTTGGATGAATTACTTTCCAAATATAAAAACCTAAACATCGAAATTTTTGATGGATACGATGAAAAAACAGAAAAAAGAACAAAGGCTTTTCGTTATTTTAATATAGAAGATTATCATAATGCCTCAATTTTACAATTCTATTTAGTGAATGATAAAGTTGTTTCTTTTGATGTAATGTACAATGAAGGTTGCTAAGATAATTTTCAAAAAAAATAATCGTTATTATGGAAGAAAGAAACAATTATGTCAAACGCACTCAGCGCGATTACAGTATGTCTTTTAAGTTGAACGTTGTAAAAGAAATCGAGTCTGGGGAACTCTCTATCACTGTTGCTTGTCGTAAATATGCCATCCAAGCCCGAAGCACAGTTGTAAGTTGGCTCAGAAAATTTGGTACCTTTGACTAGGAGAACCAATCCCCATCGAATATGCCAAAGTCACCACAACAAAAGATTATGGAGCTTGAAGCTCAAGTAAAACTTTTGCAAAAACAGAAGACCTTTCTTGAAAAACAGGCTTATGTGGCTGATAAAAAAGCTATTATTTTTGACATGATGATTAACCTTGCCGAAGAGGAATATCAAATTGATATACGAAAAAACTCACCCCCCGAACTATCCACTCTTTACGAAAGGAACAAAAAGAAACCATAAGTTTCTCCTATGAATTGTTCGGGGTGGACCGACAGGTTTATTATCGTCATTTAAAGCGAAGAGCAAAGCGGCAACAAAATGCACGGCAGGTTGTGGATTGGTTAGAAGAAGTGCGAATGGTTCATCCCAAAATAGGTGGAAAGAAGTTGTATTTTCTTTTGAAGGAGAAGCTTGAAGATTTAAGAATTGGCAGAGACAAATTCTATGATATCCTAAGGGCTAACTATTTGTTAATCATCCCTAAAAGATGTTATCCAAAAACTAAAATCTGTTCAACAATTTTTCTCTAAATTGCCTATTTATAAGGGTTTAACGATTGTTAAAGTTTCAATTTGAAGTACTCTAACACATTGAAATCCTTGATTTGTTGTACCTTAGAATCACGTTACATTCTTTTTCATGAACAAGTTACAAAAATATTTCACTTGTTTGCATTCGTTTAGAAGTCAGAAAAAACAAAACATTCACATCAATTTAAAGTAGGAAATCCGGCATTAGAAATATTAAGTAAATACAAAACAAAAACTCGAAAACGAAGTTTTGTTAGGGAATAAAGATGTCAATCAAATAATTAATTTTTAAAAAGATGAAATACTATAAAATATTAATAAAACGTAATTATGAAAAAAGATTAGCATCCAATGCTAATTTTATTAATAATTCTAAGGAATATATTTTTAAACAAATAAGTAATGGGGAAATTATATTGGATGCCCCAATATTTGATTATTTCTATTTAGAAAGTTTCGATGATGAGAAATATTGGGAATGGAATCTATTTGATGCTCATAAATTTATTGGCGAAGCTAGCAGAATGTTAGGTTCTTTATTGATTTCAGAAAGAACAAAGGAATTATTTGAATCTTTTAAAATATCAGAGCCTCATTTTTATTATCAAAGTAAAATTCTTTACCATGACGAAAAATTAACTTATTATATATTTCAGTTTACAGGTAAATATATTTATAAAGAATTAACTAAATATATTGATTTTTCGAAATCTATTTTTCGAAATCCAGTTGAAAACAACACACTCTCATTCATAGATATAGACGATTATATTCAAAAAAGTGATCAGATTTGTTATGAAAAAGATGCTTATTTAGAAAAGGAGAAAATAGTTTTGAATAATGATTTAGATTTTTTTCCAATGCAAAGTTTTTTCAAAGATAATCTAATCTCTGAAAGGCTGAAACAAGCTATAGAAGAAAATGGAATAACCGGATTTGAGTTTTCAGAGTTAGATTATGAAGTTATTGTTGAGAGATAACGATGTTAAAAACCCGATCGCGCGGATTTGCAATCCGTGCTACATAAGAAAGAAAGTTCATTGAAATAGAATAGTATCATGTCAACAAAATACAAAGCAACCGATAGTAGCAGTGCCTATTTTATAACCATAACAACAGTAGGTTGGGTAGATATTTTTACACGGCTAAATCAAAAAAATGTAATTATAGATGCCTTAAGATATTGTCAAAAGCATAAAGGTTTAGAAATCTATGCTTATGTTTTAATGCACAGTCATTTGCATTTGCTTTGTAAAAGTGTAGAATCGTTAACATTAGCAGAAATAATGCGAGATTTTAAAAAGTACACAAGTAAAAAAATAATAGAAACCATAATAAATGAACCTGAAAGCAGACGAGAATGGATGTTAAAATATTTTACCGAAGCTTGTGCACATTTAAAACGCCAGCAACAATATAAGGTTTGGCAAGATGGTTACCATGCAGAATCTGTTTATTCTAATTCATTTATAAAGGAGAAGATAAATTACATTCATCAAAATCCTGTAAAAGAGAAAGTGGTTGTAAATGCAGAAGATTATTATTTCAGTTCGGCACGTAATTATGCAGGTTTGGATAATGATTTGGAAGTTAAGGTAGTGTTTATGGGGTAGATATAGATGTATAGATAAGGTCACGGATTGCAAATCCGCGACATCGGGGATTTTTCTAATTAAACTATCGAAGGAAATAAATAAATTGACGTTTTTCTTTTGATTGAAGGTTGGAATAAAACCAAAAATCAATTTTAAATTTGCCGTTATGACAACTCCAATACATACAAATTCGCCAACTCAACTAACCTTTGATAATTTTGGACACACTTTGCATCATTTCCAAATCGAATCATTCGATGGTAAATATTTGGTTTATGATACTCGTAATGATGACACAAAAATTGGAGAAACTTCTTCTATTTTTTTATTCAATACCAAAACGTTAGAAAATCAGTTAATTTATAAGACCCAAAATCAAACACAGTTTGGACCTGGAGTTGGAGCGGTGTCATTTTCTCAAATCGAAAATAAAGTCATTTTCATCCATGGAATTCGCAATGCGAATCAAACAAATCCATATTCAGCTACAAGAAGAACTGCGATAGCAATCGATTTAGAATATCCGAATCAACCCATTTTTATGGATGCTCGCAACATTCAGCCCCCATTTACCAACGGAGCTTTGAGAGGTGGAACACATTCGCATTCGTGGAAAAAAGAAACGAATTGGATAAGTTTCACGTACAACGATTTTATTTTAGAACAAGAGTCAAAGCACAATCCTACCGTTAAAGATCAGCGCGTAGTTGGAATGATGTTTCCCAAAAAAGTAGAAGTTGATTTTGATGAAAATTTAGAGAATAATTCGGGCGAAATGTTTTCAATCATCGTTTCTAAAGTTGTTCCGTTTCCTACAAATGGAAGTGATGAAATTGAAAAAGCTTTTGATGAATGTTGGATAAATTCTTCTCATAACATTGCTTTTCAAGGATATGTAAGAGATAAAAATGGTGTTTTGAAAACTGAAATTTTTGTCGCAACTATTCCTGATAAAATTATTATTGACGAAACCGATAATTTATTAGGAACGACAACAACATTACCAGATGTTCCGAAGTGTATTTCGCAGAAAAGAATCACATTTACCAAAAAAGGAATTAGTAACTTTCGTCATTGGTTACGCTCTTCTCAAGACGGAAAAGTCATCTACTTTTTAATGGAAGATGAACATCAAACTACACAATTATTTGGCGTAAACTTGATTTCTAACGAGATTATTCAATATTCATTTTTAGAACAATCAATTGATTCTCCTTTCAATCTATCTGTTGATGGAAAATTAGCTGTTTTTTTTAGTGATCAAAAAATTATCATTTTAGATCTAACCGAAAAAAGATCGAGCGTACTTTATCAAAACAACACATTCAATCATCAGTTAACAGGAATCCCTCATTTTTCAAATAACCGAAAAAAAATCTATTTTAATCAATTTGTACCGAATAAATTCAAAAAAAAATATATTCAAATCTTCGAAATAGAATTAAATTATGATTATGATTAATGTTAAAATTCGAATTGTGATATTAAATGTTTTGTTTCTATAAAAATTTAGTTCTACATTTAGAATAGATTTTCAACCGAACCTAAAATCTATATCGTTAATTATTGTTCTTATTCAAGAGATAGTCACAAGAATAAGAACTAAAACAAAACCTCCATTTTGGAGGTTTTTTTTAGGTTATTTTATCAATTGCACTTGGTACAAATCTTTTCGTCTATCCTTCATTGTTTTTACTGTTCCATATTCATGCAACTCTTTCAAAAGGTACAAATCGACGTCAGCAACAAGAACCATTTCGGCATTTGGAGTCGCTTCTGCCTTCACTCCATTATTTGGAAATGAGAAGTCTGAAGGCGTAAAAACAGCCGATTGAGAATACTGAATATCCATATTGTTAACTCGTGGTAAATTCCCTACAGAACCTGCAATTGCAACATAACATTCATTTTCTATGGCACGAGCTTGCGCACAACTACGGACACGAGTATATCCATTTTGCGTATCTGTCATGAAAGGAACAAATAAAATTTCCATTCCTTGATCTGCCAAAATTCTGCTTAATTCAGGAAACTCGACATCGTAACAAATTAGTAATCCAACTTTACCACAATCCGTATCAAAAACTTTGATTTCATCACCACCATTTAACGCATAATACTTGAATTCGTTTGGTGTAATATGAATTTTACTGTACGAATCTAATTTACCCGAACGATGACAAAGAAAAGACGTGTTGTATAGTTTACCATCTTTTAGATGTGGCATCGAACCAGAAATAATATTGACATTATAGGTGATGGCAAATTCTTGAATTTTCTTTACAATATCATCTGTCATCGTTGCCAATTGATGCATCGCTTCGACTTCCTTCAAGTGATTGTAAGGACTCATCAACGGTGTATTGAAAAACTCTGGAAACATGATAAAATCCGAACCATAATCACTAACTGCATTTACAAAGAATTCGATTTGATCATAAAAATCCTGCAACCCATTAAACAAACGCATTTGCCATTGCACCAATCCAAGACGAATATTACGTTTGGTAGGTGAATTTGATGTTAATTCTGATTCATAATAGATATTATTCCATTCTAATAGCGTCGCATATTCTAACGATTCTTTATCGTCTTTCAGATAATTTTTCAAGATTTTTTTGACATTAAAATCATTGGAAATTTGGAAAGCCAACGTAGAATCATATATTTCTTTGCTTTTTACTTTCTCAATATATTGACGAGGTGTTAATTCTTTCGAATATTTATAATAATTTGGAATACGACCACCTGCGACAATCGACTTCAGGTTCATCTCTTCACACAATGCTTTTCGCTCATCATATAAGCGTCTACCTAAGCGAAGTTGACGATAATTTGGATGCACAAAAACCTCTATTCCATACAAAATATCACCTTCAGAATCGTGTTTCAAGAATTTCCCATTAGAAGTAATCGTATCGTAATCTGACTCAAGATTTGTTTTCTTAGAATTTACAATAATACTTAATGCAGAAGATACAACTTTGCCATCAACTTCAACACACAATTGTCCTTGTGGAAAAATAGCTAACAATTCTTTTATTTCTTCAACTGACCATGTTCCAAGTTGATTGTGATAAGCTTCTTTTGTTGAAATAGTCAAATCACTATAATCTTCAAGTGTCAAATTTCTGACTTGAATATTCATTTTATTAAGATTTTTATTTGGTCTTAAATTAACAAATAATAATCCAATTTACAATTATAAAAAAATAAATTTACGCTTACCTTCGTAAGGTAGATGATTTAGAAAATGAAAGATGTAAAAATAGCATTTAAAAAGCCCATTTATCCTATTTGCGAAGAGTTGAATCATTATTTAGAAAAATATCATCGCACAACTAAAGCGAGTATAGAATATGATGATTTGATGCGTTTTTCAGGCTGTGTTGCTTTGGAAGATAAAGAAGGAAATGACACCCATTGGTTGGGTGTTTATTATACCGATTCGGAGCATCAAGAAATACAAGATAGTTTGAATAGAATTTACACCTACTTGCACTCGGATGGTGATGAAGAGTCGTTACCTTATCTCGTTGTTGATTCTATTGATTATTGTACATTCGGAAATTCGAAACCATTCCGAATTCGTGTGAGAAATATTCTGAATGATAATTATACCAATTTCTATATTAAACAAGCAGATGCTTCGCGTATTTATGGTTTAGAATTAGAAGATATTTTGTCTCCGCACCGAATTAATTTTTTGGTGTATAAGAACACGCTTATTGAGGAACATATTTTAGGAATACCAGGCGATGTTTTCATTAAAAATGATTTGGATAAATGTAACGATTTAGAAAAAAATCAGATTGCGAAGGAATTTGTAAAATTTAATGAACGTTGTTTTATTGGTCTTTTAGGCGATATGCGTTCGTATAACTATGTGGTAATTCCGATCCATGATTTTGATCAAGTGATTTACAGAATTCGACCAATCGATTTTGATCAACAATGTTATGAAGGAAATCTAAAAATATATCGTCCACAATATTTTAAAGAGAATCGAATAATGGTTGATTTAGTCAATGATCGTTTAAAACCTAATTCTATCGATCAATATCGAAAAGAAGTAAAATCATTGATCACGAAAAGAATTTCAAACAGCTCAAAGCGTTTTCGAGATTTAATGAAAATCATAAAAAAAGACACGATTTCTAAAGATGAAAATATAGAACAATTACGAAAAGGTTTCGCAAAGTTTTACAAAGACCAATCGTATGAAGATTGTAAGACTATGGGCGAAATTTTGCATAAAGCTATCATTAACAGTTTGGAATAAAAACAATAAAAGCTTCTCAAAATTGAGAAGCTTTCTTTTTTATAGAAATTAGTTTTTTAATAACTGCTTTCTGAAACGTAAAGCAACCAATCCTGCCCCTATTACCAATAATGGTAAATAATCATCGATTGGTGTTGGATCTGGATCTGCACTAGGATAATTTGGATCATCTGTATCATCAGCTTTTTGAGTAGTGTTATTACTTTCAAAAAAACGAATTCCACCTTTTTCAGTGTTTGCAAAAGTCACAGTAGACATCAAACAAAATAATAAGGTTATTTTTTTTATATTTTTTGTCCCGTCCTGAAATAGCGACACAAAAAAAATAATCGTTATTATGGAAGAAAGAAACAATTATGTCAAACGCACT
>NZ_JACXZC010000034.1 GCF_020281205.1 Empedobacter stercoris
CAGATCCTTATGAGAATGCCATAGCCGAAAGAATCAATGGAATTTTAAAACAGGAATATGATATTGATAAATTTAATGTAGATTTGAATACAAGAAAGATTTTGGTCAAACAAACCGTAGAGATTTATAATGAGTTCAGACCGCATTTGTCAAACTATTATTTAACGCCGATGCAAATGCACCAACAACAAGATTTAATACCAAAATCGTACAAAAAGAAAAACAGTACAAATACGAATATATGTACTGTTTAAAATAAAATTTTATTGGTCTAATCCTGTATCATTTTTTCAGGACGTTACAAGTTATAAAATTTATTCTTTTCGACCACCCATCGCCATCATCACGAAATAAAGTAATTGCGCTAAAGAACCAATTGCAGCAACAACATATGTTCTTGCGGCCCATTTTAACGAGTCTTTTGCACCTTCATATTCGTTTGGCATAACCATATTAGTCCCTTTTAACCAAGCCAAAGCTCGGTTCGAAGCATCATATTCTACTGGTAACGTTACAAAAGCGAAAACAGTTGTTACGGCAAATAAGAAAATCCCAATCCATAATAAAGTGGCATTTTTAGAAGATGCCATTACAATTATACCTAACATCAAAATCCATTGATTTAATCGAGATGCTAAATTTACCATTGGAACCATTTTCGAACGGAATTGTAACATATTATATCCAACAGCATGTTGAACAGCATGTCCAACTTCGTGTGCTGCAACAGCTGCAGCAGCTGCATTGCGTTCATGATAAACTACTTCAGATAAATTAACTGTTTTATCCATTGGATTATAATGGTCTGTTAATTGCCCTGGAGTCGAAATCACACGAACATCGTGGATGTTATTGTCAGAAAGCATTTTTTCTGCAATTTCTCTTCCAGACATTCCGTTTGCCAAATGTACTTTCGAATAATGCTTAAATTTACTTTGTAGTCGGTTGCTAACAAACCAACTAATTAGCATAAATAGTCCAATAATAATGTAATAACCTGTCATCTATTTTTATTTTATTTTTTTAATTTTTAATCGTTGTTTAAAATTCAAAAAGTATTCCAATAAGTGAATAAAGACAAAAATAATAGAATTGTTGGCTTTTTGGCAGATTTATGCATAAAATCATATAAATTGAAGATGGAAAACTGACATTTTAGTTAAAAAACATTCTATTGAAATTACAAAACTTAGTATCTTTGCGAGCTATGAGCATTCGTATTAAAGAAGTACAATCTAAACAGGATTTGGAGGCTTTTATTAAGTTTCCAATGCATTTGTATAAGGATAATCAATATTACGTTCCGCCCTTTATTAACGAGGAGAAGGAAACATTAGATGTTTCTAAAAATCCAGTTTTTAAGGATGCTGAAGCACGTTATTTTCTTGCTGAAAAAGAAGGGAAGATTGTGGGGCGTGTGGCTGCAATTATCAATTGGCAAGAAGTAAATAAACAACATAAACGTAAAATGCGTTTTGGTTGGTTTGATATGATTGATGATATCGAAGTGACAAAAACACTTTTAGCCAAAATTGAGGAAATTGGAAAAGAAAATAAATTAGAATATATAGAAGGACCAGTTGGATTTTCAAATTTAGAGAAAGCAGGAATGCTGACGATGGGATTTGATAAATTAGCAACAATGGTAGGTTTATATAATTATTCATACTATTCGCAACATTTAGAAGCATTAGATTTTGAAATGGCAAATGAATGGGTAGAATATGAATTACCTGCGCCAACAGAATTACCAGAAAAGGTCATTAAATTTAATAAAATCATTCGTGAACGTTACAAATTAAAAGAATTGAAGTTCACTAAAACTTCTGAAATTCTTCCTTATGTTGATGAAATGTTCGATTTGTTGGACAAAACATACAGTGAATTAGACACCTACGTTCCGATTGCAGATTACCAAATAGAATATTACAAAAAGAAATATATTCCGTTTATCAATCCAGATTTTGTAAATTGTATTGTGGATGAAAATGGAAAAATGGTTTCGTTTGCGATAACGATGCCATCATATTCAAAAGCGATGCAAAAAGCGAAAGGCAAAATCTTGCCTTTTGGTTGGTGGCATCTAATGCGTGCGAGTAAAAACAACGATTCTGCGCAATTCTACTTAATTGGAATTGATCCTAAATTTCAAGGTAAAGGCGTAACAGCATTAATTTTTAATGCAATGTTTGATACTTTCAAACGTAACGGAATCAAGTTTTTGGAAACAAATCCAGAATTGGCCGACAACGAAAGTATTCAAGTGTTATGGAAATCTTATAATCCAGTAAATCACAAACGTCGAAAAACGTTTAGAAAATCAATTCAATAAAATATATAACGTAGAATTTAACACGAATAAGGTAAATAAACATGTTTGATATTCAGCAATTAGATCAAGAGTATTCGACTTTTAAACAAGAAGGTTTTGATTTGAAATGGTTAAATTTTGAAGATTTAAAGAATTATTTTTCACTAAAATCGTCTCAAAAAGAACAAATAGGAACATCATTTTTAGGAAATGAAATTTATAAATTAAATTTCGGAACTGGAGAAAAACGTTTATTAATTTGGTCTCAAATGCACGGAAACGAATCTTCAGGAACTCGTGCAATGTTTGATGTAATTAATTTTTTTGAACAAAAATCAGAATTGGCTCAAACTATTTTGTCTCAACTGACAATTGATTTTATTCCAATGTTAAATCCAGATGGTGCTAATGTCAATACACGTCGAAATGCAGTTGGAATTGATATTAACCGTGATTTTTTAGCTAAACAATCGACTGAAATTCATATTTTGTTAGATCAAGTAGAGAAAGGAAATTACCAAACTTTGTTTAATTTACATGATCAACGTACCATTTTTAATGTTGGTCAAACAGCGAAACCTGCAACGCTTTCTTTTTTGGCACCTTCGTATAATGTTGAGGAAGATGTAAACGAAGTTCGTGAAAAAACGATGGGTATTATTCAATCCATGAATACAGCATTGCAACAAGTGATACCGGGGCAAGTAGGTCGTTATACTTCGGAGTTTTATCCAATGTCGACAGGTGATAATTTTACGAAAATGGGGTATCCTTGCGTGTTGTTTGAAGCAGGTCATTTCGCAAATGATTATCAACGAAATACGACGAGAAAATATAATGCGTTAGCAATTTTAGCTGGCTTAAATGCGTTGGCAACGCAGGATAAATTTCCGTTTGATAACTATTTATCAATTCCTCAAAATGGACAAAAATACTTGGATATATTAATTCGTAATGTTCAACTTAAAAATGAAGATAAGTTTTCATTTGTTGATTTGGGAATTTATTTTGAAGATGAATACAACGAAGAAAATAATACGGTTGATCAAATGGCTAAAATTGTTGAGATTGGCGATTTAAGAAAATTCATCGGGCATCTTGAAATTGATGCGAAGAAGCAAATTTATAAAGGAGTACAGAAGAATTATCCCATATTAAATCAATTAGCAACTTTCGAAATTGGTTCAATTAAGTTCAAAAATGGTCGATTGATTGACTAATTATTTATACATTTAAAACCTAAAACTAAAAATAAAATGAAAAAAATATTGGCAATTGCACTTGTAGCAATGTTAGGATTTTCGACGCAAACTTTTGCTCAGAAAAAAGTGACGAATCGCGTAATTACTTCAGAAAACGGAACAAAAATGTTGACCGGAGAATTTAACAGAGAAGCTTTAGAAGAAGCTGATTTTAAAGGTTGGTACAACCAAGAATACAATTCTTACGAAGTTGAAAAAAGTAAACTAAGAGCATTGAAAGGTTTGAGAAACTATCGTATCGAAGTTTTTGTAGGAACTTGGTGCCCAGATTCTCGTCGCGAATTGCCTCGTCTGTATAAAATATTAGATGATATTAAATTTTCTCAAAACCGTTTGAAAGTGATTGGTGTTAACCGTCAAAAGAAAAGTTTTAATGGAGAAGAAATCAATAAAAATATAATTCGTGTTCCGACAATTATCGTTTATAATAATAAAAAAGAAGAAGTTGGAAGAATTGTTGAATCTCCTGTTTCTGGATATTTAGAAGAGGATTTGGCACAGATTGTGAATGGTACGCCGTTGACACCAAATTATACAAATGAGTAATTTAAAAAAAATAATTCTTGTCGTTGTAGCTTTTGTTTTTGGCGTGATGATTACGTATTTCATCATGGATAAATTTAAAACAGAAGATTATTCCGAACAATCGCATGTCATAGCTTATCAAATCGAACGAATGAATAAAATGATTGTTGCTGAACAAACTTATTCAGATTTATACAATCATACATCAAAAAAATCAGTACCTGGTTTTACAGATATTTTTTCGTCGGATAAAAAAGTAACACTTTTAGTGAAAGCAAAAGCACAAGCAACCTATGATTTAAAAAAAATGGATGTTGAATTAGATTCGGTAAATAAGAAAATTATAATCAAATCAATTCCAGTAGTTGAAATAAAAGTGTATCCTGATGTCAGTTTTTATGATATGGATCAAAGTGTTTTTAATAAATTTAGTAAAGATGATTTGAACGGGATTAAGAAGCGTGCGGTAGAGCATGTTGAGAAAACTGTCGATAAATCGAAATTAAAAAAAGAAGCACATCAACAATTAATTCAAAATCTTGGCGATTTGTACTTCTTGGCTAAAACCTATGGTTGGACAATAGAAGATAAAACGAGTTATGCAAACGAATTGAATAAATTATACGATTAAAAATAATTAAAAACCTGTTCGAAAGAATAGGTTTTTTTAGCTGAATAAAGAAATGAAGAGTTTCTTATTTTAGAATTAAAAATAGTATTTTCGCTTAATATTAAAAATAAAAATGAATTGGCGTAGATTTTTACTTCCATTTTCTGGTTTATATTGGATAGGAACTTCGGTTCGAAATCTGTTTTACAACATTGGAATGATGCGTTCTACATCATTTAATATTCCCATTATTAATGTTGGAAATTTGTCTGTAGGAGGAACAGGGAAGTCACCTCATATCATGTATTTGATTGATTTGTTGAAAGACGAGAAATTAACTGCAACATTGAGTAGAGGTTATGGTCGAAAAACAAAAGGTTTTTTAATTGCAAATTATTCTTCTAAGGTTTATGATATTGGAGATGAACCGATGCAGTTTTTTCAACGTTTCAAGAACAGAATCTTGATTGCTGTTTGTGAAGAAAGAGTTTTTGGAGCTCATAAATTAATAGATCATTACAAATCAGAAGTGATTTTGTTGGATGATGCGTATCAACATCGCGCAATAAAAGCTGGTTTCAACATTATGTTGACAGATTTTAATAACCCATATTACAAAGATTTTTTGTTACCAGCTGGTGATTTGAGAGAGAGTGGAAGTGGAGTTCGTCGTGCTGATATTGTAATTGTAACAAAATGTCCTGATCGAATTTCGGAAGAAAAACACAAAGAAATTTCGAAACAAATTAAGTTGAAATCCCATCAACAATTATTTTTCTCGAAAATTGTTTATGATAACAAATTGATAGGAAGATTAGATGATGTAGAGAAATCAACTTGGAAAAATCTAAATGTTATTTTGGTTACTGGAATCGCAAAAACTGATGGTTTAGTGAAATTTGCAGAAGAAAATTTTGCCAATGTATTGCATTTAGAATATCCAGATCATCATAATTTTAGTCAATCAGAAATTGAGTATATTTACAAACGATACGAAGATACGGAAGGAAGAAAACGTTTTGATAAAATTATCATGACAACGGAGAAAGATTTTATGCGTTTGATGGAAGAATCCATGATAAAAGACGATTTATATTATATTCCGATTCGTATCGAAATTAACGATAAAGAAAAATTTAATCAAACTATTTTAGAGTATGTTGGAAAGAATTAATGAGGCTGTAAAGTACATCAATAATTTATTGCCAGGTCAACCAGAATTTGTAATTGTATTAGGATCTGGTTTAGGAAAATTAGAAGACGAAGTAGAAAATAAAGTTGTAATTAACTACAAGGATATTCCAAACTTTCCTCAAGTAACAGTAGAAGGACACAAAGGTCATTTAGTATACGGAACTATTTTGGGTAAAAAAGTTTTGATGATGGCTGGTCGTTTTCATTATTACGAAGGGTATTCGATGGAAGAAGTTACTTTTCCAATGCGTGTTTTTAATGGATTAGGAATTAACAAAGTTATTTTATCAAATGCTTCAGGAGGTGTTAATCCAAATTTCCAAGTAGGAGATATTTTAATTGTAAAAGATCATATCAACATGATGCCAGAACATCCTTTACGTGGAAAAAATATCGACGAATTAGGACCACGTTTTGTAGACATGTCTAAAGCGTATGACAAAGAAATGTTGAACGAAGCGGTAGAGTTTGCTAAAGCAAATGATATTTTAGTTCATCAAGGTGTTTATGTCGGATTACAAGGTCCAACTTTCGAAACACCATCAGAATATGGATTGGTACGTTTTATCGGTGGAGATTGTGTTGGAATGAGTACTGTTCCAGAAGTAATTGTTGCTCGCCACATGGATATGCGTGTGTTCTGTGTTTCTGTAATTACAGATTTAGGTGGACCAGAAATTTCGTTTGATGTTTCGCATGAAGATGTCTTAAATGCAGCGAACAATGCTATGCCGAATGTAATTAAAGTGGTAAAAAGTGTTATCGAAAATTGTTAATTTTCAACGAAAATAAGATAAAAAAGCCAACTTTAAGTTGGCTTTTTTATTTGGTAATAATCGGTGAATTCGAAAGAATAATATGGTCAAATAACAAGACGAATCCACCGACAAGTTTGTGAAGCAGTCAATCGATTAGATCTCAACTTCTCGTTCAGAATTTGTGCAATTACTATGAACGATATAATCGATTAGTTTTCCATTTTCAAAACACAACATCAAATCTTCTTCATAAATTGAGGTGTGCGTTAATTGGTTAAATTCCAATAATTTTCCTTGCGGAATTTTAATAATACCAGAATACCAAATGGCAAAAACTTCTTCACTTTTTGGAAACAAATAGTCCAGCTCAACTTCATCTAACCCATCTAAATATCCTTTAAAATTGATTAAGAATAATTCATCATTTCGTAATTCCCATTTTCCATAATAACCTCTCCAACATGTTGGAGACGGAGGTGTAAAATAGGGAGGATGTTTTAAATTTTTAAAATAATGGTGTAACGGTTGTTCGGCTATAATATATTGTTGATTGTCGATCAATAAAATTTCTCCTATTTGCGTGGTCATTTTTTCTTTTGGTTTATTCAAATGTAGAATAGCCAAATCAATTAATGAAAGAACAATAGTGCTATTTTATCAAAATGATAAAAATTGACCGACAAAAATAAATACTTAAAAATTATTATGTCTTTAAATAATAAATAAAGTAATAGTTATTTATTTTAAAATAATTCTCTCACCTTGTTGAGGAAAAATATAATGAATCATATAAGGATTATCTTGTAGTAATTCTTCTTTTATTTTTTGTTCATAATCTCCTTTTGGCTTAATATGCGTAACGATGATGTTTAACCCTTTCAATTTATTTTTTCCAACGATTTTCGCTAATTCTCCTAATTCTTCGTTGATTAATTTTGGTGTTAAATGACCAAATAATAAATTTTCTGGTTGCGAATTAGAGAAAGAAACCTCTAACATCAAAGTGTTCAATTTACCCGATTTTATTTTTGGTGATATAGCTTTCCAAATCGTCTGTAAATTTGTTGTTCCTTCTATACGATCAGCTCCAGTATCGCCAAAATATAAAACGGCATTCGAATCATTTTCAACTAAAATAGCAGCACTTTTTAATGGATTGACATGACTCAATTCGTAAATCGTTCCAGTGAGATTTGTATTTTCTATATTAAATGGAGTGCCTATTTTGGCATAATTGTACGTATATTTATTTAAAATTGGAGCCTCTCCTTCATTTGCAAAATTTGCCCACGCATCATTTGTAAAGTATTTATTTTTCAAAACATCAATCATTTCCGAAGTACCATAAATAGGTTTTTTCGAGTCTTCAGGAGAATTAATAATCATTCCAGAAAGATGATCCAAATGTCCATGCGAAATAAAATATCCTTTGATATAATTTTTTAGAACATTTCCAATTTCTTCCTCAAAAGTGCCTTTTTCTATTGCTTTATTGATTCCAGCATAAATCGTTCCTGCATCTAAAGCCAAGTAGTCGTTCGTCGATTCTTCTCCTATTAAATAAGAAGAAAGATTACTTTCATTACTTCCTCCATAAACGCCAAGCGGTACAATTTGAATATTTTGAGCCGAAGAGATCATCGAAATTCCTAAACCAATGCTTAAAAGATATTTTTTCATTTAAATGATATTTTGAACAAAAATACAAACGATACAATGATTACGAGAGATAATACGAATACTTTGTAAAAACTTTAGTATTTTCACAACTCTATTAAAAATTAACGCACAATAATAATTAGGATGAAATCGAATTTATCTACTAAAATTTTGAAAAATTATGCCTCTCAACTTCTAACCAAAAAGGCGATGTATGCTGCGGCTATAGCTCTATTGACAACGAGTGTTGATGCGCAAAAGAAACCTCTTGATTTGACTGTTTTTGATGAATGGCAATCAATCGGAATGAAAGAATTGTCGAATAACGGTTCTTGGGTAGCTTATCAAGTAAATGCACAAGAAAGCGATAATACGTTGAATTTTTTTGGTCTGAAAACGGATAAAAATTTAAGTTTTCATCGAGGTGAACAAAGTGTTTTTACAGCAGATTCTAAATTTGCTATTTTTAAGATTAAACCTTTTTACAAAGATTTGAAATTGGTTCGAATCAAAAAGAAAAAAGAACACGAAATTGCAAAAGATTCGATCGGAATTTTAAATCTTGCAACTAATCAAGTTGAAAAATTACCCAATATAAAATCGTTTAAAACGCCTAAAAAGGAAGGTTCATTTTTAGCTTATTTAGTAGAAAAAGAAGACTTGAAGAACGATAAAAATGTCAAGTCAGATTCAACAAAAACAAAAGATAAACCTGTAAAATCCGCAGGAAAAGATAAAAAAGACACACCTTTAGAATTGGTTTTAAGAAATTTGATTTCTGGTCAGAAAAAATCGTTCAAAAATGTGATGAATTATGAGTTCAGCGAGAATGGT
The DNA here is from genome assembly GCF_020281205.1 of Empedobacter stercoris. Lineage (GTDB taxonomy): Bacteria > Bacteroidota > Bacteroidia > Flavobacteriales > Weeksellaceae > Empedobacter > Empedobacter stercoris. Next base: position 9,154 of record NZ_JACXZC010000034.1, read on the forward strand.
AAACAATTAATTTTTTCGACAAAACAAGAGAAAAAAGATAGTTTAGATCAAACAAAATACGGTGTTTTCTTAGTGAATACGGCAACTTTTGTTCAAAAGCAGTTGGTGGATACAATTGGTGAATTTAAACAATTTGCATTTGACGAAATGGCAAGTAAAGTAGCGTTTGTTGGTACGACAGATGAAGAGAAAAAGGAGAACAAAACCTATTATTTATATCATACATCAACAAATAATCCACAACAGATAAAGAAAACTGAATTGTTAGGATTGAAAAAAAATTGGCAAGTTTCAGAAAACCGTCAGCCAAAATTTAGTAAAGATGGAAATTTTTTATTCATAGGTTTGATGCCGAAATTAGTTGAAAAAGACACTACAATAATTGCAGATGATCATGCAAAGGTTGATGTTTGGAGTTACAAAGACGAATTTATTCAACCGCAACAATTAAAGAATCTTGAACGAGAGAAAAAACGTTCGTATTTATCTGTGATTGATTTTTCAAATCCAGAAAAAGTGACGCAATTAGCAGATTTGGACATGAATCAAGTTGAAATCTTGAACGAAGGAAATTCAAATTTTGCATTAGGAACTTCTGACAATGCCTATCGATTAATTTCAAATTGGGATTTAACAAGACGTAGAGATTACTACATTGTGAATGTTAAAAATGGACAGCGAGAATTATTTGCACAAGGTTTAGCAGGAAGAGTAGAAATGTCTCCAAATGGAAAGTTTGCGGTGTATTATAATGCAGAAAATGGACTATGGTCGAGTTATAATATCGAAACAAAACAAACGAAAGTTTTGAATAAAAAACTGAAAGTTAAGTTTTATGATGAGGAAAATGATTCACCAACTTTAGCACAAGCGTATGGAGTTGCTTATTTTACAGATAATGACGAAACAGTATTAATCAAAGATCGTTATGATATTTGGGAATTTGATTTGGTTGGAAATCGTCGTCCAGAAAATGTAACAAATGGTTTTGGTCGTAAACACAATATTACATTTGATATTAATCAGTTGAATGAAGAACTCAAAACAATAAATCGTGATACGCAACTTTATTTAGGTGCTTTTAATAATCAGAATAAACAATCAGGTGTTTATCAAACTATTATTTCGAAAGCTAAAAATCCCGAAAAAGTAGTGATGTCGAATACATGGGGTGTTCAAAAAATGACGAAAGCATTGAATGCCAACCAATATATTTATACCAAAGAAACATTCCGAAACTCTCCGGATGTTTATGTATCAACGAATTTTAAGGATGAGAAAAAAGTTTCTGCTATCAATCCGCAACAAAAAGATTATTATTGGGGGAATGGAGAATTGGTAACTTGGAAAACGTATTCAGGAAATAACGCAACAGGAGTGGTGTATAAACCAGAGAATTTTGATCCAAACAAAAAATATCCAATGATTGTTTACTTCTACGAAAAACTTTCAGATAATTTGAATCGTTATCAAGCGCCTGCACCAACACCTTCACGAATCAATCATACGTATTTTGTGAGTAACGATTATATTGTATTTACACCAGATATTTCGTATACAGTTGGCCATCCAGCTAAGTCTGCTGAGGATTATATAAACTCTGGAGTAGAAGCTCTGAAGAAAAATAACTGGGTAAATGGTGATAAAATTGGTATTCAAGGTCAGAGTTGGGGAGGTTACCAAGTTTCACATTTGATAACAGCTACCGATATGTATGCAGCAGCTTGGGCAGGTGCTCCAGTTGTAAATATGACTTCTGCTTATGGTGGAATTCGTTGGGGAACAGGTATGAGTCGTCAATTTCAATACGAGCAAACGCAAAGTAGAATTGGTAAAACATTGTGGGAAGCACCAGAATTATACATCGAAAATTCACCATTATTTAATATGCCTAAGGTAACAACGCCTGTAGTTATTATGCATAACGATGAAGATGGTGCAGTTCCTTGGTATCAAGGTATTGAAATGTTTATGGCGTTGCGTCGTTTAGGGAAACCATCATGGATGTTAAACTATAACGGTGACGATCATAACTTGATTAAACGTGCCAATAGAAATGATATTCAAAAGCGTCAAGTACAATTTTTTGATCATTACCTAAAAGATCAGCCAGCTCCGAAATGGATGAGCGAAGGAGTTCCTGCAATTTCAAAAGGAATTGATTGGGGCTTCGATTTAGAGACGGTAAATGACTGGTAGTCAATGTAATAAATTGTAAGTCATTTAGTTAAATTATTTTATTAATAAGACATTAAGAGACAATAAAAGATATTAAAAAACACTTTGAGTCATTAAAAGTACCCCTATTTCTCACCTCGAGATTTGGGGGTATTTTTGTTTAAGAAATAATTTAAAAACATATAACTATATGATTAACTATCAGTTAAAAAGTAAGGACACTTCTAAACATCAACCAGTGTACGCATACATCACTGGTGTGTTCAATATTCCAAATGCTCGACTTAAAATAAGTATAGGAAAGTCAATAAACCCTAATGATTTCGGATTAAAATCTGAGAATTATAGTTTCAACTCGCAACACATAAAAAATTCTAAAAAACCAGAAGTCCTTGTATTTAAAAGGGTTTTAGAGGATTTTGAGAGGGCAGTTGATAAGACTTTAATGTATTTTTTAGGGGTAGAAATAGGGGTAGATTTAGAACTTTTTAAACAAAAATTACTCGAAAATCTTGGTAGAGAACAAAAAGTTGTTGAAAAGAAATCAGATGAAATTTTGGTTACTGATTTCATAGAAGATTATATTGAAGAGTCGAAAGAGTTGGTAAGAAAAGGACAGAAAAAGTTAGCTGAGTCGTCAATGAGAAAATATATACAAGTAAACACTCATATTAAAAATTACCAAGAATTTCTTAAAAAAGAAATATACATACATGAGCTTAGTTATGATGTATTTATCTCAATGATTGAAGTGATAAATAAGATAGCAATAGGAAAAATCAAATTAAAAAATAACCACCAAAAGAGTAAGAGTCGTATAACCAATGGTGCGGGTTACTCGTTGAACACTTTGAACACATTTACGAGTCGTTTAAAATATATGCTTGGTGAAGCTCGCATAAGAGGTTATCATCTTCATCCAACATTACATCTTGATGATAAACGATTAATAATAGGTGCTTGTAAAGGTTCAAAGGACTTCTATTTTGATGAAGATCTTTTATATAAAATATATAATCATCAAGCATTAAGTAAGTCGACACAACACGCAAAGGATTACATTATGTTAGCAAGTACAACTGGTATGCGTCATCAAAGTATTGCGTTGTTGCATGGTCAACAACCTCAGACTGTTACGACTCCAACTGGTGAAGAATTTTTTGGTGTGAAAAATATAGCAAATAAGACTGGAATAAAGTTATTAAGTCCTCTAATGAAGCCAGCACTTGAAGTTTATAAGCGTCTAGGTGAATTTCCAAAATATGATAGTGTAACCACCATAACAAGACAGATAAGAGCATTATTACTTGAGATGAAAGTAAATGATAAAGTAACTCTTGAACGTACTATTTTTGGTGTAGGAAAGGTTAATGAAGTGAAGAAAATGACACAAGTTGCAAGTAGTCATGTTTGCAGAGCTTCGTTTATCACTAACTTATTAAATCTTCGTATTGACCGTAATAAAGTACAAATGATGACACATAAAGCGATGTCAGATAATAGTGCATTTTCGCTTTATGATAAACGTTCTGAGGTCGACAGAGCAATCGATTTTTTTGAAGCAACTAAAAATTCAGAATCTATATTTTTCAAGTACAAGTAAGGGGCATAATAGCCCCTTTTATTTTACTTGTTATTGTTCAACAACCACTCTACAACTTCAACTTCAACGTACATTTTCATGTTTGTTATTTTGTTCCTTCGTAGGGGGAAACCCTTTGTTTTTTCCCAGCGTTGGAGTGTCTTTGATGATATTCTCAGCTTTGCACATACATCACTTGAATATAATATGTCTTCCAACTTGTAAGGTTGTTTAGTGGGCTTATTAACAGCCATCTTTTCAAATTTTTAAAATAATAGATGCGCTATCGCATAAGGACTATTTTTTTTGTTGATCTCTATTATAGAGATCGTTTTTGCTCATTCAAAGAGCTATAAGGACTATTTATTTTTGATTAATTTCAAAATTTGAACACCACAAATATAGGTATAATATTTTTATTATAAAAATTATTTATAATATTATTTTTTATAATAAATAAAATTGATACAAAACTTATTCTTATCTTTTAGCATAGATGTTTTTCTATAATTAATTTTTGTTCTAACAAAAAAGAATCAAAGAAGCTATTAAGGCTTCTTTTTTTATTATTGGGTTTTACCTAAATTGCAACATTATCTAATACAACTAATGAAAGGAGAAAAACTAAGTTTGTCAGAACTTGAACAATACTTATCTAAAGCAGCATGGATTTTAAAGGGTCCTGTTGATGCTTCAGACTTCAAAATTTATATATTTCCATTACTATTTTTTAAACGGATTTCAGACGTATATGATGAAGAATATGCAATGGCATTGGAAGAGTCTGATGGTGATGAGGAATATGCTTCATTAGCTGAATTCCATCGATTTGAGATTCCAAAACGATGTCATTGGAATGATGTACGTGAAACAACTATCAATGTAGGGCAGGCTATTGAACAAGCTCTCAGAGGAATCGAGCAAGCGAACCAGAACCATTTGTTTGGAATTTTTGGAGATGCACAATGGAGTAATAAAAATAAATTATCAGATCGTTTATTAATCGATTTAATCGAGCACTTCTCTCAATATACATTATCTAATGCAAATGTAGAAGCAGATATGTTAGGAAATGCTTATGAATATCTAATCAAGCATTTTGCGGATTTAACCAATAAAAAAGCTGGTGAGTTTTATACACCTCGATCAGTTGTAAACTTACTAGGATTAATCCTAGATCCAAAAGAAGGTGAATCTGTTTATGATCCAGCTTGTGGAACTGGTGGTATGCTATTAGAGTGTGTTGATCATTTAAAAGAGACGAATCAGGATTACCGTACATTAAAGTTATATGGGCAAGAGAAGAACTTAACTTCAAGTTCTATAGCTCGTATGAACATGTTCTTACATGGGATGGAAGATTTTCAAATTGCACGTGAGGATACACTTCGTAGCCCAGCATTTTTTGACGCAGATGGATTAAAAAAGTTTGATTGTGTAATAGCCAACCCACCATTCTCATTAAAAGATTGGGGAGCTGATCAGTGGTTGAACGATCCGTATGGTCGTAACATTGCTGGTGTTCCTCCAAAAGGTAATGGAGATATGGCTTGGGTTCAGCACATGATTTCTTCTTTAAATGCTAGTGGTCGAATGACAGTAGTTCTCCCACATGGTGTTTTGTTCCGTAAAGCCTCAGAGCTTAAAATTCGTAAAGCTTTATTGGAGATGGATCTTCTAGAAGCTGTAATAGGTTTGGGTCCAAATATCTTTTACGGAACTCAATTAGCCGCATGTGTTTTAGTTTTCAAGAAAGTAAAAGATTCGAACAAAAAGAATAAAGTTTTATTTGTTGATGGTGCAGATCAAATTAGAGTTGGTCGTGCCCAGAACTTCTTAGAAAAAGAGCATGTTGATCAATTATTTGCTTGGTATTTGAATTACCAAGACGTTGAAAATTATGTAAAAGTAGTCGATATGAATCAAATTATTGAAAACGATTACAACCTGAATATTCCATTGTACATCGATAAAATCATTGAAGATAATCTACCTTCAGTACAAGAGGCAGTGGAACAATTAAAACAAGCCTGGGAGGCAAGTCAAGAAGCTGAGAGTAAATTTAAAACAATCTTAGAAAAATATATTTAAAAATGACTGAGGTTGAATTTTTACAAAAAGTATGGGATCACCAAAAGAAGTGTAAAGAACTTGCAGAAGGTGATGGAGGTTATAATATAATCAGAGGACAAGCAAAAGTGTCATCTGGATATATTGAAGATTTATTCGCATTGTTTTTAGCTAAACGTATCAATCGAAAAGATTATAGGTTTTTAGTTGATAAAACCACAAGCTTGCGATATTCTAAAAATGGTAAAGCGACTACGTTTAAACCAGATCTTTCAATTATCAATGAAGAGAATATTTTTACGGAATATTATGATTTAAAAACGAATCTAGGTTGGAATCGTGATTTGGAGAAGTATATCAAGAAAAAAAATGAATTTGTTTCTAAAATTAAAGGTAGAAATGGATGGATTCATTTTGATAAAAATAATATTTTAGATATAAAATTTTCGGAAACATTAAAATATAAAATGGTTGTTATTCATGGTGGTAACATTAATGAAATACAATTAAACAAAAATCTAGAATTAGTACAAAATCTAGAGCATGTAGAATTGTACATTTTATACGATCACTATAACCAAAGGAATAATATCGAAGATTTTAACAGATTGTATGACTTAGAAAGTCTTAATGAACAATGACACAACAAGAACTAGAAAAATATTTGTGGGGTGCTGCAACCGCATTACGCGGAACAATTGATGCTGGCGACTACAAACAATATATATTCCCATTGTTATTCTTTAAACGTATATGTGATGTTTACGACGAAGAATACCAACAAGCATTAAAGGAATCTGATGGTGATTTAGAATATGCATTATTTGCAGAGAATCACCGTTTCGAGATTCCAAAAGGAGCGCATTGGCAAGATGTACGAGAAACCACAACTAATGTAGGTATAGCGATACAAAATGCCATGCGTGAAATTGAAAAAGCAAACCCAGATACCTTAGAAGGTATTTTTGGAGATGCCAGCTGGACCAACAAAAATCGTTTGTCTGATGAAACGTTAATTAACTTAATCGAGCATTACTCGCAATACCAACTAAATTTGGCTAATGTAGCTGATGATAAATTAGGAAATGCTTATGAATATTTAATCAAGGAATTTGCAAACGACAGCGGGCATACAGCAGCAGAATTTTACACCAATCGTACGGTTGTAAAGTTAATGACGAAGATTATGGATCCACAGCCAGGAGAAAGTGTTTACGATCCAACTTGTGGTTCTGGTGGTTTGCTACTAAACTGTGCTTTACATTTAAAAGAAGAAGGTAAAGAATACCGAAACCTAAAATTATACGGACAAGAAATTAACTTGATTACTTCTGCCATTGCACGTATGAACATGTTCATGCACGGAATTGAGGAGTTTAAGATTGTTCGTGGTGACACATTAGCTGAACCAGGATTACTTGAAAACGACCAATTAAAGACGTTTAACGTTATTTTAGCGAATCCACCTTATTCCATTAAGTCTTGGGATCAAAAGTCGTTTATAAACGATCTTTGGGGACGAAATCTTTGGGGAACACCTCCACAAGGTTGTGCTGATTATGCATTTCAACAACACATACAGAAATCGTTAGATAAGAACAACGGACGTTCTATTTCGCTGTGGCCGCATGGGATTTTATTTAGAGATAGCGAAGCAGAAATGCGTCGTAATATGATTGATTCTGATGTGGTAGAAGCAGTGATTGGTTTAGGTCCAAACTTGTTTTACAATTCTCCGATGGAAGCGTGTTTATTAATTACCAATAATAACAAACCTGAGCATAAGAAAGGAAAAATTCTAATCATCAATGCAGTTAAAGACGTAAAGCAAGAGAAAAGTATTTCCTTTTTAGAAAAAGAACATATTGATAAGATTTATGCTGCCTATAAAAATTTTGAGCCAATTGAAGGCTATGCGGTAGTAGTGGATAAAGAAGATGTTTTAGAGAGAAAAGGTAGCTTAAACATTGCGCAATATGTTTCAAACGTTGAAAGTAATGTAGAGCAAATTACTTTAAAAGAAGCTATTAATGATTGGGAAATAGCATCTGATGTTTTAGTAGATAGTATGAATAAATTGTTTGAAAAACAGGCATAATGGTATTAGATAATATAGATAAATCCAATTGGGAATCATTTCCGTTTGAAAAAATTGCTAAACGTATTGCTGAAACAGTAGATCCTAAAAATACGGATTTAGAAATTTACTATGGACTTGAACATTTAGACGGAGAAACGATTCATATTCGTAGAAATGGTACTCCAGATGATGTTAAAGGAGGTAAATTAAAATGTTATCCTGGTGATATTATTTTTGGGAAAAGACGTGCGTACCAAAGAAAAGCTGGTATTGTAAAACAAGCTGGTATTTGTTCTGCTCATGCATTTGTATTTCGAGCAAACGAAGAGTTGATTGATGCGAGATTATTTCCTTTCTTTTTACATTCCGATCAGTTTATGCATCGAATGGTAGACATTTCGGTAGGTGGATTATCCCCAACGATAAATTGGTCTGATTTAAAGCATCAAGAATTCCTTCTTCCACCAAAAGACCAACAAGCAGAATTAGCCGATTTATTATGGGCAATGGATGAGGTCATCGAAAAAGATTTGGAGGTTATTCTAAGGTATAAATCATTTTATCATAAAAATATTAATGAACTTACTTCTAGGAAAAATAAATACTGTAAAAATGAATATTTATTAAGTGATTTAGGTGAAACATATAATGGTTTAAATGGTAAAACTAAAATTGACTTTGGTGAAGGTGAACGATATATAAACTATTTAAACGTTTATCGAAATTTTGAGATTAATGAAAAAGAATTTGATTTAGTGAGAATTAATTCTAATGAGAATCAAAATCAAGTTAAATATGGAGATATAATTTTTACAGGTTCTTCTGAAACTCCAGATGAAGTTGGCTTAACTTCTGTTGTATTAAAAGACTTGAGAAATTATTACTTAAATTCTTTTTGCTTTGGTTTTAGATTATTTGATTTCTCAAAATTAGATCCTCGTTATGCTAAATTTTTGTTTAGAAATAGTGAGATTAGGAATTTCCTAAATTTACGAGCACAAGGTTCTACAAGGTTTAATCTATCTAAAACAGATTTAAAGAATAAACTAATACTTCACTTACCTGATGTTGAAAAACAGTTAGAGATTTATAATAATTTGAATGATTTGGAATTAAATGTTTCAAAATTAAAATCCAAACTTCAATCCTCAAAAGCATTACAAAAAGCATTAATCAATCAAATGTTTTAATGAAGTATTCTGCTCCCTATCGATTTCAGCTGAAAATTGAGGAGACCGTAGCGTCTCGTAAAAACATGGTGATAGAATTAGATGGTAATCCCATTCGGTTTTCAGCACCATTAACCAAAAATAAAGTTCCTAAGATTTATGTGATGAAGATTGCTGGAGAGATAGTGTACATCGGTTATACCTCTCAATCGATCACCACACGTTTAAATAATGGGCTTAGAGCTAATGGTAAAACAGGATATCATGGCTATAAATGGAAAAATGAAATCGATCAAATGGAATTACTGGTTTTTGTTTTCGATGCAACATTAACAGACGATAAGGAGCAGAACAAACCAATAATTAATTTTGTAGAAGCTATTGAAGCGGAATTAGTTTTTCAACACAGAGAACAAACAGGGAATTGGCCAAAATTCCAACACGAAATCCATTTTAACAACTGGGATAGAGATCGTGTTTTAGAGATATCAAAACATATTTATAGGTCAATTACAGAATAAAATTAACACTAACAAAATTTAGCTATGAATGATCAAGTACATATTGTAAAGTACTACGAATTAACAGATTGTGCGATGGAATCTCTTTTTAATAAATTTAAAGAAAATCCAAAGCTTATTCTTACAGAAAGCGACTTGAAGTGTTGGTTGTTTATGGAATTGCAAGTTGTGTTAAATGATCAAGATTTACCATTTTCAGTACATACAGAGGTAACACACTATTTAAGAAATCCTCAAATTGAAAGAAAATTATTCATGAGAGATTTAACGATTTTGAATGATAAAAATCTCAATTTAAACGAGGAAATTTGGAATAAAAATAACAACCAAGAACATACGTTATCTAAAGGTTTTCAACACATTGGTCCAGCACTTCATTTTGAGCTAAAATTAGTTCGAAATGGAAAAAGTATTGGAGAAACTCCTACAATCGATCCATCTGATATCTGTAATTTAAATAAAGTAGATGGAACAAAAAGAGCTTATTGTATAGTATGGGGTAGTAAAAGTGATAACGTATCTGTTGGACAATTGAAAGAGAGTTTAAATGCTGTTATTGATAATTTAACAAACATCAAATTGGTAGAAGATAATCGTTTATCAATCTATTTGTTTGATAAGGATAATTTTGAGAAAGTTGAGTTGACTATAGAGAGTATTAGCGGTAAAGTAAAAATGGTTTAACCCAGTAAGAACCTACAAAAATATGTACGTTGTCAAAATGATTTGGACACCTCTTTCTAAAAATTAAGAGAGTGTTTGGTTTATAAATTTATTATTTTT